>NZ_JBBBBJ010000010.1:133860-151915 GCF_037120545.1 Nocardioides sp. CCNWLW216
CTGTCGGCAAGACGGGTTTCGAGGCTCGCTTCGCTCGCACCTCAACCAGCGTGTGCTGGTCGCAACCGGTGGTTGAGCAGGTCGCGCTGGCGACCGTGTCGAAACCCCTGCACTGGAGAGGTGACCTCGACCCCCGGTGCTCAGGCCAGGCGGGTGACCTCTACCTGGACCGACATCTGCGAGGTGCCGGCGCCGGAGTAGATGCCGCTGAGGGGCTTCACGTCCTGGTAGTCGCGGCCGGTGGCGACGACGACGTACCGGTCGCCGGGGGCGGTGTCGTTGGTGGGGTCGAAGGGGTGCCAGCCGTCGTCCCACCACTCGACCCAGGCGTGCGACTCGCCCCGGACGGTCTCGCCGACGACCGGCTCGGCGCGGGGGTGGAAGTAGCCGGAGACGTAGCGGGCGGGGATGCCGACGGAGCGGAGGCCGCCGATGACCAGGTGCACCATGTCCTGGCAGACGCCGGCGCGCTGCTGCCAGGCGAGCGCGGCCACCGACTGCACGTCGGTGGACCCCGGGAGGTACTCGACCTCGTCGTGGACCAGGGCGCACACCGCGCGGGCCGCGTCGCCCGGCAGCGCGGCGTCGCCGGCGAGCGTCCGCAGCCGTTGGGCGAAGTCGGCGGGCGGGGCCACCAGGTCGGGGAGGGTGAGGTACTCCGTCCAGCGGTCGGCGACGTCGTAGGCCCGGACGTCCTCCCAGCCGAGTCGCGGCTCGTGGGGCGCGGGCCGGTTGGTCTGCACCGTCGAGGTCGCGGTCACGGTCATCGACTCGTGGGGATCGAGGACCTCGAAGGCGGTGACCAGGGTGCCGAAGTAGTCGCGGTACTCGTAGGTCCACGGCTTCGGCGTCACCTCCAGGCGCGAGTGCACGACGATCTGCTCGGGCGTGGTCTGGGGCGTCAACCGGGCCTGGTTGTACGACGCCACCGCCTTGCCGTCGTACTCGTAGCCGGTGGTGTGGACGACCCGCAGCTGCATGCTCATCAGTTGGCCCCCTGCCAGGTCAGCGCCTCGGAGCCGGCGAAGTAGCGGCGGGTGACCGCCTCGGTCGCGAGGGCGCAGGTGCGCTGCAGCCGCTCCATCTCGTTGGGGAGGTCGGCCATCACGTCGGACAGCGAGCGGTACTCGAACTCCGCCCGGGTGCGGCCGAGCAGCCGCTGCGCCTCGTTCTGGAAGCCGGCCCGCTGGCCGGAGGACTCCAGGTTCTCGATGCACTGCTCGGCGCGGTTGAGCGAGAACACCACCGACCGTGGGAACAGCCGATCGAGCAGCAGGAACTCCGCCGCGCCGCGCTCGGTCTCCAGACCCTTGTAGGTGCGCAGGAAGGCCTCGTAGCCGCCCGACGCCCGCAGCGTGCTGGTCCACGGCGCCGTGCTGCCGGACGACTGGGCGGCGGTGGCGACCAGCCGCGAGGTCATGTCGGCGCGCTCGACGCAGCGGCCGAGCATCAGGAAGTGCCAGCCCTCGTCGCGGGTCATCGTCGCGTCGGCCGTGCCGTTGATCAGCGCCGCCCGCTCGCGGACCCACTGGAAGATCATCGGCGCGCGCATCGAGTCGAAGTGCCCCGACGGCAGGGCGCGGTACGTCGTGTTGATCGCCTCCCACATCGGGACCGACAGCGTCTCGCGGGCCCGCCGGGCCGACTCGCGGGCGGCGGCCAGGGCGGCCGCGATCGAGGTGGGCGAGGACGGGTCGTAGCAGAGCCGGTCGAGGACCAGCGCGGTGTCGACCGCCCACTCCGGCTCGGCCTCGACGCCCATGATCGACAGCAGGCCGGCGCAGGTCGTGGTCTCGTCGATGGTGGCGTCCTCCAGCAGCAGCTGGGTCTGGACGTCGAGGATCCGCGCGGTGTCCTCGGCGCGCTCGACGTACCGGCCGATCCAGAACATCGACTCCGCGATCCGGCTCAGCATGCGCGCGCCTCCCCACGGCCCTGCTGTTGCTGCTGCTCCTGCTGGGAGCTCGGCTCGCTCAGCGCCGGTCCGGCGGGACCGGGCGGCGGCGGGGACGGCGGAGGGGTTTCCTCCACCGGCTCCTCGACCTCCACGATCTCGACCGGCTCGAACACCGGGTCGGCCTCGACGGCCTGGGCCTGGGCCGGTCCGGCCAGCACCCAGGTGTCCTTGGACCCGCCGCCGCGCGAGGAGTTCACGATCAGCTCGCCCTTGGCCAGCGCGACCCGGGTCAGCCCGCCGGGGAGCACCCAGACCCGGGTGCCGTCGTTGACCGCGAACGGGCGCAGGTCGACGTGGCGTGGGCCGAGCTCGCCGTCGACGAAGGTCGGAACGGTCGACAGCTGGACGACCGGCTGGGCGATCCAGGCCCGCGGGTCCTCGACGACCTTCTCGCGCAGCTCGTCGAGCTCGGTCCTCGACGCGCGCGGGCCGATCACGATGCCCTTGCCGCCCGAGCCGTCGACCGGCTTGAGCACCAGCTCGTCGAGGCGGTCCAGGACCTCCTCGCGGTGGTCGGGCTCGCCGCAGCGCCAGGTGTCGACGTTGCGCAGCACCGGCTCCTCGGAGAGGTAGTAGCGGATGATGTCGGGCAGGTAGGTGTAGACGAGCTTGTCGTCCGCCACCCCGTTGCCGACCGCGTTGGCGATGGTGACGTTGCCGGCCCGCGCGGCGTCGATCACGCCCGGGCAGCCGAGCACCGAGTCGGCCCGGAAGTGCACCGGGTCCAGGAACTCGTCGTCCACGCGACGGTAGATCACGTGCACCGGGGCCAGCCCCTTCGTCGTCCGCATCATCACGCGGCCACGGCGGCACTCCAGGTCACGGCCCTCGACCAGCTCGACGCCCATCGTGCGGGCCAGCAGCGCGTGCTCGAAGTAGGCGCCGTTGTAGACGCCGGGCGTGAGGACGACGACCGTCGGATCGGCGACACCGGCGGGCGCGGCCGCCCGCAGCGCGGCCAGCAGCCGCTGCGGGTACGCGGCCACCGGGCGGATCCGGTGCTCGGCGATGGTCTCGGGCAGCGCAGCGGAGATCGCGCGGCGGTTGGTCATGACGTACGAGACCCCCGACGGGACCCGGACGTTGTCCTCCAGCACCCGGAACTCGCCGGCGTTGTCGCGGACCAGGTCGATCCCGGAGACGTGCACGCGGACGCCGTTCGGCGGCCGCACGCCCGCGGACTCGCGGTGGTAGTGCGACGACGTCGCGATCACCTCGCGCGGGATCACCCCGTCGGCGAAGACCTGGCCCGCGTCGTACACGTCGGCGAGGAAGAGCTCCAGCGCCCGGACCCGCTGCTGCACCCCGCGTTCGATGGTCGAGAACGTGTCCATCTCGATGACCCGCGGGAGGATGTCGAGCGGGAACGCCCGCTCCTCGCCGCCGATGTCGAAGGTGACGCCCTGGTCGAGGTAGCTGGCCTGCAGCGCCTCCACCCGACTGACCAGCTCGGGCGTGGTCATCGTCTGCAACGAGCTGCTCAACCGCTGGTACGGCGAGCGCAGGTCATCGCCGTCGAACATCTCGTCGTACGCCGGACCAGTGGACGCGTAGCCCTCGAACATCGACGTCATGGGCGGACATTACCCACACGCATGTGTCGGGAATGTTGCGTCTAGGGGGTGGTCAGGACCTCTGCGCCGGTGGCCGTGACGAGCAGGGTGTGCTCGAACTGGGCGCTGCGGCGCAGGTCCTTCGTCACGACCGTCCAGTCGTCGTCCCACATCTCCCACTCGTGGGTGCCGAGGTTGAGCATCGGCTCGATGGTGAAGGTCATGCCGGGCTCGATCAGGGTGTCGTGCTCGGGGTCGTCGTAGTGCGGGACGATCAGCCCGGAGTGGAACGACGTCCCGATCCCGTGACCGGTGAACTCGCGGACCACGCCGTACCCGAAGCGGGCGGCGTAGGACTCGATGACCCGGCCGATGACGTTGAGCCGGCGGCCCGGCCGCACCGCCCGGATGGCGCGGTCGAGGGACTCGCGGGTGCGCTCGACCAGCAGCCGGGACTCCTCGTCGACGTCGCCGGCGAGGAAGGTCGCGTTGGTGTCGCCGTGCACGCCGTCGAGGTAGGCGGTGATGTCGATGTTGACGATGTCGCCGTCCTGGACGACCCGGCTGTCCGGGATGCCGTGGCAGATCACCTCGTTGACGCTGGAGCACAGCGACTTCGGGAAGCCGCGGTAGCCGAGCGTCGACGGGTAGGCGCCGTGGTCGCAGAGGAACTCGTGGCCGATCCGGTCCAGCTCGTCGGTGGTGACGCCCGGGACGACGTGCCGGCCGACCTCCTCGCGCGCCTGCGCGGCCAGCCGGCCGGCCACCCGCATCCGCGCGATGGTGTCGGCGTCCTTGACCTCCGGCCCGTCGTACGGCGTCGGCGCGGGGCGGTCGACGTACTCGGGGCGGGCGATCGACGCCGGGACGGCGCGCCGGGGGGAGAGGGTCGCAGGAGCCACGGGAGTCACGGGCCACGAGTGTAGTTTCGCCCTCATGAGCGACAGCGACGGCGAGTTCTGGTTCTGCCTGAAGCACCACACGGTCGAGGGGCGCGACGGCTGCCGCAACGCCGACCGGCTGGGGCCCTACGCCACCTCCGCCGAGGCGTCGCGGGCGCTGGAGAAGGTCGAGGAGCGCAACGACGACTGGGACCACGACCCGAAGTGGAACGACGAGCAGCTCGAGGACTGAGTGGCCAAGCCCGGTCGCCGCGGACGTCGTCCCGGCGACGTCTCGCCGTGGCCGTTCGTCGGCATGGGCGGCCTGGTCTCCGTGCTCTTCCTGTACGGCGCCAGCGGGCTGCTCGCCCCGTGGTGGGCGGTCGTGCTGCTGCTCCTCGTGTGGCTGGTGCTGTTCGTCCAGGCCTGCCGCTGGTGGACGCCGCGGCCGCGGGCGGTCGCCGTACTGCCGGTGGTCGCGACGGTCGTGTGGTTCGCCGTGATCCTGTCCGGCGGCCTCTGGCTCGACTGGCAGTGGCAGGGCGGTGGTTGAGGTGCTCGGGGGCGAGGGAGGCTCGCTGCGCTCGCACCTCAACCAGCGTGGGGGCCGAGCTGCGTCAGCCGGGGCGGACGGCGAGGATGACGTCCTGGCCGCCGCCGTTGTCGGTGGTGACGTAGAAGACGGCGCCGGGACCGTCGACGACGGTGCGGATCCGGCCGTAGCGCTTCAGGGCGGCGGGCTCGCGGATCTGCTGCAGCCTCTTGCCCTTGACCGACAGGAAGAGGACCCGTTCGCCCTTCTGGGCGGCGACGGCGAAGGTGCCGTCGTACGCACCCCACCGGCGGCCCGAGATGAACCCGCCGCCGGAGGTGGCGATGGTGGGGTCGCCGGAGGTCCAGGTGGCGCGGTACTGCTTGCCCGGCAGACCCGGGTCGGTCATCGGGACGCTCTCGTTGTAGCCGGGGACCGGGTGGTAGCCGAAGTCGCCGCCGCGGACGAGGCGGTTGACCTCGTCGTCGCGGCCGGTGCCCTGCTCGACCGACCACAGCCGACCGGTGCCGGGCTGGACGTCGAGACCCTGGACGTTGCGGTGACCGAAGCTGAAGACGTAGCGCTTGTTGCGGTTGGCCGCCTTGATGAACCGGTTGGTCCGCCACGGCTTGCCGGAGCTCGCGTCGAGCCGCAGCGTCTTGCCACCGAGCGAGGTCAGGTCGCGCGGGTTGGTGCCGACCGCGGCGTCGCCGGTGCCGACGACCAGTGAGCCGTCCCGCAGGGCCAGCAGGCGACATCCACCGTGCCGGCCGGTCGTCGTCGGGAACCCGCCGAGCAGCTTCTTGCCGGCGACCACCCGGGTCAGGCTCTTGTTCAGCCGCCAGGCGTAGACGCCGACGTCGTGCCCGCCGCCGGCGGTGAAGCCGCCCTGGCAGGTCAGGATCCGGCGGTTCTTGGCGAAGTTGCGGTCCAGCTCCAAGCCCATCAGGCCGGTCTCGCCGGAGGTCCAGACCCGGTCGCTGGGGAAGCCGCGGACCGTGCGGGTGCGCTTGCCGGTCCACAGCGACACCGTCGCCCGGTCGCGCTGGGTGAAGAGCAGCCGCCCGCCGCCCGCCGGCCGCACGTCCCACGGCTTGTCGAGGCCGCCGACGACGCGCCGCACCTTCAGGGCGGGTACGACGGCCCGCTCGGTCGAGGGGGCTGCGGCCCCCCGGTCCGCCGGCGGGGCGGCGCCGCTGGGCACCGGGGACAGGACGAGGCCGAGGCCGACGGCGGCGGTCGTGGCGAGGACGGCGATTCCGAGACGGGTGCGCATGGCCCGCCGGTAACCAGTCAGCGCCCGAAGAGTGCCTTGGCCTCGTCCCAGCGGTGCTGCGGGACGGTCTTGAGACCGACCAGCGCCTCCTCGAACGGGACCCGGACGACCTCGGTGCCGTGGATCGCCACCATCTGGCCCCAGCCGCGGTCGGTGACCAGGTCGACCGCCGCCATCCCGAAGCGGGTGGCCAGCACCCGGTCGAAGCCGGTCGGGGCCCCGCCGCGCTGGACGTGGCCGAGGATGGCGTTGCGGGTCTCGATGCCAGTGATCCGCTCGATCTCGGCGGTGAGGTACTCGCCGATGCCGCCGAGCCGGGGACGGCCGTCGCCCTCGACCCCGCGCTCGGCCAAGCCGGCGTCGTACCCCTCGGGGACGAAGCCCTCGGCGACCACGACCAGCGGCGAGCGGCCGCGCTCGTGCACCTCGCTCACCCAGCCGCACAGCTCCTCCATCGGCACCCGCTGCTCGGGGATCAGGATGGCGTGGGCGCCCGCGGACATGCCGGAGTGCAGCGCGATCCAGCCGACGTGGCGGCCCATCACCTCGGCCACCATGCAGCGCCGGTGGGACTCGCCGGTGGTGCGCAGCCGGTCCATCGCGTCGGTGGCGATCTCGACCGCGGTGTCGAAGCCGAAGGTGTAGTCGGTGCCGTCGAGGTCGTTGTCGATCGTCTTGGGGACGCCGACCACCGGGATGCCGGCGTCGGACAGCCGCTTGGCGCCGGCCAGGCTGCCCTCGCCGCCGATGGCCACCAGCGCGTCGACGCCGTGCTCGGCCATCACCCGGCGGATCGACTCGGCGCCGCCGCCGGGGGACTCGATCGGGTTCGTGCGCGACGTGCCCAGGATCGTCCCGCCCTCGCGGGCCAGCCCGCGCACTCGCGAGCGCGGCAGGTCGATCACGTCGCCGTCGAGCACGCCGCGCCAGCCGTGCCGGAAGCCGACGAAGCCGTGGCCGTAGGTCTTGATCCCGTGGAGCACGGCTCCGCGGATGACGGCGTTCAGTCCGGGGCAGTCGCCACCACTGGTGAGCAGGCCGATCCTCATGGGGACAGCCTCCCATCCCCGGCTGCCGTCCTCCGCTCCGGGCGTCACAGCCACCCGTTCCCCTCGGCGGTGATCACCGCCTCCGCGCGGTTGGCCGCGCCGGTCTTGCCGATCGCCGCGGAGAGGTGGTTGCGGACCGTGCCCTCGGACAGGAAGAGCCGCTTCGCGACGGCGGCGACGCTGGCGCCGTCGCGGGCGGCGCGGAGCACGTCGGTCTCCCGCGGGGTCAGCGGCGACTCACCCGCCACCAGGCTGTCGGTCGCGAGCGCCGGATCGACGACGCGCAGGCCGGCGTGCACCCGTCGTACGGCGTCCGCGAGCTGGGCGGCCGGCGTGTCCTTGACGACGAAGCCCGCGGCGCCGGCCTGGAGCGCGCGGCGCAGGTAGCCCGGCCGGCCGAAGGTGGTGACGATGAGGACGCGGGTGTCGGGGGCGGCTCGTCGTACCTCCGCAGCGGCGGCGATGCCGTCCAGCCCCGGCATCTCGACGTCGAGCAGGGCGACGTCGGGCCGGTGCTCCAGGACGGCGGGCAGCACCAGGTCGCCGGCCCCGACCTCGGCCACCACCTCCAGGTCGGGCTCGAGGCCGAGCAGCGCGGACAGCGCGCCGCGGACCAGGGCCTGGTCGTCGGCGAGCAGCAGCCGGATCGTCATGCGCGGACCACCCGGAGGCTGAAGCCGGGGTCGAGGGAGCGGGTGACGACCGTGGCACCCACGGCGGCCGCGCGCTCACGCAGCCCGGCCAGGCCCGATCCCGGTACGCCGGCCTCGCCCCGGCCCGGTCCGTCGTCGCGCACCTCGGCGCTGGTCGGGGTCAGCACGACCTCGCAGCAGCCCGCGCCCGAGTGCCGGATGACGTTGGTGACGCCCTCGCGGACGGTCCAGGCGAACAGCTCGCGCAGCTCGGTCGGCACCTCGTCGGCCGAGCCGGGCAGCCGGGCCTCGATCTCGGCGGCGGCCAGCGCGTTGCGGGCCCGGGCGAGCTCGCCGGGCAGGGTCAGGTCGCGGTAGCCCGTGACCGCGTGCCGTACGTCGGACAGCGCGTCCCGGCTGAGCCGCTCCAAGTCGGCCAGCTCGGCGCGGGCACGCTCGGGGTCGACGTCGAGCAGCCGCTGCGCGAGCTCGGCCTTGACGGTGATGACGGTCAGCGAGTGGCCGAGGATGTCGTGCAGGTCGCGGGCGAAGCGGGTGCGCTCGTTCTCGACGGCCAGGTGGGCGTTCTCCTGCTCGATCCGGAGCAGCTCCAGGTTGCGGCGCATCACGGTGCGCATCCCGAAGATCGCCACCGAGGAGGCCATCACCGCGAAGGCGAGGCCGACCTGGCTGCCCCAGTCCTCGACGGCGCTGAGGGCCAGGGCGCCGACGACCAGCGCGACGACCACGGCGAGCGCGGCCCGGCCGGGGAGCACCATCACGCACGAGACCGCGACGTACACGACGCCGGTCAGGCCCTGCTCCCCGAGGGTCGCGACCATCACGGCGGTGAGCACGACCAGCGGCGAGAGGTACGACGCCGCGAACCGCACCGACGGCGTGTCGATGAGCCGCCTCCGGTCGGCCCGGGCACGGATCCACAGGGTCATGTACGACGCCGCGAAGGCGACCGTGGCGACCAGGCCGACGACGCCGCGCACCTCGTCGCGGTGCGCCCAGGCCTCCAGGAGCGGGTTGAGCAGGAAGAACAGCCAGATGGAGGCGAAGAACGGGCCCAGCCGGTCGAGGCGGGTCGGCCGGTCGTCGTCCATGGACCGAACGGTAGTCACACCCGGGCCGTGTCCCGGCTCATCCGCCACGCGGCGCAGGCGACGAACACGGCGAGCCAGGCGACCGCGTTGAGGACGGCCGGCCAGGACAGGTCGCCCGTCAGCGGCGCGCGGCTGATCTCGGCGACCCCGAACATCGGGGTCCACTCGGCCACCCGGTAGATCGTCGAGCCCTCGTCCATCGGGATGAACACGTTGCCGAGGAAGGACAGGATGGCCAGGCCGGGGCCGAGCACCTGCATGGCGTTCTCGCCGGGGACCAGGAACCCGACGAACACGCCGAGCGCGGCGAAGACCAGGGTGCAGAGCAGGGTCAGCAGCGCGCACCCGACCCAGACGTCGAGCGGCATGTCGGGCTTGCCCTGGAGGAGCCCGACGACGTTGACCACCCCGATGGCGACCGCCCCGAGGACCAGCGCGAGCAGGGCCTTGGTCGCGACGTAGACGCCCGGGTTCAGCGGGGTCAGCCGGAGCTGGCGCGACCAGCCCAGGGCCCGCTCGGTGGCCACCGCGGTGCCGGCGGAGGCGGCGGTGAGCGCGGCGCCGTACAGGCCCATGGAGACCATGACGTAGGCCGCGACGTTGCCGTGGCCGACCCGGTCGGCCCAGTCGGACTGGCCGCCGAAGGACAGGAAGAGGGCGGCGGGGAAGAGCATCGCGAAGATGACCGTACGGCGGTTGCGCAGCATCCGGCGCAGCTCGATCCGCAGGACGACGAGGCTGAGCCCGCCGAGGCGCGGCGTGCTGCGGGTGGTCGGGTCGAAGGTGGTCATCGGGCGTCTCCGGTCAGACTGAGGAACGCGTCCTCGAGGTTGCGGGCCGTGACCTCCAGGTCACGGGCGGGGGTCTCGGTGAGCAGGTAGCGGGCGACCGCGTCGCTGTCCTTGGCGTGCACGAGCAGGGTGTCGCCGCGGACCTCGACCGCGTCGACGCCGCCGAGCGCCGCGAGGGCCTCCGTGTACCTCTCCGTGTCGGCGTCGGCGAGCGTGGCCCGGACCGTGCGGCCGGAGGCGAGCGCCTTGACCTCGGAGCCGGTGCCGTCGGCGACGATCCGGCCGTGGCTGACCAGCACGATGCGGTCGGCGAACTGGTCGGCCTCCTCGAGGTAGTGGGTCGCGAAGAGGACGGTGCGGCCCTGCCCGGCGTCGCGCCGGATGGCCGACCAGAAGGTACGGCGACCCTCGACGTCCATGCCGGTCGTCGGCTCGTCGAGGAGAAGCAGCGCGGGGTCGGGGAGCAGGGCCATTGCGAACCGGAGCCGCTGCTGCTCGCCGCCCGAGCACGTCGCGACGCGTCGGCCGGCGATGTCCTCGATCCCGGCCTCGGCGATGACGCGGTCGACCGGCCGGGCGTCGGCGAAGAGCGCTGCGGTGTAGGCGACGGTCTCGCGGACGGTGAGGTCCTTCAGCAGGCCGCCGCTCTGCATGACGGCCGAGACCAGGCCGCGGGCGACGGCCTGGCGGGGCTCCAGCCCGAGCACCCGGACGGTGCCCGTGGTCGGGCGGGACAGGCCGAGGATCAGGTCGATGGTGGTGGTCTTGCCGGCGCCGTTGGGGCCGAGGAAGGCGACGACCTCGCCCTGCCGGAGCTCCAGGTCGATGCCGCGGACGGCCTCGACGTCGCCGAAGGTCTTGGTGACGCCGCTCAGGGCGACGGCCGGGGTCGGGTTCATGCCTCCAGCGTGGCCGTCGCCGGGCCCGGGGCCCTCGGCCGTGCATCACGTCCCGGGCATGACAAATGTCAGGCCCGGGACGCGTCGCCCCCTGCGGTCAGAACGTGTGCTCGTCGGCCGGGAAGGTGCCGGCCTTGACGTCCGCTGCGTACGCCGACGCCGCGTCACGCAGCACGGTGCGGAGGTCGGCGTACTGCTTGACGAAGCGGGCCATCCGGCCGCCGCGCAGGCCGAAGGCGTCCTGCCAGACCAGCACCTGGCCGTCGCAGCGGTTGCCGGCGCCGATGCCGATCGTCGGGATGTCGAGGGCGGCGGTGACGTCGGCGGCGACGTCGCCCGGGACCATCTCCATCAGCACGGCGAAGGCGCCGGCCTCCTGCATCGCGCGAGCCTCCTCGAGCAGGAGCTTCGCGGCGTCACCGCGGCCCTGGACCCGGTAGCCGCCGAGGGTGTGCTCGCTCTGGGGCGTGAAGCCGATGTGGGCGATCACCGGGATGCCGCCCTCGACCAGCTTGCGGACCTGGGGAACCATCGGCAGCCCTCCCTCGAGCTTCACGGAGTGGGCGTTCGCCTCCTTCATGAACCGCACCGCGGTGAGGTAGGCCTGCTCCGGGGACGCCTGGTAGGAACCGAACGGCAGGTCGGCGACGACCAGGGACCGCTTCGCCGACCGGGTCACGGCCCGCACCAGCGGGATCAGCTCGTCGACCGTCACCGGCAGCGAGGTCTCGTTGCCGTAGACGTTGTTGGACGCGCTGTCGCCGACGAGCAGCAGCTCGATGCCGGCCTCGTCGAAGATCTCCGCCGCGTACTGCTCGTAGGCGGTCAGCATCGTGAACTTCTCGCCGCGCTCCTTCATCTCCCGGAGGTGATGGGTGCGGACCCGCTTGACCGGCTTGGTGGCCTGGCCCGGTCCGGTGCCGTACGGCGCCGTCTCTTCGCTCATCGTCGAGCTCCACTTCTGTGACATCTCGCAGCTCCCTGACGGAGTCCACGGACTGTCTCCAGGCTAGCTCCGGGTGGGCCCGTAGGCCCGTGTGACGGTGGCCACGCGCACGCGGTAGTCGGCGTACCAGACCTCGCGCCCGCGCTCCTGTGCGACGAGGTGCTCGGCGACCTGCTTCCACGCCGCGGCCGCGGCGTCGTCGACCCAGTACGACACCGTGATCCCCAGCCCGCCCGCGTCCCGGGCCGCCTCGATGCCGAGGTAGCCGGGCTGCTCCTGGGCCAGCAGGTCCATCCGCTCCGCCATCCGCGCGTACCCCTGGTCGCCCTCCGTGCGCAGGCTCGTGAAGACCACGGCGGTGTACGGCGGCTCCGGCGTGCTGGCGATGCTCACGCGCTCATTCTCAGCCCACGGCGTCGGCGGCCGCCTCCAGGTCGGCGACCACGATCTTGCGCATCTGCAGCATCGCGCCCTGGGCGGCGTTCGCGCGCGCCGGGTCGGAGTCGGCGAGCAGCTCGTAGAGCCGGTTCGGCACGATCTGCCAGGACAGCCCGAACCGGTCCTTCAGCCACCCGCACATCGACTCCTCGCCGCCGTCGACGAGCGAGTCCCAGTAGTAGTCGACCTCCGTCTGGTCGCTGCACGCGATGCTGAACGAGATCGCCTCCGTGAACTCGGCGTACATCGGACCGCCGTTGATGCCCCGGAACGTCATGCCGTCGATCGTGAACTCGCCGGCCATCACCGTCCCCGGCTGGCCGGGCCCGGCGTCGCCGTACCGCGCCAGGTGGCCGATCGAGGACCGCGGGAAGATCTTCGTGTAGAACTCCGCCGCCTGCTCCAGCTGGTCGTCGAACCAGAGGCAGGGGCTGATCGATGTCGTGAGGGTCATGCGGGTCAGACTCCCGGCCGTCACGGAACTCATCGAACCCGCCCCAACCGTCGGCCCCCGTGCGACGGTGATCGGAGACGGAGGAGGTCCGATGGACGAGTGCGAGCTGACCAGGAAAGCGAGCGTCGGACGACGACGTCGCCTTCTCGGCACATGCCTGGTCCTCGTGGCGCTGCTCGTCGGATGCTCGGGTCGGCGGACCCGGGGTCTGAACCGGCGCGACCCGAGCGGCGGGTCGTCGTCGCAGTCCAGGAGCCGCCCGATGAAGTCCAGGGGTGGCCTTGGCTCGACTCGCGGCTCCCACGTCGGGTGCCGGCGTCGATCAGCGGGCTCAAGCGACTCGCCGACGATCCGCCGGGTCGTGCGACGGTCGTCTACCACCCTGCCGAGCGCGTGCCGGAGCCTGTCGACGGGTGGGCCAGCGAGACGCTGCTCCTGCACGGAATCGATGGGCGGTGGAGAGTGCTGCCGATGGATGAGCTCGGCCTCGACGACGCCATATGGCCGGGGCACGACACGTACGGCGCCGGGAGCCTGTCGCCCGACGGGCGTTGGTGGGCCGGCCGGTCGCGTGCGGGGGTCGTCCTGCTCGACCTCGGGACGGGGCGGGGCGAGATCGTCGGCGCTCGCCGATGGGTCTCGGAGGTCCAGTGGCGGGACGACAGCAGGTCCCTGGTCGTGGCCCTCGGAGATCGGCCCCGGACCGAGCTGCTCGACCTGAGCGGACGTCGCTCGACACTCCCCTTCCGTTCCGGGGAGGCGTCCGCAGCCGATGACGGGCGATGGTGGTCGGGGCGGGCCACCGACGACGGGCGATGGGAGTCGATCGAGTGGCTCGACGGGACGCAGGTGTCGCATGGTGCGGTGGAGCTGCCGGAGCTTCGGCGGTCGCAGAGCAAGCAGAAGCTGGCCGGAGTGGAGGTGGTGGGTGGGCGTGGCTTGCTGACCCTGCAGAGGTCGGCGTACCGGACCCTTGACCTGGTGGTCGTCGGGGTCTCGACCCCAGAGCTGCTCGCCCACCTGCACCTGAATGCTCGAAACCGCCGTGCCTTCCGTGACGGCGAGTGGCTCGACCCGGAGACCGTGCTGCTGCAGTGGGGTCCAGGACTGGTGGCCTGGCGCCCCCTGGAGGGGGAGTTCGCGCGGGTCATGGACGTGGACCTGCCTCTGGACGGCTTCGCGAGCCTGGACGTGGCCACCGACCTCGCTCGCTGACCCTGCTGTGCACCGATCCGGCAGCCGTTCTGCGAAACTGCCCGTCGTGGACTTCTTCTCCGCCTACGCCCACGGCTACGCCCGGGTCGCGGCCTGCACGATCCCGATCGCGGTGGCCGACCCGACGACGAACGTGCGCACCGTCGTCGAGCAGGCACGGGCCTGCCACGACGAGGGCGTGGCGGTGGCGGTGTTCCCGGAGCTGTGCCTGAGCGGGTACGCCGTCGACGACCTGTTCCTGCAGGACCCGCTGCTGGACGCCGTGCAGGTCGCCTTGGCCGAGCTGGTCGAGGCGTCGACCGACCTGATGTCGGTACTGGTGGTCGGGGCACCGCTGCTGCACGGCAACCGGGTGCTCAACGCCGCGGTCGTGGTCCACCGCGGTCGGGTGCTCGGCGTGGCCGTGAAGTCGTACCTGCCGACCTACCGGGAGTTCTACGAGCGGCGCTGGTTCGCACCGGGCGACGACGTGTCGGGCACGGTGGTGCTCGCGGGGCAGGAGGTGCCGATCGGGCCCGACCTGCTGTTCGCGGCGACCGACGTGACGGGGCTGGTGCTGCACGTCGAGGTCTGCGAGGACATGTGGGTGCCGGTGCCGCCGAGCGCGGAGGCGGCGCTCGCGGGCGCGACCGTGCTCGCCAACCTGTCCGGCAGCCCGATCACCGTCGGCCGGGCCGAGGACCGCCGGCTGCTGGTGAGGTCGGCGTCCTCGCGCTGCCTGGCCACCTACGTGTACGCCGCCGCCGGCCAGGGCGAGTCGACCACCGACCTGTCGTGGGACGGCCAGACGATGGTCTACGAGCACGGCGAGCTGCTGGGGGAGAGCGACCGGTTCCCGGAGGGCCCTCGTCGTACGGTCGTGGACGTCGACCTCGACCGCACCCGCCAGGAGCGGCTGCGCACGGGCACCTTCGACGACAACCGGCGCACGATCTCCCCGGACTTCCGTACGGTCGAGTTCGAGCTGTCGCCGCCGACCGGCGACCTCGGCCTACGCCGCCAGGTGGACCGGTTCCCGTTCGTGCCCGACGACGCCGAGCGCCTCGCCCAGGACTGCTACGAGGCCTACAACATCCAGGTGTCCGGGCTGGAGCAGCGGCTCAACTCCATCGGCCAGCCGAAGATCGTCATCGGCATCAGCGGCGGCCTCGACTCGACGCACGCGCTGATCGTGGCGGCCAAGGCCATGGACCGCCTCGGACGCCCGCGCACCGACATCCACGGCTTCACGCTGCCGGGCTTCGCGACCGGCGAGACGACCAAGGGGTACGCCTGGGCGCTGGCCCGCTCGCTCGGCATCACCATGGAGGAGCTCGACATCCGCCCGGCGGCCGAGCAGATGCTCGCCGACCTCGGCCACCCCTATTCCGGCGGCGAGGAGGTCTACGACATCACCTTCGAGAACGTCCAGGCCGGCCTGCGCACCGACTACCTCTTCCGGCTCGCCAACCACCGCGGCGGCATCGTCCTCGGCACCGGCGACCTGTCCGAGCTGGCGCTGGGATGGTGCACGTACGGCGTCGGCGACCAGATGTCGCACTACAACGTCAACGCCGGGGTCCCGAAGACCCTCATGCAGCACCTGATCCGCTGGGCCGTGAGCACGAACCAGTTCGGTCCGGAGACCGACGAGGTGTTGGAGAAGATCGTCGAGCAGGAGATCACGCCCGAGCTGATCCCCACCGCCGCCGGCGGGGTGCCGCAGTCGACCGAGTCCTCGGTCGGCCCGTACTCGCTGCAGGACTTCACCCTCTTCCACGTCGTCCGCTACGGCTACCGCCCCTCGAAGATCGCCTTCCTGGCCTGGCACGCCTGGCACGACGCCGCCACCGGTGGCTGGCCGCCGAACTTCCCGGACCACCGTCGGATCGACTACGACCTGGCCGAGATCCGGCGGTGGATGGACGTCTTCATCCGCCGGTTCTTCGCCTCGCAGTTCAAGCGCTCGGCGCTCCCCAACGGCCCGAAGGTCTCCGCGGGCGGCACCATGTCACCGCGCGGCGACTGGCGGATGCCGTCCGACGCCTCGCCCGCCGCGTGGCTGGCGGACCTGGATCGGGTGCCGGCCTCCTAGCGCGGCGCCGTCAGTCGGGCACCGCCTGCTCGCTCGCGCTGAAGTTCACGCTGATCCGCGGGCCGGACGGCGTGCTCTGCTTGGGCACGCGGTGCCGCCAGTCGGTCTGGCACCGCCCGCCCATCACCACCAGGTCCCCGGCGACGGGGCGGAGGTCGGTGCTGGGTCCGCCGTCGACCGGCCGGAGCAGGAAGCGCCGCTGAGCCCCGAGCGTGAGCACGGGTACGACGCACTCGCGCCGGCGCGTCGACGCCCCGTCGCCGTGCCATCCGGTGCTGTCGCGATGATCGCGGTAGAGGTTGATCCAGAGGCCGTCGTACGTCACGCCGTAGTGCGCCGAGAGTGCCTGCGCCGCGGTGTGGAGGAGCAGGTGCGGGGCATCGGCGAGGCGCGGGTACTGCGCGGTCAGGCGCGGCTCGACCACTCGGCGGGTGTACATCCACCGGTCGCGCTGCTCCCATCCGGCCGTGGTCATCAGGTCGTCGAACAGCGCATCCGCGCCGCTCAGCCACCCGGGCACGACCTCGACCCACGAGTGCTCGTCGAGGACGATCCGGCGCGCGGTCGTGAACGCCGCGTCGACGCTCGGCACGTCGGAGGCGAAGAGGCTGGGCTGGTGCTCGCTGGGCATGGCTACGTCCTCCGATGGAAGGCGATCTTGCCGCCGGGCAGGTGTCTCGTCTCGTAGGTCGGGTCGTGGGCGCGGTGGTGGTGCTTGGGGCAGAGCAGGCGTCCGGTCGTGACGTCGGTGGATCCGCCGGTGCTCCAGGGGTCGTCGTGGTGGGCGTGGCACAGCCAGGGTGGGACGTCGCAGCCGTTGGTGGTGCAGCCCTTGTCGCGGACGGCCATCGCGGTGCGTTGCGCCCGGTTGTGGAACCGCCTCGTGCGCCCGAGGTCGAGGACCTGGCCGTCGCCGTCGAGGACGGCAGGGATGATGCCGGCCTCGCAGGCGAGTCTGCGGATGGCGTGGGCGGAGAGGCGGTGGCCGGTGTCGAGGGTCCCGACCGCGGCCTCCTTGCGGAGCTCGTCGAGGCTGATGGTGACGACGATGGTGGCGTTGACGCCGCCGGCTTTGGGGAGCGTGTTGGTGGGGATCCGGTCGAGGAGCTCGACGAACGCCCGGCCCATCCGCTCCGGCCCCGGCCGGCGGACCTCGCCACGGTCGGCGCCGGTGTGGCGCTTGGGGGCGGCGATGGCGGTGAGCATCTTGCGGAGGGTGTCACCGGTGGCGGTGGGGACCTGGAACCGTCCGTAGGTGGTGCCGTGCCCGTCGTCGGACATCGTCACCCGCGCGGACGCGAGTGCGCGGTGCTCCTCGGCGGCGAGGAGCTTGGCTTCGTGGGCCTCGCCGATCTCGGGGGCAACGACGTCGAGGATCCGTTTGCCGATCCGCCGCAGGTCCTTCGCGTCATGGTGGCGCGCGTGGTCGAGGAGGATCCCGATGGCCTTCTCCCGAACGCGGTCGGTCACCTCGGCGGGCAGCGCGTCGACGGCGTCGGTGATCACCAGCGCCTGTTCGGGGTTCACGGCGTCCTCGGCGAGGGCGTGGCGGACCGGCTCGTACAGCTCGCGGTCGAGCGCGTCGGCGAGCCGCATCAGCCGATGGGTCGACGTCCGGGTCTGCCGGGTGGCGACCGCCAGCCAGTTCGCCGTCGAGGTCGCTCCGGACGGTCCGGCGGTGTCGACGGCATCGGCGTGCGCAGCCAGCCGAGCCTGCAGCTCGGTGAGCTGGGACTGGAGCCGGTCGGCCTCGATGAGCGCGCGTCCGGTCTCGTCGGCGGAGAGGTTGAGCAGCCAGGCGTCGCGGAGGGCGGCGACGTTGTCGCCGGTGCGTGCCAGCAGCCCGGGGACCGGGTGCGGGGGCGCGTGGCGGCTGGCTGACATACGTCCATCCAAGCGGTGACCACCGACAATTCGGGGCGCTCGGCCTGTGAGTAACGGGCCTCCCGGGTCACGGTCCGATCACAGAAATCCGACCCCCTCCACAGGCAGGTGGAGACGCCCAGGATCGTGGAGTCTGGCACGTACCGGGTGCGTGCCAGACTCCACGATCACGCAGGCCCAACCCGCTACCCGGCCGCACGCCCGGGCCCCCGCGGACGCCACCCCGTCGCCTGCCGAGACGGCGAGCTGAGCGGACCCGCAGCCCGTTGGGCGAGCGGAGGGCACGCTCGGCGCCGTACGTGTTCTCGCCGGGTTTCGAGGCTCAGGCCTGGCGGCCTTCGCACCTCAACCTGCGTGGGGCG
>NZ_JBBBBJ010000010.1:152015-219397 GCF_037120545.1 Nocardioides sp. CCNWLW216
GCTCGGCGCCGTACGTGTTCTCGCCGGGTTTCGAGGCTCAGGCCTGGCGGCCTTCGCACCTCAACCTGCGTGGGGCGCGGCCTGCAGGCCGTCGGGCGAGCGGAGGGCACGCTCGGCGTCGTACGTCGGCTCACCGGGTTTCGACACGGTCGCTGCGACCTGCTCAACCACGGTGGCGGGGTGTGAAAGCGTGGAGGGGTGGACGAACAGTCACCCTCGTGCTGCGCGGGGACGAGCGCAGCCGGACGGCTCCCGGACCTCACCTACGCCAGCGCGACGCGACGGCCGGCCGAGCGCCCGAGGACGACCGGCACGCCCAGCACCAAGGGGCAGGTGCTGGTGCCGGCGGGGGAGTTCTGGATGGGGGACACGCACGACGAGGCCTACCCCGGCGACGGCGAGGGGCCGGCGCGGGTGGTGCAGGTCGATGCGTTCCGGATCGACGTGACGGCGGTGACCAACCAGGCGTTCGCGGCGTTCGTGAAGGCCACCGGCCACGTAACGACGGCGGAGCGCGAGGGCTACTCGGCGGTCTTCCACCTCGCGTACGACGGGGACGGGTCCGACGTCGTCGGCCGGCCCGAGGCGACTCCGTGGTGGCTGGCGGTGACGGGGGCGAGCTGGCGGCACCCCGAGGGCCGGGCCTCCGACGTGACCAAGCGGCAGAACCACCCGGTCGTGCACGTCTCGTACGACGACGCGCTGGCCTACTGCGCGTGGGCGGGCAAGCGGCTGCCGACCGAGGCGGAGTGGGAGAAGGCGGCGCGCGGCGGGCTGGACCGGGCGCGGTTCGCCTGGGGCGACGAGCTGCGGCCGCGCGGGCGGTGGCCGGTCAACATCTTCACCGGCACCTTCCCGACCGTGAACACCGCGGAGAACGGCTATGCGACGACCGCGCCGGTCAAGGCGTTCGCGCCGAACGGCTACGGCCTGTTCCAGATGAGCGGGAACGCGTGGGAGTGGTGCGCGGACTGGTTCGCCGCCGACACCGCGACGGCGTTCGGGCCCGACAACCCGACCGGGCCCGACGCGGGGGAGACCCGGGTGATGCGCGGCGGGTCGTACCTGTGCCACGACTCCTACTGCCACCGCTACCGGGTCGCCGCGCGGTCCTCGTCGTACCCCGACTCGACGTCGGGCAACCTGGGCTTCCGCTGCGCCAACGACGCCTAGCCGGACGCGCGATCAGCGCGCGGTGAAGGTCTCCGTGCCCGGGCACGTCGCGCCGGCGCAGTCGCGGTAGCCCCGGTTCAGCCGGCGCAGCTCGCGCACGGTGGAGCGGTACTTCCTCTTGCGGACCACGTTCTTCAGCTCGCCGGGGTCGGTGGCCCGGTTGAAGAGCACCTCCTTGCCGCTGGGCAGCAGCACGTAGGTCCACTGGCCGTAGCGGATGCCGGAGTAGATCCGGCCGCGACCCCCCTTCACCGGATAGGCCTCGATCGGGATCGGGCGGACGTAGTCGGTGCGCGAGCGCCAGTAGGGCAACACGTTCACGCCGTCGACCTTGCGGCCCGGCCTGGCGCCGGCGATGGCCGCGATGGTGACCGGGATGTCGGGGTTGGTGGTCGGCGTCGCGACCCGGCGGTTCTTCGGGATCCCCGGGCCGCGCACGACCATCGGCACCCGCAGCGACCGGTCGAACGGGACCAGCTTGCCGTCCTTGTTGTGGTGGCCGACCAGGAAGCCGTTGTCGGAGGTGAAGATCAGGTAGGTGTTCCTCAGCTGTCCCGTACGACGCAGCTTCCGCACCGCCGCGCCGACCGCGTCGTCGACGGACTGCAGCGACTCGATCCGCTGCTGGTTGGCCTCGCGCACCGCCCGCTTGAACGCCGGCGACGCCGGCGGCTTCGCCCACGGGCTGCCGCCCGCCTTCCACATCTCCGGGTCACGAGGCAGGTCGAGGTCGCGGAAGGTGTTGCGGTCGCGCGCGGCCGGCATCGTCGTCTTCAGCAGGTCGGTCGAGGGGTCGTCCGACTCGTGCCGACCGCCGTGGTGCGGGGCGACGAAGTTGGTCCACATGAACCACGGCTTGCGCTTCTTCGCGCGCTCGCCGATCACCTTCGTGGTGAAGCCGTTGAGCACGTCGGAGTTGTGCGCGGATTTCGTGACGACGTCGCCGTTGATGTTGTAGCGGGTGTTGTAGAAGCCGTAGGTGCTCATGTCGACCGACCCGCGCCAGCCGGTCCACCCCGGCGGGATGTAGCGAGGGTCGTCCATGCCGTAGCCGTTGAGGTACTTGCCCGAGAAGAACGTGTCGTAGCCGGCGCGGCGCAGCCAGACCGGCAGCGTGTTCGCGTCGCGGAACGCGTCGAAGCCGCCGCCGGTGCCCTCGATGGTCAGCGCGCCGTGGTTGTGGGCGTACTGCCCCGTGAGCAGGCTGGCCCGCGCCGGCACGCAGATCGGCGTCGGCGCGGTGCCCTGGGTGAGGGTGGTGCCCTTCTTGACCAGGTAGCGGTTCAGGTTGGGCAGGTAGGGCAGGTCGCCGACCGTCATGTCGTCGACGGTGAACATCAGGATGTTCGGCCGCGGACCCTTCCGCTCCGGCGCCGTCGTACGACCGGCGCCGTCCAGCGGTACGACGCCCTCCGCGGCCCGGCCGGCCGGGTCGGGGGCGCCGGCGGGGGCCGGGAGGGCCAGGCCGGTGACGGCGAGCGCGGCGAGCGCGGCGAGCGCGGTGCCGGCGACGACGGGACGGGTGGAGCTCACGGGACGGCCTCGCACAGGTGGGGGACAGCGACCGCCACCGTATCCCCGGCCGGGCCGCTGCGGGCGGATTACGGGTGGTCGGCTTTACCTGCCGTTAGCGATCGCCTGGTTCGCGCTTAGCGCGCGCCGCGCGAACCTTCGGGAGTCAGATCGACACGAACCCCGGGAGTGAACATGAAGAAGGCCGTACTGGCCGTCGCGGCCGTCGCCGTCCTGGTGGCGGTCGGGCTGGGTGCCTGGCTGGCGCTCGGCGGCGATGACGAGACCTCCGTCCGCGACACCTGCGGCGGCAACGCCTACGAGCTGGCCGTCGAGGACGAGGACGGGCAGGTCGAGGTGACCTTCGAGCTGCAGGCCGCCAACGCCGGCGAGACCTGGCAGGTCCTGGTCGAGCAGGGCGACCGCACCCTCCTCGACGGCTCCCGGACCACCGACGAGGACGCCGAGCTCGACGTCGACGTCCCCGCGAACGGCGACGACGGCGACGAGTTCACCGTGACCGCCACCCCCGAGGGCGGCGAGCCCTGCGTCGCCCGCCTCACCCGCTGATCCTCACCCACGAGACACCGAGCGAGAAGAGATCCCCATGCTGAAGAAGACCATCGCCGCCCTCACCCTCGCGGCCGTCCCCGCCACCGCCCTGGTCGCGACCACCATGCCGGCCAGCGCCGACGTCGAGCGGCACGGGCGCTGCGGCACCGGCAGCTACGAGCTCTCCGTCGACCGCGAGGGCCGCGGCTTCGAGGTCAACGTCGACCTCGACCGCGTCACCCCCGGCTCGACGTGGGTCGTCGCCGTCCGCCACGACGGCAAGCGGATCGCCAAGGTCACCCGCACCGCCGACGCCGAGGGCGACCTCGACCTCGAGCGGTTCGCCCGCAACACCAAGGGCAAGGACACCTTCCGGTTCTCCGCGAAGCGGGTCGGCAGCACCCAGAAGTGCGGCGCCAAGATCGTCGTCCGCTGATCCCCGGGATCCAGTGACCTAGGCGGGCGGGCCGAGCTCCACGACGACCCGTCCGCCGCCCGACGGGGACGACCCGACCGACAGACCGCCACCGGACTCGGTGGCGGTCTTGTCGACGATGGAGAGCCCCAGCCCCGTCGAGCCGGCGCCCGACGTACCGCGTCCGACGACGTCGAGTCCGTCGGGGAAGCCGGCTCCGTCGTCCTCGACGGACAGCACCGCCCCGCCGTCGTCGCGGAGCCGGCCGGACACCCGGACCGCCGCCCCCTCCGGGGTGTGGGTGAAGACGTTGTCGAGCAGCACGTCGACCAGGGCGCGCAGGTCCTCCTCGGCGGCCTGCACGAGCGCGACCCCGGGGTCGACGGCGAGGGTGAAGTCGCGGCCCTGGTCCTCGGCCAGCGGCTCCCAGAACCGGGCCCGCTCGGCCACCACCGCGAGGGCGTCGCAGGAGGCGACCAGGCCCTCGCGCTCGGAGCGCCGGGCCTCGCGGACGACGTGCTCGACCATCGCCTCCAGCTCGTCGAGGTCGCCGGCGAGCCGCTCGCGCTCGGCGGGGTCGGCGACGCCCTCGATGCGCAGCCGCAGGGCGGTGATCGGAGTGCGCAGCCGGTGCGAGACGTCGGCGACCCCGGCCCGCTCCCGCTCGAGCAGCACCTCGATCCGCCCGACCAGCCGGTTCAGCGCCGTGGCGAGCTCCCGGACCTCCGGCGGCCCCGCTGGTACGACGGGCTCCGGTCGCCGCCGGTCGCCGAGCTGCTGGGCGTAGGCCGCCAGCGCGCGGACCGGCTGCACGAACGAGCGGCCCAGCCGGTCGGCCAGCACCAGCGCGCCCACCAGCAGCAGCAGACCCAGGAGCAGCAGCACCACGAGGCTGCGCACGATCCCCGACTCCAGCCCGGGCCGCTCGACCACGACCCGGATCACCGGGGTGTCCCCGGGAGCGGCGGAGCTGCCGCCGAGCGAGACCGGCACCAGGAACTCGACCCCGTCGTCGACGTCGGCGATCCGGGCCTGGCCGGTGTTGCGGGCCCGCACCGTGTCGTAGTCCTCGCCCGGGTCCGGACCGACGCTGATCTCGTCGGGGTAGAGCACGGTCGTGCGGACGCCGTCGCCGCGGTTGATGCTCTCGACGTACTGCTGGAGGTCGCCGCGGTCGGTCCCGTAGCGCGACACGGCGGCCTCGGTGGCCTGCACCTCCAGCGCGGCCCGCGAGAGCCGGTCCTCGAGCGCGTAGTCGCGCAGCAGCACCGCCATCGGCACCAGCATCGCGAGCAGCACCATCGCGACCGCCGCCGCGACGGTGGTGATCAGGCTGCGGCGCACGCCTAGGCCCCGGGCGCCGCGAGGCGTACGCCGACGCCGCGCACCGTGTGCAGGTAGCGCGGGTCGGCCGCGGTCTCGCCGAGCTTGCGGCGCAGCCAGGACAGGTGGACGTCGACGGTCTTGTCGGACCCGCCCCAGGCCTGGTGCCACACGTCGGTCAGCAGCTGCCGCTTGGTGACCACCTCGCCCGCGTGCTCGGCGAGGTGGCGCAACAGGTCGAACTCGCGCGGCGACAGGTCGAGCGCGACCCCGTCCAGCAACGCCCGCCGCCCGGGTACGTCGATCTCCAGCCCGCCGACCGTCAGCGGTCCGCGGGCCTCGGCGGTCCCGCCTGCACGGCGCATCACCGCGCGGATCCGCGCCTCCAGCTGCGTGGTCGTGTAGGGCTTGACGACGTAGTCGTCGGCGCCCGCGTCGAGGCAGCCGACCAGCGACGGGTCGTCGTCGCGGGCGCTGGCCACGATCACCGGGACGTCGCTGACGGCGCGGAGCATGGTCAGCACCTGGGTGCCGTCGATGTCGGGCAGGCCGAGGTCGAGGATCACCAGGTCGGGACGGTTCTCGACGGCCATCGACAGGCCCTGCATACCGGTGGAGGCCGAGGCGACGGCGTACCCCCGCTCGCCGAGCGCCTTCATCAGCAGGGGCCGGATCCGGGCGTCGTCCTCGATGATCAGCACCTGCGCCACACCGAGACCGTAGCGGAGCCCACCCACCGTCTAGCGTGGGCGCGTGACCTCACGAGCGCTGCGCTACGCCCTGGCCTGGGTGGTCGCCGCGGCGCTCGCGGTGACGGTCGGCGTGCTCGCGGTGACCAGCGCGGGCGCGGGGGTGCGCGACCGCGGCCAGGTGGGCACGGCGCTGCCGCCCGCCGACCTCGCCGCCACCCCCAGCGCCGACCCGGACGCCCAGCGGGTGCGCACCGAGCTGGACGACGAGTTCGGCGCGCTCGTCGTGGAGTGCCGCGGCACCGTCGCGCACGGCATCGAGGCGCGCCCCGACACCGCCGCCGGCTGGCAGGTGGTCAGCTTCGAGACCGAGCCCGACGACGACATCGACGCGGTGTTCGCGCAAGGCCCGCGCTCGATCGAGATCGAGGTGTTCTGCAACCGGGGCCGGCCGACGGTCTCGGACCGCGAGGAGCACGTGCTCGAAGGCGACTGAGCGACCACTACGCTGCAGCCATGGGCAAGCAGGAAGACTTCGTACTCCGCGCACTCGAAGAGCGCGACGTCCGGTTCGTCCGGCTCTGGTTCACCGACGTGCTGGGCTTCCTGAAGTCCGTCGCGGTGGCCCCGGCCGAGCTCGAGGGCGCGTTCGCGGAGGGGATCGGCTTCGACGGCTCGGCGATCGAGGGCTTCGCCCGGGTCTACGAGGCCGACATGCTGGCCAAGCCGGACCCGTCGACCTTCCAGATCCTCCCGTGGCGCACGGGTGAGGGCCCGTCGACGGCCCGGATGTTCTGCGACATCGTGATGCCCGACGGCTCCCCGTCGTACGCCGACCCGCGCCACGTCCTCAAGCGCACCCTCGGCAAGGCCGCGGAGAAGGGCTTCACCTTCTACACGCACCCCGAGATCGAGTTCTACCTCTTCAAGGACAGCCCGGTCGCGGGCGCCGACCCGATCCCGGTCGACCGCAGCGGCTACTTCGACCACACCGCGCAGTCGCACGGCGCCGACTTCCGTCGCGAGGCGATCACCATGCTCGAGGCGATGGGCATCTCGGTGGAGTTCAGCCACCACGAGGGCGGCCCGGGCCAGCAGGAGATCGACCTGCGCTACGCCGACGCGCTCAGCACGGCCGACAACATCATGACCTTCCGCACCGTCATCCGGGAGGTGGCGCTCGGCCAGGACATCTGGGCCAGCTTCATGCCGAAGCCGTTCACGACCCACCCCGGCTCGGGCATGCACACCCACGTCTCGCTCTTCGACGGCGACCAGAACGCCTTCTACGAGGCCGGCGCCGAGTACCAACTCTCCCAGACCGGCCGGCAGTTCATCGCCGGCCTGCTCCGGCACGCGCCGGAGATCACCGTGGTCACCAACCAGTGGGTCAACAGCTACAAGCGGCTGATGTTCGGCGGCGAGGCGCCGTCGTACATCTGCTGGGGCCACAACAACCGCTCGGCGATGATCCGGGTCCCGATGTACAAGCCCAACAAGGGCCCGTCGACCCGGGTCGAGCTGCGCACCCTCGACGCCGCCTGCAACCCCTACCTCGCGTTCGCCGTGATGCTGGCCGCGGGCATGAAGGGCATCGAGGAGGGCTACGAGCTCCCGCGCGAGGCCGAGGACGACGTCTGGTCGCTGACCGAGCGCGAGCGCAAGGCGCTCGGCATCGAGCCGCTGCCGCGCAGCCTCAACGAGGCGATCGCCATCGCCGAGGACTCCGAGCTGCTCGCCGAGACCCTGGGCGAGCACGTCTTCGACTTCTTCCTGCGCAACAAGCGCGCGGAGTGGGACGAGTACCGCGGCCAGGTCTCCGCCTTCGAGCGTGACCGGATGCTCCCGGTCATCTGATGCCGATCCTGGTCGTCCAGCACGAGGACGACTGCCCGCCGGCCCTGGTCGGCGGGTGGCTGGTCGACGCCGGCGCCCAGCTCGACGTACGACGCCCGTACGCCGGCGACGACCTGCCGGCGACCCTGGCCGACCACGACGGGCTGCTGGTGCTCGGCGGCTCGATGGGCGCCGACGACGACGTCGAGCACGCCTGGCTGGCGCCGACCAAGGCGCTCGCCCGGACAGCGGTCGCCGACGGGGTGCCGCTGTGGGGGATCTGCCTCGGCCATCAGCTCGTGAGCAGCGCCCTCGGCGGCGTCGTACGACGCAACCCCGCCGGCCAGCAGCTCGGCCTGCTCGAGGTCGGCTGGACCGCCGAGGCCGCGACCGACGAGCTGTTCGGTCCGCTCGCCGAGGCGCCCGCGCCGGCCCGTGGGGTGCACTGGAACAACGACGTGGTGGTCGAGCCGCCGGCCGGCGCCGTCCTGCTGGCGACCGCGCCGGCCGGGGAGGTGCAGGCGCTCCGGTTCGGGCCCCGGGCGTGGGGCCTCCAACTGCACCCCGAGGTCGACCACGAGATCCTCGGCCGCTGGGCCGCCGACGACGCGGGCTCCCACGAGGCGGCCGGGATCGACCAGGCGGAGCTGCTGGGCGCGGTCGAGGCGGCCGCGGCGGAGCTGGCGGCCACCTGGGCGCCGCTGGCCCACGGGTTCGCGCGGGTGGCCGCCCGGGTGTCGCCGTCGTGATGCGGGCGGCGACGAGCAAGGGCAACCTGCTCCGTCTGGGCTTCGACGACACCGAGGCGGCGCAGGCCGACCTGGCCCGGCTCGGGGACGACGCTGCCGACTGCCTGCTCGCGCTGCTGGCCCGCACCGCCGACCCGAGCCGGGCGCTGGGCGCGCTGGTGCGACTGGCCGAGGCGCTCGACGACCCGGCCGCGATGCTCCGGACGCTCTGCGACGACGAGGGCACGGCGATGCGGCTGCTGGGCGTGCTCGGCGCCAGCCAGGCCCTCGGCGACCACCTGGCCCGGCACCCCGAGCACTGGCTCGAGCTGACCGACCCGACCCTGGGGTCGACCCGGCCCCCGGCCTTCGCCGTACGAGCGGGCCTGCTGCGGGTGGTCGGCGCCGACCCGCAGGACCCGACCCCCACGGCGACGGTGCCCGACGTGGACGCCGTGGACGCGCTGCGGGTGGAGTACCGCCGGGTGCTGCTGCGGCTGGCCGCGCGCGACCTGACCCACGACCTCGGGCTCGACGACGCCGCGGCCGAGCTCTCCGACCTGGCCGCCGGCACCCTGGAGGCGGCGCTCGCCGTCGCCCGGCAGCGGGTGGGGGAGACGGCCGGCCAGGTCCGGCTGGCCGTGATCGCGATGGGCAAGTGCGGCGGCCACGAGCTCAACTACGTCTCCGACGTCGACGTGGTCTTCGTCCACGAGCCGGTGGAGGGGGCGCCCGAGAACGCCGCGCTCAGGGTGGCCACCCAGCTGGCGAGCCACCTGATCCGGATCTGCGGCGACCACACCCGCGAGGGCACCATCTGGCCGGTCGACGCCAACCTGCGCCCGGAGGGCAAGCAGGGGCCGCTCACCCGCACCCTGGCCAGCAACCGCGCCTACTACGAGCGCTGGGCGAAGACCTGGGAGTTCCAGGCGCTGTTGAAGGCCCGGCCGGTCGCCGGCGACCTCGCCCTGGGCCAGGAGTACGTCGAGCTGGTCGCGCCGATGGTGTGGAGTGCGGCCGAGCGCGAGGGGTTCGTCGAGGACACCCAGGCCATGCGCCGCCGGGTCGTCGACCACATCCCCGCCAAGGACGCCGAGCGGCAGCTCAAGCTCGGCTCCGGCGGGTTGCGCGACGTCGAGTTCGCCGTCCAGCTGCTGCAGCTGGTGCACGGCCGGGCCGACGAGTCGATCCGCTCGCCCACGACGCTGAGCGCGCTGGCCCACCTCACCGACGGCGGGTACGTCGGCCGCGAGGACGGCATCGCCCTGCACGAGGCCTACGAGTTCCTGCGCACCCTGGAGCACCGGATCCAGCTCGACCAGCTCCGTCGTACCCACGTGGTGCCCGCCGACGAGCCGTCGCTGCGCCGGCTGGGCCGCAGCATGGGGTTCCTGAAGGCGCCCGTCGAGACGCTCGAGAAGACCTGGGCGCACCACCGGCGCGAGGTGCGCCGTCTGCACGTGAAGCTGTTCTACCGGCCGCTGCTGTCCGCCGTGGCGGCGCTGCCCGGGCACGACGTACGGCTCTCGCCGGAGGCGGCGGTCAAGCGGCTCGGGGCGCTCGGCTACCTCGACCCGCAGGCCGCGCTGCGGCACCTGGAGGCGCTGACCAGCGGGGTCAGCCGCCGCTCCAACATCCAGCGGGCGCTGCTGCCGGCGATGCTGCAGTGGTTCGCCGAGGGGCCCGATCCCGACGCCGGGCTGTTCGGGTTCCGGCGGATCAGCGAGTCGCTCGGCGAGACGCCGTGGTTCCTGGCCACGCTGCGCGACGAGGGCGAGGTCGCCACCCGGCTGGCCCACGTGCTCGCCACGTCCCGCTACGCGACCGCGCTGCTCGAGCGCGAGCCGCAGGGCGTGCGGATGCTCGGCGAGTCGCTCGCGCCGCTGGCGGCCGAGGCGCTGGCCGAGGAGATGCTCGCGAGCGCGGCCCGGCAGGGCGACCCCGAGAAGGCGGTCCGGGCGGTCCGGGCGGTGCGCCGGCGCGAGCTGCTGCGGATCGCGGCCGGCGACCTGCTCGCGCTGACCGACGTGGCCGACGTCGGGGCCGGCCTGTCCCGGCTCACCGACGCGACCCTCGAGGCGACCCTGGCGATCGCGGGCTCGGCCGTGCGGGCGCAGCGGAAGCTCGACGAGGCCCCGACCCGGCTCGCGGTCGTCGCGATGGGCCGGTACGGCGGCTTCGAGCTGTCCTACGGCAGCGACGCCGACGTGCTGTTCGTGCACGACCCGGTCGAGGGGGCCGACGCGCAACAGGCGTCGTCGTACGCGAACGCGGTGGCGAACGAGCTGCGCCGGCTGCTCGCGCTGCCGGGTGGCGACCCGCCGCTGCTGGTCGACGCCGACCTGCGGCCCGAGGGCAAGCAGGGGCCGCTGACCCGCACGCTGTCGTCGTACGCGGCCTACTACGCGAAGTGGTCGAAGGTCTGGGAGGCGCAGGCGCTGCTGCGCGCCGATGCGGTCGTCGGCGACCCCGACCTGCGGCGACGCTTCGAGGAGCTCGTCGACCCGCTGCGCTTCCCGGCCGGCGGGATCTCCGAGGAGGACGTCTTCGAGGTACGACGCATCAAGGCCCGCGTCGACCAGGAGCGGCTGCCCCGGGGCGCCGACCCGCACACCCACCTCAAGCTCGGCCGCGGCGGACTGGCCGACATCGAGTGGACCGTCCAGCTGCTCCAGATGCGGTTCTCGGGCGAGGTGCCGGGGCTGCGCACGCCGCGCACGATGCCGGCGCTGGCCGCGGCCCGCGAGGCCGGACTGGTCGACGAGGACGACGCCGCCGTGCTGCAGCAGGCCTGGCGGCGGGTCAGCCGGGTGCGCAACGCGGTCACCCTGGTGCGCGGCAAGCCCAGCGACCAGCTGCCCCGCGACCCACGCGAGCGGGCGGCGGTGGCGAGCATCCTGGGCTACGGGCCGGGGGAGTCGGAGGCGATGCTCAACGACCACCTGCGCTACACCCGGCTGGCCCGCGCGGTCGTGGACCGGGTGTTCTGGGAGACCTGAGTAGCGTCGGCTCCATGACCGACCTCTCATCAGGCACCGCCTCCAAGGCCACCCAGCTGCTCGGGCTGCACCGCGACCCGACCCTGCTCACCGTCGTGAACGTCTGGGACGTCATCAGCGCGACCGTCGTCGCCGACGTACCCGGCACCACCGCGCTCGCGTCCGCGAGCCACTCGATCGCCGCGTCGTACGGCTATCCCGACGGCGAGAACATCCCCCGCGAGCTGATGCTCGAGGCCGTCGAGCGGATCGTGAAGGCGACCGAGCTCCCGGTCAGCGCCGACCTCGAGGGCGGGTACGGCGACCCCGCCGAGACGATCCGCCAGGCCATCGGCATCGGCGTCGTCGGGGCCAACATCGAGGACCAGATGCGCCCGCTGGCCGAGGCCGCCGCGAACGTCGAGGCGATCATCAGGGCCGCCGAGGCCGAGGGCGTGCCGGACTTCGTCCTCAACGCCCGCACCGACGCCTTCGTCAAGGCCGGCGACCGCGACCCGGCCGAGGTGCTGAAGGACGCCGTCGAGCGCGGCAAGGCCTTCCTCGACGCCGGCGCCCCGGTCGTCTTCGTCCCCGGCCGTCTCGACGAGGCCCAGGTCACCACCCTGGTCGAGGCCTTCGGCCCCCAGAAGCTGACCCTCATCGGCATCCCCGGCATCCCGTCCCTGGAGCGCCTCGAGGAGCTCGGCGTCGCCCGCGTCTCCTACGGTCCGATGTCCCAGAACGTCGCCCTCACCGCCCTCCAGGAGCTGGTCGAGGACGTCCACCGCGGCGGTGGCGTCCCCAGCACCATGCGCATCCTCAACTGACCCACCCCCACGCCCGCCGAGTCAGCAGCAATGGAGGGCCGAGTCAGCACCAGTAGTGCTGACTCGGCCCTTGCGGGGGTTCACGTGGGAGGATCTGGTGCCATGACGGGGCGGACGGATCCGGGGGTGCTGTGGGGCCGTGCGGTCCTGCTCGCCTCGGTGACGGTCTTCCTCGGGGCGCTGGGCCACGTGACGGCCGACGGGCTGTTGCCCGGGCCGGTGGCGATGGCGCTCCTGTACGTCGTCGCGGTGGTCGGTGCGGCCGCGTTCCTGGCCCGGCCGGCCACGGCGCTGCGGCTCGTCGTACTCCTGGTCGGCGGGCAGACCGCCGTCCACCTGGTGCTCTCGACGGCGGCCGGCCACGCCGGAGACCCGGCGCGGACCGCGGCCGGGCCGCTGCCCGCCGGCGGGAGCCTCCCGACCGTCGACGGCCGTCGGGTGGGGTCCTTCCAGGACGCCTTCGATGCCGGCGGCGCGCACGCGGGCGGCCCGACCCTCCCGGTGGGCCACCTGCTCGACCACCTGACCGGCCACGCGCCGATGATGCTCGCCCACCTCCTGGTCGCCGCGGCCGTGGGCCTCTGGCTGGAGGTCGGAGAGCGCGCCCTCTTCACGCTGATCGCCCTGGCCGTCCGGGTCGTGGTGGCCCGGCTCCGCCCGCTGCCCGCCGTACGACGTCTCGGGCCGGCGGCGCCCGCACCCTCCGCCGCCCTTCGCTCGCTCGTCCTCGCTCGGGCCGTGTCCCGGCGCGGTCCTCCGCTCGTCGCGCACTGACCCTGCCGACGACCGTTCGACCGCACCCGACCGAGGACCGATGACCGACACCCTGACCCCACCGACCCCTGCCCCGACCCCACCACCGCGAGAGCGCCGCGAGCGCGGCAAGGGCGGCGGCCTGTTCCGCGCCATCTGGCGCTGGCACTTCTTCGCCAGCTTCCTGGTCGTGCCGGTGCTGCTCGTGCTGGCCGTGACCGGGCTGATCTACCTGTTCCGCTTCCAGCTCGAGCCGCTGATGCACCCGGACCTGATGAAGGTCGACGTGCCGTCCGCGGACGCCGTCCAGCAGCCCTACTCCGCCCAGCTCGCGGCCGTGCGGCAGACCTACCCCGACGTGACCGTGATGTCGATGGCCGAGCCGCGCGAGGAGGGCCGGCCGACGATCTTCTCGGTCACCACGGCCGACGGCAGCGGACGCGACGTGTTCGTCGACCCCTACACGCCCGAGGTCCTCGGCTCGATGGACCCCGACTCCACCCTCAGCGGTACGGCGGTCCGCCTCCATGCCGACCTGATGACCGGGACCTTCGGCGACCGGCTGCTCGAGCTGGGCGCCTGCTGGGCCATCGTGATGGCGCTGACCGGCTACTTCCTGTTCGTGCGTGGCTGGAAGGCCCGCCGGCGGATGCGCAAGGCCGGCCGCAAGGGGGCGAAGCTGCGCTCGCGGCACGGCGTCGTCGGCTCGTTCGTCGGTGTCGGACTGCTCATGCTGCTGATCTCCGGCCTGCCGTGGACCGGCCTGTGGGGCGCCAAGGTGCAGGAGATCGCCACCGACCGCGGCACCTCGATGTGGTCGGAGGACCACGGCGCCGCGTCCGACCCGCTCTCGACGCTCGACGAGTCGCTGCCGCACAGCCACTCGCGTGACGTCGGCTGGGGCAGCCAGAAGTCGGAGGTCCCGACCTCCGACCCGGACAGCCACGACGGCACCAACACCGCCAACGTCGACACCGCGATCGAGGTGGCGAACCGCGAGGGCCTGCGGCACCCGATGACGGTGACCATCCCGAACGACGAGGGCGGCGTCTACTCGGTGATCGGCTACGCCTTCGACGCGCCGTCGGACGAGCGCACCGTCCACATCGACCAGTACGGCGGGCAGGTGGTCTCGACCTACGGCTTCGACGACTACCCCGCGCTGGCGAAGGTGGTCACCCACGGCATCGGGCTGCACGAGGGCCGCAGCCTGGGGCTGTGGTCGTTCTGGGGCTCCGCGCTGATGTGCCTGGCCATCATCTTCATGTGCGTCACCGGGCCGCTGATGTGGTGGCGGCGCCGGCCGCGTGGCGCGGGCCGGGTGGGTGCCCCGCGCGGCAAGCTGCCGCTGGTCCGCTCGCCGCTGCTGCTGGTGGCGCTGGTCGGGCTGGGGCTGCTGCTGCCGCTGTTCGGGCTGTCGCTGCTGGTCGTGCTGGCCCTCGACCAGCTGGTGCTGCGGCGGGTCCCGGCGCTCGCGGGGTTCTTCGACACGGTCGACTGAGCACGGTTGACTGTTCGGGTGACCGACGATCTCGAGGCCCGGTTCCGCGCGGCGATGCTGGCCTGCCCGGTGGTGGGCTGGCGTCGCCGCGAGGCACCGGCGAGCGCGTTCGCCGCGCTGGCCCGGGCCAGCGCCGACCTGGGCCTCGACCGCTGGGACGGGTACGGCGCGGGCGGCCCGGTCGAGCGGCTCGAGACCGAGGTCGCCGAGCTGCTCGGGAAGCCGGCGGCGGTCTTCTTCGTCAGCGGCGTGATGGCCCAGCAGGCCACCCTGCGCACCTGGTGCGACCGGCGCGGCTCGACCCGGGTCGCGATCCCGGACCTGGCCCATCAGCTGCACCACGAGCAGGACGGGCCTCGGCTGCTGCACGGGTTCCGCTTCGAGTGGCTGACCCAGGGCCGGGAGGTGCCGACGGCGGCCCGGGTGCGGGCGCTCCCGGCCGGGCTGGGGGCGGTGCAGGTGGAGCTGCCGCTGCGCGAGGCGGGCTGTCTGCTGCCGTCCTGGGAGGAGCTGGTCGGGGTCTCCGAGGCCTGCCGCGAGCTCGCCGTACCGCTGCACGTCGACGGGGCCCGGCTGTGGGAGTCGCAGCCGTTCTGGGACCGGCCGCTGGCCGAGGTCGCCGGCCTGGCCGACAGCGTCTACGTCTCGTTCTACAAGGGCCTGGGCGGCCTCGCGGGCGCGGCCGTGGCCACCGAGCCCGACGTCGCCGACGAGCTGCGGCAGTGGCGGACCCGGATGGGCGGCACGCTCTACCGGATGACGCCGTACGCCGTCTCCGCGCTGGTCGGCCTGCGCGACCGGCTCCCCGAGGTGCCGTCGTACGTCGAGCGGGCTCGCGACCTCGCCGCGGCCCTGGTGGAGCGCGGGCTTCGGGTGGCGCCGGACCCGCCGCACACCAACACCTTCCAGGTCAGTGCCGAGGTCGAGCCGGACCTGGTGACCGAGCGGCTGATCGGGCTGATGGCCCGCGAGGGGGTGCTGCCGTGCTTCGGTTGGTCGGCCTCCGCCGACGTCCCCGGGCACGCGGTCGCCGAGGTCGCGGTGCACGAGGAGGCGCTGCGCCACGACCCGGCGGTGGTCGCGGGCTGGTTCGCCGAGCTGGTCGCCCCGCGCTGATCTTTGCGCGTTCCTTGAGGGTTTGGGCCGGTCGGGCTTGATCTTGGCCCGGCACAGTTCAGGGTGTCGCCTCGATCCACCAGCACCCTGCTGGTCACAGACCCCCCGGGCGGCCGCGGCTTCGCCCCGCGGCCGTCCGGGGCCTGAGGGAGAGGCGCGGGACCCAGGGAGCTCGAGGAGTGGTGAGCGTGTTCGACCCCCAGGCGCTGGCGAAGCTGGCGCACGACATGAAGGACCGCGCGTTCGCGCGCGCCTTCGCGGAGAAGTACCGGGGCCTGCTCGACCACCGCATCGCTCGCATCACCGGCGCCCTGCACGCGCCCGACTTCGTCGACGCGATGGACGCCACGCTCAGCCTGAAGGTCTCCTCGACCACCGTCGGCACCTGCGAGCTGGCCGAGCTCGCTCAGCAGATCGAGCTCGACGTACGGCGTCAGGACGCGCCCTCGGCCCGGATGCGCGCCTCGATGCTGCCCGACGCGGCCCAGCGCGCGCACGCGGCGCTGGAGGAGTACCTCGCGGCCTAGTGCCGGGCGTCGAAAGTCCTTGGACGCTTCGCGCACCCGGAGCACGCCAACCGATCAACAACGTCCGACGCACGGCACTAGGAGTCTGCCGCCTCCATCCGATAGCCGACCCCGCGCACGGTGCGGACGTACTTGGTGTCCTTGGTCTCGCCGAGCTTGCGGCGCAGGTTGCCGATGTGGACCTCGACCAGGTGGGTGTCGGTCGACCAGTCGGTGCCCCACACCGAGCGGAGCAGCGTCTCGCGCGACCAGACCCGAGCGGGGCTGCGCATCAGCTCGGTGAGCAGGTCGAACTCGGTGCGGGTCAGCGCCAGCTCCTGACCGTCCTTGAACGCCCGGCGGCCGTCGACGTCGACGCGCAGCAGACCGTGCCGGAGCACCTCGTGGGTGGTCTCCGGCTCGGCCGTCGCGGCCGGCGTCGCCACGGGCGTCGCCGCCGACGGGCGGCGCGGCCGGCGGAACATCGCGTTGACCCGGGCCTTCAGCTCGTGGGCGTCGAACGGCTTGGCGATGAAGTCGTCGGCGCCGGTCTCCAGGCCGAGGAGCCGGTCGATCTGCTCGTTGCGCGCGGTGATCATCACGACGTACGCCTCGGTGAGCTCGCGGATGCGGCGGCAGGTCTCGATGCCGTCGATCCCGGGCAGCCCGAGGTCGAGGGTGATCAGGTCGGGGTCGAAGGTGCGCACGGCCTCCACGGCGGCGGTCCCCGAGGTCACGGCGCGCACCTCGAAGCCCTGCGTGGTCAGCGTGTACTCGATCAGCGAGCGGATGTCGTCGTCATCTTCGACGACGAGCGCGCGCCTCTCCGAGCCCGAGTCGTTCGGCATTCCCCAGATGTTGCCAGATGAACGCTGGTTCGGGGGCCATACCCGCCGCCCCGGACCGCCCGGCTCGCCCCGCGGGGGCGGGGCGAGCCATGCCCCGACCGCCGAGGCACGCGGCGGCTTGCAAATGCAGCCCGCCCCCGGGACACGGGCTGCGTAAGACCGAGACGGGGGCGGAGCTGGTGGTGCTGGGTGCCTGACGTTTCTTTACCCTGGCGCTGATGTGGCAAAACCTGCGTTCACAGATCCATTTCGCAGATCGCCCGCCCGGCGGTCCCGCAACCAGCGCAATTGCGCCGGCTACGGGCGGGTACGTCGGCTACTGACCCGTCACCAGCGCAATTGCGCTGTTCGTGGGACCGCGGGCAGGCGGCCGCTCAGCCGAGGGACGCCGGCGGCTCGGTGAGCACCCGCAGCGCCAGGTCCGTCGTGGCGCCGACGCCGAGGAAGTCGACCACGCGCGACACCCGGGTCCGCTCGAGCGGGAGCAGGCCGGGGGAGCCGGGGACGTCGGGGGTTAGGCCGAGCTCGAGGTCGGTGCGGCCGGCCATGATCGACACGTTGAAGTCGTAGCGCTCGCGGGCGCCGGGGGCGGTGAGCCGCTTCAGCAGCGTGGTGCCGACCCGGCGACCGCCGGTCTCGACCGACCAGGAGTCGAGCGTGGCGACCAGGTTCGCGCCCCCGGCGTGGTCGATGTCGGCCCACACGGCCTGCATCGAGCCCATCTGCTCCAGCAGCACCGGGGCGGTCTTCTCGCCGATGCCGGCGACGCCGGGCAGGTTGTCGCTCGCGTCGCCGCGCAGGGCGGCGAAGGCCAGGTAGTTCTCCGGCGCGACGCCGTACATCGCCCGGAGCGAGGCGGGGGACAGCAGGGGGGAGCCGGTGATGCCGCCGTCGATCACCCGCAGCACCTTCGTGTGCGCGCTGATGTTGGCGAACGAGTCGCGGTCGGAGGTGACGATGACGCAGTCCCAGCCCTCGCGCCCGGCCCATTCGGCGGCGGAGGCGTTGACGTCGTCGGCCTCGAAGCCGTCGGGGGTGACGGTGCGGAAGCCGAGCGCCTCCAGCAGCGCGCCGGCCCGCTCCAGCTGCTCGACCAGGGTCGCGTCCTTCACCGCCCGACCCGCCTTGTAGTCGGGATAGAGCCCCTCGCGCACCGACGTACGACGGTCGTCGAGGCCGAACAGCAGCGCGTCCGGGGCGAACTGGTCGACCGCCTCGAGGATCTGCCGCAGCATCCCGTGCAGCGCCCAGGCGGGTCGCCCCTGCCGGTCGCGCAGGTCGGTGTGAGCGCGCGCGTGGTGGTTGCGGTGGAGCAGCGAGGGCGCGTCGACGGTCAGTAGGAGGCGGCGGGCGCGCGGCGGTGGGGTCTGCATGGGCGGCTCCAGCCTAGGGCCCGCCCCACCCGACGCCGACCCGTCACTGGATGCCGGGTTTCCTCGGCGTGTCGGTCCACGATCGACGGGTCGGCGTACGGCGTACCGGATCTGCACGCGGACCGACCCGTCGATCCAGATCCGACACGCCGCCGAAAGCGGGCATTGAGTGACGGGTCAGCGGGGTGGCTAGCCGCCGGCCTGCAGTCGGCGCCAGGTGACGGCGGTGACGTTGCCGGTCTGGGGAAGCCCCTCGCGCTTCTGGAACCTGCGGACCAGGGCGGCGGTGCGCACGGTCACCACACCGTCGACGCGAACGCGGACGCGGAGGCTGGCTCCGAGGGCGCGCTGGGCCCGGCGGACGTTCGGACCGGTCTCGCCGACCTTCAGCAGCGGACGCGTGCCACGGGACAACAGTGCGACCCAGGTCCGCCGGTCGACGCGGCCTGTCACCTTCAGGTCGAGCCGGCGCTGGGCCTTGCGGACGGCCCTGACGGTGCGGGCGTCGTACCGGCCGTCGGGCTTGACCCGGGTGAAGCGCTGCTTGCGCAGCAGGCACTCGACCGCCTCGACGGCGGCGCCGCGCTTGCCGCGGCGCAGGGCGGGGTAGCGGCGCAGGTCGACGTTCACGCCCCGGCAGAGGCGGGGGCTGCGCGAGGCCACCGAGCCGCGTCCGACGTCGACCCAGTTCTGGTCGATCTTGATCGCGGAGCCGGCGTACGACTGGACGATGTCGAGGCGGTACTGGTGGATCCGCCGGTGGCCGTCCCAGCGCTTGCTCTGCACCCGAGAGTCGGTGCGGGTGTCGGCCCGGCCGTTGCCCCAGGCGAACCAGATGTCGTCGGGCATCGCGTAGGAGCCGGCGGAGACCCGGTCGGCGAGGTCGAGCGAGGTGATCGCGGCGCCGATGCTGGAGTAGACGCCGGAGCGGAAGCCCAGGGCGTGCAGCTGCTTGGTCCAGCCGGAGAGGAACGACAACGCGGCCTGCCGGCAGTCGTCCGGCCCGAGGTCGTAGTCCTCGAGGTCGTAGTAGAGGGTGCTGCCGCCGGCGATGGCCAGCGCCCTCGCCGCGGTCACGGCGGTCCGGGCCTCGGCGCGACCCTGCTGCTCGGCCGTGGCCCGGTCGAGCGACATCTCGACGGGGAACTCCCGGTTCACGGCGCAGCTCGACTGCGGCCCGACGTGGATCGGCAGCAGGTGCCAGCCCCGGCGGGCCTGGGTGCGCACCCAGTCGGCGGTCAGGGCGGGCTGGGGGCAGGTCCGGTTGACGCCGCCGGTGTAGATCCCCACCGCGGAGTACGGCGACGCCTCGCGCCACCGGTCCATCACGGCCTGGCTCGGCGCGGTGCAGGCGTCGAAGCCGTAGCCGGTGAACGAGCCCGGGACCCGGACGGTCGCGGCCGCCTTGGGGGCGGGCGCCCCCGGCCGGACCGGGTCGTAGCGGACCGGGTCGACCCGGGCGGTGTCGGCCTGGGCCGGGACACCGAGCAGCGTCACGGAGAGCGCGGCGGTCCCGAGGAGGGCGGCCAGGCGGGTCAGCGTGTGGCGGGACATCTCGTTCCTCTCGTCGTACCCGGAGTGGGCGAGGGGGCGTCGGGGGAGGGTAACGAACCCGGCCGGCGCGCCCGATCACCCCCTCGGGCGATCCTGGCCCCGCGTGGGCCCGGGTACCTGGTGGTGTGACCGTCCTGCAGCCCACGTCAGCCCGTCCGGGAGGGGACGCGATCACCGTCGCGTCCGTGCCGTCGGGTCACGTCTACGTCCGCCACCTCGCCCCCGAGAACGGGCCCGCCCCGCGGCGGCTCCCGGACCCCGACCCGTCCGACCCGACGCGCTCGGCCACCCAGCGCTGGTGGCCGCCGGTGATGCTCGATCCGGAGTGGGCGGCGAGCGCGGACTTCGACGTCTTCCACCTGCAGTTCGGCTTCGACGCGGTCTCGCCCGAGCGGTTGGCCGACCTGGTGCGGGTGCTGCGCGAGCGCGGGAAGCCGCTCGTGTTCACCGTCCACGACCTGCGCAACCCGCACCACCGGACGCGGAGGCTGCACGACGAGCAGCTCGACGTGCTGGTCCCGGCCGCCGATGCGCTGGTCACCCTCACCGACGGCGCAGCGGGGGAGATCCGGGAGCGGTGGGCCCGCGAGGCGCAGGTGCTCCCGCACCCGCACGTCGTCGACCTCCGCACGATGGCCGTCGCCCAGGACGCCCGGGCCCGGCGGCGCAGCTGGGACTTCCGGGTCGGGCTGCACGTCAAGAGCCTGCGCGCGGCCATGGACCCGATGGCGATCCTGCCGACGCTGGTCGAGACCGTGGGCTCCCTGCCCGGTGCCGTGCTGCAGGTCGACGCCCACCGCGACGTCCTCGACGACGCCGGGGACCGCCGGGACGCCGAGCTGGCGTCGTACCTCCGCGAGCGCGAGGCGGCCGGGGAGCTGGAGCTCCGGGTCCACGACTACTTCAGCGACACGGAGCTCTGGAACTACCTCGGCTCGCTCGACGTGTCCGTACTGCCCTACCGGTTCGGGACCCACTCGGGCTGGCTGGAGGCCTGCCGCGATCTCGGGACGACGGTGGTGGCGCCCACCTGCGGCTATTACGCCGACCAGGGGCCGGTGCTGAGCTACCTCCTCGACGAGGACCGGTACGACGCCGGCACGCTCGCCGAGTCGATCGTGCTGGCCCACGAGACCCGGCCCCGGCTGGGCGCCTCGATCGACCTGCGTCGCCACCAGCGCGCCCACGTGGCCCGCGCGCACGACCTTCTCTACCGAGCCCTCGTCCGGGCCGCCGGGTGAGGAGCGTCCGCCCGCTCCGCATCTGCCTGGTCGCGTCGAGCAGGTTCCCGATCCGCGAGCCTTTCGCGGGGGGCCTGGAGGCGCTCACGCACGCGCTGGCCATCGAGCTCGGCCGCCGCGGCCACCACGTGACCCTGTTCGCCGCGTCCGGGTCCGACCCGGCGCTCGACGTCCACGAGCTCGCCGTGCCGACGTACGACGGGAGCGCGGCCGCGCGGCTCGACGTCAACGCGCCCTCGGACCTGTGGATGGCCGAGCACCACGCCTACCTCGGCCTGATGCTGGACCTGGTCCGCGACGGTGCCGAGCGCTTCGACGTGGTCCACAACAACAGCCTCCACCACCTGCCCGTCGCCATGGCCCCGGCGCTGACCGTGCCGCTGGTGACCACGCTGCACACCCCGCCCGTCCCGTGGCTGGAGTCGGCGGCGGCGCTGGCCCCGGACTCGGCCGTCTTCGTGGCCGTCAGCCGCTGCACCTCCGAGGCCTGGGCGCACGCGGTGCCCAGCACCACGATCCTCAACGGGGTCGACGTCCACCGGTGGCGCGCGGGACCGGGAGGCGGTCCGGCCGTGTGGTCGGGCCGGCTGGTCCGGGAGAAGGCCCCGCACGAGGCGATCGACGCCGCCGCGGCGGCCGGCGTACCGCTGGTGCTGGCGGGGCCGGCGCCCGACGACGACTACTTCCGGGCCGAGATCGCCCCGCGTCTCGGGCCCAGCGCCGTGCACGTCGGGCACCTCGACCACCTGGCGCTCGCCCGGCTGCTGGGCCGGGCGTCGGTGGCCCTGGTGACCCCGGCGTGGGACGAGCCCTACGGACTGGTCGCCGCCGAGGCGATGGCCTGCGGGACCCCCGTCGCGGCCTACGCCCGCGGTGCCCTGCCCGAGATCGTGGCCCCGGGGACGGGCGCGCTGGCCGTGGCCGGGGACGTCGCGGACCTCGCCCGGGCGATCACCGAGGCCCGGGCCTGCGACCGCGACGTCGTACGACGCCACGCCGAGCGGCACTGCTCGCTGGACCGGATGGTCGACGACTACGAGCGGCTCTACGACTCCCTGGTCGACGTGGTGGCCGCGGCGTGATCGGCTACTACGTCCACCACCACGGCAGCGGACACCTCCATCGCGCCACGGCGGTGGCCCACGCCGCCGCGGCCCGCGGCCGGGTCGTCACCGGCCTCTCGTCCCTGCCCCGGCCGGCGGACTGGCCCGGGCCCTGGGTCCAGCTGCGCCGCGACGACGAGGGGGAGCGCCCGCTGCGGCCCACCGCCCACGGTCGGCTGCACTGGGTGCCGCTCGGCGACGACGGACTCCGCGACCGCACCGCCGCGCTGGCCGCCTGGATCGCCACCGCCCGGCCTGCGTGCGTCGTGGTCGACGTCTCGGTCGAGGTCGCGCTGCTGGTACGGCTGCACGGCGTGCCGGTCGTGGCCGTGGTGCTTCCCGGCGCCCGTGGCGACGCGGCGCACGCCTTGGGGCTGGGCGTCGCCGACGCGCTCGTCGGCTGCTGGCCGGCCGATGTGCCCGGCCTGGTGCGCGACCTGCCCGACGACGTGCTCCTACGGCTGCGGCCGATCGGCGCCGTCAGCCGCTTCCCGGTCGGCGCACCGTCCGTACGACGCCCCGGCCCGCCCCGGGTCGTCGTCCTCGCCGGCACCGGCGGCGACGACCTCGACGAGGCCTCGGTCGTCCGGGCGCGGGCCTCCGCCCCGGACTGGTCCTGGACCGTGCTCAGCCGTCGCTTCGGCAGCTGGGTCGACGATCCCCGGCCGGTGCTGGCCGACGCCGACGTGGTGGTCACGCACGCGGGCCAGAACGCGCTGGCCGAGGTCGCGGCGCTGCGCCGGCCCGCGGTCGTCGTACCCCAGCGACGGCCGCACGACGAGCAGCGCACCACGGCCCGCGCCCTCGCCTCGGCCGGGCTGCCCGTGCTGGTCGAGCAGACCTGGCCGCAGGACGGCTGGGCGCGCCGACTGGAGCGGGCGGCCGGGCTCGACGGGCGCGGCTGGTCGCGCTGGTGCGACGGGCACGCCGCGGAGCGGTTCCTGGACGTCGTGGCCGCGGTCAGCCCGGTGCCGGCATGAGCCGGGTCGCCGTGGTCACGCTCGCCCACGGCCGCCACGAGCACCTCCGGGGCCAGCACCGGACCCTGGCCGCCGCGACCCGTCCGCCCGACGACTACGTGGTGGTGGCGATGGACGACCCGGCCATCGTCCCGACCGACGTCGTCGGCCTGCGCAGCCGGGTGCTGCATGTGGCGACCGACCCGGGGGGCCTGCCGCTCGCCCGGGCCCGCAACCGCGGCGCCCGGGCCGCCCTCGACGCCGGCGCCGACGTCGTCGTGTGCCTCGACGTCGACTGCCTGGCCGGCCCCGACCTGGTGGCGTCGTACGCCGAGCGGGTCCTGGCCCACCCGCGGACGGTCTGGCAGGGCCCGGTGACCTACCTGGCCCCGCCCCCGGACGGCGGTTACCCCCTGGCCGACCTGACCGCCCTCGACGACCCGCACCCGGGCCGGCCGGCGCCCGCGCCCGGCGACGTCAGCTGGGACGCCGACCCGGATCTGTTCTGGTCGCTCTCCTTCGCGCTCTCGCCGGCGGCCTGGGCGACCGCGGGCGGCTTCGACCCGGAGTACGTCGGCTACGGCGCCGAGGACACCGACTTCGGCCGTCGGCTGGTCGCGAGCGGTCTCGGCCTGGCCTGGGACGGCGCGGCCCGGGCCTTCCACCAGCACCATCCGGTGTCGCGTCCGCCCGTCGAGCACCTCGACGACATCCTCCGCAACGCCGCCCTCTTCCACCGCCGCTGGGGCGCGTGGCCGATGCTCGGCTGGCTGGAGGAGTTCGAGCGTCGCGGGCTCGCGTCGTACGACGGGCTGCGCTGGACGCGGACGGTCACCGACGCACGGTGAACCGCCAGGTCCGCACGGTGCGGTTGCCGACGGCGTCGGCGGCGATCAGGCGTACGACGTGACGCCCCGGCGCCAGCGCGCGACGCGGGGTCGCGGTGAGCCGGTCGCCGCGCAGCCGAAGACCGGGCACCGGACGTCCGTCGACCCGCAGCACCACCCGTCGTACGACGGAGCGCCGGTCGGTGACCCTCGCGCGCAGCGTCGGCGTGCGGTCGCGGGTGCTCCCGGCCGGGCGGAGGTCGCGGACCCGCGGGCCGGTCGTGTCGACCGTCCAGGTGCGGACGGCGGGCGTCGGGTCGGTGTTGCCGGCCGCGTCGGTGGCGCGCACCTGCAGCCGGTGCCCGCCGTCGCGCAGCCCGCGGAGGACGGGGGCGGGGGAGCAGGGTGACCAGGCGCGGGCGTCGAGGCGGCAGGAGAAGGTCGCACCCGACTCGCTCGTGAGCCGGAACGCCGCCCGGCCCGAGGCCACGGTGCCGGTCGGTCCGCCGGTGATCCGGGTGTCGGGGGCGGTGGTGTCGGTGACGACGACCGGCACCGAGGCGGTCCGGCTGCCGTCGAGGCCCATCCCGTGGCCGTCGTGCACGCTGCGGACCGTGACGGTCGCGGTGTAGCGGCCGGCCCGGGCGTAGGTGTGATCCGGGTCGGGGCCGGTGCCGGTGCTGCCGTCGCCGAAGGCCCAGGAGTAGGCGAGCTCGCCGGTCGCGGGCGCGAGGTCGGCGCAGCCGATCCGCTTCGCGCTGTTGTCGGGGTCGTGGACGACGACCGAGACGGCCCGGGCACCCGCTCGCAGCGGTTGCTCGACCGCCACGGCGGCGTGGCCCTCGGCGTCGGAGGTGAAGGTCGGCCAGATCTCGTTGGCCGCGCTGAACGGCTGCGTCTCGTCGAAGCGGAAGTGCGCACCCCCGCGGTCCTGGGCGCACGGCTGCTCGTGGACGTGCACGTTCGGGTGCACGGTGCTTGGCCTCAGGCCGCTCACCGCCAGGGAGGCGGTGGTGGACCCGCGGCGTCGTACGAGCGTGGCGGTGCCGAGCAGCTCGGGGAAGGAGACCAGGCCGTCGGAGTACGACCGCAGCTCGCCGGTGGTGGTCACCTCGGTGGAGAACGCCACCGTGGCCGGGGCGCTCACGCTGCCGGGCGTGGCCGTGGCAACGATCGTCGGGAGGTGGGCGTGGCCGTCCTCGGTGGCCGTGATCGCGACGGTGTCGGTGCCGACGACGCCGCCGGCGTCGGAGGCGGTGAGCGTCGCGATGTAGCTGCCGGCCTCGTCGTAGGTGTGGTCGGGCGAGGCGCCGGAGCCCGTCGTACCGTCGCCGAAGGACCAGGCGTAGCTCAGGCCGGTCGTGGTCGCCGCGGCCGTGAAGGCGACGTCGAGCGGGGCGGTGCCGCTGGTCGGCGTGGCGGAGGCGGAGACCGGGCTGGCCGCCTCGGCGGAGATCGGGAACTGCTCGGAGGTGACGCCGCCTCGGCCGTCGGAGACCGTCAGCGTCGCGGTGAACGCGCCGGGCTCGTCGTAGGCGTACATGGTGTGTGCCGCGGTCGAGGTGTCCGAGGCGTCGTCGGCCGTGCCGAAGTCCCAGTGGTAGGTCAGCGGGTCGCCGTCGGGGTCGGTGGCGTTGGCCGTGGCGTGGACGAGCAGCGGCGCCGGGCCGCTGGTCGGGTCGACGACCGGCGCGATCACCGGCGCCCGGTTCGCGCCGGGCTCCTCGACCACGACGCTGCCGCGCATCAGGGTGCCGTGGATCGAGCACAGGTAGAAGTAGGTCCCCGGCGCCGAGAAGGTACGGCGGATCGGCGGCCCGTCGATGTCGCGGTGCTCCAGGATCGGCTCCGGCCACACCGCGCGGGTGTCCTCGGAGGTCAGATCGTGGGCCATGGCGGCCCGGTCGAACTGCCACTCCACGGTGTCCCCGACCGCGATCCGCACCTCGGAGGTGAGGGTGTCCACCGACTCCCAGCGGTTGCCGTAGGCGTCGTCGACGGCGTCGACCACCCAGGTCCGTCCCTCGGCGCCGGTCGCTGCGGGCGCGGTGGCGAGGGGGAGCAGGCCGGCGGCCGCGAGGACCGCCACGAGCAGACCGACCACGAGCGGGCGGCGGGAGTGCGACATCGGCGACGGGACCTTCCGGGCGAGCGACAGATCGAACCACGTTCGCATTTCTGAACTGTGGTAGCCGTCACTGTAGCGGCTGACAGGTCCTCGCGCTCAGGTGCGGGGGTGTTCTCTTGGGGCACATCCACCTCGGCCTCAGCAAGGAGCACCAGCATGGACACGCGCACCCTCGGGCAGGGCCTCGAGGTCTCCGCCCTCGGCCTCGGCTGCATGGGCATGAGCCACGGCCTCGGTCCGGCCGGCGACCACGACGAGATGGTCGGGGTCATCCGCGACGCCGTCGACCTCGGCGTGACCCTCTTCGACACCGCCGAGGTCTACGGCCCGTTCGTCAACGAGGAGCTGGTCGGCGCGGCGCTGGCCCCGGTTCGCGACCAGGTCGTGATCGCGACCAAGTTCGGCTTCTCCTTCGACGCCGACGGGAAGCAGACCGGCGGGCTGGACAGCCGGCCCGAGCACGTCCGGGAGGTGGCCGACGCCTCGCTGAGGCGCCTCGGCGTGGAGACGATCGACCTCTTCTACCAGCACCGGGTCGACCCGGGCGTGCCGATCGAGGAGGTCGCAGGCGCGGTCGGGGAGCTGATCGCCGCGGGCAAGGTGCGCCACTTCGGGATGTCGGAGGCCGGCGCCGGGACGATCCGGCGCGCGCACGCGGTGACGCCGGTGACCGCGCTGCAGAGCGAGTACTCGCTGTTCTGGCGCGAGCCCGAGGAGTCGGTGCTGCCCACGCTCGAGGAGCTCGGCATCGGGTTCGTCCCGTTCAGCCCGCTCGGCCGCGGGTTCCTCACCGGCCGGATCGACGCGTCCACCACCTTCGCCGACAACGACATCCGCCGCACCCTGCCGCGATTCCAGGCCGACGCGCTGGCCGCCAACCAGGCGGTCGTCGACCTGCTCGGACGGATCGCCGAGCGCCACGACGCGACTCCCGGCCAGGTGGCGCTGGCCTGGCTGCTCGCCCAGCAGCCCTGGATCGTCCCGATCCCCGGCACCCGTCGTACGACGCGGCTGCGGGAGAACGTCGGCGGCGCGTCCCTCGCGCTGACCCCGGCCGACCTCGACGAGATCCAGCAGGCCAGCGCGACGATCGTCGTCCAGGGCGAGCGCTACAACGAGGCGATGCAGGCGATGATCGACCGCTGACCCGGCCGGTCGGGCTCACCCGGAGCAGGTGAGGCGGGCGGCGCCTGGGCGCGGCAGCGTGGTCGGTCCGCGCTCCCACCCGAGGAGGTCGGGGTCGTGCTCCCACCCACCGAACTGCACAGCCGCGACTTCGTCCGTCTCCTGCTGACGGCAGCCGCTGTGGGGATCCCGATGTCGGCGGCCGGGTTCGGCTTCCTCGTCGCGGTCCACGAGCTCGAGCACCTGGTGTGGCACACGGTGCCCCTGCGGCTGGGCGACGGCGCGGTGCCGGTGTGGTGGCCGGTGGTCGTTCTCGTGCCCGCCGGGGTGCTGGTCGCGGCGACGGTCCGCCTCCTGCCCGGTCACGGCGGGCACGTGCCGGCGCGGGGCCTGGACACCGGGACGACGCCCACGACGGCCGAGCTCCCGGGCGTGGTCCTGGCGGCGTCCGCGAGCCTGGTGCTCGGCGCGGTGCTCGGGCCGGAGGCGCCCCTGGTGGCGCTCGGTGGTGCGCTCGCACTGCTGCTGGCCCGCCGTACCCGCGCCGCCACGGACCCCGCGACCGCCCCCCGTGCTCGCGGCGTGCGGCGCAGCCGCCGCCGTCTCGGCGATCTTCGGGAACCCGCTGGTGGCCGCCGTCCTGTTCCTCGAGCTCCTCGGGCTCGGGCGTCGCGCGGCGACGCTGGTGCTGCTGCCGTGCCTGGTCGCGAGCGGGGTCGGGGCGTTGGTGTTCACCGGCCTCGGCCGGTGGACGGGGCTCGACATCGGATCGCTGGCGATCCCGGACCTCGGGCCGACGGGCCTGCGCGTCGGCGACGTGCTGTGGACGGTGCCGATCGCGGCCGTGGTCGCGGCCCTCACCTGGGCGGTCTTCGGGCTCGGGCGTCGGGTCGCCGAGAGCGCGAGGACCCGACTGCTCGCGACCACGGTCGGCGCGGGCGTGGTCGCGGCGACCGCGGCCATGGGGTACGGCGCCGCGACCGATCGCTCGCCCACCGAGGTGGTGCTGTCGGGGCAGGCGACCCTCGGCGTGCTCGCCGCCGCCCCCTCGGCGTGGTCGACCGGCGCCCTCGTCCTGCTGGTCCTGGCCAAGGGCCTCGCCTACGCGGTCTGCCTGGGGGCCTTCCGGGGCGGTGCGGTCTTCCCGGCGATCTTCCTCGGGGCGGCCGTCGGGGTCGTGGCCAGCACCGCCGCACCCGGGCTCGGTGCCGTGCCGGCGCTGGCGGCCGGGATGGCCGCAGGCGTCGCCGTCCTGGGGCTCCCGGTCACCAGCATCCTGCTCGTGGTGCTGCTGCTGGGCGAGGCCGCGGGCGACCTGATGCCGGTCGTCATCCTGGCCGCGGTCACCGCCTTCGTGGTCGAGGAGGCCCTCACCGCTCGAGGCTCACCACGGTGATCCCGGGCGAGGTGGCCGGCTCGCCCATCGCGGCCAGGGCGGCGCCGGCGTCGGCCAGCCCGATGACGGCGCCCACCAGCCGGTCCGGGCGTACGGCGCCCGACGCGACCAGGTCGAGCATCGGCGGGTAGTCGCGGGCGGCCATGCCGTGCGAGCCGAGGACCTGCAGCTCCCTGGCCACCACGAGGTCCATCGGCAGCGGCGGCGTCGCCTGCTCGCCCAGCAGCAGCCCGACCTGGACGTGGCGACCGCGCGGGCGCAGGGACGACACCGACGCGACGGCGGTGGCGGGGGAGCCGACGGCGTCCAGCGACACGTGCGCCCCGCCGCCGGTGGCCTCGACCACCCGCCGGGCGGCGTCGGCGCCGCCGGTCAGCACGACCTCGGCGCCCAGCTCCGTCGCGAGGGCGAGCGCTTGGTCCGACAGGTCGACCGCGACGACCCGGGCGCCGAGCGCGGCCGCGATCATCACCGCCGAGAGCCCCACGCCGCCGCAGCCGTGCACGGCCACCCAGTCGCCCGGCCCGACCCGACCGTGCGCCGTCAGCGCGCGGTACGACGTGGCGAACCGGCAGCCCAGCGCCGCGGCGGTGACGAGGTCGAGGTCGTCGGGCAGGGCCACCACGTTCAGGTCGGCGGCCGGTACGGCGACCAGCTCGGCGAACGAGCCGGGCATCGTGAATCCGGGCTGCTGCTGGTCGGGGCAGACCTGCGCGTCGCCGGCCGCGCACCAGGCGCACCGGCCGCAGCCGCAGACGAACGGCGCGGTCACCCGCTGGCCGACCCGGACCGTGCGCACCTGGGGTCCGACGGCGGCGACGACACCGGCGAACTCGTGGCCGGGCACCTGCGGCAGCGGCACCGGGTCGTGGCCCTGCCAGGCGTGCCAGTCGGAGCGGCAGACACCGGTCGCGCCGACCGCGACGAGCACCCCGTCGGCGGGGCAGGTGGGGTCGGGGACATCCACCAGCGCCGGGGTCGCGCCGTACGCGTCGTACCTGATCGCCCGCACGGGATGATCGTACGGTCGGCCCTCTCTGCGACACTTGCCCGCTGACGAACCGCCCACGGGCGCGAGCGCGAGAGGAGCAGGGATGAGCGAGATCGCCGGGGAGCTGGCCCGGGTCAAGGGCGCCTTCTCGCAGCCGACCCTCACCCTGCTGCACCAACGGCAGGCCGCCGTCGTCATCACCGTGTTCCGGGCCGCCTTCGGGCGCAACAACAAGCCGATCCCGACCGCGCGCCTGCACGCCCAGGTCGAGGAGCACCTGGCCGAGATCCGGCTCGCCGGCGAGACCGAGGTCCCGACGGGCAACGGCCGCGACCTGTGCCACCGGTGGATGCGCGGGCAGTGGCTGGTGCGGGCCCTCGACGAGACCGGGCACGAGGTCTACACGCTGACCTCCCACGCCCAGCAGGCCCTGGAGCTGGTCAAGAACCTCGCCCGCGACCGGGCCACGCTCAGCGAGCACCGGATCGCCACCATCCTCGGCACCGTGCGGCGCTTCAACGCCGAGGCCAACCCCGACCGGACGTCGCGGGTGACCATCCTCAACGCCGAGATCGCCCGGCTCCAGGCCGAGCGCGACCGGCTGGTCGACGGCGCCGAGCTGGTCAGCGCGACCGAGGACTACATGGTCGAGGGGTTCACCGAGCTGCTCTCGCTGATCTCGGCGCTGCCCAGCGACTTCGCGCGCGTCGAGGAGCGCTTCGCCACCATCCGCGGACAGATCCTGGCCGCCTTCCGGGCCGAGGACCGCCCGGCCGGCGAGGTGATCGACGACTACCTCGCGCGCGCCGACGCGCTGATGACCGCCACCCACGAGGGTCGGGCCTTCGAGGGCGCCTTCGCCCTGCTGCGCGACGACGCGCTCGTGACCCAGCTCCGCGAGGACCTCACGGCGCTGCTCGACCACCCGCTCTCCGGGGGGCTGATCAGCGACGCCGACCGGGCCGAGCTGCAGGGCACGGTGCGGCTCGTGCGCGACGGGCTCGACCGGGTGCTGGCGCAGCGCTCGCGGGTCACCGCCACGCTGAAGGAGTACATCGTCTCCCACGACGCGGCCCGCGACCGCGAGCTCGAGCAGACGCTGCGCCAGATCGAGTCCGAGCTGATGACCTGGATGGCCACGACCGGCCCGCGCGCGGTCCACGACGTACCCCTCCTCCCGGCCCGGGCCGGGGCCGAGCACCTGCGCGAGCGGTTCTACGACCCGGCCGACGACGTGCTGCCCGAGCGGATCCGCAGCGGCGACCCGGCCGAGGCGCCCGCCGTGTCGCTGGAGGGCCTGCTCGCGCAGGGCGGACCCCGCCTCTCGGCCCTGCGCAGCCGGCTCGAGGACGCGCTCGGCTCGCTGCTCCCGGCCGGCTCGCTGGGCGAGCTCTTCGACCGGCTCGAGCCGTCGCTGCGGCGGCCGGTCGAGATCTTCGGCCTGCTCCACCTCGCCGCCGACCGCGAGTGGCTCAGCGAGGAGGAGCTGGAAGCCTTCGTGACGGTCCGGCCCGACGGCAGCCGCCGTACCTTCTCGGTGCCCCGCACCCCCCTGCCCGACCCCGACCGCCGACCCGAGACCCGAGAGGACGCCGCGCGATGAGCGTCGACGCCGACCTCGACAGCAGCCCCGTGACCGACCCCGATCCGGACGTCGACCTGGACGTCGACCTCGACGTCGAGCCGATCGACGACTCGTCGGTCTCGCTCTTCGAGGGCGACGAGGGCGGGCTGGAGTACGCCCAGCGCCGGGCCCTGGTCGCGCTGCTGAAGCAGCGCTTCATCAGCGCCCGCACCCACCGGCGCGACTGGCCGGTGCTGGTCGACCACGAGCGGGTGCTCCGCTCGCGCCTCAACGACCTGTTCCTCGACCTCGTGGTCGACCGGTCGCGCGAGGTCGCCTGGAAGCGCCAGGCCACCTCCGAGACCGGCAGCCGCTTCCCGACCCTGCTCTACGACGCCGCGTGGTCGCGCGAGGAGACGCTGGTGCTGGTCCACCTGCGTGACCGGCTGCGCGCCGGTCTGGCGGGCGGGGACGCGCGGGTCTTCGTCGACCGCGAGGACATCGTCGAGTACGTCGCCAGCTTCCGGCCGGCCCACGCCACCGACGAGGCCGGCGACGAGAAGCGCGCCCGCAACGCGGTGGTCAGCGTGGTGAAGTCCGGGCTGCTGATCGGGGCGGCGTCCGACGACCGCTACGAGATCAGCGAGGCCGTCGAGCCGCTGCTGCCGCTGGAGCTGATGCAGGAGCTGCTGGAGGCGCTGCAGCGGGCCAACCGCGCCGAGCAGCCGCCGCCCGAGCCCGAGGCGGAGCTGTTCGACGAGCAGCCCGACGGGCCGGTTCACGGGGAGGACACGGAGTGACGACGACCGACGGGCTCTTCGAGCAGCAGCTGGTGGACGCGCCCGCCGACGACACGGTGCAGTGGCGCGCGGCGCTGCTGCAGCTGGTCAACTGGGGCGGCTTCGGCGGCCTGACCACGGTGCCGCTGCGCGGCGACGCGACGATGATCTCGGGCGCCTCCGGGGTCGGCAAGAGCACCATCCTCGACGCCTACACCGCGCTGATGATGCCGTCGGACACCAAGTTCAACGGCGCCTCCAACGACGCGGTCGCGGGCCGGGCCCGCGGCGTCGGCCAGCGCAACCTGCTGTCCTACCTGCGCGGCGCGGTCGACGTGGTCGACGACCCCCGCACCGGGCGACCGGTCGAGCAGCTGCTGCGCGGTCGCGGCTCCGACACCTGGGGCGCGGTCGCGATGACCTTCGTCAACGACCACGGCGGCCGGTTCACCGCACTGCGGACCTACTACGTCCCGCGTCGGGCCGCCCGCTCCGGCGAGGTGCAGATGCAGCTGGTGACCCACGAGGGCGCGCTGTCGCTCGACGCGCTCGAGGTCGCGGTGCCCGAGCGCTTCCACGCCAACACGCTGAAGAAGCTCTACCCCGGCGTCCGCGTCCACCGCACGTACGCCGAGTTCTCCGCGGTCCTGCACGCCCGGCTCGGGATCGGCGCGAACGGCGACGGCGCCAAGGCGCTGCGGCTGCTGGCCCGGATCCAGGCCGGCAACCAGGTCCGCAGCGTCGACGAGCTCTACAAGGACATGGTCCTGGAGCGGCCCTCGACGTACGCCGCGGCCGACCGGGCGGTCGAGCACTTCGACGACCTCGACACGGCGTACTCCGCCATGCGGGTCGAGGAGCAGAAGTTGGAGCTGCTCGACCCGATCACCGACCTGCACGAGCGGCGGGTGGCGGCCGGCGTACGTCTCGGCGAGCTCGACGCGTACGGCGTGACGCTGCCCGGCGACACACCGCTGCGGCTGTGGCTGCTGCGCACCCACCGCCGGCTGCTCGGCGGCGCGGTCGACGCCAACCGCGACGACCGCCGGGCCACCGACGAGGAGCGCACCCGCACCGCCGGTGCGGAGAAGGCGCTGCAGAGCGACCTGGAGGCGGCCAAGGAGGCGCACCGGGCGGCCGGCGGCTCCACGCTGCAGTCCCTCGCCCTCTCGCTGGAGCAGGAGGCGGTGGTGCGCGAGGACCGCGCCGGCCGGCGGGCCGTGCTGCAGGAGCGGCTGCTGCCGCTGATCGAGCTGTCCGGCGACGACGCCGGTCCGGACGCCGACGGCGTCGCGGACGCGTTGGGGTCCGAGGCCGCGTTCGCGGCGCTGCAGCAGCGGGCCCGCGCCTGGCTCGACGGCTGGCAGGGTCAGCAGGACCGGCTCGGCCGGGCCCGCGACGGGCTGCGCGACCGACGCTTCCCGCTGCAGCAGCGGCAGGGCGAGCTGCGCGGCGAGCGGGCGTCGCTGGAGGGCCGGGCCGGCCGGATGCCGGCCCGGATGCACGAGCTGCGCGCCGAGGTGGCGAAGGCCAGCGGGCTCGGGATCGACGAGCTGCCGTTCGTCGCCGAGCTGCTCGACGTCGCGCCCGAGGAGGCGCGCTGGCGCACCGCGATCGAGACCGTCCTGGGCGGCACCGCGCGGGTGCTGCTGGTGCCGCTCGACCGGCTCGCGGCCTTCTCGGCCGCCATCGACGGGCTGCAGCTGCGCGGCCGCCTGACCTTCGAGGGCGCCGAGCTCGACCTCCCCGACCGCGGGCCGGGCGACCCGGAGCGGATCGCCGGCAAGCTCTTGTTCCAGGACTCGCCGTTCTCGGGCTGGGTGCAGGCCCACGTCGACGACCCGGCCCGCAACGCCCTGTGCGTGGAGACCGCGGCCGGGCTCGAGGGCGACGGGCTGCGGGTGACGCTCGCCGGCCAGACCCGCAGCGGCCGCCGGGGCGCCCACGGGCGCAACGACGCCCGCAGCATCATCGGCTTCTCCAACGAGGGCGCGATCGCCGAGATCGACGCCGAGCTCGCGACGCTCGAGCAGGACCTGGTCGCCCTCGACGCGGAGGTCACCGAGCAGGACCGCCGGCTGCGCGTGCTGACCCGCGCGCGGACGGCGTACGACGCGGTCGCCGACGCCCGCTTCGACGACCTCGACGTGGCCGGCAGCGACCGCCGCATCGCCGACCTCGAACGTCGCCGCGACGACATCCTGGCCGCCGACGACCAGCTCCAGGTCCTGCAGGAGCAGGTCGAGGCGCTGGAGGCCCAGCTGGAGCAGACCCGGCGGGCGCGCTTCGGCCTGGAGCGGCGCCAGCAGGAGCTGAACTCCACCCACGCCGAGCTGATCGACTCCGAGGACCTGGTCAACGACCGGCTCGAGGCGATGGAGCGCAGCGGGGCGGTCGTGCTCACCGCCGAGCAGGACGCCGCGCTGGCCACCGAGTTCGCGGCCGCGGCGGCGCCGGCGGACCCCGACGACCCCGACCGGTTCTCCGAGACCTCGCAGCGCCTCGCCGACCGGCTGCACGGCGCGGTCGCCGAGGCCGACGCCGAGATCCGACGGGTCGACGACGAGCTGACCGGGATCTTCCGGCTCTATAAGTTCCAGTGGGACTCGCCCAACCTGGGCGCCACCGCGGAGTCGTACCCCGACTACGCGCGGATCCTCGACGAGATCCGCGGCAAGGGCCTCGCCGGGCGGCGTTCGGAGTGGCGGCGCCGGCTCACCGAGTGGAGCGGTCAGGACCTGGTCCCGCTGGTCGGGGCGATGGCGGCCTCGATCGAGGAGATCGAGGACCGGCTGGACCCGATCAACGCGATCCTGCGGCGCCTGGAGTTCGGCGCCTCCGGCGACCGGCTCCGGATCCGCCTGCGCCGGCTGGCCCCGGCCCACGTCCAGGTCTTCATGAAGGACCTGCGGGCCCTCTCCGCCGCGGCCACCACCGAGCTGGCCGAGGACGACCTCGAGCGCCGCTTCGCGGACCTCAGCCGCTTCATGCAGCAGCTGCGCAAGCCGACCCAGGTCGGCGAGGCCGGCGCCGCCGCGACCGACCGCGACCGGTTGCTCGACGTACGACGGCACGTCGAGATCAGCGCCGAGCGCTACGACCCGGCGACCGGCGAGCTGCGGGCGACGTACCGGACGCTGGGGGAGAAGAGCGGCGGTGAGAGCCAGGAGCTGGTGGCCTTCATCGTCGGCTCCGCGCTGCGCTTCCGCCTCGGCGACGAGACCCGCTCGCGGCCCCGCTTCGCCCCGGTCTTCCTCGACGAGGGCTTCGTGAAGGCCGACTCGGAGTTCGCCGGCCGCGCCGTGCAGGCCTGGCGCGGCCTGGGCTTCCAGCTGATCGTCGGCGTGCCGCTCGACAAGGTGACCGGGCTGGAGCCCCACATGGACGAGCTGCTGGCGATCACCAAGAACAGCGCGACGCATCAGTCCTGGATCACGCCGATCACGGGGGCGTCGGCGACCGCGGACTGATCGCCGGCCCCGATCGCCGACCTCTCGGGGTTTCCCTGACGTTCCCGGGGGATGCTTCGCCCAGGAACGTCCTACTTTCCCGGTGATCCGGGGAAGTAGGACACCCCCCTCCGGAAACGCACGAACGGCGACTCCCGGCCTGAGCCGGGAGCCGCCGTTCGGCGGTGCGGGGTCTTCTCAGACCGCGCGGACGTTCTCGGCCTGCGGGCCCTTCTGGCCGGCGACGACGTCGAACTCGACCTTCTGGTTCTCCGCGAGGCTCTTGAAGCCGGTGCCCTGGATGTTGGTGTGGTGGACGAACACGTCCGCGCCGCCACCGTCCTGGGCGATGAAGCCGAAGCCCTTGTCGTCGTTGAACCACTTCACGGTGCCCTGGGTCATCTGATTCCTCTTTCGTTGCGGTGGATGCAGCGCGCGCGGGGCGCTCGCTGCGAGCTGAAGACATGGCGTGTATGTCCAGCTGACCGAAGACCAACGAACAGGCGATGAGCTCGGCGACCACTGTGGCCACCGGGTGGGGAGAACCCCCTTCAACACCTCAGACGGTAGCAGGGTGCTCCGACCGGCCTCGCATCCTCGCGCGCGGGGGCCGCCGATGCGTGACCGGCGACCCCCGACGGCGGGACGGGATCAGCCCTCGATCGCGGCGGGCTCGCGGTGCTCGCCGTCCTGGCTGGAGCCGATCTCGATCTTGCGCGGCTTGGCGCGCTCGGCGACCGGGACGACGAGCCGAAGCACGCCGGCGTCGTAGCTGGCCTCGATGCGGTCGAGGTCGAGGTTGTCGCCGAGGACCAGCTGGCGGCTGAAGGTCCCACGGGTGCGCTCGTTGGCCAGCATCTGCCAGTCGCCGTTGCGGGTCACGCGCTCGGCCCGGACCGTCAGCACGTTGCGCTCGACGTCGAGGTCGATGCTCTCCCGGGTGACGCCGGGCAGGTCGAACTCGATGACGAACCGGTCACCCTCGCGCCAGGCATCCATCGCCATCGCCGCGGGCCGGTTGGTCGTGCCGAGTAGCTGCTGGGTCAGGCGGTCGAGGTCGCGGAACGGGTCGGTGGTGCGCAGCAGCATGGCTCTTCCTCTCTGTGAAGGGTGGTCGACGTCCTGCGTAAGTCCGCCGAACCTGTATCAACGGTTACAGGTTTTATATACCCAGATGATGCGTCAGACTCAAGCCCGTGAGCGAGAGAAATCGAGGGGTCTTCGCGATCTCCGTCGCGGCCGAGATGGTGTCGATGGAGATCCAGAACCTCCGGGTCTACGAACGCCGCGGCCTGGTCGATCCGGCCCGCACGTCGGGCGGCACGAGGCTCTACAGCCCGGCGGACATCGAGCGGCTGCACCGGGTCCGCGAGCTGCTGGCGGAAGGTCTCAACCTCGCTGGCGTGGGCCGGGTCCTCGCGCTCGAGGAGGAGGTGCGACGGCTGCGGGCCAGGCTGGCGCGCGCGTCGGGCTGATCGCGCCCGGGCGACCCTCAGACCAGGTCGCGGACCCGGTCGGCGAGCGAGTCCTTGACCGCCCGGGTCACCGCGGTCTCGAGCTGGGCGTTCAGGTCGCCCTGGTCCTCGAGGTTGCCGAGCAGCTCGCGCAGGTCGAGGTCGTCGACGGTGCGCAGCAGGACGTCGTCGGTCTTCAGCGCGGCGTTCACCACGGAGTCCGGGAGGGCGCGGATCGCAGCCTTCAGGAACCGGTTGAGGTCGGCCGAGTCCAGGGCCTCGTCGACCAGCTCGGAGGCCGGGGGCAGCGTGCCCTCCTCGTCCAGCCGTCGTACGGCGTCCCGCAGCCCGTCGCGCAGCGCCTCGATCTCGGCGTCGCTGCGCTCCCCGCCCTGGCCGAGCTCGAGCGTCAGCGCCTCGCGGCTGACGGAGAGCCGGCAGGCGGCGCCGTCGACGCCGAGCAGCACCAGCCGCTCGGTGAGTCCCTCGATGCCGTCGGAGCGTGAGGTGACGGTGCGCTCGACACAGGGGTCGGCGGTCCGGAGTGGCTCGAAGGAGCCGCCCCCGCCCGCGAGCTGGACGCCGATCACGCCGGCCACGAGGACCGCCGCGGCGACCGGCAGGCCGAGCGCCCGGGCCGCGGCGCTCACGCGGTCTCCCGGGACCGGGGCCGGACCGCGCCGAGCACCACGGTCAGCAGGGCGAGCAGTGCCAGTCCGGCGCCGATCAGGAACGAGTCGCGGAACGCCCGGGTGGCGGCGCGCTCGAGCTGCTCGTCGAGGTCGCGTTCGAGCTGCGACGCGGCGGGCTGCTCCGAGGGGGCGAGGTCCAGGCTCGCGAAGGCCGGGTGCAGGTCGGGGACCTGGCCCTGCTGGTCGGCGAGCTCGTCGCCGAGGGCGCGGGCGACCGCGATCTTGTCCTCCGCGCGCAGTGGGGCGTCGATGACCAGCGCCGTGATCGCCTGCTCGGCGGGCTCCTGGGCGTCCTGGAGGTCCGCGGTGAAGACCGGCGTGAGGATCGCCAACCCGACGACGACGCCGACGTGGCGCGCACCGATCGTCCAGCCGGCGTGCCGGGCCCGCGGCAGGCGGAGCTCCATCGCCTGGGCGGTGAGCCGGTCGACGGTGAGGCCGAGGCCCAGGCCGACCAGCGCCTGCGGCGCGACGGTCCAGGCGAGGTGGGACGACGGCGGGATGGCCAGCGCGACCAGGCCGCCGGCGACCAGGAAGCAGCCGACCCCGACCTCGACCTGCGGGGGCGTGCGCAGCAGCCGCGCGAGCGGCCCGGCGGCGAGCGCGGCGATCGGCACCACGGACACGGTCAGGGCCGCGGTCGCGGGGGAGTGTCGCCAGCCCTGGACCAGCAGCAGCACCAGCAGGAACAGCGCCGCGGTGAGCGCCGCGGACAGCAGGGCCAGGGTGAGGTTGGGGCGCAGGGCGGGGCGGTGCCGGTCCGGCTCCTGCTCGGGTACGGCGGCGACCGCGAGCGCGGCCGGGACCGCGAGGACGGCGAACGGCACCTGCACCACGAAGATGGCCTGCCACGAGATCGCCTGGGTGAGCAGCCCGCCCGCGACCGGGCCGGCCGCCGTACCGATGACGCCCGCCGTGACCCACGCGGCGACGCCGCGCCGCTCGCCCCACTCCGCGACCAGGAGCTCCAGGCACCCCACGAGGGCCAGGGCCCCGCCGACCGCCTGGATGCAGCGGGCCGCGATCAGCACGTCGATCGAGCCCGCCACGGCGCACCACGCCGAGGCCGCGGCGAAGACCGCGATGCCGACGGCCCCGAGGACCTGCGGCCGGGCGCGCGCGGCGGCCATCGCGGTCGGGACGGCGCCGAGGCCGAGCACCAGGTTGAACGAGATCAGCACCCACGCGACCTGGCCGACCGTCGCGTCGAGGTGCACGAGGATGTCGGGCAGCGCGAGGGTCACCACCGCCGAGTCGGCCAGCACGAGCGCGACGGTGACCGCGAGCAGGGGAGCCACGGCACGACGCACCCGCTCATCCTGGCAGGACAACCAAGAGTTCGCGTACGTGAACGATATTGAAGAAGTGTTCACAAGTCTGGACTCAGTTCTTGACTCTGTGTGATCGGCGCCATACGTTCGGGCCGCCACCCCGAGCGAGGAGTTCCATGAACGTGCTGCGCAGATCCCTCCAGCGAGCCGCCGTGCTGGTCGCGGCCCTGTCCGTCCCTCTCACGGCGCTCGCCGTCACCGCCGCCCCGGCCACCGCGGCCGTCGGCGACGAGGTGATCGCCTGGCTGGAGGTCGAGGACGGCGTGATCAGCGGGGGACCGGCCCTCAACTCCGGCGACCACGGCAACTTCTCGGGCACCGGGTCCTACACCTTCCGCGAGACCGGCATGCAGTCGACGATGACCGTCAACGCGCCCGCGGCCGGGACCTACCCGGTCTACATCCGCTACGCGGCCGGGCCGCTCACGCCGGAGGAGAACGTCACCCGCGCGATGGGGCTGCTCACCAACGGGGGCAGCCGCCAGCAGGTGAGCTACCCGATCACCAGCCTCGAGAACTGGGAGGCCTGGCGCTTCTCCACGGCCACCGTGACCCTCAACCAGGGGCCGAACACCATCGCCGTGCAGTGCGACCGGGGCCAGGAGATCTGCCGGCTCAACCTCGACGCCATCCAGGTCGGCGGGACCGCGCCCGACCCGTGCCCGGCGACCGCGCAGGAGACCGGCTGGACCAGCCTCTTCGACGGCACCTTCGCGACCTTCGACGGCTGGCGCAAGGCCGGGGCGGGCGGCTTCGGCCGCCAGACCGACTGCACCATCCGCGGCTTCCGCGGTCGGGGCGCCACCTGGCTCACGACGCAGCAGCAGGGCCCCTACACCCTGGAGCTCGACTGGCGCCGCGGTGACGCGGACGCCGTCTCCAGCGTGTACGTCGCCTCCGGCAGCCGGGGCGGCGCGGACCCCGCGGGCGGCTTCCGCATCCCGATCGGGCCGAGCACCGGCGCGATCGTGCCCACCGGCGGCACCGCCAAGCCCGCCGACGCCGAGAAGGTCGCCGCCGCGCTGAAGCCGGTCGTCGGCCAGTGGAACACCTACTCGATCCGGCTGACCGGCTCGCGGGTCCGGGTCCACCTCAACGGCACCCTGGTCAACACCCTCGACCTGCCGGAGCCCGTCTCGACCACCGGCTTCATCGGGCTCGAGAACCCCGCCGGCTCGGACCACGTCTCCTTCCGGGCGATCCGGCTGAAGCCCGACGTCGACGTCGCCCAGGTGGCGGCCCCGTTCACCCGGGCCACCCGCGCCAACGGCGCGACCGTGAACCCGGGGGGCGAGTCCACCCTGGGCCACCTGGTGGCCGACGTGCAGAAGTGGGCGACCGGCGACACCCAGCTCGCCCTGGTCCGGCCCGGCTCCCTGGGCGGTGACCTGGCGGGTGGCGCGACCAGCTTCCCGGCCGCCGTGACCTACCAGCAGGCGGCCGCGGTCCAGCCCTCCTCCGACACCCTGGTGACCCTGAGCCTGACCGGCGCCCAGCTGAAGGCCGTGCTGGAGCAGCAGTGGCAGCGCAGCGCCGGTGGCGGCATCCCGTCCGTGCCGTTCCTGCGCCTCGGGACGTCGGCCGGCTTCACCTCGACCCACGACCCGAGCGCTCCCGAGGGCTCCCGGATCACCGGCATGTGGCTCGACGGCGAGCCGGTCGTCCCGACCGCGTCGTACTCGGTCGCGGTCGACTCGACCCTGGCCGCCGGCGGCGACAACTTCCGCGCGTTCCTCGGCGCCACCGACAAGCAGGACACCGGCACGCCGGTCCTGGAGGCCCTGCTCGGCTACCTCGACGAGCACGCCGACCCGGCCGCCGGCGGCAGCCCGCTGGTGCCCGGCCGCGCCCAGCACGCGGTGGGCGTGACGATCCCGGGCGGCGCGCCCGCGTCGTACCCCCTCGGTGGGGCGCTGGCCGTCGACCTCTCGTCGCTGGCCTTCCCGTCGACCACGGACCTGAAGGACAGCTCGGTGGCCGTGTCGCTCGGGGGCAAGCGCCTGGCGTCGTTCCCGGTGGACAACACGGTCGGCAACGCCGTCTCCGACGAGTACGGCACCGCGGCGGTCCGCACGACCGTCCCGGCCGACGCGCCGCTGGGAGCGACGACCCTGCGAATCGTCGGCAACAAGACCGGGACCACGGTCGAGCTCCCGATCACCGTCTCCGCGGCGTCGTCGACGACGTCCGTCAGGATCGCTCCCTCCGCCGTCGCCGTACGACGGGGCACGGCCGGTGTCACGGTGACCGTGGCCTCCGCCGGCCCGACGCCGACCGGCACGGTCGAGCTGCTGGTCGGCGGGGTGAAGCGGGCGAACCTGACCCTGGTCGGCGGCCGGGCGACGGGCACCGTCGGTCCGTTCACCGCGGTCGGCTCGCAGACCGTCACCGCCCGCTACCTCGGCAGCGCGGCGACCCTGCCGAGCACCAGCGCGGCCGCGAGGCTCACGGTCCGCAAGGCTGTCGCCACGGTCACCGCCAAGGTCGCGCCGGGCAAGGTCGTGGCCAGGAAGACCAGGGCCAAGGTCACGGTCACCGTCACCGCGCCCGGTCTCACGCCGTCCGGCAGGGTCACGGTCAAGGTCGGCACGAAGACCTACGCGGCCACGCTGAAGGGCGGCCGGGCGACGGTGCGGCTGGTCAGGCTGACCAAGCCGGGGACGGTCCGCGCGACGGTGACCTACCTCGGTGACACGCTCACCGAGAAGGCGTCGACGACCGCGAAGATCAAGGTGACGCGGGCGAAGCGGTAGTCACCTGGATCGGGTGAGCCCGCCCGGAAGCGGGCGGGCTCACCGTGGCGGCATGACGAAGCCATTCCAGGGAGTGATCAACCTCGACGTCCGCGACTCGGTCGCCGACTGGACGCCGTTCCGGGAGCCGGCCGCCCCGGAGGGCGCGCCCAACGTCCTGCTCGTCCTGTACGACGACACCGGGCTCGCGGCGTGGTCGCCGTACGGCGGCCGGATCAACATGCCGACGATGCAGCGGCTGGCCGACCAGGGGCTGACCTACACGCAGTGGCACACCACGGCGCTGTGCTCGCCGACCCGCTCCTGCCTGCTCACCGGACGCAACCACCACCAGAACGGCTTCGCCCAGATCTCGGAGGGGGCGCAGGGGTTCCCGGGGCACACCGGCCACATCCCGATGGAGAACGCGACCATCGGCGAGGTGCTCCGCGAGCACGGCTACAACACCTACTGGGTCGGCAAGAACCACAACATCCCGGTGGACGAGTGGGCGGTCGGCGCCACCCGGCGCAACTGGCCCCTGGCCCGCGGCTTCGACCGGTTCTACGGGTTCGTGGGCGGCGAGACCAACAACTGGTTCCCGACGCTGGCCGAGGACAACCACTACGTCGACCAGCCGTACGGGCCCGAGGACGGCTACCACCTGTCGAAGGACCTCGCCGACAAGGCCATCTCGTTCATCGCCGACAGCCGCACCTCGGCTCCGGACAAGCCCTGGTACCTCTGGTTCTGCCCCGGCGCCAACCACGCGCCGCACCACGCCCCGGAGGACTACATCGCCAAGTACGCCGGGCAGTTCGACGACGGCTACGAGGCCTACCGCGAGTGGGTGCTGCCGCGGATGGTCGAGCGCGGCATCCTGCCCGAGGGCACCGAGCTCAGCGAGATCAACCCGCTGGACGCCCAGGCCGCCGTACCGCTGGACCACGTGCGGCCGTGGGCCGAGCTGAACGCCGAGGAGCGGCGGCTCTTCTCCCGGATGGCCGAGGTGTACGCCGGGTTCTCGGAGTACACCGACGCGCAGGTCGGCCGGATCGTGGACTTCCTGGAGGAGACCGGGCAGCTCGACAACACGATCATCCTCTACTGCGCCGACAACGGGGCGTCGGGCGAGGGCACCTCGAACGGGTCGGTCAACGAGAACAAGTTCTTCAACGCCTGGCCCGACGACCTGGAGGAGAACCTGGCCCAGGTCGACGTCCTCGGCTCGCCGGCGACGTACAACCACTACCCGACCGGCTGGGCGACGGCCTTCTCGGCGCCGTTCAAGATGTTCAAGCGCTACACCTACCAGGGCGGCGTGGCCGACCCGCTGGTCATCTCCTGGCCGCGCGGCATCACGGCCCGCGGCGAGGTGCGCACGCAGTACCACCACGCGGTCGACGTCGTCCCGACGCTGCTGGAGTGCATCGGCCTGGAGATGCCGGACACCGTGCAGGGCTACGACCAGTCCGCGCTGCCGGGGGTGTCGATGCGGTACTCGTTCGAGGGCGACGGGCCGACCCGCAAGGTCATCCAGTACTACGAGATGTTCGGCACCCGGGCGCTGTGGCACGACGGCTGGCACGTCGTCGCCCGGCGCGCCCCCAACGAGGGCGGGACCGCGACCGACTTCGTCAACGAGACCTGGGAGCTCTACCGATCGGAGGAGGACCGGGCCGAGCTGCACGACCTCGCCGCGGAGTACCCCGACAAGGTCAAGGAGCTGGTCAACCTCTGGTACGTCGAGGCCGGCAAGTACGACGTGCTCCCGCTCGACAACCGCTCGGTGGCGGACCTGATCAAGAGCCTCCCGGTCGCGGACCTCCCCGAGGGCGGGGTCTACCGCTACTACCCGAACACCTCGCCGGTGCCGGAGTTCGCCGCCGCGCAGATCAAGGGGCGCTCGTTCAAGATCCTGGCCCAGGTCGACCTCGACGACCGCGACGCGCACGGGGTGGTGATCGCCAACGGCGCCCGGTTCGGCGGGCACTCGCTGTTCGTGAAGGACCGCCGGCTCCACTACGTCTACAACTTCCTCGGGATCGCCCCCGAGCAGCACCTGGTGTCGGCCGACGAGCTGACCCCGGGCCCGCACGTGCTCGGGATGGACTTCGCCAAAGAGGGCCACGGCGAGCACGGTGAGGCGCTCGGCACGGCCACGCTCTACGTCGACGACCTGGCCGTCGCCAAGAGCGACTGGCGGACCCAGCCGGGCCAGTTCGCCCTCTGCGGCGAGGGGCTGACCGTGGGCCGGGACAGCTCCGACCCGGTCTCGGCGGAGTACGACGCGCCGTACGCCTTCACGGGCGGGCGGATCCGGGTGGTCGAGATCAACATCGGCGACGACGTGTACGTCGACCTGGAGCGGGAGTTCCACGCCGCGATGGCCCGGGACTGAGGTTCATCGGGCGCCGAGCAGCCCGGCCTGCTCGGCGCCGACGAACCAGTCCGACCGGCGCAGCACCTCCAGCACCTCCGGCCGCAGCCCGGTCACGGTCAACGCGATCCCGTCGCCGGCCAGGTCGTCGCGGAGCGCCCGTACGGTGTCGATCAACGGGATGGTCACCCGGGTGACCGCGGCCGCGTCGAGCACGACGCGGGCGGGGTCGGCCTCGCGGACCAGGCGCAGCGCCTCGTCGTGGGTCGACCGGGCGTTGCCGGTGTAGAGCCCGCCGGTCAGGCGCAGGGACAGCGCGTCCGGCGGTCCGTCGTACGACGGGGCGACGCGGGGCTGGTTGACCGAGCGGACCACGAGCACCAGCGTCAGCGCCACCCCGACGGCCACGCCGAGGAGCATCCCGCCGGTCAGGCCAAGGGCCGCGACGACCAGGGCGACCCAGAGCTCCGCGCGGTCGATGCGGGCGTAGACGGCGAGCTCGCGGGGGTCGAGGAGGCCGAGGATGGCCACCAGCACCATCGCGGCGAGCACGGCGCGCGGGAGGTCGTCGAGCACCGGGGCGAGGAGCAGCGCGACCAGCAGCGCCAGGGCGGCCGTGATCACGGTCGAGAGCTGGGTGCGGGCGCCCGAGCGCAGGTTGACCGCCGACTGCGAGAAGCCGCCCGCGGGCGGCAGGGTCTGGGTGAGGCCGCCGGCCAGCGACGCGATCCCGGTGGCGAGCAGCTCCTGGTCGGTGTCGATCGGCGGCTCGTCTCGACGGCGGTTGGTCCGGGCGACGAGGACCGTCTCGAGGAACGCCATCACCGCGATCGCCAGCGCACCGGGCAGCAGGTCGATTACGTCGCCCGGCACCGGCAGCGACAGCCCGGGCAGCCCGGACGGCACGGGGTCGATGAGCCCGACGGTCCGCTCGACGTCGGTCGTCGCCACCAGCACGACCGCACCGGCGACGACCACCAGCGGCCCGGGGACCTGGGGCGCCCACCGGCGCAGCACGAGCAGCACGCCGACGGCGGCGGCGGACACCAGCACCGTGGCCGGGTCGGCGTCGGGGACCCGGCCTATCGCGTCGGTGACGGTGGCGAAGAAGCCGCCGCCGTCCGGGTCGGCGGCCACGCCCAGCAGGGCCGGCAGCTGGCTGGCCGCGACGGTGAGGCCGACCCCGATCCGGACCCCGGTCAGGGTGGCCGGCGAGATCGACTCGACCAGCGACCCCAGCCGGAAGAGTCGCATCGCGAGCAGGCACAGCCCGACCAGGAAGGTCAGCGTGAACGCGGCGCCGAGCAGCTCGTCCTGGTCGCCGATCTCGAGGCCGGCCAGGGTGGTCGCGACCAGCACGGCGATGGTCGACGTGGTCGACACGCTGACGGCTCGTGCGCCGCCCACCAGGGCGTAGGCGACCATCGGGGCCAGGCAGGTGTAGAGCCCGACCTCGACCGGGAGCCCGGCGATGGTCGCGTAGGCCATCGCCTGCGGGACCACCACGGTCCCCGCCGCGAGCCCGGCGAGGATGTCGGGCCGCAGCCAGCCCCGCTGGTAGCCGCGCAGCGTCGGCGCCAGGTGGGGGATCACACGCGGCAGCCAACCGCGGGCGCGCCGGCACCGGGCTCACCCGAGCCGGGTGAGGCGGGCGGCCCGCCGCGGCGTGGTACGACGGCCCCATGGTGCTCGTCCCCGGCGGTCTCGACCTGCTCGGCAGCGACCGCTTCTACGCCGAGGAGCGGCCGGTCGTCGAGGTGGAGGTCGGCGACGTCCGGTGGGACCCGCACCCGGTGACCAACGCCGAGTACGCCGCCTTCGTCGCCGAGACCGGGCACGTGACCGTCGCCGAGCGCGAGCTCGACCCGGCCGACTTCCCGGGCGCCGACCCCGAGCTGCTGGTGCCGGGCTCGCAGGTGTTCACCCAGCCGCACGGCCCGGTGCCGCTCGACGACTGGACCCGGTGGTGGCGCTGGCAGCCCGGCGCGCAGTGGCGGCAGCCGGGCGACGGGCCGACCTGGCGCGAGCTGCCCGACCACCCCGTCGTGCACGTCGGCTGGGAGGACGCCCTGGCCTATGCCCACTGGGCCGGGAAGGACCTGGCCACCGAGGCCGAGTGGGAGCACGCCGCTCGCGGCGGCCTGGTCGGGGCCGACTACGCGTGGGGGGACGAGCTGGCCCCGGCCGGCCGGGTGATGGCCAACACCTGGCAGGGGCCGTTCCCCTGGCGCAGCGAGGACCCGGTCGGGCACGACCGGACCAGCCCGGTCGCGTCGTACCCGGCCAACGGCTACGGGCTCTACGACATGGTCGGCAACGTCTGGGAGTGGACCCGGACGCCGTGGACGCCCGACCACCGCGACCGGCTCGGGTCACCCGAGCCCGCGTCCTCGCCCTGCTGCGGCGGCGCCGTACGGCCGGCGCCGGAGGCGCTGCGGGAGACCGACCGGATGGTCACCAAGGGCGGATCGCACCTGTGCTCGCCGTACTACTGCCGCCGCTACCGGCCCGCCGCCCGGCAGGGCCACGGCGTCCGGGACACGACCTCCCACCTCGGGTTCCGGTGTGTCACCCGTCCCGGCTGACGGTACGGCGGGCGGCACCCCGGCGGACCCGCGCCGTGAGCAGCCCGGCGGCGCTGGCGACGAAGACGACGTCGAAGACCATCTGCAGGAGCACGAGGGCCCGGGCGGCCTGGCCGGTGGCGTGCACGTCGCCGTACCCGACGGTGAGCATGGTGGAGGCGGAGAAGTAGAGCGCGTCGAGCCGGGTGGCGAGGCCGTCGAGCTGCTCGGGCCGGTGGACCTCGAGGGCGTAGAAGGCGTAGGCGAAGACCACCAGGACGGTGACGATGGCGGCGACCAGGCCGTCGACGCGCCGCTCGTCGTCGCGGACCGCCCGGCGCAGCTGCTCGACCAGGGCGGCCGTCAGGCCGACCAGGGCCGCGACCCCGATGGCGGCGCGGACCACCGCCCGGTCCGGCGGGTCGGTGGACACCGGCGCCACCAGGTAGAGGGCCAGGATCGACCCGAGGACCCCGAGCAGTCGCAGCCACCGCACGAGGTCCACCGTGGTGGGCAGGCGCGGGGCGCCGGGTCACCCGGGACGGGTGAGCGGCTGGTCGCGAGGGGCCGCGTGCTCGGCGCCCGGGTGCTGGACACCGTCCCGCCCGTCCGGAAGGTGGTCGCCGAACTGGTGCGCGTGGAGTTCATCGACCGGTCGATGGTCGTCGCCGCCCAGGGGCTGCTGGCCCTGGTGCCGCTGGTCGTGGTGCTGGCGGCGTTCCTGCCGCAGGAGGTGACGGCACTGGGGATCGACCGGTTCGAGTCGGTGACCGGGGTGGGGGAGGCGAGCGCGGACCTGGTCACCGATCAGGTGGCCGGCACCGCCGCCGGGCTGGACGCCTCGGCGGTCCGCACCCAGACCGGGCTGCTCGGCCTCGCGCTGACCCTGCTGTCGGCGTCCAGCTTCGCGCGGGCGGTGCAGCGGATGTACGAGCGGGTCTGGGGCCGCTCCCACGTCGGCGGGTTCCGGGGCCGGCGACTCTGCCTCGGGTGGCTGCTGGGCTGGCTGCTCGCGATGCAGGGGCTCTCGGTGGTCGGCTGGCTCGACGACCGGGTCGGCGGCGTCGCCCTGGACCCGCTCTGGCTGGTCCTGCGGGCCGCGCTCGCGACCGTCCTGTGGTGGTGGACCCTGCATCTCCTGCTCTTCGGCCGGGTGCCCTGGCGCCCGCTGCTCGTCCCGGCGCTGGTCACCGGCGCGGCCGTCGTGGCCTACGCCGCCGGGTCGACGGTGGTGATGCCCCGCTACGCGACGTCGAGCGCCCAGCAGTTCGGGACCTTCGGGCTGGTCCTCGCCGTGGCGACCTGGCTGGTCGGCTTCGCCGGCGTGCTGGTCGTCTCCGCGGTGGTCGGCCGGGTGCTGGTCGAGGACGCGTGGGTACGACGCACCTTCCGCTGGGTCGGCTAGGCCGGGGCGCTGCCCAGCCGCCGCAGCGCCCAGCCCAGAGCGACGAGCACGGCGCCCAGCGCCACGACGAGGGCGGCGACGCCGAACGCGACGACCGAGGTGAACAGGCTGGCGCGGAGGAACGACGCGGTCATGACGGACTCGCGACGCGGGTCGTCCTGGGCGATCTCCGCGTAGGTCTTGCCGTCGGCGATGCCCTCGGCGTGCTTGGCGATCGTGGCCGCCTCGCTGTACGCCGAGAGCGGTCCGGCCACGTCGTTGCCGGCGAACCAGTCGGCGTCGTCGGAGACGGAGATGTTCTCGGCGGCGAGGGTCTGCTGCACCACGACGTACGTCGTGACGCCGGCGACGACCATCAGCGCGCCGACGATGATGACGAGCAGGCCGACGAGGCGTACCGCCGCGTCGGGGCGGGAGGTGACGGGGTTGGAGGTGGCCATGACGTCACCGTCCCGCGAGCGGGGGCGCTGCCTCCTCGCCCGGAACGGGTGGGATCGGGTCCCGGGCCAGCAGCTCGGTGACGAGCAGGACGACCGCCGCCGCGACGAGCAGGGTCAAGGTCCACGCCCCGGTCGGGTGGTCGGCCATCACGTAGGCGAGCACGACCACGCCGGCGACCGTGCCGCGGATCGCGGTGCGGTAGCGGCCCAGGAAGGCGCCGACCGGTCCGGTGTCGAGCCCGGCGCGGTCGGAACCGTGGCGGACGACGTCGAGGCCGCGGGTGGTGCCTCGTCGTACGGCGACCGGGGCGGGACCCGGTCCGCTCACCCAGGCCGCCGCGGCGACGGCGAGGAAGAGCACCAGCACCGCCCGGAGGTTCAGCCGGATGAAGGAGACCAGCTGGTCGTAGATCGCCCCGGCCGCGTCGGCGGGCAGCCGGTCGGTCGGGACCGCGTCGAGGTAGACGACGCGGAAGGCGTTGAGCGCGAGGCCGAGGGCGAGCATCGACCCGGCCACGACGAGGGCGGCCGCCGCCAGGGTCCGGCGCTTGCGCTGTGCGGTGAGCAGCGCGACCCCGAGGAGGACGACGGCGAGCACGGGCAGCACCCGGGCGGCGGCCGAGAGCAGCCGGAAACCACGCTGCGCCCGTTCCACGTCGGCGGACTCGAAGATGGTGAACTGCGCGGTCACGGTCGGGAGTCGAGCGGCCAGCGTGAAGCCGGCGTCGACCAGGCGGGCCTTGACCGCGTCGATCAGCACCGCGAGGTTCAGCCGGACGGCGTTGCCCTCGACCTCGACGCCCTGCCCGGTCTCGCCGGTGAGGACGCCGACCATCTGGCTGTGCGCCTCCCGGTTGGCCTGCTCCCAGGCGGCGGCGAACTCGTCGGACGCCACCAGCCGGTCCACCTGCTCCCGGACGAAGCCCTCGATCCCGTTCGCCAGAGGGGTCGAGAGCGCGTGCAGGCTCGCGGCCACGCGCGGCGGCACGCCGGCGTCCGCGAGCGCGTCGACGGCCTCGCCGGTGACGGCCCGGACGTCGAGCCGGCTGACCAGCTCGCGGGTGATCCTGGCCGAGACGGCCCGTTGGACGGCCGGGTCGTCGGCGAGCGGGGCCATCGTCGCGACGTACCGCTCGGTGTCGGCGACCTGGTCGTGCGCCCAGGTCGCCACGACCGCCGCCGGGGCGACGAGTGCGAGGAGCACCAGGCACGCGACCACGACGACGCTGCGCCACCAGCCGCCGCGCGGCTGGTCCGCCTCGAGGCGCGCGACCTCGGCCCGCAGCTCCGCGAGCCGCTCCCGGCGGTCGTCAGGCTCCACGGGGCCGCGCCGAACGCAGCACGAACGCGGTGGCCACGGCCGCGAGTCCGGTCGCGAAGAGCCAGACGCAGGCGACCAGGACGAACACGCCGAGGGACAGGTCGGGGTAGGCCAGCAGGAAGCCACCGGCCAGCACCGAGAGGATGCCGGTCGCGATGTCCCACCCGCGGCGGCCCGGCACCGGCGACACGATCGCGGCGATCACGTCGACGACACCGGAGACCAGCCACCAGGCGCCGAGCAGGATGCCGATCGCCACGACCGTCTGCAGCGGGTCGCGCAGGCACAGCAACCCGACGATCAGGGCCAGGGCGCCCGACAGCCCGACCAGGGCCCGGACCCCGCCGTCCATCGCGCCGGCGCCCCCGATGGCCGCGACGATCCGGACCACGCCGGAGACCAGGAACTGGATGCCGACCAGCACCGCGAGCACCTTCAGGGTCTCGTCCGGCCAGGCCGCCAGGACGACCCCGCCGCCGAGGGTGACGAGGCCGTAGGCGAGCACCAGACCCCAGTGGTCGGCCAGCATGCGGGCTCCGGGCGGCACCGCGCCGTACGGCAGGGAGGGGTCGGTGTCGATCTCTGCAGGGTGGATCTCGGCGGAGTGGGACACGGCGGGCCTCCCGGCTCGGGGAACGGGTCCGGTCAGCCTGCGGCCGGGCCGCGCTGGCGGGTTCGCCCGAAACGGGTGGACCGGGACCGCCGCGGTCGCCGGACGCTGGCGCCGTGTCCACCCACCCGCTCCCGCGCCCCGTCGACCGCGACCCCGGCCAGGTCCGCACCCTGCTCGAGGGGGTGGCGGCCGTCGCGCTGCTGGCCGGCCTCGTCGGCGGGGTGGCCTCCGCGCTGGTGTGGGCGACGTACCAGGTCGTGGTCCTGCTCCTCACCTAGAGCAGGTGCAGGCTCCGGGCGACCGCGAGGGCCTCGCTGCGCCGGTTGGCGGCGAGCTTCGAGTAGAGGCTGGACACGTGGGTCTTGACCGTGTTCTCGGAGACGAACAGGTTGACCGCGATGTCGGCGTAGGTGGACCCGCGGGCCAGCTCGTGGAGCACGTCGCGCTCGCGGGGGCTCAGCACCGGCAGGACCCGGTCGCCGATGATCCGCTCCCGCTCCTGGGGCGTGGCCGTCGTGGTCGCGTAGACCGCGACGGCGTCGGTCCGGTTCCCGGCGGCGTCGGCGAGCTCCCGGACCCAGGGCGAGACCGGCTGCTCCGCCAGCTGGCGCAGCAGGGGCGCGACGGGCGTGCCGTGGCGCGTCCAGCCGAGGAAGGGGACGGCGTTGCGGCGTACGCCGGTCGCGGACGCTGCGTCCTGCAGCCGCCGGAGCGCGGTGGCCCGGTCGCCCAGCGCATCGAGCGTCTGCGACTCGCAGACCAGAGCGAGCTCGCGGACGGGTGGCTGCGAGCGACCGACCCCGGACGCGGCGGTCGCGAACAGGGCCGCGGCCCGCCGCAGGTCCCCGTCGAGGTCCGCGCGCAGGCCCGCGGCCAGCGCCGCCTCCCCGGTCGCCGCCAGGGCGACGAGGTCCTGCTCGCACGCCCTGATGGTGTCGCCGTCGGCGGCCAGGGCAGCGAGGAAGGCCCGCTCGACGAGGGTCACGACCCGCAGGTGCTCGGGGAGCTGGTCGATCCCGACCGGGAGGTCGAGCGGGGTCTCCAGGATCTGCTCGGCGCGGGAGACCGACCCGGCCCGGAGCGCCAGGCGGGCGTCGCGCACGCGCATCCAGAACCGGGTGCACAGGTCGGCCGTGTGCGCCGGCGGCGGTGTGTCCGGCACGTCGATGGACTCCTGGGTCCAGGGCACGTCGACCAGCTCGGTGAGGAGCAGCACCAGCCCGGCCCGGTCGCAGGCGAAGCGGGGCCGCCACGGCAGCGCGTCGCCGAGCATCCCGACCGCCTCGGTGGCGACCTGCCGCCCGGACCGCTCCCGGCCCGCCATGTACTCGGTCATCGCGAGGTGGGTGGCCGCCGAGATGGCCAGGACCGGCAGCTCCCGGCTGCGGCACAGGCCGATGGCCGTGCTCAGGTCGGCCTGGGCCCGGACCAGGTCGCCGGTCCAGTTCTGGGTGATGCCGAGCTCGGTCAGCAGCTGCGGCATCACGTCGTCGTTGAGGCCGTCGCGCTGCGACGCCCGGACCACCTCGCGGGCGTGCTCGACGGCGGGCCCGAGCGGCTCCAGGCCCAGCCGGGCCCGCATCAGCCGGAGGCAGGCCACGCGCCCGCACACGTTGCGGGCCGCCCCGGGCCCCGGCGTCTCCGCCCGCAGCACCCGGTCCATCCAGTGCCGGGCGCTCTCCACGTCGTTGCCCACCCAGCGCTCGACGGCGATCGGGAACCAGGTGCCGGGATGGTCGGCGACGACGTCGGGGTGGGCCCGGACGAAGCGGGCGACGGTGTCGCCCTGCCCGCGCATCACCATCGTGACGCCCTCGGCCGCCAGCAGGTCGGCGGCCCGGCCGTGCTCGTGGACGGCCACCAGCCGGTCGAACGCGCGCGCGGTCTCGCCGCGCTCGATGTCGAGGCCGACGGCCCGGACCACGGTCGAGCGGGCCTGGGCGACGTCGACGCCTCCCGCGGCCATCCGCCGCCGGATCACCTCGGCGAGGAGCGGGTGGATCCGGTAGCGCGGGTCGTGCTCGTCGGACCAGCCGAGGCGGCGGCGGTCGGGGCCGTCGTCGGTGCCGACGCGGGTCACCAGGAGGCCGGTGGTCTCCAGGTCGTCGAGGATCTCGCCGGCACGCGGGTCGTGCGAGAGGTGACGGGCGGTCGAGACCGACACCTCGCCCTCGGGAGCCACGCACAGCAGCAGGTGCCGCTCGGGCGGGCGGAGGGCGGAGAACACCTCGCTGGCGACCCGGTCGGCGACCCGGTCGGCGACCCGGGCGTCGATGCCGGCGTAGCGGCGGGCGGCCGCGGCCGGGTCGGGCGCGGTCGCGACGGCGCGCGACATCAGGACGACGGCGGCGCACCAGCCCTGGGCGTGGGCACCGATGGTCGCCACCACCTCGGGGTCCTGGGTCCGGGCGTGCGCGGCCACCATCGCCCCAGACTCGGCCTCGTCGAGGCGGAGAACGTCGCCGCGCAGGACCGTGAGGTGGCCGAGGAGCTCCGGGACCAGGCGCCGAAGACGCAGGTCCCACCGGCTGAGAAGCAGGACGCGCAGGGACTCGGGGGCCTGGCTGAGCCGATCGTCGAGCAGCCCCACCGCGGACGGGGGCAGCAGGTGGGCGTCGTCGATGACCAGGAGCCCCGGTGCGTCGGGGCCCAGCAGGCCCCGGAGCCGGCTGGAGTCCCAGCTCACGTCCGCGGTGACCCAGCGGGCCGGTGCCCCACGTCGGTCCAGCCAACCCCCGACGCCGAGAGTCTTCCCGGCTCCGGCAGGCGCCACGACCAGGGTCACCGGGGCCTGGGTCGCCTCGTCGAGCTGGGCCCAGAACGAGGTGCGGGGGACGTAGGTGCGCGGCAGCCGCGGGCCGCCGCGGACGGGTGGGAACGGGGTGGTGGTGGGAGATGGGGAGGAGGTCATGGGGCAGCCCTTCGCCGGAGCCGCCCGGTCGTACGTGCCGATGCATCCCCCCAGTGCGTCGAGCCCGCCACGAGCCGGGTCAACACAGTGGTCACGCTGGTCGGTGCCAGGCCCTCGCCCCCGAGCCGTGCACGTGTGCCGGGGCCCCATCCTCGGCAGTCACGAGGGTAAGCCGCGCTTGCGGCGCCGTCACCCCCTCGTGGGTCGTGCAATCTTGTACCGCCCGGCTACTTCGCGGCGCCGAGCTGCCGGCACAGCGCCCAGATGACCAGGATGTTGAACGACAGGACCACGATCGACCAGAACGGGTAGAACGGCAGGAACGCGAAGTTGGTGACTGCGCCGATCGTCGCGATCGCGATGCCGGCGACGTACCCCCAGGGCTGCGCCGCGAGGATGCCGACGGCGGTGGCCAGGCCGATCACCCCGACGACGAGGTGGATCCAGCCCCAGGTCGTGACGTCGAGCTTGTAGACGTAGTCGAGGCCAGTGACGAAGACGCTGTCCTCGCCGATGGCTGCGATGCCCTCCAGGATCTGGAAGAGGGCGACGGTGGCCAGCATGACGCCGGCGAAGGCGGTGGTGCCGAGGGCGACCAGGCCGCTTGTCGAGTGGTCGTAGGCCCGACCGGACGTGTGGGTGCTCATGGCGAGGGACGCTAGGAGCGGCACCCGGCCCGGATGCTCACCCGCTTCGGGTGACCCCGGCCCGAGAGCGCGAGGACACGGAGCTCAGCGGGTGCGCAGCTGGCTGGCCAGCGCCCACACGACCAGCGCGCTGAAGGCCCTCCAGCAGCTGCATCGACGCGAAGGCGGCGAGCAGGACGCCGGCGAAGGCGCCGACGCCGTACGCGAGTCCGCGGTCCTCGGGGTCGGCCCAGGCGGGGTCGTCGCTTCCGGGGGCGTCGGCGCTGGTCATCGGGGGTCTCCTTCTCGGTGGTCCGCCGCGTCGCGGGGCGCGAGGTCGGCGACGACGGCGCGCAGGGCCGCGGGGGCGTTCTCGGCGAGCCGGGCGTGCAGGAGGACCACGTCCCCGCGCGCGATGCCGCGCTCGACGACGGGGCGGACGTGGTCGAGGTCGGCATCGCTGGTCAGCACCAGCAGGGCGGACGAGCCGGGCTCCAGGTGATCGATGACCTCTTCGAGGAACTGCTGGTCGATGCCGGTGCCGCGCAGCCGCTGGGCGAGTGCGGCGACCCCGGCCCCGGCCGCCGCTCCGACGGCCGGGGCGAGGACGAGTGTGCCGATGAGGGCTCCGAGGACCGACCCCTTGCCGGCCGCGCCGGCGGTGGTGTGGCGCAGGTGGCCGCTCCGCGGCTGGTGCGCCCCCGGCATCCAGGCGACCGTGATGGCGTCGTGGACGGTGAGGGCGTCCCGCTCCTGCAGGCTCTTGAGCCGTACGGCGCCGGCGTCCGCCCCGAGTGGGGTGTCGTAGCGCCACACCGTGAGCGCCGGGCTGCGGTAGGCGCGCTGCCTCTCGTCGTCCTTCACGGCTCTCGCCCCGGATCCACTCAGGCGGCCGCGAACACGTCCCGGAGCGCGGCCTCCTGGTCGTCGCTGAGGTTGGTGAAGATCAGGTCGTCGGGGGCGTGGCCCGCGAACGCGTCCTTCACCTTGTCGACGACGACGTCGGAGGTCATCACGAACAGGGCCGAGGTGCCGGGGGTGACCTGGTCGCGCACCCTGTTGATGAACCGGTCGTCGATGCCGGCGTCCGACAGCGACCCGGCGAGCGCGCCGGTGGCGGCGCCCAGGGCGGCGCCCAGCAGCGGGACGAAGAAGATCAGGCCGAACAGCAGCCCCCAGAAGCCGCCCCCGAGGGCGCCGGCGCCGGTGGTGGACGCGAGCTGGCGGGTCTTCGGCTTCTTCTTGCCGACCTCCCACGACACGGTGGCTGCGTCGTGGAGCGTGATGACGCCCTCAGTCGCGAGGGTCTGCAGGGTCTGCGAGGCTCGCTCGGCCCCGTCGGGGTCGTTGAACTTCCAGACCGTGAGTGTTGCTTGGGCCATGACCGTGCTCCTCGCTCGTGGTGGCGTCTCTTGCCCCCGAGTCCACGTCGCCGTACGACGGGCCCGGCTCACCCGTTCCCGGTGAACGGCGCGGCCGCGATCGCCGCCTCGATGGTGGGGTGCAGCGGCGGCTCGCCCTCGGGCTCGGCGGTCGCGAGCACGTCGCGGACCTGGCCGATGTCCTCGGCGAGCGCGAGCTCGGCGCCGTCGCGGCGCAGGTCGGACCGGAGCTGGACCAGCATCTGGGCGGCGGTGACGTCGACCGACGGCGTCGAGCGGCCGTCGAGGACGACCAGGCGCAGGCCGGGGACGTCGGCGGCCAGAGCACGGACCCGGGTGCGGACGTAGTCGGCGTTGGCGAACAGCAGCGGCGCCTCGACCCGGACGACGAGCACCCCCGGCACGGTGGGGTAGCCCCGGTGGCGTGCCGCGTCGACCCACGGCCGGTCCGGCCCGGCACCGACCGGAGCGAGCGGGACGACGTGCGGCCGCGAGGTGCGGGCGAGCAGCAGGATCAGCGACACCGCGATCCCGATGACCAGCCCGGGCAGGGTGTCGAACACGAGCACGCCGAGGAGGCCCGCGACCGCGGCGAAGAAGTCGGCCCGGCTGGTCACCCGGTAGACCCGCGAGAGCCGGCCGGTCTGGACCCGCCACAGCCGCCGGAGCGAGGCCACGTCGACCAGCTCGACCACCGCGGCGACCACGACGGCGGCCAGCGTGGCCTCCGGCAGCTGCTCGAAGAGGCCGGTCAGGAACAGCAGCGTGAGCACCGTGAGCGCGGCCGCGGTCAGGCCGGAGACCTGGCTGCGGGCCCCGGCCGAGCCGTTGACGGCGGTCTTCGACAGGCTCCCGTTGACCACCATCCCCGAGGTGAGACCGGCACCGAGGTTCGCGGCGCCGAGGCCCAGGAGCTCCCGGTCAGGGTCGATGTCGTAGCCGCTGCGAGCGGCGTACGTCTTGGCGGCGCCGAGGCCCTCGGCGAACCCGACCAGCATCACGCCGACGGCACCCGCGAGCAGGTCGGCGACCTCGCCGCGGCCCAGGTCCGGGAGCCCGAGCACCGGCAGGCCCGAGTCGATGTGGCCGACGATGTCGAGGCCGTCGTCGTCGAGGCCGAGGACGGCGACCAGCCCGATGGAGGCCAGCGCGACCACCAGCGAGCCGGGCAGCAGCGGGACGAACCGTCGGAGCGCCAGCAGCGACGCCAGGCTGCCGAGCCCGACCGCGACAGCCAGGGCTTCGGCGTCGCCGAGGTGGGTGAGGAGGTCCCAGAGCTTCTCGAAGAAGCTGCCCGAGCCCTTGTCGACGCCGACCAGCGCGGGCAGCTGGCCGATCATGATGGTCAGCGCGAGCCCGATGATGAAGCCCTTGGGACCGGCTCGGAGATGAACGACGCCAGGAACCCCAGCCGCAGCGCCCCCGCGGCCACCGCGACCAGGCCGGTGGCCAGCGCGAGGCCGGCGGTCAGCGCGGCGGCGTCGGCCGAGCCCCCCGACACGGTCGCGACCACCCCCGCGGACAGCGCGGCGGTGGCCGACATGGGGGCGACCACCAGGTGCCGCGATGACCCCACGACGGCGTACAGGACGAGGGCCGGCACGGCGGCGTACAGGCCGACGACGGGGGAGACCCCGGCGATGGTGGCGTAGGCGAGCGACTCGGGCACCAGCACCGCCCACACGGTCAGCCCGGCGACCAGGTCGGGACGCAGCCAGGAGCGCGGGTAGGCAGTGAACGACGGCGCGAGGAGCCTCACCTCGCGGGAGGCTAGGTCCGTCGTACGGCGGGCGAGTTCCCCCGGAACAGGTGACGCCGGGCGCGGCCCGGCCGGACGACGGTCGGACCGTGTGGGAGCTCGCGACGCAGCTGGTCCCCGAGATGCTCGGGCTGCTGGTCACGCCTGCCGCGGTCGTCGCGTGCCTGCTCCTGCTCGGCTCGTCGCACCCGTTCCGCAACGTCGGGGCCCTCGCCGGCTCGTTCCTGGCCGTCTACGCCGGCGTCTCGGTGCTGGTGCTCGCCCTCGGCGAGGCCGCGGGTACGACGACCGACGACCCGTCGACCGCGCGCGGCGGGATCAGCCTGGGGGCGGGCGTGCTGTTCCTGGCCGCCGGGGCGTGGTCGTGGGCGCACCCGCCGGCCCGGACCGGCTCGCCGCCGGGCTGGGTGGTGCGCCTGCGCGACCCGGCGCCGCGCCTGGTGGTCGGGGCCGGGCTGCTGCTGGCCGCGGTGAACCCCAACATCGCCATCCTCGCATCCGGTCTCGGGATCGTCCTGACCTCCGACGCCGGGACCGGTGCCCGGCTGGGCGGGGTGGGGCTGCTGCTGGCGGCGAGCATGCTCGACTTCGCCGTACCCACGCTGGTGTTCGTCGTCGCGGGGAGGCGGGGTCGTCGGTGGCTGCGGGACGCGACCGGCTGGCTGCTCGCTCACAACCGCGCGATCGGGGTGGTCGTGCTGGTGGCCTTCGGGCTGCTCTTCGCCGGTCGCGGTCTCGCTCAGCTGGCGGGCTGATCCCGGCGGCTGCCCAGCTGGACCCGGTGCCCGACCAGGGTGAGCACCAGCCAGGACACCGCGAACACGGTCGTGCCGGTCGCGGTGTCGGGTCGCCAGTACCACCCGGTCGAGTCGGTCCCGAGCCGGCCGATCCCGGACAGCAGCAGCGCGGACCCGGCGGCCGCCGTCGCCCAGCCCAGGAACCGCTGCCGCCACCGGTCGGCGAGGAGACCGCAGACCACCGCGACCGCCGGCACGAACACGACCGAGAGCAGCCAGTCGGAGTCGCCCCGGTCGACGACGACGAACAGCCGCGCTCCGACCACCGAGCCGACGACGACGCCCGCGACGAAGAACAGGAAGGCCGAGAGCAGGTACGTCGACACGAAGGAGACGACGGCGCCGACGCCGGCGACCAGCAGCACGGTGGTGGTCGAGGCGCCCAGGGCCGTGGCGAGCAGCCAGCCGGTCCCGAACCCGGCGGCCAGCACGGCGACCCGGACGGAGAAGGCGCCCAGGAAGCACAGGACGGCACCGACGAGGACGAGCAGGGCGGCGGACATGGGGACTCCTTCGTCGTACGGGTCAGAGGTCGCCGGGGGAGGTGAGCGGGGCGTCGGGCGGTGGCCAGGCGAGGGCGGCGGGCCGACCGGCGGCGACCAGGTCCTGGTGGAGCGCCGCGGTCACGTGCGAGGCGACCTGGGGGCCGGCGTCGGGGTGGTGCCAGAACCGGAGGGCGTAGGTGACCCGGTCGGCGTCGACGGCGACCAGCAGCACGTGCGGCGCCGGTGAGGGCAGCACGCCGCGGACGCCCGCCGCGGTGGCGACCAGGGCCTCCCCGGTCGCCGGCCCGGGCTCCGGGTGGGCGATGCGCACCTGGACCTCCGAGCGCACGGCGCCGCGGGTGGAGTGGTTGACCAGTGGCTCGTCCATGAACATCCGGTTGGGGATGTGCACGGTCCGCCCGTCGAGCGCCGCCAGCACGACCGAGCGCGAGTTCAGGTCGGCGACGTGGCCCCGGTGGCCGCCGGACTCGACCAGGTCCCCGAGCCGGACCGGGTGCCGGGTCTGGATGACCAGCGCGGCCCCGAAGTTGTCCGCGATGCCGCGCAGCATCAGGAACGCGGCGCCCACGACCAGCAGCACGGCGGCGAGCAGCGGCTGGACCGGCGCGCCCAGGATGGCCAGCACGACCCCGGCACCGACCAGGATCACGAAGTAGCGCACCACCCGCGCCGCCTGCAGCGCGAGGTCGTCGGCGACGCCCTGGACCCGGTGCCCGAGGTGGAGGGTCGCGCGGGCGGCGTACCGGGCGACGAGGGCCGTGGCGACCGCGATCGCCGCTCCCCACAGCACGCTGGAGACGCTCAGGTCGAGTCCGACGACCGGCACGTCGACGGCCCAGGCGCTCGCGGTCGTGGCCACGCCCCACCGTCGGGCGGTACGACGGGCCCGTGCTTCGCCCGAAACTCGTGAACCCCTGTCCGGGTGGCCGCGCCTACGGTCGCGGCACGTCGAGGGCAGAGGAGGAGTCACGGTGGGCGAGGTCATCGGTGAGCTGCTGCCCGTGGCCCTCGGCGTGGCCGTCTCGCCCGTGCCGGTCATCGCGGTGATCCTGATGCTGCTCGCGCCGCACGCCCGGGCCGCCTCGGTCGCCTTCGGCCTCGGCTGGGTCCTCGGCATCGGCGCCGTGGTGGTCGCCGTCGCGGTGGCCGTCGACCCGGTCGACGACACCGAGGACGGAGACCCCTCGACGCTGGCGGCCGTCCTCAAGATCGTCCTCGGGGTGCTCGCGGTGCTGCTCGCGCTCCGGACCTGGCGCGGCCGGCCGCACCCGGGCGAGGACCCGGTCATGCCGGGGTGGATGAGCGCCCTCGACACCGTCACGGCGACCAAGGCCCTCGGCCTCGGAATGCTGCTGTCCGGGGTCAACCCGAAGAACCTCACCCTGTGCCTGAGCGCCGGCGTCACCATCGGCACCGGTGGGCTGTCCGCCGGGAAGACCGTGGTCGCCGTCCTGCTCTTCGTGGCCCTCGGCTCGTGCACGGTGGTGGTGCCGGTGCTCGCCTACCTGGTCGCGCAGCAGCGGATGCAGCAGCCCCTCGACGAGCTCCGGCAGTGGCTGACCGTCCACAACGCCGCGGTCATGACCGTGCTGCTGCTGGTCATCGGCGTGACGATCCTCGGCCAGGGGGTGGCGGCGTGGTGAAGATGATGATCCGGGTGGACGCCGAGGTGTCCGACGAGCTCGCCGGTGCCTTCCCCCACCTGACGGCTCGCCACCACCGGGCCCAGACCACCCTGACCGGTGAGCTGCTCGACCAGCAGGAGCTGCAGGGGGTGCTCAACCTGCTCAGCTCGCTCGGCATCAGCGTCGTCGAGGTGGTCACGATCCCCGACGACTGAGGGCCCGCGCGGAGACGCTGACGACCGCGGCGACGCCCACGCCGAGCAGGGTCTCCCCGACTCGCTCCCAGAAGCGCGACGTCGCGTCGTCGACGTCGCCGGCGAGCAGCAGCAGGAGCACGAGGAAGGTCGTGAAGAGCGGCGTCAGGTACCAGCCGCTGCCGGCCACGGCGGTCATCGTCATCACGGTCGCGAGCACGAGCAGGGCGACCGCCGGTGCGGGGACGCCCAGGGTCACGGTGGCCACCGCGAGCGCCGCCCCCAGGACGACGTCGGCGACCCGGTTCCAGGAGCGGGTCGCCTGCTGACGCGGGCTCGGCCGCATGACGAGCAGCGCGGCGGTCGGGGCCCAGCCGACGTGCTCGAGGTCGGTGGCGAAGCCGATGGCGGTGCAGACGGCGCCGGTCAGCCCGGCCCGGAGGCCGAACCCGACCAGCCCGCGGTCCGTCGTACGGGCCGGCGGGGGTGAGGGGTCCGGGCGGTCGGATCCGGCGGGCCAGGCCAGGCCGACCAGGGCCGCCCATACCGAGCCGGCGACCATCACGGCGCCGAGCCGCCCGACGGTTGCGAGCCCCGGGAAGCTGAACCCGACCGCGGTCAGCGGCAGGCAGAGGTAGAGGACCAGCGACAGTCGGGGCCGGACGCTGGCCACCCGGGCGGCGCCGACCGCGAGCACCAGGATCCCCATGACGGCGGCTGGCGGCCACCGGGCGAGCAGCCCGCCCAGCACGAGCGACGCGGCGACGAGGACGCCGAGCAGTGCGACTCGGGCGCGGTCGCGGCGGCGCGGCGGCAGCGGGACGGCGGTCGCCGGCACCAGGCCGACGGCCAGCACCGCCCCCAGTCGGACGTCGCCCGCCGCGACCACGGCCGCGGGCGCGCCGAGGACGGCACCTCGGACCAGCGCCGCGCGGTCCCAGGCGACGCGCGGGGGCGTCACGACGGGTGCACCGCGTGGACCGGGCCGGGCGGCTCACCCGTCGCGGCCGCGACCGCGGCCCACGTCGACGCGCCCAGCACCTCCGTGGCCGGTACGACGTGCAGGTGGCCGGCCGCCCCGGCCAACGGGCCGTCCCGCCATGAGGCGGCGACGTCCGGGTCGACCCCGGTCAGGTACAGCTCGCCGCCGGCGGTCGCGAGCAGCTGCGCGTAGTCGCCGACGACCTTCAGGAACGTCGCGCCGAGGGTGGTCCGGCCCCGCAGCCGCAGCACCACCACGGGACCGCCCGGCCGCGGGACCGGCAGCCGGCGCTGGAGGGTCCGCGCGCCGGCGTAGAACAGCGACCCGTAGACGTTCACCACCACGACGTCCCCGGGCCCGACCTCGGGCGGGAGCGGCTCCTCGCGCACGGCGCCGTCGGGGGTGCGGACCAGGCGGACGACCCGCAGGTCGAGGGAGTCCTGGTTGAGCTGGAGGAGGAGGGACGCGACCACCCCGACCGCCACCGCCTCGGCCACCGGGAGGACCAGGACGGCCCCCAGGGTGCCGAGCATGGCGACCGCCGGGATCCGGCCGGCCCGGGCCACGGCGAGCAGCTCGCGCGGGTGGATGCTGCCCCAGCCGGCGTAGACGAGGACGGCCGCGAGGGTAGGCATCGCCACCTCGCCGACGACGCCCGAGAAGGCCAGCAGGATGACCGCCATCCACAGGCCCGACCAGATCGACGCCCAACGCGAGCGGGCGCCGGCGCTGACGTTGAGGGCCGTCTGCCCGACGGACCCGCCGACCGGCATTCCGCCCAGCAGGCCGGAGGCGGCGTTGGCCAGGCCCTGGGATGTGAAGTCGCGACGGGTCGAGGTGGGGGAGCCGTCCGGGTTCGGGACCGCCTCGGCCACGCCGACGCCCTGGACGAGGACCAGGGCGGCGACGGCGAGCGCGCCGCCGACCAGCGAGAGGTCGAAGGCCGCCGGGTCCGGGATCCGGGGCGGCGGCAGACCGTGCGGGATCCGGCCGGTGTCCTCGACCAGTGCCACCGTCCCGGCCCCGAGCAGAAGCACGGCGACGGTCGGGACGGCGAGGGCCACCAGCGACCCCAGCACCGCCACCGGTGTCCGGCCCAGGACGACCAGGGCCAGCAGCGCGACCAGGCCCGCGGCGGCGGACGCACCGTCGACGTCCGGCAGCCGTCGTACGACGTCCGCGGCGCGGGTGATCGCCAGGTCCCCGTCGGCGGCGATCCCCAGCAGGTCGGGCAGCTGTCCGAGGACCATGTTGACCGACACCCCGGCGAGGAACCCGACGAGGACGGAGCGGGACACGAAGCGGGCGAACCGGCTGAGGTTGAGCAGCGCCGCCGCGACCATCGCCGCACCCGCCATCAGGGTCAGCCACAGCAGCGCGTCCGAGCGCTGGTCGGGACCGAACGACTCGACGGCGGAGCCGGCGGCCAGGGCGGCCGCGCTGGTGGTCGTGACGACCATCAGCCGGCTCGAGCTGGACACCCCACCGGCGACCGGCCCGGCGAGGGAGGCGTAGAGACCGTGGGCCGGATTGACCCCGGCCAGCACGCTCGCCGCCATCCCGTCCGGGACGCTCGAGACGGCACCCGGCAGCCCGGCGACCAGGTCGGAGCGGAAGTGCCGGCGCCGGGGCCGCAGGTCGCCGAGCCAGGCCTGGATCCACGCGCGGGACTCCGGCTCGTCGCCGCTCACGGTGCGTCGCGGTTGGCCACGAGCGGGCTGAGCCACCGGTTCGCCGGGTCGGCGTCCACGAGCAGCGACCGGACCAGCAGGCTCAGCGGGATGGCCAGGATCGCGCCGAGCGGCCCGATGACCCACGACCAGAACACCAGCGACAGGAAGGTCAGCGTCGTCGACAGCCCGACCGCGTCGCCGACGACCTTCGGCTGGATGACCGACTGGATCACCACGTTGAGCACCGAGTAGACGACCACGACCGCGAGGAACAGCCCCGGACCGCCCTCGAGCAGCGCGAGCACCGCCGGCGGGACCAGGCCGATGACGAACCCGATGTTGGGGATGTAGTTGGTCAGGAACGCCAGCAGCCCCCACAGGACCGGCGCGGGTACGTCGAGCAGCGCGAGCACGGCGGTGTCGAGCACGGCGACGATGAACCCGAAGACCGTGGAGACCACCAGGTAGCTGCGGGTCCCGCGGGCGAAGGTCGCCAGCGCGTCGACCAGCCCGGGCCGCACCCGGGCGGCCTCGGTGAGGTGCCGGGGGAACTGGCCGCCGTCGATGGTCATGAAGAGGACCAGGGTCACGATGAACACCAGGTTCGAGGCGACGCCGAGGACGCCGGTCACCGCCCCGGTCACCAGGCCCGTGAGCCGGGAGAGGTCGAACGAGTCGGCGACGTGCTGGACCTGCTCGGGGGAGACCCCCAGCTGGTGCAGCCGGTCGGCCCCGTCGGCGACCCAGGCGTTGAACTCCGCCTCGTAGTCGGGCAGCAGCGTTGCGAACCGGGCCGTCGCGGCGACCAGGGTCACCGCCAGGCCGACCATGACCAGGTTGACCACCAGCAGGCAGATGAGCGTCGCGAGCCAGGAGGGCAGGGAACGGTCGAGCCACCCGCGCAGCGGGTGGGCCGCGATGGTGAGGACCAGGGCCAGGAACGCCGGTCCGAGCAGGGAGGCGGCGCCACGCATCCCGGCGATGACGATGACCGCGGCGGCCAGACCGAGGAGCACCACCAGTCCGCGCGGGAGGCCGGCATCGGGGGCGCGCGACCGAGTGCTGTCCACCCCCGGATGGTCGGTGCGCGCGGCCTTGCTGCGGGTCACCTGATTGGGGTGACCCCCCGTCGTGCGGCGCGCTCCTAGCCTGCGTACGACGAGCCGACACGAGGGAGATGGCCGATGGAGCGAGGACCAGTCGAGGTGCTGTGCCTGGCGTTCCCGCTCGGGGTGGGCCCCGAGCGCATGACCGACGTCCTGCGCCGTCCGGTCGACCAGCAGGCGGTCCGCCTGATCGACCTGGTCTTCCTGCTGCGCGACGACGACGGCGTCCTGGAGGCGCGCGACGTCGAGCACGAGATGTTCCGGATCCCCGAGCTCGCCGGCCTCACCTTCGACCCGCACACGCTGCTCTCGGGAGAGGACCTGGAGACCTTCGCGGTGTCGCTCCCGCCCGACCAGCAGGCCGTGGTGGCGGTGATCGAGCACGTCTGGGCCCGCGACGTCAGCCGGCAGCTCGACGACCTGGGCGCCGAGCTCGCGTTCTACGCCCGGATCCCCGAGGCCGACGTCACGGTGGCCTACGCGGCCGAGAGGAGCTGATCATGCTGATGCGACGTTTCGGCCGGCCCGGCCTGCTGGGCACCGTGGCCCGCACCGCGGTCATCGCCGGCACCGCCACCGCGACCCGCAACGCCCTGGACCGCCGGCAGCAGCGCAACGCCGAGCAGGAGGCGGAGGCCGAGGCCTTCGAGCAGCAGGCGGCTGCCCCGGCCGCGGCCGCCCCGGCCGGCCTCGGCGACCAGCTCACCCGACTGGCCACGCTGCACGAGTCCGGTGCGCTGACCGACGAGGAGTTCGCCGCCGCGAAGCTCCGGCTGCTCGGGTAGCCCGGTGGACGCCGGCTGGCTCGTCGCGGCGCTCGGCGCGACGGCGGCGCTGCTGCACGCCGCCGTCTGCGTGGTCGCGCTCGGCGTCCTGCCCGCCGGCCGCAAGCCGTCGACGGCGATGGCCTGGCTGATCCTGGTGCTCGCCGTCCCGTTCCTCGGCGTGGTCGCCTTCCTCCTCGTCGGGTCGACCTCCGTCGGCCGCCGACGGCGCACGTGGCAGCGTGAGGTCAACGACCGCGTCCTCGCGGCCGTCCCCGCGCAGCCCGTCGTACGGGAGCCGCCGTCGGGGGAGGTCGCCGGGATGGCGGAGCTCAACCACCGCCTCGGCGCGTTCCCGATGTCCCACGACAACACCGTCGAGGTGCTGCCCGACTACCAGGGCAGCATCGACGCGATGCGCCGGGAGGTCGAGCGGGCCGAGCGCTTCGTGCACGTGGAGTTCTACATCGCCGCATGGGACGAGGCCACGGACGCGTTCTTCGAGGCACTGCGGGCCGCGGTCGCCCGCGGCGTGGAGGTCCGGCTCCTCTTCGACCACCTCGGGAGCCGCGGCGTCCCGGGCTACCGCGACCTCCTGCGCCGGCTGCAGGACGCCGGCATCAGACACGCGCCGATGCTGCGCATCGACCCGCTCCGCGGCGAGGTCCGTCGCCCCGACCTGCGCAACCACCGCAAGATCCTGGTCGTCGACGGCCGGGTCGGCTTCATCGGCTCGCAGAACCTCATCGAGCCCGGGTACGACGACCCCGGCAACCACCGGCGCGGCCTGACCTACCGGGAGCTGGTCGCCCGGGTCAGCGGGCCCGCCGTACGACAGCTCGCGGTGGTGTTCGCCACCGACTGGGTCGCCGAGACCGGCGAGCCGGTGTCGCACACGCTCGGCCCGGCCGCTCCGGACCCGTTCGCGGCGGGCGTCCCCGGCGTGGCGGCCCAGGTGGTCCCGTCGGGGCCGGGCTTCGCCACCGAGAACAACCTGCGCCTCTTCAACTCGATGCTGTACGCCGCCCGCCGCCGGATCTCGCTCACCTCGCCGTACTTCGTCCCCGACGAGACGCTGCTCTACGCCGTGACCACGGCCGCCCAGCGCGGGGTCGAGGTGGAGCTCTTCGTCTCGGCCGTCGCCGATCAGTTCATGGTCGCCCACGCCCAGCGCTCCTACTACGGCGCGCTGCTCGACGTCGGCGTGCGCATCTGGCTCTACCCGGCGCCGTACGTCCTGCACGCGAAGTTCCTCACCGTCGACGACGACCTCGCGGTGATCGGCTCGTCCAACCTGGACTACCGCTCCTTCGCGCTCAACTACGAGTGCGTCCTCTTCGCCCGGAGCACGGCGCTGGTCGAGGAGCTGGGGGCCGTCCAGGACGGCTACCGCGCGGCGTCGACCGAGCTGACCGCCGAGCAGTGGCACGGGCGCGGCTGGTGGACGGCGTACGTCGACAACGTCATGCGGCTCACGGCCGCACTGCAGTAGTCGTCCGCTCGTCGGCCGCCCGCTCGTCCGCCTCGGCCAACCGCTCCAGGAAGCCGCCGATCCAGTCGAGCAGCGAGCTGACCAGCCACGCCGCGACGGCGTACACGAGCATGGCGAAGAGCACCGACGTGTCGAGCACGGCCCCGACCTCCTGGCTGCCGCTCAGCCCCAGGTCGATCGGCGTGAAGATGCCGCGGAACGGCTCCATCGTCCGGTCGAGCGAGCGGTAGGACCACGCCACGAACGACGCGTCCGGGTTGGCCCCGAACAGCAGCAGCGTGAACCCGAGCGCCAGCACCGCCTCGGTCACGACGACGTAGGCGTAGACGATCCAGGCCAGGGCGCGCACGCCGAGCAGCGCCACGCGGCGGTGGGGGTGGACGTGCGGGAGGTCGGTGGACACCCCGCGAACCTGCCGCCGCCCCGCCCGCCCCCGCCTCACCCGACCCAGGTGAACCGGCACCCCCGGTGTCCTCCGCCCGTGCTCCCCACCGGTGCTCCTCACCGGTGGTCGAGCAGTGAAGGACGAAGTCCTGAACGCCCGTCGAGACCCCCGCAGCCAACAAACGACCTCGCGTGGGGTCGACTGTGCCGCCCCCGACGGTCCTCGCGCCCGTGGACCCCGCCGGTGGTCGAGCAGTGAAGGACGAAGTCCTGAACGCCCGTCGAGACCCCGCAGCCCCGCCGCTGACCTCACTCGAGTCGGCCTCTGCCGCGGCGTCTGCGCTTGACACCAGGCCGGTTCAAAGACTTTTACAGAGACAAGGGGGCTCACCGTCCGCGGTGATCAAGGGCCATCACGAGCCTGCTGGTCGGCCCTCGGTTCCTTCGGGTCGACCGTTCGAACAAGGCTGTGAACAACCCTCGCATTCGATAACCTGTTCGACTAGAATGACGGCATGGCTCGGGACCTCGACGACTGCGACACCGCCTCGGCGGTGCTGTCCTACGTGCGCTCCGAACGACGAGACGAACTGCGCGCGGCCGCGAACCAGCTCGCCGCCGCCGTCACCTGGGCCGGGATGCACTCCACCGACTCCCTGCACGATGCCGCCGCGGTGTGGATCCCGGGGGGTGAGGACGAGATGGCCATCGCCGGACCCGGTGCACCCCTGATCGCCGAGTTCAGTGTGCTGGAGTTCTCCGCCGCGCTGGGCCTGTCGTCGGACTCGGGGCGGATGTACCTCGGCCACGCCGTCGAGCTCGCCCACCGACTGCCCAGGGTCTACGGACGCGTCCAGTCCCTCGATCTGCCGGTGTGGAAGGCGCGACGGATCGCGGCGGAGACCATCGACCTGCCTGAGGACGGTGCCGAGTTCGTCGACACCCACGTCGCCTCAGTGGCGCACAAGATCTCCATCGCCCAACTCGACCGCACCATCGAAGA
>NZ_JBBBBJ010000011.1:0-209323 GCF_037120545.1 Nocardioides sp. CCNWLW216
CGATGATGCCCAAGTCCCCGGCCGCCTTCGGTGGCGGCCCCGGCGGTCGTGGCCCCGGTGGCCCCGGTGCCGGTCGTGCCGGCGCGCCGGGGCGCGGGGGGCCCGGGGCCGGGCGGCCCGGGGGGCCCCGGCGCGGGGGGGGCGGCGGGGGCGGCCGGGGCGGCGGGCGCCTCGGCAGCAGCAGGGGCCGTCGAGGCCGGGGCCTCGGCAGCCGGGGCAGGCTTCTTCGCGGCCGGCTTCGGGGCCGGCGCGGGGGCTGCGGCGGGCGCGGGCGCAGCCGGGGCCGAGGACTGCTCGGCCTTCAGCTTCTCGCCGTACTCCTTGCGGAAACGCATCTCCGCCGGCAGCTCGATGGTCGAGCTCGCCGACTTGACGAACTCCCCCATCTCCTTGAACTTCTCGAGAACGAACTTGCTCTCGACGTCGAACTCCTTGGCGAGCTCGTGAACTCGGGTCTTGGCCACGCTTCTCCTTCTGGCCTCGAGACCCGCGAGCTCGGAAGTCCGGGGGTGTTGCTCGAGACCGTTAGTGGTTGTGCAAACTCATCGGGAAGTACTCATCGAGTGCTCATGAGCTGCTGCTCCAGTTTCTGTCGGTCGGTGGTGATGGATCGTGGTGCTGTACGTCGTGCTGTGCATCGCGCTCGGCGAGGTGTAGCGCCAGCGGCTCGGTGGACAGTCCCGCCCCGCCTGCGGTGAACCGCAGAGCACGGGCGAAGGCCTTCCTCCGCACCGCGAGCTCGTAGCACTCGGTCGTGGGGTGCAGGTGCGCCCCTCGGCCAGGTGCGGTGCCGCGTGGATCGGGCGAGACGGCTGGTCGGCCGTCCGCGTCCGAGCCGACGGTCACCCGCAACAACTCGCGCTTGGCGGCTCGCCCCCGGCATCCGACGCAGGTCCGGACCGGCCCCAGCGGGGTCGCGGTGTCCGGGCATGCCGAAGATGTCTGTTGGCGGGCCACTGCTCCTCCACCTTACCCGCAACCGGGGTGCTAGTCCGAACCGGGCGCGGCGTCGGTGGCCGACCTTAGGGTTCAACCGTGACTTTCTCGGACCGATTCCCGGGGCCCGGGCTCGACCGCGACAGGTGGTTGCCGCACTACCTGCCCGCGTGGAGCTCGCGCGCCGCGTCCGCCGCCGCCCACCGCGTCGGCCCCGAGGGCCTGGTGCTCGAGCTCCCCGTCGATCACCCGGTGTGGTGCGCCGGCGACCACGAGCCGCCGATCCGGGTCTCGGGCCTGCAGTCCGGCAGCTTCTCCGGCCCGGTCGGCAGCACGCTCGGGCAGCAGCCGTTCCGCGCCGGTCAGGTCGTGCGGGAGGAGCAGCCGCGCTTCGAGGGCCGGCTGCTGGCAGCGCCGGCGGAGGCCGCGATCCGCTGCCGGATGACGCTGTCGCCCCGCTCGATGGCGTCGCTGTGGCTGGTCGGGTTCGAGGACCGCCCCGAGCGGAGCGGCGAGATCTGCGTCTTCGAGGTCTTCGGACGCTCCCTGCGCACCGGACCGGACGGCGCCAGCGCCGAGGTCGGCCACGGGTTCCACGCCTTCCGCGACCCCGACCTGGCCGAGGACTTCGCCGCGCCCCGGCTGCCCCTCGACGTCTCCGCGTGGCACACCTACGCGGCCCGGTGGGACGGCGACGAGGCCGTCTTCAGCGTCGACGACCAGGAGGTACGCCGGTGCCCGCGGCCCCCGACGTACCCCCTCCAGCTGATGCTGGCCGTCTTCGACTTCCCCGCGTGGTCGGCCGGTGACGACGACCACCTGGTCCCGCGACTCGAGGTGCGCGAGGTCTCAGGCCGCGGGTGACGAGCCGAGGGTGACCGTGGCCTCCTGGGTCGTGCCGTCGGCGTCGAGCCAGGTGAGCGTGACCTCGTCGCCCGGCTCCAGGTCGGCCAGCACCTCGCTCAGCGCGTCCAGGTCGGCGACCGTCGTACCGTCGACGGACCGCAGGGTCGCGCCGGCCTCGATGCCGGCGTCGGCGGCGGCGGTGCCGGCCGCCACCGAGCCGACCTGGAGGCTCTGGTCCACGCCGACCCCCAGGTACGCCGACGCACCGATCCGCACCGTCCCGGACTCCTCGCCGGACTCGACCTGCGCGACGACGGCCAACGCGTCCTCGATCGGCACCGCGTAGCTCTCCGCGACCCGGGTGCTGCTGGAGGCAGCGGTGGTGATGCCCACCACCTCGCCCTCGTCGTCGAGCAGCGCGCCGCCGGAGTAGCCGCCCACGACGTAGGCGTCGGTCTGGATCAGCCCGGTCAGGTCCTCGCCCTCGATGCCCTGCTCGGCCGCGGTGGTGATCGACTCCCCGAGGGACGTCACGGCGCCCGTCGAGGCGGACAGGTAGCCCTGCCCCTCGGCGTTGCCCACGGCCGTGACGGCCTCGTCGACGCTCACCCCGTCGTCGTCCAGGTCGACGACCGCGAGGTCCTCGGCCCCGTCGAGCTGCAGCACGGCGACGTCCGACTCGGGGTCGGCGCCCAGCACCTCGGCCTGGTAGGTCGCCCCGGTCGTCGCCACCGTGACGCTGACCGCGGTCGCGCCCTCGACGACGTGGTAGTTGGTGACCACGACCCCGGACGCGTCCAGCACCAGTCCGGTGCCGGCGGCCTCGCCGGCCGCGGTGACCGTCTCGATCAGGACCAAGCCGGTCGACTGGGCGTCGGTCGCGTCGGTCTCCGTGTCGGTGGTCCCACCCACCGCCGCCTCGTCGTCACCGGACGGCCCGCCACCGGCGGCGCTCCAGTCCGGCCGCGAGCCGCTGCCGGGAAGCGGCCACGTCTCGGTCGTCGTCGTGGTCGCGCCGCTCGCGGTGGGCGAGACGGTCGGCTCGGCCGCCACCACCCGCCACGTCAGTGGTACGGCGACCGCCGCGGCGAGCACGCCGCCGGCCAGGCCGCCCGCCACGACCGAGCGCCAGCGGCGCCGGGCGGGAGCGGCAGGAGCGGTCGCGGGGACCGGAGCGGGAGCGGGGGTCTCGGGAGTCGTGGTGTCCATGGGGACACCTCACGTCGGGGACCTGCGGGATCTCGGTGTGCTGGCTGTGCGGGGACTGAGTCTGATCGCGAGACCAGGGTCGGTCTCGCGCGCCGGCTTCGGTCCCTTCAATACGACGCTCGTCCCTCACGTCACTCGGGACACCGCCTCAGCCGTCGCTGGCCGTCTCATCGTCCGAGCGGATGTCGATGCGCCATCCGGTCAGCCGCGCGGCGAGCCGGGCGTTCTGGCCCTCCTTGCCGATGGCCAGGGAGAGCTGGAAGTCGGGCACCACGACGCGCGCGGAACGCGCGGCCAGGTCGATTACCTCGACCGAGTGCACCCGGGCCGGGGACAGCGCGTGCGCGACCAGCTCGGCGGGGTCGTCGGACCAGTCGACGATGTCGATCTTCTCGCCGTGCAGCTCGGCCATCACGTTGCGGACCCGCTGGCCCATCGGGCCGATGCAGGCGCCCTTGGCGTTCACCCCGGAGGTCGTCGACTTCACCGCGATCTTGGTGCGGTGACCGGCCTCGCGGGCGATCGCGGCGATCTCGACCGTGCCATCGGCGATCTCGGGGACCTCCAGCGCGAAGAGCTTCTTGACCAGGCTCGGGTGGGAGCGCGACAGGGTGATCTGGGGTCCGCGCATGCCCTTGCGGACCGAGACCACCAGGCACTTGATGCGGGTGCCGTGGGAGTAGTTCTCGCCGGGGACCCGCTCGCTGACCGGCAGCAGCGCCTCGAGCTTGCCGAGGTCGACCATCACGTCGTCGGGGTTGCGACCCTGCTGGATCACGCCCGAGATGATGTCGCCCTCCTTGCCGGAGAACTCGCCGAAGCGGATGTCGTCCTCGGCGTCACGCAGCCGCTGCAGCATGATCTGCTTCGCCGTGGTGGCGGCGATCCGGCCGAAGCCCTGCGGCGTGTCGTCGTACTCGTCGCCGACGTGGTTGCCCTCGTCGTCGGTCTCGCGCACCAGCACGGACACGTGCCCGCTCTTGCGGTCGAGGACGACGCGCGCGGTCTCCTGCGCGCCCGGCGTCTTGTGGTACGCCGTCAGCAGGGCCTGCTCGATGGCCTCGACGAGCACCTCGAAGGAGATCTCCTTCTCGCGCTCCAGCATCCGCAGGATGCTCAGGTCGATGTCCATCAGTCAGTCTCCTCGGTGGCACGGTTGAACTCGATCTGGACCAGGGCCTTGCTGACCTCGGCGTAGGGCACCACGCGCTCGCTGCCGTCGACGTCGAGGGTCACGGCACCGGCCGGGTCCTCCTCGGACGACCGGATCCGGCCGACCAGGTCCGAGCCGTCGGTGAGCACGACCCGCGCGAGACGGTCGGCGTTGCGGCGCCAGTGGCGCGGGAGGGTGAGCGGGCGGTCGACGCCCCGGGAGGTCACCTCGAGCGTGTAGGGGTGCTCCCCCATCACGTCGGAGGCCTCCAGGACCCGGTCGACCTCGCGGGTCGCCTCGGCGACGTCGTCGAGGGTGACCCCGCCGTCCTTGTCGACGGCGACGCGCAGCACGCGACGCTTGCCGGCCGGGGTGATCTCGACCGCCTCGACATCGAGCTCGAGCGCCTTCAGGGGGTCGGCGAGCTCTGCCTCGATCCGGTCCCTGATGGTGTCCTGGCTGGGCCTGCTCACGGCTGCGCGACCTCCCTGTTCTGTTGTCTGGTGCCTGTCCTGGTCGCCCACCCTAGCCTCTGCGCGACGTGGTGACATCTCGGCGGATAGGGTCGCGCCGTGCCGCGTCGTCCCCCCTCCGTCACCCGTCGTACGACGGTCGGCGCGACCCTCGTCGGCCTGGCCGGGCTGGGGGTGCTCAGCGGCTGTGACCTGGACGACCTCGACCCCCGCTCGGACCCCGCGGACCCGGACGACCCGGCCGTCTCGGCTCCCCCGCAGGACGCCGACACCGTCCTCGTCGCGAGCGTCGTCGCCGACCTGACGGCCACCCTCGCGGCGGTCCAGGCGCTGCCGGCGACCGACCGAGCCGGCTTCCGGCCGCTGGTCCGCCTCCACCGGCGACACCTCGCCGAGCTGGACGCACCCGCGGAGGAGCCGACCATCCCGTCGGCCTCCCCGACCACCGCGCCCGTCGCCGCCGCCGAGGTCGTGCGCCAGGAGCAGCGCCTGCAGCGCCGGTTGGTCACCGCGGCCGTCGCCGCCGAGAGTGGCGATCTCGCCCGGGTCCTGGGCTCGATGTCCGCCGCCGTCGCTCAGCAGCTGGCGGTCCGGTGAGCGACGTCGAGGTCCTGCAGACCGTGCTCGCCGCCGAGCACGCGGCCGTCTACGTCGTCGGAGCCCTCGGTGCTCAGACCTCCGCCTCGGCCCAGCCGGCCCTGTACGGCGCTCTGCGCGACGCCTACGTCGCCCACCGCGACCGTCGCGACGAGCTGGTGGACCGGCTGCTGCGGCTCGACGCGGCCCCGGTCCCGGCCGCGGCCGCCTACGAGCTGCCGGCCGACCTCGGGACGGTCGCGGCGGTCACGGCCCGGGCCCGCGAGCTGGAGACCGGCTGCGCCGCGACGTACGGGTTCCTGGTCGGCAGCACGAGCGGTGCGCTGCGCCGGTGGGGCGTCGGGGCACTGACCGACGCCGCCGTGCGGGGGCTGGCCTTCGGGGCCGACCCCGAGCCCCTGCCCGGCACCTGAGCGGTCCGGACATACATCAGCGGCCCGGTGCTGGTCGGTTGCGGGGAACTCCCGAGATGCTCCCCGGTTCTGGAACAGAACTCTTCTAACGCTCCGTGTCGCCGCTGATGAGCGCCAGGAACCCTCGGTTTCCCTCGCTCAATCTCGATAAGTAGGACACGTTAGGACACACCGTGTCCTAACTCGTGACCTCGTGTCCACGCACCCATCGCTGCCAAGCACCCGGCTCACCCCACTGGGCGGCATCGGAGTCCTGGAGAGGCTCCGGGCTCACAACCCGAACCTCGATCTCAAGGATGAGTCGCTTCGTTGCGATGTCGTCGTCCGCGACCGGGCGGAAGTGTGATTCGGTGACCTTCTGATGGCACCGGTGGCACAGCAGCCGCAGGTTCTCGAAGTCGGGGCTCGACCCGTCGATGTGGTCGATCTCTTCGCCGGGCTCGCCGCAGTGGACACAGAGCCCACCGTCGCGTTCCCAGACCTCGGCTCGCCGGTCGTCAGACAACCGACGACCCTGTTGGTCGTAGCCAGTGGCACTCAGGGCGAACGCCATCTTGGTACGCACGGCCTCAAGGACGTCCTCGGGTGGGCTGTCGCCGAACCGCTCGGCGACGCTGCGTCGGTAGCGGACGGTGTCGGCGATCTCCTTGCAGCGGATCGAGCAGAACGCCTTGAGCCGGTGATGAGAAACGTGGACTTCGCAGTTGGCGCACTCGAAGGTCCGGTCAACCTTCGGGTTCGGAACATAGCGCGTGGGTTTGCGCGGTGACCTACTGCGCGGCTTCGGCTCGGGGCGCGACTGCTCGACGACGGAGAAGGTGAAGGCAGCACGCTCCATATATAGAGAGTGCCCTCCCCCGATGCTGCGGCGCAGCGCTTCAGTTAGACCCGGCGGTCCCCGGTCGTGCTCAAATCACGCCGATAGCCGCCTGCATGACTATCCCCTCCCCCTCCGCGACGGACGTGTCGCCGGTCGTCCTGCCCGCCTCGACCCTGCCCAACGGCCGAGTCCGACTCTCAGTCCAGCAAGCCGCCGACGTGCTCGGAATGGGCAAGAGCACCCTGGAGCGGCACATCAACGAAGGTGTCATTCAGAGCCGCAAGATCGGTGGCCAGCGGTTCATGCTCTGGCCCGACGACATCGACGCGGTACTCGACGCGGCCCTGCAACCAGCGTCCCGCAAGTCCAAGTAAGAACGAATAAGAAAGAGTAAGAAGGGCCCGGCACCACCCCCTCGGGGTGCCGGGTCCTCCTGGTCTCCGCAGCGCCTGCCCTTCACGCGCGAACCGTGCCGTGTCGTCAGTCAGACGCCCTCACCGGGGATGAGAATGAGGTCAGGCCGCCTGCGCCTGACGGGCTAGGGTCCGAGCCTGGGGCCCCCGTCGCACACCACGGTCGACGCGTGGGAGTCGGGGCACGACGCCGCCAGGAGCCCAGGCTTCGATGGTCTGAGGAAGCCAGTAGGGAGTGGCACCGAGGCGACCGTCGGCCTCAGGCATGCGGCCCTGAGAGAGGCGGCCTCGCAGGTTCTCGTGGGAGAGCCCGGTCAGAGCAGCGATATTCGCATAGGTCAACACGCTGTTTTCCATCGCAATCATGTCGTTTCTCTAACGGGTCGCAACACGTATCGGCATCGCCTTGGCCTATCTGAACCCTAGACGCAGCCACCGACAGAACGGGACCCGAACGAATCCTGAAAAATATCCTCACGCGCCGTACATTCTTCGATTCGGTGAGCCGATATGGAGAACACAGGCCGGACAGGTCATCCCCCGACTCCCCCGGCACCCCCTCTTGAAAGGCAAAACCATGCACGAGATCTGTGCACACGGCCTCCCCATGACACCCGGCACACTCCACGGCGACCACTGCACACCACTATCCGTCTACAACGCCGAGATGGGCTGGTGACTCGACGATGACTCAGCAGATCGAAATCAGCCACGACACGGCTATCCGAATCGACGAAAACGGCACCCTGTTCCTCGTCGATATGACCGATGCGCACGTGGACGCCGACACAGGTACCTACTCCTACATGGAGACACCCGTCGATGCCGACTTCGCCGCTCCGGCGATGAATGCAGCCTCGCCTGGCCTCGCCCGCCAGGTCCTCATTCCTGCTGCCCGCGACATCGAGACGGCTCGCGCAGGCTCACTCGTCGGTTTCAGGGCTGCCCTCAACACGCTTCACGCCGTCACCGAGATCATCGCGAAGGAGCAGGGACGATGAGTTGGGCAGAAGATGTCCTTTTTCGGTGGATCGAGGTCGATGACGAGAATCTCGGAATGCTGTGGACCGGCGCTGCGGAGCCGGACTTCTCCGGCGAGCCCGAGATTACGTTCCCGCGAGAATGGGCTCCGGAGATTCTCGCAGTGGTGCAGCCTCACAGGCCAGAAGACATCGACCGAAACGGGACTGTCTGGGAAGAGGACTGCGACTGTCTTCCGGTCGGTCACGACGACTACGTCGACTCGGATTCAGAGGGGCACCTGGACTGGCTGTGCATCGGCAACCGTGACGGTCACCCGATTCTCACGTGGCAGGGATGCCAAGCCCCATTCTCGGCCCGTGCCGCCATCCGTGACGCCGACCTTCTCACCTTGCAGATCTTCGCGGCGGCAGTCATACAGGCTGCGTAACCCGCCCAAACAGAGCGGCCCCCACCAGGAGTCAACTGGTGGGGGCTGTGGCGCTTTCCGGGGAATCGAGGACCCATCCAGCACTGCTCTCTGCGAACTCTATCGGCACCACCCACTGATGACTTGAGGTCTTCCTTGTGCGCGAGCCTGCCGATTCACAGAAAAACTACCCCCTCGGCCTCAAGGTGTTCATCACGAGCACCGAAGTGAATTCCCGGAGCACCTACTCCACCCGGCTAGTCACCGGGCAAACGCCCCAGAATCGAGATTCGCGCATGTCTGCACTGCCGTTCCCTGAGACACCTTTCGACCCGTCCGCAGCCGACGAGGATGACCTTCGGGCCATTCGTCGCGCTATCCACGCCCAGACAGTCTGGGTTGATAGGACGCTCGCTGCAGGTCACCTGCACCCCATGAACGCGCTCAAGGCGGTCGCTGGCCTGAGCCGCCGCGACAACACCACCAAGTCCCTGGTGTGGCGCAGCGCGGAGATCTCCGCACGCTGCGGCACAACATCCGCCAAGAACGGCATGCAGGTGCTGGATGCACTCGCCAAAGCAGGAGTAGTCGCGGCGTACAGCCAGTCGAACGCCGGTGCCCCCTACGACGTGACTTTCACCGACCCGGGCTATCGCCAGCGCCTCGAGATCCCCCAAGCGGCCCTCTGGGTCTACAAGTGGGTCCACGGGGCTGTTCAAGGCCCCCGCTACGGCGGTCGGGACACCGCCCAAGTGCTGCGGTGGCTTCTCGCGGTCGCCGCTGCTGCCGACTTCGAGCCTGGAAATCTGCGCTTCACTCACGACAGTGGCGCAGCGGACATCTGCGCTCGTTCTGGTCTCAGCCGGGAAGCCTACGAGCGGTGCTGGTCGGTGGTGCGCCGAGTCTGCAAGGAGAACCCGTGGATCACCTGGGAAGAGCAGTATTGGGAGGACGGTGGCGGCCAGGCCCCCTACATCATCACGGTCGATTGGACACTGCTCCCGGCATTGCTGGACCCGCCGGTAAGGGCTCGTGTGCTTCGCCGGAAGGTGAGCCTCATTAAGAAGACCCAGGTACTATCCACAGGTAGGGGGGTGGCACTTTCCGCAGGTACCCCGGTGACACTTTCGGTAGGTACAGGTGAACAGTTTTCGCGGAAGCCTTTTTATAAGGAAGCCAGTTCTTCAGAAGAGTTCTATTCCTCCAGTGCTGCCCTCCCACCCCCGGCGAGTAAGTCCAACGCAGCCGACGCCACGGCGGGGAGGGCCAATAGAGCCGAAGCAACCGTCGAAGAAATTCGCCTCCAGGACATTCTCTCCAAGGGCCTCGACAGTCAGCATGCAGGAGACGCAAGCACGGACAACTCGACGGCCGACTTCGAGTCCTGGGTTCACACCCTCGTCGCGGCGCTCGTGGACCGCAGCACCGCGAACCGTTTCCCGCTTCGACGCACTGACGTGCCCGAGGTCGCAGCCCTGGTTAAAGAGCAGTACGAAACAGGCTGGCAAGCCACCCTCCTCGCCGCGAACCTCACCAGTCGGCACTCGCCGACTATGGACGCAGTGGGTGCGCTGCGCTGGCGCATCGAGCACGACCTGACCGACATCGTGAACTTCGTGCCCGGGACAGCGTCCAAGAAGGCAGCAGCCGAGGAGAAGGCGTACCGCGCCCTCACGGGTGGACGGGACGCGGTAAGGTACACGCAGCGCGAGATGTAACCGCCAGGGGTGCGGACAGCGGCCTGACTGTCCGCACCCCTGGGCATGTCAGTCGTCGATGTCTCGGTGAAAGACTTCGATGACCCCGAGGTCGCAAAGCGAGTCGAGGAGATCCTCCTCCCCGCCGAGGCCCGGGTCGATGACCCAGACGTGCTTTCCTCGGGGCATCGGCCGGTCCAAGTAGCCTGTCGAAACGATCAGGAGCGGGACGGCGGCGGTCCACCAAGGCTCCCCGAAAAGGTCTTCATCGAGGCCTGCGGGCTGCTCGTGGCGGGGGCTGAGCAGCATCTCCTTCTCGGAATCGCGGAGACGGTCCCAGTCGCCGGTCTGCTGAGCAGCGTGAATGACCTCGGTCTGCACCTTGACGGAGATGCTAATGGCTGTACGGATGCGCTGGACGAGCCGCTCCTGCTCGCTGACGGCCTCGAGGTAGGCGTCGGGGTTGCCGGTGAGGACGGCGACGAGTTCCTCGACATCGTCAGCCCAGCACCACTTCCATCCGCCCCCGAAACGCATGGCAAGGGGCCACGGTTCGCCGGTCTGCGCGTTGAGAGGTGCGGTGGGTGCGGGCTCGTGCTCGCAGGAATTGCGGGTCAGTGCAAAGGCCACGGCTGGTCCTCCCGGTCGACGGACGGGGAGCCTAGAGGCGAGCACCGACAACTCGGTCGGGCTACGGTGACGGGTATGGACGAAGGAGAGCACGCAACCGGCCTGGGGCGGCTCGTCGACGCCCTGGTCACTGTCCACGGCATGCCGTCTGATGAGGCTCTCGAGCATGCTCGTCGGGTGGTGCATGAAGCGGTCACGGAAGACGGCGCACTGCCCGACCAGGAGCCACCGCAAGCCTGACCCCTTACGCCGATGCATATAGGGCCCTTACGCGACACGCGAGACGCGGTTCCGACCCTGACGTTGACGCGGGCGTAAGCCCTCCCCGCAGCATTGACGAGGCGTTTTCGCAGGTCAGGTCCCTTACGTGACCAATTCCCCGCATGCGGTTTAGTCGGCGATTAAACGTGGGGGGTGCCAGGGCGGCGTTCACGGTGATGGCGAATCTTGCGAGGGCCTGGTCGGGAGTCGCGAGCCCACAAATCCACATCTGGGGCCACTCACGCATTGAGCCGTTAGTGACGAAGCATGAGCACTTCTGCCCGCCTCTCGGTGGACTTGGACCGCAAAGTGCACCTGGCACTCCGCCGCGCCGCCCTCGACGCCGAAACTGACGTCTCGACAATCGTTCGAACCCTGCTCGGGCGATATCTCGCTGACCCAACCATTCTCGTCTCGGTCCCGGCTGTTCAGGTCAATCCAGTTCGTCCTGGCCTGCCTACCGCACCGCCCAACCGGGGTGCGTGATGGGTGTCCGTGTCACAGGGATGAGCAAGCCCAAACGGCTCCCTGGAAACCGTCCGGCGGTTAGCCCGTGGCCGACACGACTGATGATGCTGTGGGCAGGAGGCGGTGTCCTCTGCTGCCTCTCACGAGGCAGCGTCGAGGGCGTCATCGCGGCAATTCCGATGGTGCTCCTGGCGGTGCTGTGGATGGTGAGCAGCAGCGATGCCTAGGACCTTCACTGCCCGCTTCCCTGGGAGGTGCGGGACGTGCCGTCAGCCCATCTCCCGGGGCGACCGGGTAGCGAGCGGGACCTCGGGGGTAGTGCACGACCACTGCCTCCGGGTACTACCCGCAGCCGCCGCCCCTTCGGTGTGCTGGGACTGCCACCGGGAGCGGGAGTCTGATGGCTCCTGCGGGTGTAGGGACTGACGCGGGTGTCTACAGATGTGGACGGGGCGACCGGGTCGACCCCTTCCCTGCCCGCAGCCCAATCAGGCAGGTCATTGAGCGGGTTCCCCCTCGAGGGGGTCGACTCTCTCATTGACCCTGCCCCGCCCCTCGCTGGGGTTGAGGTGCTCCCCCTACCCGCGCGGGACCTACTGCCTGGGATGCAGATTATCGTGGAAGGCGGGCTTGTCCCCCTGGCGTCTGTGCGGCGGGGGCGCAGGAAGTCGGGTGTACCCGCTGTCCTCGTCACCTTAGAGGACTTCCATCTACCAGGGGACGAGGGAACTACCCACCGGGTAGCGGGTATGTCCCTCACCTTCGACGCCGATGACGTCATCGGCGTAGTCCCCCGGACGGGGCTCTCTTCTGAGCCGACTACCCCCTCCCGCAGCACCAGAGGGAGGGGGTAGTCGGCACGCCCGGACCACACCTCAGAAAAACGCCGAAAAGATTTTCTAACGCGGCGTTAAGTCGCCTGGAATCACTCCGATAACAACATTACCCCCGCCGAGTGGTCAGCACCCTCCACCTCCCGGAGGAGACCAATCCACACACCCCCACAGAAAGCCTTGGAAACCATGCTGCCAACAACAACTGCACCAGAGGGCGTAGACGCGCTACGCGAACTCCTCAACGCACAACCCATCCAAGAGACCAGCGAACAGTGGCTCGGAACTCCCACACCACACGGTGTCATTCTCGCGAACACAGCCGCCAAGGACGACAGCGGCCGAGGCCTCGAACTCTGGGTCGAATTCGTGCGCGCTATCAAGCACTGCCCCCGGAAACCCGACACCGGGCTCTTGCACGGAAACCAACTGCGCGTCTACTGCGCAGACCTTTTCGGTATCGACGACAAGCAACGACTAGCCTCCTTCTACACGCCCGCCGAACGAGCCGGTCTCATCCGCCGAGTAGACGAAGAGCAAAACAACCAGCCTGGCCAGGGCCGAAAGGTCGCCGGAATCTTCGAAGTCAACGAAGCCCTAGTCAACGCAGCCATCCATGAGCCCGAGCGATTCGCCCCCAAGGCAGTTCTTCCCCACATTCCGAAGAAGCGCCTGTCTGACACGGTCCGCGCGAGACCACGCCCCGTGTGCCGGTCACCCCGGACTACAACGAGTCCGAAGGAGCGCTGTTCTGATGAGCACGATCACCACTGAGCGCTTCCTGGGGGCACTCTCGGGCGCGGACCTCGCCATCGCCGCCGCCCACAAAGAGCACGTCACAGGGCTCTCACTGCACTGGGCCCAAGCACTTGCTGACACCTGCGACATCGTCGACGCGACCACATCCGCGACCGAGGTCGTGCAGGTCGCCCGCGAGGCCGCCGCCGCGCTTGCCTCGGACATTCTCGATGGCCGCGAGCACCACGCAGAGGACCTTCAGTGGGCTGACGCCGACGAATGCACGGACGACTACTGCCCCTACTGCTACCGCCTAGACCTCGACGAGGTGCGCGCGGCCCTCCTCGCCATCCTCGACACCGCTCGCACCACGTGCTCGACCTGCGACGGCCGGTTCGACGAGGCCCTGCGATGTGCCTGCGACGACTGACCACCATCCACTCGGCCCCACACCACGCGCACAGAGAGCCCACGACCATGAAGCGCACCATCGCCGCCCTCGCCACCACCATCGTCGTCACCATCAGCCTGCTGACGTCCTCGACGCCCACGGTCGCGGCATCTGCTGCGCCTGCTGTCGAGCCGTGCAGCATGGACACCAGCCTGCTCCCCGCAGCCACCCGCGCTCGCTTCAGCGACGCGACTCTGGACCGCATCCGGGCCGACGCACTCGCCTACATGACCGCGTTCACAGCGGGTCACGCCGGTGCACCTAGCCACCTGCCATGGAGTCCCGGGGTGACCCAGCACGGGCTCACCTACGCCCCATGGGAGACGACCTGGATGACGGAAGCCCGGCAAACCGGTCAGCAGGTCAACCTGACGCTCCTGACCTGCGAACGCATCATCTTCGCTGGCCTCGAAAGGGAGTCCGCTGCTGGGGAGGCCTACGTGAGCATTCACCCGAGACTGATGGCCGACACGGGCACGTACCGGAGCGTCGTCCTCCCCCGCATGCAGTACCGAGTCATCCCCGCTGCCACCAGCCAGGGGTACGCGGTCACCGCCGACGCCACGCTCTGGCAGCCCGGTCAAACCATCGCCCCCTGACCCGCCTCACCCCCTGTCAGACCAACGGTGCGGGGCTGACGCCGTTCGAGCCTCACCATGGCTTCCCCGAAGTCCCGATGCCCCGACTGCTGCGAGCCCGTGGGTGACTGCTGCTGCGACCTCGACGACTAGATTCCAGTCGTGGAATCGTCAGCCGTCTTTATCAAAGACCCGCCAATTCAACCCCCACCGGCCTGGGCCTGGCACCTGATGGACCTCTGGCGCGTTCCAATGCCTTCCCTGGGCAAGGGGGCGTCGATCAGCATCATGGTGTGCCCTGGGTGCGGGACTTGGCAGGTTGAAAACGAGCACGCCTTCTCACACGGCCTGCTCGTGACGCTCCAGACGCTCGACGCAGTAGACAACCTCATCCACGACCACCGAACCGAGTGCCCCGGACTGGACATGCTGCTCGGTCTCGCCGGGCTCACCCGCGAGGAAGACCACCAGCCCATCTAGCCACCCCGCAGCACGCCGATAACGCGTGCATGACCGAGGACTCCTTGCTCGCTGCCCACTCCGGGCTCATCGCTAAGACTGCCGCCTGCCTTCACCGCACTTGCGGTCATCACATCGAGCACGACGACCTCCTGCAGGAGGTGAGCATCTGCTTCCTCGAAGCGGATGCTCCTGGGACCCGACAGGTGGGGCCGCTCTCGCTAGCCATGCCCAGACTCGCATGCGAGGCCGAGTCCTCGACGAACTCCGCCGACAAGACCCTGCTGGCCGCCACCAACGCGACCGCATCAACGCCATCGCACGAGGCGAGACCAATGGATTGACCGTGGAGCAGGTCAGGGAGGCGCACGCAGTCGCCCAGCGGTCCCTTCCGGCCTTCACTCTCGACGGGCCAGCACCTGGCCAGACGGAGGCGAACGTGACCCTCGGGGCACTCCTCGAAGCCGCCGAGCGGCCGGTCGACGAGCAGGTCGAAGAAGACCTGGCGAACCGGGCACTCCAGGAAGCCATCGCTGGCCTCTAAGACCGCCACCGGGACGGTCCTGGCGCTCTACTACGAGCACGAACTCACCCACAAGCGCCATCGGGCTAGCGCTCGGCCTCTCGACACCTACGAGCAGCACCTCGACGAAGTCGCGGACCGTCCAAACGCGGCGGCTGCTGCGCAGGCCATCACGGCGCACGCCCTCGAATGCACGCCCTTCGCGGCTGTCGTCGCGATGGCCCCCTGACCTCACGTCAGGTCGACGCTCCACCCGTGTTGTCCCGCTCCGCCTGGTCATCGTGCAGCCCAGGGATGGACTCCAGTGCCTCGAAGACGTCGTCTGCTGGCGCGAACCCGCCCGTCGGGACATCCTGTTGGCCCCTGAAGGTCCTGAATACGGCGTCCTTCGAAACGCCTGAGACCACGACGCTGTGCTGGACACGGTTGGGCCCGTCGGGGGCCGCATGCCGCTCAACCGGCTGCCCATCGACTAGTTCGTCTGGCACGTCGAGTTGCAACACATAACCCCATGCGCCGCCCTCCGGGATATCGACCGGTTCACCGGTCCGCTTCTCCAAGTCGGTGATGTCCGGCGGCATCCACACCGCATCAGGGAGCGCCTCCACCTCCTCCGGAGTTAGAGCCTTCGCCTGCTCTAGAACAGAGGCACGCGTCCTCGCGATGAGGGTGTTCACGACGACAAGGAGTTCGGTCGCGAGGTCTGTCAGCAGCCGGAAGGTCGCAGGCGCGCTTGTCTGTTTGAAGACGCCTTCGTTGATGCCCCACACGCTGAAGTCCGGCCGGACCACGATGCTGGCGATGCCCGTCTCGTAGGGCGAAACGGCGTGCGCCAGGTGCTTATCCCGCGTCCGCATGAGCAGCCGGTGGACGTTCGCTGCGGCGTCCGCGTTGACCCCCGCTGCCTGACGGACATGCTTCACGTCGAGGCGCGTGCGGACCCCGCCCTCGAAGCACCTCGCATAGGTGATGAGCGCGGACGTCGTCAGCGCATAGAGCATCGTCCTGCCCCGGGCATCCAGGTGCACCGCGTTGTCCGGATTGCCCCCGATAAGCAGCGACCCCTCACGACAGAGGTCCAAGACGACGTTCAGGTCCTCCTTGACGCCCGCCAACCCGACCAAACGGGCCGCGCCACGCAGATGATTGCCGCTCTTGCAATCGAAGACAGGCATAGGGAGACGGTAGGCCGTTCGACGGTCCTACGCGGGCACTTAGGCTGCCCACGTGAGCGAGCCCAGCCCCTGGATCCTGAGGATAATGGTCGCGGCTGAGGACCTTGAAGACGGACACGACGCCTATCTATGCCCCGGCTGCGAGTCCTGGCAGGTGGAATACACCTATGACCCAGCCGACCATCCCGGCGATGGCGGCTTCGCGATGATGGTCTTCATGGGCACGGTGGAGACCGCTGAAGCCCTCGCTCGGGCCCATCGGGCTGAGTGCCCGCCGTTCGACCTGCTGGCTGGCCTCCGAGGCGTCCCGCTCGACGTCTGAGGGACACTGGCATGGTGCCCGCGTTCTTCCCACCCGGCGGTGGGTTGCTGCTCGCTCTGATGGACCAGCCAAAGGCTCCGGCTGGTTGCCAGGTTTTCCGGTGCCCCGGATGCGGCAGTTGGACGGTCGAGTACGACGACCGGCTCCCCACGGACATGGATTCCGACCCGCGCTTCGACGCGGCCTTCGAGGACTACGAGGAACTCGTTCGGTCGGCTGACGCACTCGCCACGGAGCACCGTGCCGAGTGCCCACCATGGGACATGGTCGTCGGGCTCTCAGCCGCTCCATGAGGGCGAACGACGGGACGGGCACCAAGGGACATCCGGTGCCGGAGCATGTGTGGATGTCGCCGGACGGGTGTTGGCATGAGCGGAGTCCTGGGGTGCTGCTGGACTGGCGGCAGCGAGGGGGCGGCTGGGAGGCGCTGGTCTTCTGGGGCTCGGGCGGCGGCAACGTGTCCGTGTCCGCGTGGCAGGCCTGGCTCCCGGCTGAACAGGAACGCCCCGCGACTAGCGCTCGCCGCGCTCCCGCAGCAGGTCCTCCGACGAGACGCCTGACTGAACCCGGTCCATGGCCTCGAAGTCGAAGGTTGTGCTCGCGGGCCGGTCTAGCGCCGGTGGGTGGTGCACGATGAGGTTTCCGTCCTCGTCGGCCTCCGAGTACGACTCCCCAGCCGCTCTGAAGGCCCGCTCGTAGTTGAGCGACGCCCTCAGTGCGGCCTCACGCTCACGCTGAACAGCCAGGCCCTCCGGGTCATGTCGCAAACCATTGAGACTAGGCCTCGGCCGTCCAACCAGCCAGGGCCACTGGAGGACTGAGCAGAGCGACCACGGGCGCGTCGCCGACGCCCTCAGGCCTGGCTGCTTCGCGGGCAGCAAACCAACTCCAGAGTCCTCACTGAGTTACGCATGGATTGCGTGGCCTCATCGACGACGAACTCCTCAACCGAGGCCTCGGTCTATGGGGTCGACGTGAGGAACTTTGCTGCGTCGCATTAGCGCCTCGCTGATGACCCAAGTTGAGTCGGCAGTGTGCCGACCACACTTCAATGTGGTTGAGGTAGACACACGTCGAGTGCACGAGCGCCTCGCGCTGGGCGGGGACTGTGAGCGCTGAGCCCAGTTCGCTGTGGGCACGTCAAGTGGCTCCCGATCGCACGGTTCCGCTGATCTACCGTCGTGGAACCCGAGGAGGTGAGCCCACCCGTGTACCGACCGAACCGCCGAGAAGAAGCCATCGCGCACCATCACATGGTCACCGCCATGGCATTGGCCGACACCAAGGCGCTGGACCTGCAAGCCGCCGAGATGCAGGAGCGTCAACGAATCAAGGGCAACGAACTCATGGACGTGGCCTTCAACCGTCAAGAGCGGACCGAGATGCGAGCGGCCGAAGCCGACTGGCGCTCGACCTTGTACCGCACCAACCATCCGCCTACCCAGCAAGGAGCCGCGTCATGAGCAGCATCGAGCCCGTCCGCCGAACGGCCACTCCCAGTACCTCGCCCATGCCGCTGTCGCGGGCATGGCGCGAAGAGCGCCAGGCGGTCGCGAACTTCGTGTCGAAGGAGATCGCGCACCGTGACGCCGTCGCCGACGTACAGCGCACCGGGGAGATCAACCAGGAGCGCGCGACGGCTGCGGGCAACCTCGTGGCTCGCAACGCCCAGATCGTTGACCGGCTCGGCCAGTTCCGTGAGCAGGTCTTCGCCGAGTCCGGTGACTCGCTGCGCAGCAAGGACGTCGACGACATTGTCGCCCAGGGAGTCCAGCAGATGGCCGCCCTGCAGGCACGCAGCATCCAGCGCCTGGGCTGAAACCACGGCGGGTCTGGGACACGGGCTCATTCGGTGGCCCAGACCCGCCTCACAGCATCGCCCCCAGTCGAAGTCGTTCAGTCGCGAAGGAGAGTTGGCATGTCACACCTGTCACCCGGGTCCGCCGGAGGAAACGACTGCGACCTCAACATCGACACCAACCTTGACATCGGTACGGGACTGAACCTCGGACTCGACGACCGCGAAGGTCCCGCGCGGCGCAAAGGACAGGAAGCAGCCGTGGATCGCGACGCACTCGACGAGTCCTTCGCTATGGCTCGGACCGTTGCCGAAGCAATGACCGGGGCTGCACTGATCGACGCAACTGTCCGAGCCGACATACGGCGAACGGTCCTCGATGACCACGCGCGCTACAGCCCTCTCGAGGACTTGCCGCCTGTTGTTGTCGCGCCGAGTGTTGCAGGGCCACCATCGGTGCGGCCTGCGCCGTCACGCCGCGACCGGTTCAACTCGCGGACCCGGGAGGCTGTGGACCGGCTGACTGACGCCCAGTTGGCCCGCCTGCGCGCAGTACGGGACATCCAGACCAACCGGTGACCATCCTCGACCTATCTCAGAACCCAACCCACTTCGGAGGCTGGGAACGATGGAAGAGCAGGAGACTCCCATGGGTCAGCCAACCCCACCCGAACAGCCGGACCAAGCAGCAGAGACCCCGGAGGTAACCGCGAGAGGCAAGGGTTACAGCGGTCGCTCCGTGACGATGCGCTCCACGACTCCGCGTGCGTCTACCTCACGTCTCGCGGTCTCTGGTCTCGCGGGCTCCGACCTGACGGCGTTCGGTATGACGCCGGGTGCCGCGTCTGACGAGCCGGAAGGACTCGGCGGTCGCGAGTCCACGTTGCACTCGCCTACGCATGTTCACTCACGTGACCAGTCGCGGTTAAACGCTCCACGGTTGAACGCTGAGGAATTCCGTACACGCGCAGGCCACGTAATGCGCACCCAGTGGTGGCTCGCGGAAGGATCGCGCGCCGATGCTCCGCTCGCAGAAGTCCGTCGGGCAGTCTCGACCACCTCGTGGCTCACTGTGCCCCACTACGAGCAGGTCATTAACGACCTCGCCGCCGGTCGATCCTTGAACAGGAAGAACTGGCACTACGAGCCAGCCTTCTTCGACCGCGCCCACGAGAAGATCCGCGAGGCCGCCGCCCAGTTGCACAACCTTGACCACCCCGCTGCCGACCTCGTCCACCACTACATTCAGCAGGCGACCCACGTCGTCGACACGTTCACGCACGTACGCACCGACAAGGTCCACCCCGCCGAGGCCAACCAGACGTTCACCGACTGGTCATCCACGAAGTTCGGCCTACCCGAGCAGTCAGTTATCCAGGAGGCTTACACCCTCCTGGAGGCCCACCCCGCCTCTGGAGTCATCCGCACAACCAGACGCGCCAAAGAAGCGGAAACGGCTGCCAGTGAGGAACTGGGGCAGGTCGTCGAGCGGTGCCAGCGTCTTCTCGACGAGGTGACGACGGATTGGACGGTCTCAGTGAAGCCGATGCTGCCGGACTCGGTGGTCTCGTCTGCCCGCAAGGTCGTCTGGCTCTCTCAGCACCTCCGAGACTGGCCGACCCCCGAGGTCGCTCGGACCCTCGTGCACGAGATCGGCACACACGCCTACCGCACAATCAACGCCCAGTCCGCCTCGGGCACCATCGCCGGAGTCTTCCTAGGTCCGGATGCTCACCTGACCCAAGAAGGGCTGGCTGTCTGGTGGGAGTACCGACTCGGTCTCGGGTCGGTTGCCGCCCGTCGCTACGCCGCGCGAGTCGTCGCAGTCGACATCGCCCTTCACGGGTCCATCTATGACGTCTTCAACGTCCTCAGCCGCTACCTGCCCTCGCGTCTCGCCGCGACAACCGCGCTACGCGTCAAGCGTGGGCTCGCCGACCCGACCCTGCCGGGGGCGTACACGAAAGACCATGTCTATGCCTCAGGCCATCGTCTTGTCCGGTCCTATATCGCCGACCACGGCGAGGGAGTGTTGCCGTTGCTGATGTCCTCGAAGTGGGGCCTGTCGTGTCTGCCTCTCGTGGAGCAGATGCACACCGACGGCATGTTTGAAGGTGCAACCCGCGCCATGCCGACCGAACGCCTCCGCAACGGACTTTAGAGACCCGCTCTCAACCAGGTCCCTCAGATGAGCCCGCCGACACTAAGCCGCGTGGAGTGCTGAGTAGTGCCTCGACGACAAAGTGACCTAAGAGGTGTCGAGCGGGCAGCAGCACGCGACGCCGTAGCAGTCGCTGCAATCGTCGCGGAGTACGTCTACCTGCGCACCCGAGTCGTCCGCAGCCCAGACGCGCGGCGACGTCTCAAAGAAGCCACCGAACAAGCCCTCCGCCGCATCGAAACAAGGAGCAGGTGATGGACTTTCAGACCACCCGTGACATCAACCGGCTCCGCGACGCCGCCACCCGCTCGCGCCGCGTCAAGAACACGATCCTCGTCACCGTGACCGTGTTGTCTGTGCTCGGCCTTGGCGTGACGGCGTTCATCATCGCAGCCGTCGAGCATCGCACCGGCGCAGTCTCAGAGGTCTTCGCCCCCGAGCCAGCCGAAGCCACTAGCGCCGCAGCCGAAGGGGACACGCTCCCCAAGGTCGGCGAGTCCTCGATTCGCATCTGGTCCTGGGCCTACAACAAGGATGACAACGAAGTCATTGCCAACGTCATCGTCCGACGCCCCCGCAAAGAACAAACATCCGCGCAGGCCGTTTGGGCGCTCACCCCGGGCGAAGGTAAGCGACAGGTCGTCATGGGCGACACCACCTATAGCGCCAGAATCGTCCGGTCGACCGTCCGGTGGTGGGGTGACAAGGAACCCCAAGCCGAGTTCGCCTACGGAATCACCTGCCACCCTCGCGGTGAGTGGGTCGCTTGCCAAGGACCAGTGCTCGTCAAGAACGTCACCGAGGACCAACTCGGCGACCTGCGCTTGGCCACCGGTACCGCACCGTCCGTACGACCGACCGGGGTGACCGCCAGCATCGGGCTCAACCCTGAACGCGAGACCACTCCCTGTGCGGTTGCTTACTGCCCCTAGAACGTCAGCGGATAATTAGGTCTACAACCCGAGCGCGTGGTGGGAGACTTCTAGGGTCCGGGCGTTGACCGAACTGCTGATTGCACTCGAGCCAGCCAGCCGGGTCCCTCCATAGTTCCCCGCCAGTGGCGGCCGCGAGGACGTCGCGGTACCGGTCTAGCACTGACGCGCGGTGAAAGGTCTCTCTCGCACCAGACCCAGTCACCGGACGACCACGGCGCAACGCGACAGCAATCTCGTAAGCGGTGCGCAGAATGGTGTCCCCGTTCACCGGGTGGATGAACCAGCGCGCCGGGTTGAGTTCGTCCTCGCCGACAGGTGCGCCACCATTGAGGTGAGTTGCTTGCACTTCGGCCATATACGAACCCGTAACGTTCTCCGCCAGGTCAACTAGTTGGCTCATCTGCCGCAGCGCGACTCTTTCAGTGGCTGACTCATGCGCCTGTGGCTTCCCCCGCCCGTACCGGATGCGGTCCTCCCACAATGCGCTCGACGCGTTCCCCCGGTCATGAGACAGCAGGACGGGCAACACTCCCGGCGACCGGAAGAGCATCTCCACGCCCGGCAACATGACCTGCTCCGTTTCCCCGGAGGGTCCGGGTAGAGAGGTGAACAGGTACCGGTAGTTGATCGACACCACCAAAGGTGGCGTCGTAGTCGGCAGCGCAGTCAGATAACGCAGAACACGCTCGTCATCCTGGGTTCGTCGAGCCACCAGTGACGACCGATGTCCCGTCAGCGCGTGCGAGAGAGTCCGGTTCGAGGCGTGCCGCCACCCCAGCGCTTCTGCGATACGTGTCGCCGTCCGAGTTGGGGACAACGACCCGGGTCCGACAACCAGGATGAGGTGGACGTCGGGTCGGGCCAATGCGAGTGGGTCCTCCGGCACCGACATTGTTGGAGGAAGCGTCATCAGATGACGGGCGTTGATGACGACCTTGTTCCGCAGAAGAGCCGTGCCCCCGTGTCCCCAGCCACCGATGAAGTCAGCCTGCGAGGCTCGCAACGGCTCGACGATCCTGGCGATAAGTTCCATCCGCTCCCAACGAAATGCGTCCCACCGCACAAGGCGCTGGGACTCGTCCTCCTCGTCTGGGAGGAACCCCGGCGGCGGAACCGCCTTCTGCAACTCCCCGCCTACATGCTTCTTCCATGCATCTTCCGGCCCAGGGATGGAGTCGAGAAAGTCGTGCGTGCGTCGCGGACGGCGGTCAACCAGGGCATTCGGGCCGTACCAGCGCAGGAACTCGACACCCTGCCCACCGAGGTATGGCATGTGCCAGCCATGCACGATGTCGAACACCCTCGCCCGCCACCTGCCGATGTCCCCCGACTCTCGACACGACTGCAGGAGGGTCCTCGTGAAGTCCAAACCGTCGGGCTCAGTCTTCGACGCATCGACGACCAGTTCGTTGAACTGCTCCACCAGACCCACCAGGGAATTGCGCGGGTGCCAGACCGGGACAACCGGCCGCAACTCCTCATCACCAATATCGCCGAGGTCCATGATCTGCTCGGCGATGGGATAGAGACCGGCCTGGTGAAGTCGAAGCAGAGACTCCACCTTGGGGGCGTCTGGTCGAGGCTTCGGTCCCACCCAGTTGCCGACCGTGTTGATGCTCACCCCGAGCAGGTCAGCCAGTTCCTTCTGCGTCATCCCAGAGCCCTTGACAACCTCCCGCAAGCGAAGCCGCCACCGAGCAATGCCGTCCTGGATATCCACTGAACCTCTCCCCAGGCTGACGCGCCAGCGAAGGCGACACCGTCAATCCGTGTGCCTCACAGCGTCCCTTTGCCCGAGGTGGTCCAGCGCGCTGTGGTCGGGAACCTAGTGCACACGCAGTCGTTCGCGCCGAAAAACCCAACAGTCTGGGGGTGCCGAAACTGGATCCCAGCAGGGCCTGTGACTACTTCTAATGTCCCTAGTGAGGGACCACCTCCGGGGGCCAGGCCCGGAGCCTCACACGAAGAGGAGAGCGTCATGACGATGCGCAACACCGGCAACAACAAGTTGAAGTTGAACGGCAAGTTGGAGACCAGCGGCCGTACCGGCGACGGTCAGAAGAGCAAGATCGTCACCAACCGCGCCGACAACCGCACCGACACCTATTGGGGCGGTAAGGGGAAGCCGGACGGCAAGGGCCACGGCCACACGTGGGACAACCGACGCGACGGCGAGTCCGGGACCCGCAAGCCGCGATGACCCCACGTGACTGAACACTGACTCAGGCTCAAGCGTCGGGGGGGGGGGGGGGGCCCGGGCCCCCCCCCCCCCCGACCTGCTGTCTCAAGACAAAAATGCAGGCTCCGGCGCATGGCAGGAACTGGGAGTGAGTGGTTCAGCGATTCGCTCGCGCGCGGAGCATCTCCTCTCCTGTTCGACACCTCGAAACCCGAAAGGCCCGCCCGACCTGGCGTCTAGGGCGTGGCCTTCAGCGGGTAGTGCGCGCTCGTGGTGACTGTCGCGGTCCTCTTGCGGCGCTGCGTGCCGCCGCCTCCTACCGGAGAGTCGAGCGGAGCCGCAACGGCGGGGGCTGGCCCGGCAGCAGTACCAGTGCCTCTCCGATCTGCGCTGCCGTTGTTGTCGAGACGTGCGGAACGGAACTGACCCTTGGCGCACGGTCGACAGGTTCGCTCACGTGGCGCGCGGTGGGACGAGATGCGGAAAGTCGTACAGGCGAGGTGCTAAGAACCTTCTGTGCAGACTCCGGCTATAAAGCAGGCTCAGGCAGCCGGTCAAAGGTTGCGCTCATTGGTGCAGCGCCTCCTGTCCTGGCGTGCTCCGGCGCAGAGCGCACAGCCCGTCGACGGAGGTGTACAGAGGCGGCCTGTATGTGTGACGTACGCAGATGATGGGGTGCGCACAGTCTCGTGGGAGGTCAAGACGGACTCGGGCACGACGGTGACCGTCAAGCATCAGTATCCGGACGCGTTGCGCCACCACTATGCGCCAACTGGGACGAACCAAGACGTTCCGCTGTACGCCGGGCCTTTCAGGGTGGACGACGACCCGGATTCATTGATGGGCGTCGTCCAGTGGCGGTGGGGTCCGCGTCCGCGCATAGAGGCGTCCGGCCAACGAACCACCCGCGTCAAGGACATCAAAGACTTGCTCTCTGGGGCGAGCAGCGGTGACATGTGGACATCTCAATCTGTCCTCGATATCGACATGCCAAACGGCGTGCTGCCACCGACGTCGGGAGGAGATGAGCGCACTGAGGTGCCATCCTTGCCTGGCACGACGTCAACCCGCGTACAGGTTGAGCAAGAGGTTGGCCAGCAAACCCAACTAAGTCGGGCCACATTCGTCGTACCAAATGGATGGTTTGGTTTGGACGGCGGAAGGGTCTGTGACGCCCTAAGCCGAGAGGTTTTCTGGCGGGGGCGAACGACATGCACAGGCGCGGGGTGGGTGGTGACGCTCGACCGTGTCGGCGCGATGTCTGGCGACCAAGGGTTCCAAGCCCTCAAGGATGAGCAGGGGTTTCAGTTTACCCATGTCGGTGAGATCCGCCGGGCGGATGGTTCGTTGTTCGAGTCCGCTGATGTGTTCGGTGTGCTGGAACGCGTTCGGATCGGCCTTGACTTGGCCCTAGGAAGACGAGTCACCTGCGCGCTCCCCGTCGGCTACGTCGCAGACAAGCCTGTTTGGGCTCGGTGGCGGACCACGCTGCTGCACCCTTACCGCCACGTCGGGCAGGTTCTTGACGACACTGTCGCCGACGCACAGATCGCGAGCATCGTGAGTCTGATGCTCGAGGCGACCTCCGACGCCGTTGCGCTAACGGCCTTGAAGGCGGCCGTCGGCTACTACACCTCAGCGAACAATGATGTGACAACCGACCTGAGCGTTTCATTACCTGTCTCAGGTTTACAATTGATGGCTTACTACCATTTCGTAAGCAGCAACGCTGCCACATACTCGAGATCCCAATGGCGGACGGCTACTCCGAAAACGTCCGACGAGATCGGGCTCTTACTCGATGACCTCAAGGTCGATAGGGCAATACCGGCACACTTTCAGAATCTGATGGCGGCGCGCGCATCTATGTCTGCGCCGAAGCAATCCGGGGACGCACTGTCCACTATAATCGAGATGCGGAACGTCGTCACGCATCCCACCCGAGACCTGCCTGCCGAAACGTATAACCCGTACATGTGGTTTGAAGCGTCGACGCTCGCGCGGTACTGGTTGTGCCTTTCGGTGCTAAAGGAGATCGGCTACGCCGGTCCGCTAGCGAAGATTCATCAGAAGGGGCCGAGGTGGACCGGCCAGATTGTTAATCCGCCTTGGGCACCTTCACCGTCACCTTGACTTGGCAACGCCTGGACCCGTTCGTAGAGACGCCCCTGGTCGCGGCGGCGCGGCGAGTCGAGCGACCCACCCTCACCTCCGTATTGCGATGGTCGCGCTGGCGCGCGAAAGCGCTGCCCTCATGTAGGGTCAACTTCTCGAATCGAAGAGTAGGTGGCGTCTTCAGGCGCAGTGGGCAGATCTGGAGGCCTGGACACCACAGTCTCTGGTGGCCTGTGAGCACGCTGGGATTCCCACCCGCTCCTACGGTATCGCTGGACCGCTGGACCTGCATTCGTCGAAGGAGTGAGTGGATGAAGGTGCCGTCAGATCTCTTGTTGGAGATCGACTTTCAAGCCGTAGTTCGGGCAGAGTTGAGGGTGCGCAACAGATATCTTCCACCCAATGTCGCGGACGGCGCTTTGCGTGCTCATATAACTGAGGTCGCGCAGTGGCTCCGCACGGTACTTCGTCGTGAATTCATCCCCATGCAACAAGACATCGTACTCGCAAGGAAGGTCGGGGGTGGGTCACGCCCACTTCCGTTCTTGGGCTTGCGGGAGCGACTGGCGTATCGCGCGTTGATTGGCCTAGTCACTACTGTGGGCGACGGGTCTCGCGGCGATCATGGAGCATTCAGGAAGGCTCCGCTGGAGGTGGAAGATTGTCGGTATGTCTTGAAGACCGACATCGCAGCGTTCTATCAGTACATCGACCATGAGCGGCTGGTCGACGAAGTCGTGGCGCAGACCGGTGACGATCTGGCGATCAGTACGGCGATCGAATTGATGCAGGCCAGCAGCGGACGACGTTTCGGACTCCCCCAGATGTCGGTTGCCTCCGACGCACTAGCGGAGGTCTACATCGATCCGATGCGCCGCGACTTGGTTCGCGCTGGATATTCCGTCTGGCGCTTTGCAGATGACTTTCGAGTGGCGTGCCCGAACTACGGCTCGGCCCTCGCAGCACTCGAACTCTCGGAGCGTTCGGCCTATTCACTGGGCTTGGTGCTGAATGAATCAAAGACGTCGACGCCTGGACGCGATACGTACGCGGAAAGCCTGTCCGAGGTTGATCGCGCCGAGCGCGAACTGTTTGCCCTCGCGCACGGGGAGACGCCGTCCGCTGCAGATACCGAAGGCGAAGACAAAGACGAAGAAGACGACCAAGAGAGCGAAGTTCTGAGTATTGAGAACTTCTTCATGCTCGCTCTCCAGGACTACGACGATCTTGAAGACGATGAAGAGGAGTCGCTCGGTGACGTCGGCGGCGACGACGAGGACAAGGGCGTAGACACAGAGGACGCTGACGAAGAGGAGGCGGAGGATCCGGAGCCTCCATCCGAGCGTCAAGTGAGAGCAGCCCAGCATCTGTTGGAGTTGTGGGCCGACCGCCAAGACGACGGAGAACTTGCTTCCGAGATCGACTGGAGTCGCGCTGCCTGGTCGGTTCTGCTACGTAAGGCGCTCGCTGTCCTAAGCGATGCAAAGGATGAGGTCGGCATCGAGTACGTGTCGTCCCTGTTGGTTTACGAGCCAGACATAACGCCTCAAGTGTGTTCGTACATGAGCGCACTGGCCGACGCCTTTCCAAGCAGTGTGTCGTCAATCTTGGACGAGGTGTGTGAACGGCAGGTCGTGAGCGCATGGCAGTCCGTGTGGATCGCGTATTGCGCGGGCGCGGTGTCTACTCCCCGGGGCGGGGATCAACCAGGTCACGTCAGTTGGTTGCGAACACGCCTCAACGACTCTCATGGCTCAGTCGCCGCACAGGCTGCGCTGACACTTGCACAGCGTCGGCTTCTGGACGTCACCGAGGCCACTGAGACCTACGCGAGAGTCCCGGCCGTGCACAAGCAAACTGCGTTCCTCGCAATGGCAGCGGCGTCCGGTCAGGTCGGAAAGGAAGCGCCTAGCAACGATAAAATCGAGGCACTCCTCGCGGCGTGGGTGCAGAGCCAGCAGTGGGGTAGACCCGTCATTCCACGCACCTCGAAGAGGCGGAAGTAGGTCTAGCGTTGACCGCTTCCCCGCCCGTCGTAGTCAACCCTGATTGCGAGCGAGTCATCCGACTCATCATGATCACTGTCGCTCAACATACGAGGGCCGAACAAGCACTTGCAAGCAGCCTTCCAGTCGTGGGACGCCTAAGTGTCTTGCCCGCAGCGACTCAGTCGCAGCGAATTCGACGAGAGAGCGTCCTAGTCCGGCTCACCTCCTTGACTGAGGCGTTCACCTACGGACAACTGCAGGAGCGACTCGAGCGGTACGCTCCAGAACCTCGAAACAAGTTCGTTGACGGGTTGTACGCAGACGAAGAGCGCAAGGCCACGGGCAGTTGGGACGCGGCAAAGAAGGCGTTCAACACGTGGGGGCCCGGAGTGCAGTTGGGAGAATTCAAGCGCTGGAATGAGGTACTGGCCGTGATCGACGCGAGGAACGCCGTCGTGCACGGATTGGGTCAGTTCACCCGGCTGCAACGAAGAAAGCACTCCGCTCTGGCCGAGAGCAAGAAGCGTCTAGTGAAACTCGGCTATGCGATCGACGAATCGGACAACCGACTCATCACGACCTCGGTAGCGCTCCGCAACACTGGCGATCTTCTTCGTCAGTTCCTCGAGCATCTCGACGGGCAACTCACTGCCCACCCCTAGGTGACCTTCCCCACGCCAGGTCGGTCCTTCCGCGCTCACGTCTGCATTGCCCTCTCGTAATCCCGCTGCCGCCGTCGGGTCCGGTTGATCAGGTGCCAGCCCCAGCGACGTCCAACGAGGCCTCCCCGAACACGTCCATGGCGAGGTACTTGTGGCTGGGTTGGACGTCGGAGTGGGGCAGCGCGATGAGGTGTGCGCCGTGGGCGCGCAACGTGAGGTGTTTGGCGATGAGGGTGGTGAGACTGCCGCTGAGGGCTGCGAGGTCTGCTGCTGAGCCGTGGAAGGTAGGGGTGGAGCAGCCCCGTGTGGGGACGAGTTCGTCTTGGGGGTCGGGTTCCTCCCAGAAGTATCGGTAGCGCTCGAGGGTTCCGTCGGCACGGACGGTGTCGCGTAGGTGGTGGTCCATTTGGGTCATGGTGCGGGTGTCGCCTGGCGGGTTGATGGTGGCGTAGCCGAGGGTCCCTGTTCGTGCGTCGGTGGCGACTTGGGCGATGACGGCTGTGCGGTTCGGGTTGGCTGCGACGATGTTGAGTTGGTTGGTCATCTTGAGGCTGATGGTGGCGTCGATGATGAGGTCGCAGGTTGTGGCGAGGTAGGTCATATCGGCGATGGTGAGTGCTCCGGCCATCTCGATTTTGACGGTGTCGCTGATGGCGTCGAGGCGTTTGGCGAGGCCCGTGATTTTGGCGGCTCCGTCGTCTGTTTCGACGTAGTTTTGGCGAACGAGGAGCCCGCCTGTGACGCGGCCGTTGTCGCTGATGATGACCTTCTCGGCTCCGGCGCGGGTGGCGAACTCGGCGATCCAGGAGCCCAGACCTCCGCAGCCGAGGACTGCGATGGTCTTGTTGAGTAGTGAAGAGACGGGGCGGCTGGTGTCGCGTCTGGTGGTGACGTCGGTTCGTTCGTCCGAGACGTAGCACCACTGGATGGGGGCGCGTCCTTCGATGTACTCGGGGACGTACTCGATGAGCGGTTCGGTCCGCAGGGCTGCGAGTTGTCGAAGTTCGTCGGCTTGTTCCGGTACGAGTTCGAGGGCTAGCAGGTGCCGGGTCTTTCCTATGGGGTGTGGGACGGCGAGGAGTAGCCGTTGGGGGGTGCCGGGCGGGTTGCGGGTGGCGCTGGCGATGAGTGCGGTGACGAGTGCGGCGTCGGGTGTGGTGATGTAGGGCCTTGGTGGGCGCGGGAGGTTGTAGGTGGGTGGCCACTGCTCGCATGTGTAATGGCGTGCCTTGACGCGCGCTTGCTCGTACGGGCTCGGCCACTGGGTCAGGCTCGGGTCGATGGGTGGCTTGGCGTAGCGGTCGATGCCGAACGGTCTCGGGTTCTTGATGAGCGTGAGGAGTTGGCCGAGTGCATGGTGTCCGGCTCCGAGTGGCATGTCGGAGTCCATGAACAAGACCGGCACATGGGTGGTCTCGGTGGTGTCGCTGTCGTCGGCGGCGTTGTTGATGGTGAGGTCGAGCCGGGTCGGTGTGCGGCGATGTAGATAGGCGGTGGCGACGCGTGCTTTCGGGGTGGGTAGTCGTCGGACGACGATGGCTTGGCTCCGCAGCGTGACGTGCGGAACGCCCCCGACTGCGTGATAGAGGGCTGTGGTCGGGTTGAAGTCGTTCTGGGTCGCCTTGGTCATCCAGTCCCAGAGACGGTCTAGGACGCCGTCTTTCCCGTTGATACCCACGTCGGGGTTCCACTCGCGGGAGACGTCTAGGTAGAGGCAAAGGTAGAAACCGGAGAGGACGTGCGGCGTCCCCATGAACCGGTAGTGGTCCATCGTGACCGTCGGGGGCTGATCGTCGGTCGGAGCGATGAGAAGGACGAACTCCTCTACGGGCTTGAACGTGAACCCATCTGGCTTGGGGGCAGGTAAGTCGCCTGTCGCTAGCGAGAACTGGACCCAGAGGTTGCCGTCGGGGTCTGGGTGTTGGGCACCGACTGTGAGGAGGTCGGGTTGGTTCTTGGCTTGGGCGCGCAGGTCTGCCAGCGCTCGCCGTTGCCAGTTGGTGAGCGCTGGCTGTGTGTTCTTCTTCCTGGTCACCCGGCTTTTCCGCTGCGACCGGACGAGGTCTCGGCAGCCCCGGCACCTGCTGCGCCTGCGCCGGTGCTGGGGACTTGGTGGACTCCGTGGAGGTCGAGGACGTGGCCTTGAATCCGGTGCCGAACAGTTCTCGCCAGAGGTGGAGGCTCCAGGTCTCGTCGGTCTCGTCGAGTGCTTTCGAGACCTTGGCGTGGAGGTTCTGGATGTCGGTGCAGAATTGCTGGTACTCGTGGTCCTTCCACCGGTGCTCGAAGGTGGTGCCTTCGTTGGCCTCGACGACCGGGATGGTGGGGTTGTTCTTCGTCCAGGCGGCGAGGTCGGAGACGACGCGGGCGAGTGTGACGGGGATGTTGGAGTAGCAGTCGGCGTCGTCGAGGACGTTGTCCTCGGTGATGGTGTTGCCGACGATGGTGGTAAGGATGATTGAGACGGTGTCCTCGTACCAGCCCTTGTGGTCGCGGAGGTACTTCAGGAGTCGGATGACTCGCCGCATGTTGCCGTTTGCGAGTTCGTCCTTCTCCTTCATCCAGGCGGTGAACCCGTCGGAGTCGTTGGCTTCCCACTCGTCGGTCTCGGCGTTGATGATGTGCTCCCCGCCGTCTTCGAGGTTCACGTAGGGGACGACGTCGACGTGCATGTCGTTGGCGTAGGTAACGCGGACGCACCGGTTCTTCGCCTGGACCATCGATCCGTAGACGGCGTGGTCAGCGAGGGCCTGGTGGGCTGCGTCGTTGTAGTCGGCGGGTGACCAGCCTTCGATCTCTTCGAGTTCGAGCATGAAGTCCGCGTCGAACTCGACGTCCTTGGGCGGGTTGATGATGGTGCGCTGCGCCCACGACCCCTGCCGCTTCTTGCCGAGCACCGTCGCATCCGTGTCGGCGGCCTTGATGGCGGCGAAGATCGCGTCGACGCGGGTGCCGAGCAGTGCCAACTTTCCGTCGGGGAGGTTGACGGTGTCTTCGAGGAGGGACTTGAACTTCCCGGGGTGTTCCATCAGAGCGGCTCCTTCGTGAGGGTCGGGGCGCTTCCGTCGCGCCCCGGAGGGGCCGTATAGGTGGGTGCGACGTGGTCAGCGAACTTCGCGTCGAACTCTGGGCTGAGGTTTCTGCTCGCGCTTCCGGCGTGCCCGGCGACGTCGTCGGGGTCGATGCGGTCCAGGGCGAAGTCGCCGGGCGGGACAGTGACGTCGAGTTGAACGTAGTTGTCGAAGCCGATGAGGTGTCGGGCGATCCCGGTGGCGCTCGCGCTGCTGGCGGTGAGGATCATCGGCGTAGCGACCGTGGCCCACCGTCCGAGCCCGGCGTTGTCCAGTCGCTTCGAGTGATCGTTGAACGGCGTCATCGTTCCGACGTTCAGGACGCGGATCGCCTCGAGTGGGACGCCGAGCATGCTGCGCGCTTCGGCGATCGCGAGTACGGATGGATTATTCGCGAAGACGCCGCCGTCGACCAGGCGACCTCCGTCAACCTTCGCCGCCGGGAAGTACGTCGGCGCAGCCGACGTGGCGAGCGCGACGTCGACCATGGGGACTCGCCAGTCGCGGGTCAGGCGTGGACTGTGTGGGGTCTTGAAGATGTGAACCTCACCAGCCTGGACATCCCAGGACGGGATGAGCAGCCGCTTGACGCTCTGCCCGAGGATCTTGTCGCCCAGCACATTCGCGAGAGTCCCGCGCAGGACCTCACCGGAGTAGGCGGGGCGGGCGAGCCGACTGAGCCGCCACTTGCGCTGTCTCCGACGCGGGAACACCTGCCCGACCAGGTCGCCGTAGTGCTTGGCGATGTCGGCCGGGCGCAGGCCTGCCCCGAGTCCGAGCGCAATGATGCCCCCGGCCGACGTACCGGCGATGAGGTCGAAGTGGTCGACCACGCGAACACCGAGGTCTTCCTCGAACCTGGCGAGAACGTGAGCGGTGAATAGCGCCTTCGCTCCCCCTCCATCCAAGGTGAGGATCTGGAAGCGGTCACCTTCGAACGGCTCGGGAGCAGGACCAGTGGATGAGTGCCTGGGAATGGTCACCGATTCTCCTTTGCTTCGTCGGCGTCACTTGGAAGGTAGGGACTGCCACCGACAGTTCTGCGTGCCATCGGCATGCTCGGGTTGTGGTCGTACCGCGTGTCGGCGAGGTCGAGGCGCGGGCTGTCGCTAACGTTTGATTCGTCCCAGACGAGGCGCTGTCGCGGTAGTTCAGACATGCGGGCTCCCCAAGGCCGATGGCGTGGGGAAGAGACGCCTACGTCAACGACGCGATCGCGTCATCACCTTCGATGACAGCATTTCCGACGCGCGAATCTCGGCGACACGCCGACAGACGGTTCATTGAGGACAGTCGGGGATGTGGTTCCCACCGCGCTGCCACGTAGGAAGCGGCTGCCCGCAACGACCACACGTACTGCGGCCCTCGCGATCAACGTCGGCTGCTGTTTCTGGCTGGTTCCGAGCGCTTCTATGCGGTTTCGTCTCTGGCTCCTTGAGGCTCAGCCACATGGGGTGTGCTCATGGTTGCTACCGAAGCAGACGACGACGCCGCCTTCGCGGCTGCACGTCAAGAGTTCGGACGACGCGTCAGAGTGGCACGGCAGGCCAAGGGCGAGTCCTTGGAGAGGTTGGCCGAGGGCAGCAAATTGCTCTGGTCGTTCGTTTCCCGAGTCGAGCGCGGGCAAGGCAGCGTCACTCTGCGCAGCCTTCTCCGGCTCGCCTCAGCACTCGAGGTGGACCCTGCCGTGCTTGTTGAGGGACTTGTGGGCGCTCAGGATTGAGACTGGTGCCAGTGAGACGTCGCGGGTGATTCCAGAGCCGAGGCGGCGCTCGCCGCCGAGGCAACGGTTGCCCGGGGTCATGAAGGCCGAGGTTGATGCGACCCGCCGAGCGAGACGTCAACTTGACCTTCCTAAGTGGCTGTTCGGGTTTGGTCTGAGATGGTGTGGCTCGCCCGCTGGGATGCCCCGGCAGACGGGTCCACTTCCTGTCGTCGTCGAGTGCAGAGTGGAACTCACGACCCCGCTGATCAGGACATCGACGCCGTCCGGACCATCCACGACCACATCTAGCGCCGCATCGAGGAACTCATCAACTCCGTCACCAAGCCCAACGTCACACGCAAGACTGACCTCATGGCTGACACCAACCCTGCTGGGCCGCTGCGTGACGACGAGTTCGTCGTCATGGCGCTCACCGAAACAGACTGGCCCGCTGTCACGGCGATCTACTCGGCCGGGATCACCACCGGGCACGCGACCTTCGAAGCAGAACCACCCAACTGGGAGAACTTCGACCGCACCCGCCTACCCGACCACCGACTCGTCGCCATCGACGCAACGGGAACGGTCCTCGGTTGGGCTGCTGTCGTCGCAGTGTCCGACCGTTGCGTCTGCGCCGGAGTCGTCGAGCACTCCGTCTACGTCGCGCCAGGCTCCCAAGGCCGGGGCCTGGGAAGGCAACTCCTCGAAGCGATCGTGGAGTCCACCGAGCAAGCGGGCATCTGGACCATCCAGTCCGGCATCTTCCCGGAGAACAAGGCGAGTCTCGCCATCCATGCCGCAGCGGGCTTCCGAGTCGTTGGCACTCGGAGCCGGGTCGGCAAGATGACGTACGGCCCCATGGAGGGTAAGTGGCGTGACGTCGTCCTCGTTGAACGCCGCAGTGAACGCGTCGGGCTCTGACGGCGGCGGGATCAGACGCCTAGTCGCAAGGTCCAGTCCTGGGCATCAACGAACTGCGGGAGCGTCATCCAGGGCACACCCATCTCCTCACACACGTCAGGGATCCTCGGTTTGTTGATATTGCGAGGGGTCTCTTGAGTCACGACGGTGCCGTCGCGGGCGTAGGCCAAGGCGATGACGAACGGGTCGGCCCCGTTGCGGGGGCCGCCGCCGCTACCTAGAAGCCGGGGGTGTCTAGCGAGGATGTCGCGGGTGGCGAGTTGGATGTCGCGTGAGAGCGGAACGAACATGTCGGAGCAGCGCTTGGCCCAGACGGTGGCCTCGTCTGACTTCCGTTTGAGTTCGCGTTTGACCTCGTCGACCGCGCGTACCTGGCCGGTGTGGATCATGCCTTCGATGGCGTCCCAGATGGGCCCGAAGGTCGTAGGGATGAAGATGTCGCGGCGTCCGTTGATGATCGCACTCGTGTCGAACGAGTAGGTCTCGAACAGGGTCGGGGTGTCGTCCTCCGGCAAGGGCTAGATCCTTGCCTTCGCGGCGAGATCGGGGATCTGGTTGACCTTCACGTCGAGATAGGTAGCAGCAGTTGTAGAGTCGATGAGGGCGCGGCGGTGGGCTCCGGTGACGGTTCGGACGTAGCCCTTGCCGAGGTCGCGGGCCTTGTTGATGTAGAAGTTCCCGCCGCCGGGTTTGGCGCGATGGATCTCGTCGCGGCGGTAAGTGTCGCGGAACCTCTGGTACTGGGTTGCTGGGACCCGGCCGAGGGTGACGAGCCGCCGCAGGAACGACTCGGCGCTGACTCCATAGGGCTTGGCGGCGTCAACGAGGTCGGCGAGGGTCCAGGGCTCGCCGGGAGAGTGGTTGGCGACGAGGTCGGACGCGAGCACCGTGGCGGCAGGCATGAGAATGTCGGCAGCGATAGCGTTGCAGCGGGCTTCGACCTGGCGGTTCTCGCTGACAGCCCGCTGGTCGGTGCGGGTGTCGCAGAGTCCGGCTGTGTGGAGCAGGAGATGGGCGTACTCGTGCAGGAGTGAGAACAGTCGACCGCGCGGGTAGTCAGCCCCGTTTAGGACAATGACCGGGATCTCGTCGAAGTAGAGCGAGAAGGCACGCATCTCGTCCGGGGAGACGCGCCCACCTGCGGTGTGCATGACGAGCACGCCGGTCTCTTCCAGTGCGGCGGTCCAGTAGCCGAGGTGTGTGTACTCGTCGGCTGAGGGGCGCGGGTAGGTCAGCGGCGCTCCCCCCTCAAGGAGGTCGCGGGCCTCGCGGGCGATGGCTGTGTTGTCGGCAATGTTGTCGGCAATTGTGAGCCGCCACGCCCGGGAGGCGGGCTGGTGGTCAAGTTCGGCGATCTCGAGCAGGGCGTCGCGTTGATCGTGAGCCCGTCGGTATTCGGCGTGCAGGTCGGCCGACCATTCGCCGGATGATCCGAGCGCCAAGCGTCGGAAGTCGCGCAGCGTCTCAAAGCCCTGCGGCGGCTCAGGCAGAAAGAACACCCCGAGCGGCCGGTTGTAGACCTCACAGGCGCGACGCAGTTCGGCGATGGTGGGGGCGCGTTCGCCTGTCTCCCACTGCTCGACCCGCCCATCGGGCACCCCGATCTTTCGGTCAGCAGCCTTGGGCTCGAGGTTCGCGGTGCGGCGAGCCCAGATCAGCAACTGGGGCTCGACGAGTGCCTTCACGGACGCCACAGGATGCATCTTGGGCACAAGACGGAGCCCTGTCTCAGGATTTCGGCGTCGTGGTTCTACGCGTCGTAGAGATTCGGGACGATGAAGAACGTCGTTTGTCTTCGTACGACGGTCGAAGAACTCACTCCCCCACCCACGGCCCCCAGGGCAGGCCCTCCGCTGGAACTGTTCCCAAGCGCGACAGTCGGCTTACCCGCACCAACTTCTGGCGTTGGAACTGACCGACGTAATGACCAGGGCTCCGCCGGACATCGTGACGCCGTGGGTGAGGGTGATCGCTCGGACACAATATGGATGGAAACTCTTCCTGGAACTCCGCCCGAGCCAGTGGTCAAACAGGCCATTGATTGGCTACTTCGGGTTCTTCCTGTCCGCTAGGATCGGCTCTACGTCCCATTCGATGCAGGACCGTTGCCACCGGCCAACATCGCCGCCCTCCGCAGGGACAAGCCAGAATTCTGGGTGCCCGAAGGTTGTGCGGCTGTGGGTCGCGATGACCTCTTTGATGTCGTCGCTGTCCTGGGCTTCGCTCGGGTCGATGAATCCCGGGCGCGGTTGCCAGATGCGGAACGCGGTGCGCCCACGGCCCTGCCGCCTGAGTGCGTGAGCGTGGGGTTCCCGCTTGCCCGCAGGTGAGTCTGTCGGCTGCGCGTGGTTCATGGTCGTGTCCCTTCAAGACGCGTTGCGGGCGCGGAAGACGTCAACGTAGGCGTCAGGGCTCTCGCACGTCACAATCGCTGGCACGGTGCGCCACACGACATCCGTCTGGATGGCTCCGGTGGCGAAGTCGATGCTGGTCACCTTCACCGTCTTGACGCGTGCTGTGCCGGTGGCTGTCGTGGTCCGCTCCACAGTGAACGGGAAGCCTGGCGCTCCTGCGTGCTGGTAGGCGAAGCCCCACGAGCGCACGTCACCGTCGAGCCACGACTCGAGCCGGTGCTCTGAGACGAAAGGTTGGTCACCCGCGCTGGCGCTACTACCGCTCCGGTATGGCGACCCCTCCTCGAAGCGCATCTTGGACTCCACGCTGCTGATGGATGCAAACCCGCTCGGCTTGAAGGGCGGATACCGGAACGAACGCGGCTTGCCATCAGCGAAGGTCTGCGCCGGACGGTCGGGATTCGTCGCGTCTCCTCCCGCGTAACGAACGGCGTCATCGGCTGTGCGGCAACGGATGGGACCGGTGTTTTCCTGTGCGCAGGCATCCCAGGTCCAGAACGGGCGGGTGCTGGTCGCTCCCGCCCCGGTCGTCCATCCCCAGCCTGACGGAGGCTGGCAGAAGACCGAGCCGAGGATGGTCTTAAGGTCATCTTCGGCACCGCCACAGCGAACGATTCGGTCAGGACGGTCTGTGCCGGGGTAGGCGCGTGACACGCACGGCAGCCGACGCGAGAGCAGGTCGACTACGTAGAGCCCGAGGTTATTCATCACCGTGTCCACACGCAGCGCGTCTTCGCTTCGTGCACAGGCAGCAGCGGAGCCCTCGCCGTACCGGTCGCCCGCCCAAGCGGTAGTACGGGACTTCGACACCATGAGTCGCGTCGCCGAAGGTCCCTCGGCGTTGGTGATGGTTCCGGAGACCTTTGCGCTGCACCAGACGGGGGTGTCGACTGGCCGTGGAGGGTAGTTGCAGCCGGTTGTGATGGTGCCGGGGACGAGAGCACCGTCGGCGTCTACGGCGGCTTGCCACCATGCTGCTGTGGCGTGCCAGTCGGCTTGCCCGCCGACGTTCCGTGGTGGGCATGAGAAGTGGACCCATTGGCCGAGAACCATGCTGTCTGTCGCCCAGCCGCTGTGCTCGATGAGGAAGATGCTGCCCAACCGCCAGGCGCAGCCGTCGCAGGGTGGCGCGGTGGGTGCCCCGCCACCCCGCCTGGTGGTGGTTGCCCTGTTCCTGGATCTGGCGTGGTGCCGGTGCCTCCACCGATGGGCGGAATGCCGCCGTCAGCGTTCGCGGGCGTGGTGAGGCCTGCGAGGAGCAGAATGGTGAGCAGGGTGACGATAACGGTCTTGATGGTGCGCATCGGTCAGCCCTCCACGGTGTCAGCAGGGCTGACGGAGTAGTTGACGACGTACCAGGGAGCAGCCTTGTCGCCGGAGGGCAGCACCCACAGCAAGACGTCCTGGGTTAGTGCCTGCTCGGCTGTGGCTCCGGCTTCGGTGTAAATCCAGGTCGCGGTGGCTTGGAAGGCGAGCCGGATGGCCGGTGCACCGGCGTGCGTGCTCATCTCGATGTCCGGCGTGGTGACTGAGTTGAGCACCGCACCCGTGCCCGTGATGGTCTTGGTCCGCAGGTTGTCAGGCATGACCTCGAGAGCCGGGCACATCTCGACGGTGACGAGGCCAGCCGCCTCGCACTGGGCCTTGCGGGACACCTTCTTCATCAGTGCCTCCGAAAGAGGCAGGGCCGCGACAGCCTCGAAAGGCTCCTGGCGGCCAGCGACCACGTCGCCGTTGCCGAGGGTCAGGCCGCCCCAGCGCAGCGCCAGGTCCTCGAGGCCCTCGGTCGTGCCAAAGACCTTCTCGACCTCGGCGTCAACGACAGCGGTCGGAGCAGGCTCAGGAGTGGTGATCGGTTGTGCACCCGGGGCCGGAGTGCTGTGCACCGGTGCGGGCGTGCTCGGCGCGGCCTCGACTGGCGGAGTCGTCGGGCTGGTCAAAGCGACGCCTGCGACGAGAGCCGCAACGACGCCCGGGATGGCAACGACTGCCGCCACCAGGCTCTTCTTCATCTTCACGGGGGTTGCCTTCCTAGGCGGTGACCAAGATGCGAATCATCTTGTGTGCACAAGATAAGTCAATTCACCGACAGGTGGTCGACACCGCTTCGGACGCCTACAGCGCTAGACCTGCAGGCGTCCGACACCGCCAGGACGCCGTGTCCTGTCGGTGTTCCCCGGTACCGTCCCGGATCTGCCGATGACCAGGTCAGACGCGCTGGACAGGTCAGCGCAACCGCCCTGAGGACAACCCCATGACAACGACGAACACGAACGAGCCCACGAAGGCGCGCACTCCGCGCTCCCAGTCGAAGGGTGTCCAGGAACTCAAGTCGGGGCGCTTCCGCGCGCGCTATCTCAATCCCGACAAGACTCGAATCACGCTCGGAACCTTCGACACTCGCAAGGAGGCCGAAGACGCAATCCTGCTGCGGAAGGCCTCTCACCTGCGGGGTCAGTGGACTCCCAATCGGGGCACCGAGGTCCCCCTGTCCGCCGTGTGGACCACCTACCTCAGCGACGAGGAGAACGACACGGAGTCAGGGGCCGTGCACCGCAAGCGCGCTCAGTTCGAGCGCCGCGTCATCACCGGCGAAGGGCTAACCCGAGCCGAGAAGGCCGCAATCAAGGACGCTCGCGAGAAGGCAGAGGCTGCCGGGCGAAGATTCGACCCCGCCTCCGTCAAGCACAAGCGCACCGTGCTCGGCGACTACCCGATCACGACAATCACGCTGCCGACAGTTCGCGCCTGGGTCCGCGAGATGATCACGGAGGGTCTCGCGACCAGCACCATCGAGTCTCACTGGGACATGCTCTCGGCGCTACTGAAGTTCGCAGTCGAAGAGGGGCACCTCCCCGAGCACCCCCTGGAGGGACGAACGCCCAAGATCTCGTCCAGCAAACGCCGCGACGATGAACGAGCACCGTTCTTCCTGACGCTGCGGGAGATGGTCGCGATGACCCAAGCGGCGCTTCCGAGAGACGCCCTGTTCATGGAGACGATCTTGTGGAGTGGTTGCCGCCAGTCCGAGGTTCTAGCCCTCGATGGCCCCGATGTTCAGGTCCGGGCAGGACTCGTCCGCATTGACGAGGCCACCACCACCGACAAGGCCGACCGCAACAAGGTCGTCTTGAAGAACACCAAGACGAAGTCGTCTACTCGGAGGGTTCCACTCCCCCGGCCAATCGTGGAGGCCCTTGCTCGTCGAGACGATGGGCCTGGCATGCCTCTCTTCCCTTCGAGGAAGGACCCGGCGAAGCACTGGGACGACCGACGCGCGAGCGATGCATGGACCTACGCCCGGACCCGAGTCGGAGGGGACTTGGTCGGCAACCCGGACCACGACGACCTCGGGCGGCAGCGGCCTGCTCGGGAGCATGACGCTCGCGGCACTGTCACGTCCCTCCTGTTTTCGCTGGGGGCAAGCCTGCCGGAGGTTATGACCTTCGTTGGCCACGGTGACTCGAAGACGACCTTGGAGACCTATGCGACCGTCCAGGAGTGGGACCAGTTCGACCCGCTGGTGCTCGAAGTGAAGGCCATGGGCCTTCCTCTTGCTGAAGCGTGGACGATCCTCTACACACGCGCATGGGAGACTTACGGAGACGACGCGTGGACCCTCGTCGGGGCTGCCGATGAAGGCGAATGACGGTCTAGACCGCCACTCGCTCCGGGGGCCTTAGGACACGTTAGGACACGCGGCCCCACTGGGCACTCAACAAAAGTGGCCCCTGGCCTGCGAACACGCAGGTCAGGGGCCACTTTTGAAGTTGACAACGGCCCGGTGCTGGTCGGTTGCGGGGAACTCCCGAGATGTTCCCCGGAACCGACAAGCACACGGACCGCTGGCGGCCTGGACACGTAGGCCTTCGAAGGGCCGCCCGATGTGGGGACCGACGGCTGATCCTTCTTGCACAAGTCTGCAACACGGGTCCGGTCAGCGCGACCAGGGGCCGTCCTCACAAATGTGCATTGCACAAACCTGCAGTCGAGACGGGGTCAGCCCCGGTAGGCCGACCACATCTGGGAGGCCCGGGAGCTCTGCCCCTCGGTGAACATCGTGTAGCAGCTGTCGTAGCTGTAGTCCATGAAGTTGTGGATGGGGTCGAGGCCGGGCAGTGAGCAGGAGTCGCGGCCGGCGGGGCAGCCGGAGGTGGAGCTGGACTGGGCCGGGGTGTCGGAGACCTCGTCGTTGGTGCTGGTGCATCCGCCCTGGAACGTGTGGTAGAGCCCGAACCAGTGTCCGGCCTCGTGGGTCGCGGTCTCCCCGAGGTTGTAGTTGGTGGCCGAGCCTCCGGGCAGCGACGAGTACTGGACGCGGATCCCGTCGATGTCGGGGTCCGAGGAGTAGTCCCACGGGAAGGTCGCGATGCCGAGGTAGTCGAAGTCGACCAGCCAGATGTTCAACGCGTTCGCGCCCCCCTGGCGGGTCTGGGCCCGGTAGATCTCGCTCTGCTGGTCCTGGTGCCACGCGGTGTTGGAGTACCGGTCGGTGCCGGCGAGATAGAAGCTGAAGCCGGTGTCGGCCGCCTCCGCGGCCTTGCCGCCGGCGAAGCTGACGTTCATGACGTCGATCTGCTCGGCGATCTGCGCGTCGGTGACGTCGCCGTTGCCGGACGCGTCGCGCATCACGTGGACGTAGACCGGCACCGACGCGGCCGCCGCCGACGCCCCGCGACGCGACGTGCCCTGCGCCGCCAGCCGGCCGGCCACGTCCTCGCGGATCCGCTCCTGCTCGAGCGCGCTGATCTCGCGGTGGTCGTGGGCGTGGCCGCCGCCCCGGGCCGCGGCCGCGTCGTCGTGGGCGTCGCCCGCGAGGCACGCACCCGAGCTCTCCGAGGGCACGAGCGCGGTGGCGGACGGTGCGGAGAAGGCCAGGACGCCGACGCCGAGGGCGGCAGCGGCGGCGAGACGGAGGGGGCGGTGGTAGCGCATGCAGAGGGTCCTGTTCCCGAGAGATGCCGCCCCCGGACGGGCGGCGACCGCACGATCGTGCCCTAGCAACTGGTCTAGACGGGAGATCGTCCGGCGTGCGGGTTCCTGCATTGCAGGAACCTGCACGGACTCAGGCCCAGCCGCGGACGACCCCCAGGACGTCGAGCAGCCGGTGCACGACGGCGTCCGGCGTGCCCTCGGTGTGCCCGACCTGCTCGGGCGGGATGACGCTGTGCGGCACGTGGATCGCCCGCAGGCCGGCGTTCTGGGCGCCCCAGACGTCGTCGAAGAGACGGTCGCCGACGTACACGCAGCGGGCCGGGTCGGTGGCGCCGACCGCGGCCATCGCCGCCTCGAAGGCGTGGTGGGACGGCTTCGTCCACGGCACCTCGCTGGTGTAGACGGCGCCGTCGACCAGGTCGAGGACGCCGTCCCGCTCGAAGAAGCCCTCGTGCCACGCGCGCGGCCAGATCGTGTTGGAGAGCACGCCGACCTTCACCCCGTCGGCGCGCAGGGCCTCCCACAGCGGGCGGACGTCGGCGTCGGTCTCGGTGTGCGGCACCCAGAAGTCGTAGTAGGCCTGGAGCAGGTCGGGGTCGTGCGGGAGTCCGGCCTCGGTGAACAGGTCGGCGATGGTGGCGCTCTGCTGGTGGTCGCGGCTGCGGCCCCAGACCGCCTGGTTCGCCGCGTGCAGCCGGACCTGGGAGACCTCGAGGGGGTGGTCGACGTCGACGACGGCCTGCGCGAGCGCGAGCGACTCGGCGTGGAAGTCGACGTCGTGCCAGCGGGTCAGCGTGCCGCCCCAGTCGAAGATCACCGCGTCGATGTGTCCCATGGGCAGCACCTTAAGGTGAGCCGGTGACCGGCATCGGGACCCTCGCCGAAGGCCCGCTGCACGCTGCCGTGAAGCAGTGGCTGGCCCGGCCCGGCGATCGGTTCGAGGTGCCGGTGGACCGGTTCGTCGTCGATCTGGTCCGCGCGGACGGGGAGCTGGTGGAGATCCAGACGGGCGGCTTCGGGCCGCTCGGGCCCAAGCTCGACGCGCTGCTCGACAGGCACCGGATGCGGATCGTGCACCCGGTGCCGGCCGAGCGCCGGATCGTGCGCGTCGACGCCGACGGGGTCGTGCTGTCGGAGCGCCGCTCCCCCAAGGCGGCCTCGGTCCTGGAGGTCTTCGACCGGCTGGTGGCCTTCCCGTCCCTGGTCGGGCACCCCCACCTGGTCATCGAGGTGCTGCTGTGCCGCGAGGACCACGTCCGCGGCCCCGGGCCCACCCGGACGACCGGCAACCGGCGCCGTACGAAGGATCCGGGGACCCGCCACCTGGACGCCGTCCTCGCCCGCCACGAGGTACGACGACCGGAGGACGTGCTCGGCCTGCTGGGGGCCGAGCTGCCCGGCGCGCCGTTCACGACCAAGGACCTCGGCGCCCTGCTCGGCGCGCCGACCGTGCTGGCCCAGCGGGTGGTCTACTGCCTGCGGCTGATGGAGCTCGTCGAGCCGGCCGGCAAGGAGGGCCGGGCCCCGCTCTACGTGCGGGCGTGACCCTCGCTCAGTGGCGGACCAGCCGCACGAGGTGGTCGACCACGTGATCGGCGGAGACGTCCTCGCGCTCGCCCGAGCGGCGGTCCCGCACCTCCACGGTGCCGGACTCGGCCAGGCTCTTGCCGACCACGACGACCGTCGGGACACCGATCAGCTCGGCGTCCTTGAACTTCACGCCGGGGCTGATCCGGCCGGCGCGGTCGTCGTAGAGGACCTCGATGCCCTGGCCGGCGAGCTCGTGGGCGATCCGCTCGGCGGCGGCGAAGGTCGCCTCGTCCTTGCCGGCCGCGACCAGGTGGACGTCGGCGGGCGCGACGTTGCGCGGCCAGCACAACCCGACCTCGTCGAGGGTGCCCTCGGCGATCGCGGCGACGGCTCGCGAGCAGCCGATGCCGTAGGAGCCCATCGTGACCGTGACGAGCTTGCCGTTCTCGTCGAGGACCCGCAGGTCGAGGGCGTCGGCGTACTTGCGGCCGAGCTGGAAGATGTGGCCCATCTCGATGCCGCGGGCGGTCTCGAGCACGCCGCCGTCGCAGTTCGGGCAGGGGTCGCCGTCGCGGACCTCGGCGGCCTCGATGGTGCCGTCGGGGGTGAAGTCGCGGCCGGCGACCAGGTCGATGACGTGGCTGCCGGGAGTGTCGGCGCCGGTGACCCAGCGGGTGCCCTCGACGATGCGGGGGTCGACGAGGTAGCGGATGCCGGACTCGTTCTTCTCCCCCAGCACGCCCGGGCCGATGTAGCCCTTGACCAGGCTCGGGTGCTTGCGGAACTCGGTCTCGTCGAACGGCTCGACCTCGATGGGCTCCAGCTGGCCCTCCAGGCGCTTCTGGTCGACCTCGCGGTCGCCGGGCAGGCCGATGGCGACCGGCTCCCGGGTGCCGTCGGGGTGCTTCAGCATCACCAGGACGTTCTTCAGCGTGTCGGCGCCCGTCCAGGCGCGGTCGGACCGGGGGTACGACGCGTTCAGGTGGTCGACCAACGTCTGGATGGTGGGGGTGTCGGGCGTCTGCTCCGCGTGGGCGGCGGGCGCGTCGTCGTACGACACGGGGCTGGGCGGGCGGACCTGGACGGCCTCGACGTTCGCGGCGTAGTCGCAGGTCGTGCAGCGGACGTAGGTGTCCTCGCCGACGGCGGCCTTGGCCAGGAACTCCTCGGACCGCGAGCCGCCCATGGCACCCGAGGTCGCCTTGACGATGACGTAGTCGAAGCCGAGCCGGTCGAAGATCCGGACGTAGGCGTCGCGGTGCTTCTGGTAGCTCTCGTCGAGGCCGGCGTCGTCGACGTCGAAGGAGTAGGAGTCCTTCATCGTGAACTCGCGGCCGCGCAGGATGCCGGCGCGGGGACGCGCCTCGTCGCGGTACTTGGTCTGGATCTGGTAGATCGACAGCGGCAGGTCCTTGTACGACGAGTACAGGTCCTTCACCGTCAGCGTGAACATCTCCTCGTGGGTGGGGCCGAGGAGGTAGTCGCCGCCCTTGCGGTCCTTCAGGCGGAAGATGTTGTCGCCGTACTCGGTCCACCGGCCGGTGGCGTCGTAGGGCTCGCGGGGCAGCAGGGCGGGGAAGCTCAGCTCCTGGGCGCCCATGCCGTCCATCTCGTCGCGGACGATGGCCTCGATCTTGCGCAGCACCTTCAGGCCGAGGGGCAGCCAGGTGTAGATGCCGGGGGCCGCGCGGCGGATGTAGCCGGCCCGCACGAGCAGCCGGTGGCTGGGGACCTCGGCATCGGCCGGGTCGTCGCGCAGCGTGCGGACGAAGAGGCTCGACATGCGGAGGATCCGGGGGGTGCTCATGGGGCGCAAGGCTACTTCCCGGACTCCCCCGTCAGCGAACCAGTTCACCCTTCCCGGGTCGCCCGGAGCGCCGCACGGATCATCGGCAGCTGGAGCGGCAGCCGGGCGTAGGCCGCGGCCTTGAACGTCGTGTTGCGGGTCTTCGACGCGTCCTGGGCCATCTGCACGTTGCCGGGGAAGACGCCGACCAGCAGCAGCACGCTCGCCCAGCCGGCCAGCCGCCGGGTCCGGGGCACCGCCAGGCCCGCCGCGCACAGCAGCTCGGCGACCCCGCTGGCCAGGATCACCTCGCGGTGGGCCGGCACCCACGACGGCATGATCGGCTCGTAGACCTCGGGCTTGACGAGGTGGATGGTGCCGCTGACGGCGAAGCCGGTGGCGAGCGCCTTGACGCTGATGGGGAGGCTCATCGCGCCACCCTCTCAGAACATGACGGTGGAGAACCGGGCCGTCTCGCGGAAGCCGACCGTGGCGTAGGCGCGGCGGGCCGGGGTGTTCCACTCGTTGACGTAGAGCGACACGACGGGGGCGATCTCGCGCCGGACCAGCTCGGCGACGGCGGCCATGCCGGCGATGGCGAGGCCCTCCCCGCGGCGGTCCGGCGGCACCCACACCCCCTGGATCTGGGCGGCGTACGGCGAGGCGCAGGCGACCTCGGCCTTGAACACCAGCCGTCCCGCGTCGAACCGCGCGAACGACCAGCCCCGGTTCATCAGCTGGGTGACCCGGGCGCGGTAGAGGTCGGCGCCCCCGCCGTACTCCGGGGAGATGCCGACCTCCTCGGTGTACATGGCCACGCAGGCCGGGTAGAGCTCGTCCAGGTCCTGCCGGGTCGTGCGGCGTACGGCGGGGTCCGCGGCGACCAGGGGCGCCTCGCTCAGCTCCAGATGGGGCTGGCCCCAGCGGGTCTCGCGCGGGCGGCCCCAGGAGCCCGCGACGCCGTTCCAGAGCACCCGGACCGCCTCGTGCGGGCCGACGATGGTCGAGACCGTGCGGCCGCGGGTCAGCGCCCGCTCGGCGAAGGTGCGGGCGTCGTCGGCGCTGGCCTGCACCGGGACCAGGTTGGCCCCCACGTGACAGGCCGCGACCAGCTCGCCGTCCTCGAAGCGGCCCCACATCTCGCCGCCCAGCCAGCGCGGCTCGAGGTTGGTCGTCCGGGCGCGGTAGTCGGCGAAGACGTTGATCACCGGGTCCTGCGCGGTGAGGCGGAGGAACGCGTCGAGGTCGGGGGCTCCGAGGGGGCGCACCCCGTGACGCGTCGTCAGCACGGGCTGAGCCTACGTCCCGGTCGCCGGGCCGGGGAGACGGGCGGCACGAGGGGTCTCAGAGCTCGTCGAGGATCGCCCGACGGCGCTCGGCCCACTCCTCGTTGCTGACCAGCTCCTCGTCGCGCAGCCGGTCGAGCCGCCGCAGCCGGTCGGCCACGTCGTCACGGTCGTGAGCGGCGGCGGGCGCCGGGGCCGGCTCGACCTCGCGCCGGCGCATCGTCGAGGCGAGGTACGTCGTCTCCAGCCCGGTCTCGGTGAACAGCGCCATCCGGGCAGCCTCGTCCTCGTCCAGGCCGGACCGGCGGGCCATCGCGCGAGCGGTGCTCACGCGCCAGTACGCCGTACCGGCCGCGACGATCAGGCCCAGGATGATGATCAGCGCGACGAACCCGCCGAACCCGTCGGACGGGTCGCCGCTGTTCTCGAAGCTGCGGTGCCACTCCCCGCCGTAGTACGAGCAGGTCGGCAGCTCCCCGGACTCGTTCGTCTCGAAGCACGAAGGAGGGGCGTCCTCGAGATCACCGGTCCAGAGCATGGCGGAACTCTAGGTCCCGCTCCGGGTGGACCGGGTCGGTTTCGGCCGATCAGCCGACGGTGACCTCAGCGCCCGCGCCGTCGACGGCCTCCATGCCCTCGGCGATGCGCATGGCCTCCTCGATCAGGGTCTCGACGATCTGCGACTCGGGCACGGTCTTGATGACCTCGCCCTTGACGAAGATCTGGCCCTTGCCGTTGCCGGAGGCGACGCCGAGGTCGGCCTCGCGGGCCTCCCCCGGGCCGTTGACGACGCAGCCCATGACGGCGACCCGGAGCGGGACCTCCATGCCCTCGAGGCCAGCGGTGACCTGCTCGGCCAGGGTGTAGACGTCGACCTGGGCGCGGCCGCAGGACGGGCAGGAGACGATCTCCAGCTTGCGGGGCCGCAGGTTCAGCGATTGCAGGATCTGGATGCCGACCTTGACCTCCTCGACGGGAGGCGCGGAGAGCGAGACCCGGATCGTGTCGCCGATGCCCTTGCTGAGCAGCGCGCCGAAGGCGGTGGCGGACTTGATCGTGCCCTGGAACGCCGGGCCCGCTTCGGTCACGCCGAGGTGGAGCGGCCAGTCGCCCTCGGCGGCGAGCAGCTCGTAGGCGCGGACCATCACGACGGGGTCGTTGTGCTTGACCGAGATCTTGAAGTCGCGGAAGCCGTGCTCCTCGAAGAGGCTGGCCTCCCACTTGGCCGACTCGACGAGCGCCTCGGGCGTCGCCTTGCCGTACTTCTCCAGCAGCCGCGGGTCGAGCGAGCCGGCGTTGACGCCGATCCGGATCGAGGTGCCGTGGTCCTGGGCGGCCCGGGCGATCTCCTTGACCTGGTCGTCGAACTTGCGGATGTTGCCCGGGTTGACCCGGACGGCCGCGCAGCCGGCCTCGATGGCCGCGAAGACGTACTTGGGCTGGAAGTGGATGTCGGCGATCACCGGGATCTGCGACTTGCGGGCGATCGCGGGGAGCGCCTCCGCGTCGTCCTGACTGGGGCAGGCCACCCGGACGATGTCGCAGCCCGACGCGGTGAGCTCGGCGATCTGCTGGAGGGTCGCGTTGACGTCGGAGGTGAGCGTCGTGGTCATCGACTGCACCGAGACCGGGTGGTCGCTGCCGACCCCGACCTTGCCGACCTGGATCTGGCGGGTCGGACGGCGCGGGGCGAGCACCGGCGGCGGCGCCGCGGGCATCCCCAGGTTGATCTCGGTCATGCCGCCAATCTACTGGGCGGGGCCGCGGCGCCCCTCATCAGCGCTCGCGGCGACCGGCCCGCCGCAGCACCCGCTCGGCCAGGCCCGGCCGGCCCGCCGGCACGGCCTGGGCCTGCGCCTCGGCCAGGCTCGCCCGGGTCCGCGCGAGCACGGTCCGCGTCTCGTCGAGCCGCGCCTGGGTGGCGTCGAGCTCGTCGCGGATGCCGGGCAGGTCGTGGTGGGCGGCCTCGGCCGCGGCCGCGAGCGCGGCCAGCCGGGTCTCCGCCCGCTCCTCGCGCACGGCGTCGGTGAGGCCGGCCGTGAGCTCGCCCACCCGGTCGGCGATCGCGCGGACGTTCTCGTCGGCCAGCCGCGAGAGCCGGGCCGACGCCTCCCGCACCTCGGGGCGGTTCCGGGCGCCGAGCGCGGCACCCATCGCCTCGTCGAGGTCGGTCACCGCCACGTGGAAGGGCATGTGCTTGTCCCAGTGCCGCGCGTAGCGGGTGGGCTTGGTGCGCTCGAAGGTCACCCGGGGCAGGTCGTACGACGCCGCGACGATCCGGACGTGCAGCGACGTCCCGATCACCAGGCGGGCGTCGCGGATGGCCTTGACGACGTCGAGCGGCTGCCGACCGGTCGCGAACTCGATCTCGGTGGACGGCGAGAGCTGCTGCAGCCGCTCGGCGATCCGCTCGCAGTCGGCGACCGAGTCGTGGCTGGTGGCCAGGCCGGCCATGACGAAGCGGACCTTCGAGCCGCCGAGGTGCCGGCTCGCGGCCAGCTGCTCGGCGATCGTCTCGTGGCCCATCAGCGCGGCGAGCCCGGACGAGACCTGGAGGACGACGACGTCGCTGTCCGGATCCGGCTCGTACGGCTCGAGGACCCGCAGCGTGTGCACGACGTCCGGGGCCAGCGTGTGCTCGACGCCGAGCTCCTGGAGGTACTTGCTGGACGGCTTGTCCCGCACGGAGACGACGTCGGCCGTCTGCAGCACCGCCGCCATCTCGTGGCGGACCTTGACCGAGCGCGTGGTGAGCCCGGCGATCCCGACCGAGTTCAGGACCGAGACCGCGCCGCCGTTGAGCGGGAAGGCCCCCACGGTCGGGACGTACGGCGAGGTGATCGGCGCCCCGGCCACGGCCGCGGAGAGGATCTCGCGCTGGCGCGCCGGCGTCGCGGTCTGGTAGGCGGCGAACTCGCCGGGCGGGACCGCCATCCGGAACGCGCCCTCCAGGTCGAGCGCCCCGACCTGGCCACCGACCGACCAGACGACGTCGTACCGGTGCTGCTGGAGGTGCTCGCCCGTCGCCACGACCTGGCGGTCGAGAAGTTCGGTCATGTCGGCCGCGAACGGGGCGGAGGCCACGATCTCGCTGCCGGTCAGGTAGCGCTCGGTGAGGAGCAGGAAGAGCAGGTCGCCGAAGTTGTCACGCTCGTAGGCACCGACGGTGAGCACGCGCGGGGTGGTGTCGGGGTGGTTCAAGGTTCTCCTCGGTCGGTCGCGACCCCGTCGGTCGCGGATGGTGCACCGTCGAGAAGGCTACCGCCCGCCAGGCGCTTTCTAGCCCTCCAGGTGGAGGGGTACGACGAGGTCGCCGACGATCAGCACGACGCCCATCACCACGAAGCCCATGGCGACGACGTAGGCGATCGGGAGCAGCTTGGCCGCGTCGACGTAGCCCGGGTCAGGTCGGCGCCGCAGCCGGGCGAACCCACGGCGCAGCGCCTCCCAGAGCGCACTGGCGATGTGGCCGCCGTCGAGCGGGAGGAGGGGGACGAAGTTGAGCATCCCGATGAAGAAGTTGAACCCGGCGATCAGCATGACCAGGAACACGGCCTTGTCGACGACCGGGAACTCGTCGTGCGACACGGTCTCGCCGGCCAGCCGGCCGCCGCCGACGATGCTCATCGGGCTGTCGGCCGCGCGCTCCTCCAGCCCGACGATCGCCTGCGCCACGTCCCAGACCTTGACCGGGAGGGTGCCGAGCGCTTGAACCGTGTCGACGGTCATCGTGCCCATCTGGTCGAGGGTGAAGAGCACGCCGCCCTTCTCGGTGACCGTGTGCGTCGTCGGGACGACGCCCAGGAACCCGACCTCGGTCAGCGTCTCGTCGGAGTCGGAGGTCGGGCGGGCCTCGACGGTGGTGCTGGTGGTGCCGGTCAGCGGCTTCCCGTCGCGCTCGTAGCCGATGGTCGCCGTGCCGCCCTTGTTGTCGCGGATGAGGTCGCGCAGCTGTTCCCACCCGGCGATGGCGGTGCCGTTGAAGGTGGTGATCGTGTCGCCGGGCCGCAGGCCCGCGCCGAGGGCCGGGCTGACCGGGTCGGTCTCCTCGCAGGCGCGGCCGCTCTCGGAGTAGGGGATGACGCACTCGGAGATCGCGTCGACCACGGGCGCCCCGGCGTCGACCTCCGAGGTCTTCACGCCGTAGGTGGAGAAGACGAGGAGGAACAGGAAGAAGGCGATCAGCAGGTTGACGGTGGGCCCGCCGCCCATGACGACGACCTTCTTCCACCACGGCAGCTTGTAGAAGAGACGGTCGGTGTCCTCGGGCTTGACCAGCTCCCACTCGGCCGCGCGGGCGTCGGTGATGAGCTGGGTGAACATGCCGGTGTTGGACTTGCGGACCTTGTGAACCGGGTTGCCGTCCTCGTCGTACGTCACGTCGTCGACGAGGTCCTCCGCCCCTGGCGGCAGCATGCCGACGATCTTGACGTAGCCACCGAGCGGGATGGCCTTCAGGCCGTACTCGGTCTCGCCGACCTGCTTGCTCCACACGGTGGGCCCGAAGCCGATGAAGTACTGCGTCACCTTGCCACCGAAGCGCTTGGCGGGAATGAGGTGGCCGAGCTCGTGGAGCCCGATCGACACCAGGATGGCGACCACGAAGATCGCCACCCCGAGCAGGTAGAACAGCGCGGTCATGCGGGTCCTTCGATCAGTCGGGTCGCCTCGGCGCGGGCCCAGGCGTCGGCGGCGAGGATGTCGTCGATCGCCACGCTCGAGGGTACGTCGTGGCGACTGAGAACAGCCTGAATCGTCGCCACGATGTCGACGAACGCGAGCGCACCCCGCCGGAAGGCGTCGACGCAGACCTCGTTGGCGGCGTTGTAGACCGCCGGAGCGGTGCTGCCGGTCTCCCCCGCCGCGCGGGCCAGCGCGACCGCCGGGAAGGCCTCGTCGTCGAGCGGCAGGAACTCCCAGGTCTCGGGCCGCGTCCAGTCGACCGGCGGCGCCGCGTCCGGCACCCGGTCGGGCCAGGCCAGACCGAGGGCGATCGGGATGAGCATGGTCGGCGGGCTGGCCTGCACCAGCGTCGAGCCGTCGACGAACTCGACCATCGAGTGGACGACGCTCGTCGGGTGCACGACCACCTCGATCCGGTCGAAGGGGATGTCGAAGAGCAGGTGCGCCTCGATCACCTCCAGGCCCTTGTTGACCAGGGTCGCGGAGTTGATGGTGATGACCGGGCCCATGTCCCAGGTCGGGTGGTTCATCGCCTCCTCCGGCGTCACGCCGGCGAGCTGCTCCCGCGTCCGCCCGCGGAACGGGCCGCCGCTCGCGGTCAGCACCAGGCGTCGTACCTCCTGCGGCGTGCCGCCGCGCAGGCACTGGGCCAGGGCGGAGTGCTCGGAGTCGACCGGGACGATCTGGCCGGGCTTCGCGCGCTCGAGCACCAGCGGGCCGCCCATGATCAGCGACTCCTTGTTGGCCAGGGCCAAGGTGGTGCCGGCGTCGAGCGCGGCCAGCGTCGGACGCAGGCCGACGGCCCCGGTGATGCCGTTGAGGACGACGTTGCAGGGCCGCCCGGCCGCCTCGACCGACGCGTCCTCCCCCAGCCCGGCGAAGGCCGGCGCGAACTCCTTGACCTGCTGCTCGAACAGGTCCGGGTTCGAGCCGCCGGCGGTCAGCCCGACGACCCGGAAGCGGTCCGGGTTGCGACGGACCAGGTCGAGGGCCTGGGTGCCGATGGAGCCGGTCGAGCCGAGGATCACGATGTCGCGCACACGGGCCATCCTCCCTGGTCGACCCGCCGCCGGGTCCGCCGCCTCAGGACCAGGAGCGCGACCAGGCCGACCACGCCCGCGCCCAGCGCACCCGTCGCCGCCAGGAACGCGTAGGTGCCCGGCTCGACCCCTCCGCCTGCGGCCAGGCACCGAGCGACCCCGGAGCCCTGCGCGGCCGCCTCCCGCACCAGGCGCGCGTCGTCGTCGTACCCGCCGATCGGGACGTTCGAGCAGGTCGGCCCCGGATCGAGCCGGAGCGTCACCCACGTCGCCAGGGCCCCACCCGCGGCGGCCCAGGCCGCGACGGCCGCTGCGACCGGCGACCGTCCGCTCACCGCCGCCCGCGTCACCCGGACGACTGCGACCACGACGACCGCGATGCCGAGGAGCAGCGCCGCCTCGGCTCCCCACAGCGGCAGGGCCGCCCGGTCCAGGCACGCCTCGACCCCGACGTCGGCCTCCCACGAGCCGCGCCACAGGTCGTGCACCCGGCCGCAGACCCGCCCGTCGACGACGACCTCGAGGGTCCGCAGCCGGGCAGCGACCAGCAGCGCCACGATCCCGGCCATCAGGGTCCTCATGCGGGAAAGTATGGGCCGCGGGACCGGTGGTCCTACGCTCTTCCCATGACCTCGATCCCCGCCACGGGCGGCCCCTCGCTCCCGCAGGAGCGACGCCTCGTCACCGCCATCCCCGGTCCCGGCTCGCTCGAGCGGCTGGACCGCAAGAAGGCGTACGTCGCCGACGGCGTCGGCACCATGCTCCCGGTGTTCGTGGTGGCCGCGGGCGGCGGCATCATCCTCGACGTCGACGGCAACGCCCTGATCGACCTGGGCTCCGGCATCGCCGTGACGACGGTCGGCAACAGCGCCCCCGCGGTGACCCGGCGGGTCACCGACCAGGTGGCGGCGTTCACCCACACCTGCTTCATGATCACGCCGTACGACGGCTACGTCGACGTGTGCGAGCAGCTCGCGGAGCTGACCCCCGGCGACCACGCGAAGAAGAGCGCGCTCTTCAACTCCGGCGCCGAGGCCGTCGAGAACGCGGTCAAGATCGCCCGCGCCGCGACCGGCAAGGACGCGGTGGTGGTCTTCGACCACGCCTACCACGGCCGGACCAACCTCACGATGGCCATGACGGCCAAGAACATGCCCTACAAGCACGGCTTCGGGCCGTTCGCGGGCGAGGTCTACCGCGCCCCGATGTCGTACCCGTTCCGCGACGGCCTGTCCGGCGAGGAGGCCGCGGCCCGCGCGATCGACGTCATCGACAAGCAGGTCGGCGCCACCAACCTGGCCTGCGTCGTGATCGAGCCGATCCAGGGCGAGGGCGGCTTCATCGTGCCGGCGCCGGGCTTCCTGCCGGCGATCGCGGCCTGGTGCGCGGCCCACGACGTCGTCTTCGTGGCCGACGAGATCCAGTCCGGCTTCTGCCGCACCGGCGACTGGTTCGCCAGCGACGACGAGGGCGTCGTCCCCGACCTGGTGACCACCGCCAAGGGCATCGCCGGTGGCCTGCCGCTGGCCGCGGTGACCGGCCGCGCCGACCTGATGGACGCAGTGCACGGCGGCGGCCTCGGCGGCACGTACGGCGGCAACCCCGTCGCCTGCGCCGCCGGCCTGGGCGCGATCGAGGAGATGAAGGAGCACGACCTCGCCGAGCGGGCGCGGGCCGTGGGCGAGCGGATGCGGTCGCGGCTGGCGGCGCTGCAGGCCGAGCACCCGGTCATCGGCGACGTCCGCGGCCGCGGCGCCATGATGGCGATCGAGCTGTGCACGCCCGGCACGACCGAGCCCGACGCGGCCCGCGCGGCGGCGGTGTCGTCGTACTGCCACTCGCAGGGGGTCGTGACGCTGACCTGCGGCACCTGGGGCAACGTCTTCCGCTTCCTGCCGCCGCTCTCGATCTCCGACGAGCTCCTCGACGAGGCCTTCGACGTGGTCGCGGAGGCGTTCGCGGCGACCGTTTGACGGGAACCGCTTGACGCGCGTCAACTACGGGAGTTCCATGCCCGTGTGACCTACGACACGATCATCCGGGACGGGCGCTTCTTCGATGGGAGCGGCGGGCCCTCCGCCGTCCGGCACGTCGGGATCCGCGACGGCAAGGTCGCCGCGATCTCCGCTGAGCCACTCGACGAGACCGGCTGCGGGGACGTCGTCGAGGCGGCCGGGCAGTGGGTGCTGCCGGGCATGGTCGACATCCACACGCACTACGACGTGGAGGTCCTCAACGGACCCGACCTGACCGAGTCGCTGCGCCACGGCGTCACCACGATCCTGCTCGGCTCGTGCTCGCTGTCGACCGTCCACGTGGGCGGGGTCGACGCCGGCGACCTGTTCGGCCGGGTCGAGGCCATCCCGCGCCAGCACGTCATCCGCGCGGTCGACGACCACCAGACCTGGCGCACCGCCAGCGAGTACGTCACCGCGCTCGAGGACCGCCCGCTCGGCCCCAACCTCGCGTCGTTCATCGGCCACTCCGACATGCGCACGGCGACCATGGGCCTGGACCGGGCCACCCGCAAGGAGGTGAAGCCCACCCGCGCCGAGCAGGCCCGGATGGAGCGGATGCTCGTCGACGCGCTCGACGCCGGCTTCGTCGGCATGTCGGCCCAGCAGCTGCTCTTCGACAAGCTCGACGGCGACCTGTGCCGCTCGCGCACCCTGCCGTCGACGTACGCCGGCGGCAAGGAGATGCGCGGGCTGCGCAAGATCCTGCGCCGGCGCGGCCGGGCCCTGCAGGCCGGACCCGACGTCGGGCGCCCGCAGACCGTCGTGACGCAGGCCTTCGGCTCGCTCGGACTGTTCGGCAAGCCGCTGAAGACCAGCCTGCTGTCGGCCGCCGACATCAAGGCGATCCCGTTCGTCATCTACCTGCTCCGCGGCCTGGCCGGGGTCGTCAACCGGCTCGGCGGCGACTTCCGCTGGCAGCACCTCCCGGTCCCGTTCGAGGTGTACGCCGACGGCATCGACCTGGTGATCTTCGAGGAGTTCGGCGCGGGCGCGCAGGCCCTGCACCTGCAGGAGAAGCTGGCCCGCGACACGCTGATGCGCGACCCGTCGTACCGGGCCCGGTTCCGCAAGGACTACGAGAGCAAGTACGGCCCGCGGGTCTGGCACCGCGACTTCTTCGACGCCCAGGTCGTCGCCTGCCCCGACGAGTCCGTGGTCGGCAAGTCCTTCGGGCAGGTCGGCCTGGAGCGCGGCGGCGCGCACCCGGTCGACGCCTTCCTCGACCTGGTGCTGGAGCACGGCACCGCGATGCGCTGGCGCACCACCATCTCCAACCACCGCCCCGAGATCCTGAAGAAGATCGCCCGCGAGCCCGGCGTCCAGATGGGCTTCTCCGACGCCGGCGCCCACCTGCGCAACATGGCCTTCTACAACTTCGGGCTGCGGCTGCTGAAGCACGTGCACGACGCCGAGCAGGCCGGCCAGCCGTTCATGACCATGGAGCACGCCGTGCACCGGCTGACCGGCGAGCTCGCCGACTGGTACGACCTCGACGCCGGCCACCTGCGCCTCGGCGACCGCGCCGACCTCTTCGTCCTCGACCCGGCGCGGCTCGACTCGTCGCTCGACGAGTACGCCGAGGCCCCCGTCGAGCAGTACGACGGCCTCTCGCGGATGGTCAACCGCAACGACGCGACCGTGCCGCTGGTGATGGTCGGTGGCCGGACGGTCTGGCGCGCCGGGCGGGCGTCGTCGCTGCTCGGCCGCGAGCGGACCGGACGGTTCCTGCGGGCCGGCGAGCAGTCGCGCGAGCCGCTGACCGCGCCCCGTCGTACGTCGTCGCCGGCCTCGTCGCCGGTCTCGGAAGCTGCTTCGTGACCCGCACGCCCGAGGAGGCGGTGCGCGGGCTGTGGCGGACGCTGTCCGCGCGCGACTACGACGGCATCGCCGACTGGGTCACCGACGACTGCCTCTACCTGGACATGCCGCTGGGCCCCTCCCTCGCCGCACGGGGACCGGTCGACATCGCCAAGCGGCTGCAGGTCGGCTGGGGCGGGCTGACGGCGTACGAGAACCACGACGGGGTGCTCGTCGCCTCCGGTGACGACGTGATGTACGAGCACTCGGAGACCTGGACGTTCCCCTCCGGCGAGGTGGTCACCCTCCCCTTCGCCACCGTGCACCGGGTGCGGGACGGGAAGGTGTCGTTGTGGAAGGACTACTGGGACTACGGCGCGATCATGAACAACGCGCCCGCGTCCTGGGTGGAGTCGCTCGCCACCGCCGACACCAGCTGGGTCTACGACGCGACGGCTGACCTCTGATCCGCCTGCCTCCCGATCCCACCCGGGGTATCGTCGGCGACCCGCGTCCCCGAAAGAGACCAGAGACAGCCATGACTGAGACCCGCTTCCACCTGCACCTCGCGCGCGGCAAGCGGCGCGCCGCGAAGGTCCTGGCCCTCGCGCTGGCCACGGTCCTGGCGGTGGGCGTGCTCGGTGCGACCGGCGCCTCTGCCCAAACTGACGGGATCGCCGGGCGCTCCCAGGGCGGTACCGCCGACAAGGGCGACGAGCAGGACGGGTCCTGGATCCAGCCGACCGAGCAGGTCTTCTTCCCCCATGTCCGGGACGGCTTCAAGGACTTCGCGGTGTTCAACATCGACGATGTCCACTACGAGAACGGCACTGCGGACATCGCCGACGAGAACGGCGACGTCGTCCGCTCCCTGCGCTTCGGTGACGCGCCCCGGGGTTCGAACGCAAGCTCGCAGGCCCGCTGGGACGGAGGGGACGAGACAGGACGGATCGCGGGCGTCGGCACCTACCAGGCGCACATCGCGGCCGACCTGGGCATGTGGGTCGACGGGGAGTACGTCGTGACCACCGTCAGGGAGACTGTCCAGGTGCGCATCGCGTCCGGGATCCGCAACCGCGCCTTCACGATCACCCGCGCCGCCGCGAGGACGTCTCGCCGGACGAGTGGCGAGGGCTGCCGGACCCGGAAGATCGACCGGGACCTGGCGCTGAAGTGCCGGAGGGGCACGTCCGCGTCGGCGTCGTGGCGGGTGCGGCTGCCGAGCCGTGCCACGAAGGTGCGCTGGGACCTGGTCCGCGACTCCGCGAGCCGCCGCGGCGGACCGGGGCGCCGCGTGGAGACGGCGGTCCGGAAGAACCGACGCCTGCTGGTCGTGACCGCCACGGTCACGCGCTCGCGCCACCAGCGCTACGACGCCGTCGTCGTCCGCTACCACCGCCGCGTGCGCGTCTGAGCCCGGATCCAGGCTGAGCGAGCGGGGAGAGCCCGTCAGGCGCCGGTGATCCCCAGCAGCGCGTCGCCGTACTTCTCGAGCTTGGCGGCGCCGAGCCCGGAGACTCCGGCCAGCTGCTCCCGGCTCGTGGGCCGCACCGCGGCGATCTGGCGCAGCGTCGCGTCGTGGAAGACGACGTACGCCGGGAGGCCCGCCTCCTTCGCCGTCGCCGCCCGCCAGGCCCGGAGCTCCTCGAAGAGCGACTCCCCCGCCGCGTCCAGCGGGACGTCGTCGGCCTTGGCCTTCCGGCCGGAGGACGAGGAGCTGCGGGTGGCCGACGGCTTCACCTCGTGGCGCAGCCGGACCTGCCGCTCACCCCGGAGCACGGCGGAGGACTCCTCGGTGAGCTCGAGCGTGCCGTAGCCGTCGTCGCCGACGGTCAGCAGCCGCTGCGCGAGGAGCTGGCGTACGACGCCGCGCCACTGCCGCTCGTCGAGCTCGGTGCCGATGCCGTAGACGCTGAGCGAGGTGTGGTCGAGCGAGACGATCCGGTCGTTGGTCCGGCCGAGCAGGATGTCCACGACGTGACCGGCGCCGTACCGCTGGCGGCGCTGGGCGAGGCGGACGATCGCGGACAGGAACTTCTGCGCGGCGACCGTGCCGTCCCAGGTCTCCGGCGGGGCCGTGCACGTGTCGCAGTTGCCGCAGGCCGGGCCCGCGGGCTGGCCGAAGTAGGCCAGCAGCTGGCCACGACGGCACTCGACGGTCTCGCAGAGGGCGAGCATCGCGTCGAGGTTCGCACCGAGGCGGCGCTTGTGCGCGGCGTCGCCCTCGGAGGTCTGCACCATCTTGCGCTGCTGGACGACGTCCTGGAGTCCGTAGGCCAGCCAGGCCGTGGCCGGGTTGCCGTCGCGGCCCGCACGGCCGGTCTCCTGGTAGTAGCCCTCGACCGACTTCGGCAGGTCGAGGTGGGCGACGAAGCGGACGTCAGGCTTGTCGATGCCCATCCCGAACGCGATGGTCGCGGTGATGACCAGGCCGGGCTCGCGCAGGAAGCGGGACTGGTGCTCGGCGCGCTGCCGGGCGTCCAGGCCGGCGTGGTACGGCAGCGCGGGGATGCCGTTGCGGGACAGGAAGGTCGCCGTCTCCTCGACCGAGCGCCGCGACAGGCAGTAGACGATGCCCGAGTCGCCGGCGTGCTCGGTGCGCAGCAGGTCGAGGAGCTGCTGGCGGGGGTTGTCCTTCGCGACGATCCGGTACTCGATGTTGGGCCGGTCGAAGGACGACACGAACACCCGGGCGCCGTCCAGGCCGAGCCGGGTGACGATGTCGGCCCGGGTCGCCTCGGTGGCCGTCGCGGTCAGCGCGATCCGGGGTACGGCGGGCCACCGCTCCCCGAGCACGGCGAGCGCCAGGTAGTCGGGCCGGAAGTCGTGGCCCCACGACGAGACGCAGTGGGCCTCGTCGATGGCGAACAGCGCGATCTCGCCGCGGTCGAGCAGCGACAGGGTGGAGGGCGCCGAGAGCCGCTCCGGGGCGAGGTAGAGCAGGTCGAGCTCGCCGGCGACGTACGCCGCCTCGACCGCGCGCCGCTCCTCGGAGGACTGGGTCGAGTTGAGGAAGGCGGCCCGGACGCCGAGCGCGCCGAGGGCGTCAACCTGGTCCTGCATCAGGGCGATCAGCGGAGAGATGACGATGCCGGTGCCGGGGCGGACCAGCGACGGGACCTGGTAGCACAGCGACTTGCCCCCGCCGGTGGGCATCAGCACCAGGGCGTCGCCGCCGCCGACGACGGTATCGATGATCTGGGCCTGGTCTCCGCGGAAGGCGTCGTACCCGAAGACTCGGGAGAGGACCTCGGTCGGGGCGTGCGTCGTCGTCATCGCTGCCTATCGTGACGCCTCGGCCCAGCCGGGGGCGAGCCGCCGTCCACAGCGTCGCGGGAACCAACGCCCCGACCGGGTCGTTGGGCCCATGCGCCCCGCTCATCTCACCCTTGGAGGACAGCCCTTGTCGGCACCCACCGCTCTCCCGCCGCTCCCCGACCAGGCCGAACGGCTCGTCTCGCTCGGGCTCGCCGAGCGGGCCGACCTCACCGCCGAGGAGGTACGACGGGCCGCGCGGACCGACGCCCCCGGCGCGCTCCTCGTCGTCCACCCGGACCGGCTCGCGGCGAGCGCGCTGGCGCCGTACCTCCGGCACCGGGAGAAGCCGGGCTTCGTGGTGACCGACATGGGCGACGTGGACGAGTTCCGGCCGATCCCGGAGGCGGCGGTCCCGGACTCCGCCCTCTACCTCGTGACGGACCTCGACCGCGGCGACCACCTCGCCAACTGGAGCCCTGACGAGGCACTCCCCGACGTCGTGGCCGCCGGTCGTACCCCGCTCACCCTCGTCGAGGGTCAGCACTGGCTGCTGCAGCAGCCCGACGTCCTGGAGCGGAATCACTGCTTCATGACGATCGGCTCGCGGCTGCGCAAGGCGGACGGGGAGCTCGACACCCGGACGCCCGCCATCTGGATCAGCAACGGCACCGGGCGCGACGGCGCCGCGAACCGGCACGCGCCCAAGGTCGGCTGGTGCTGGGCCGGCAACCGGCACACCTGGCTCGGCTTCGCCTCCGGCGCCCGGCGACTCGATCCCGTCGACCTCCCGCGGTAGCCCTCACGCCGGGGACGGGACGCCCCAGAGAGCCGCCACGTGCCGGCGGTCGGTGCCGCAGCAGCCGCCCAGCACGGCGATCGACGGGACCGCGTCCCGGACGGTGCGGGTCGACCCGGTCAGCAGGTCCAGATCGCCGGGGTCGAGGGTCTCCATCGCGTCCAGCTCGGCGTGCGACAGGATCGAGGCGTTCGGACGGAACCACGTCAGCCGTTCCTGCCAGGCACCCCCGTCGAGCGCCGCGACGACGTGCGTGGGGTGGGCGCAGTTGACGCCGTACCAGTCGGCCGGAGCCTCGTCCTCGACCCGGGCCAGGGTGCCGGAGACCGTGGTCCCGTCCGGCAGCCGACCGTCGGTCTCGACGGTGAACGAGACCGCCACCGGCAGTCCCGCGGACCGGGCGGACCGCACCACGCCCACCGCCTCGGCCGCACCGGTCAGGGTCATGGCGTGCACCAGGTCGGCGCCGGCCGCGGCGAACGACTCGACCTGGGGACGGTGGTAGGTCGCGGCGGCGTGCGCGTCGGTCCCGCCGGCCAGATAGCCGTCGCCGCGGGGCCCGACGCTGCCGCTCACCAGGGCCCGGCCGGCGCCGGCCTCCTCCACCACCCGACGGAGCAGGGCCACCGAGGCGCGGTTGACCCGGTCGAGCGCCGCGACGTCGTAGCCGAGGGCGCGGCCCCAGTCACGGTTGGCCCGCCAGGTCGGCGTCTCGAGCAGGAGTCCGGCTGCGGCGGCAGCCGCGATGGCGGCGTACTCCGCGTAGTAGCCGGCCAGGACGGCCGCTCCCTCGGACTCCTCGACGAGCGGGAAGGCCGCGAACTCCGGCAGGTCGACGCCGCGGTTGAAGATCAGGTCGGTCTCCAGGCCGCCGTCGGTGACCCAGGTCGATGCCCCGAGCAGGTCTGCGCCCATGTCGCTCCCCTTCGTGCCGGTCGCCGACGCAGGTGGGCGATGCGCCGAGCCCCAGCGATGTGATAGAGGTCACACTAAGGCTCCTCGGCGCTCGTGTCGTCGGAGCGAACGGCTCGGGCAGTTCGAGGAGGCAGACGTGAAGAGGATCTGGAGTGCGGCCGTGGTCGTCGGGGTGCTGGCGGCAGGGTGCCTGACCGCCGGGACAGTGCTGGCGAACGACGGCGGGTCGTCGTCCGACGAACGGGCGCTCGCCCCGACGCGTGGCGCCCCCAGCCGATCGATCGAGCGGCGGATCGACCGGCTGCTGGCGCGGATGACGACCGAGGAGAAGCTGCAGCAGGTGCAGCTGCTCTCCGACGGCCAGATCACCGACGCGGACGCCGCGGCCGGGGTCGGGGGCGTGTTCAGCCTGACCGACCCGGCGAAGATCGACCACTTCCAGCGGATCGCCATGACCCGGTCACGCCTGAAGATCCCCATCCTGTTCGCCTACGACACGATCCACGGCTACCGGACGATCTTCCCGGTCCCCCTCGGCGCCGCCAGCTCCTTCGACCCGGAGGTGGCCCGGGCGGACGCCCGGATCGGGGCCCGCGAGTCGACCACGGTCGGCATCAAGCAGATCTACAGCCCGATGGTCGACGTCTCCCACGAACCCCGCTGGGGCCGGATCGTCGAGGGCAACGGCGAGGACCCCTACCTCGGCTCGGTGTTCGCCGCGGCCCGGGTCAAGGGAGCGCAGGGCGACGACTACAGCAAGCCCGACCGGGCCATCACCAGCGTCAAGCACTTCGTCGCGTACGGCGACCCCGAGGGCGGGCGTGACTACGGCACCACCGACCTGTCGGAGCAGCTGCTGCGCAACCTCTACCTGCCGCCGTTCAAGGCCGCGGTCGAGGCCGGCGCCGACACCGTGATGTGCTCCTTCAACGCCCTCAACGGTGTTCCCGGCTGTGCGAACCACTACACCGAGACCGAGATCCTGAAGAAGGAGTGGGGCTTCGACGGGTTCGTCGAGAGCGACTACACCGCGGTCACCGAGACGATCAACCACGGCACGGCCGCCGACGACGCCGACGCGGGCGCCCAGGCGCTGATGGCCGGCACCGACTCGGAGATGGTCAGCACCACGATCCGCGACCACGGCGAGGAGCTGCTCGCGGACGGCCGGATCTCCGAGCGGCGCCTCGATGACGCCGTACGCCGCATCCTGCGCGTGAAGTTCCGCGCCGGCCTCTTCGAGCGCCCGTACGTCGACCAGGCCGAGGCGGTCGATCCGGCCAGCTTCCTCACGGCCGCCGACCGCCGGGCGGCGCGCACGGCCGCCGCGCGCTCGATGGTGCTGCTGCAGAACGAGGGGCCGACCCTCCCCCTCGACCCGGCGAAGGACACCGCGGTGATCGGGCCGCTCGCCGACAGCCAGCACGACATGCTCGGCACCTGGTCGGGCAAGGGCGAGGACGCCGACGCGGTGAGCGTGCTGACCGGGATCACCGACGGGTCGTCGGGGACGACGACGTACGCCCAGGGCTGCGCGTTGAGCAATGACGAGCCGCCGGCCTACGACCCGGCTGACGACTGCTCGACCGACGCCGGCTTCGCCGCGGCGGTGGCCGCCGCGAGCGCCGCCGACCAGGTCGTGCTGGCGGTCGGCGAGACCAAGGAGATGAGCGGCGAGGCGGCGACCCGGTCGACGCTCGACCTGCCCGGGCGCCAGCAGGAGCTGATCGACGCGATCGCGGCGACCGGCAAGCCGTTCGTGGTCGTGCTCTTCAACGGTCGCCCGCTGACCCTCACCGACGTGGTGGACAGCGCACCGGCCGTGCTCGAGGCCTGGTTCCCGGGCGTGGAGGCCGGCCACGCGGTCGCCGACGTCGTCTTCGGGAAGGTGAACCCCGGCGGCAAGCTCCCGGTGACCTTCCCGCAGCGTCTCGGGCAGGTGCCGATCTACTACAACCACGAGCCGACCGGGCGCCCGTGCGACGTCACCCAGAAGTACAACTCGCGCTACCGCGACCTGCGCTCCTGCGACCCGCTCTTCGCCTTCGGCCACGGCCTGAGCTACACGACGTTCGAGGTCACCGACCTCCGGCTGAGCCGGGCCACGGTCTCGCGCAAAGGCCGCGTCGTCGCCTCGATGAAGGTCACCAACACCGGTGACGTCGCCGGGGACGAGGTCGCGCAGCTCTACCTCCACGACCCGGTCGCGAGCATCTCCCAGCCGGTCCGCCGCCTGCGCGGCTTCGAGCGGGTGACGCTGGAGCCCGGCGCGTCGACCACGGTGCGGTTCACCCTGGATGCGAGCGACTTCGGGTTCTACGACAACCGCGGGAGGTTCGTGGTGGAGCCCGGGGAGATCCAGGTCTTCGCGGGCAGCGACTCGACGGCGAGCCTCACCCGGTCCTTCCGGGTGACCCGGTGAGGCCGCCTCCGGTCAGCGCCGCGCGGACCTGCGCTGGGCGACGACGAGCCCGACCACCAGCAGCACAGCGGCGACCTTCGCGAGCGGCGCCACCGCGTCCGAGCACGGCACCTGCTGGCCGAAGGTGTTGAAGCAGATGCCCTGGTAGGAGTGCAGCTCGGAGTGGATCGCGAGCAGGTGGTGAACGGCGAGGTAGGCGCCGAGCACCAACAGCACGCCGGCCAGATCGCCGACGGCCCGTCGCCTCATGCGTCCAGCTCCTGCTGGCCCCACGGGCTGCCGTACTCGGTCAGCAGGTCGAGGAACGGGACGGCGTCGAAGGCCTCCGGGCCGAGCACGCCGGCTCCGCTCCAGGTGCCGCGGGCGAGCAGCTCGAGCGCCACGACCGGGTTGATGGCGGTCTGCCAGACCACGCACTGGTGGCCGTACTCCTGCATCGTCCACTCGTTGTCGACCACGTGGTAGAGGTACGTCGACCGCGGCGCGCCGTCCTGGCCCTTCCCCGTCACCCACAGGCCCGCGCAGGTCTTCCCCGTCATCCGCGGGCCGACCGTGGCGGGGTCGGGCAGCACCGCGGCGACCACGTCGCGCGGGCTGACCTCGACGCCCTTGACCCGCACCTTCTCGGTGCTGTCGAGGCCGAGGGTGTGCAGCACCTTCAGGATGTTGATGAACTCGTCGCCGAGGCCGTACTTGAAGGTCGCCCGCTTGCAGTCGACCCAGCGCGGCATCAGGAGCACCTCCTCGTGCTCGACGTTGACGCACTCGACCGGCCCGATGCCCTCGGGGAAGTCGAAGACCTCGGGCTCGCTGAACGGCGCCGTCGTGTGCCACGCGCCGTCCTGCCAGACCACCGGCGGGTTCAGGCACTCCTCGATCGTGGTCCACATCGAGAACGACGGCGCGAAGATCTCGTGGCCGTCGTCGTCGGTGACCACCAGGTTGGCGCCGTCGCGGGTGCCGAGCTCGTCGATCTCGCTGAACAGGTGGTCGGCGGCGTACCGCGCGAAGACGTCGGAGAGGCCCGGCTCGACGCCGATGCCGACCAGGGCGAGCCTGCCGGCGTCCTGCCAGTCCTGCTCCACGGCGAACTGCTCGTCGCCGAGCTTCACGCCCGTCTTCTCGTACGGCGCCTCCGGGTGCGGGCTCGACAGCGACATGGCCATGTCGAGGTAGTCGGCGCCCGCGGCGAACGCGCCCTCGAAGATGCTCATGTTGAAGACCGGGTCGACCGCGTTCATCACGTGGGTGATCGCGTGCTCGCGCACCAGCGCGGCCACGGACTCGGCGCTGCTCGCGTCGACCTGCGCGGCGACGTACCGCTCGTCGGGGGCGGCGGCGCGCTCGGCCTTCGCCGCGTCGTAGTCGGCGATCACGATGGTCTCGAAGAAGTCGCGACGGGCGGCGATCGCGGTGAACGCGCCGCCCACGCCGCCGGCTCCGATCAGGAGGATGCGCATGAGGTCAGTCCCTTTCCTCTGTCGACGGTGGTTGAGGTGCGAAGGACGAAGTCCTGAGCCTCGAAACCCGGTGACCCGGGCGTCGGCCTGAGTCGAGCATGCTTCTCGGCCCACCGGGTTTCGAGGCTCGCTTCGCTCGCACCTCAACCACCGGGGGTCACTCGCCGATGTAGCTCATGACGTGCTTGATCCGGGTGTAGTCCTCCATGCCGTACATCGAGAGGTCCTTGCCGTAGCCGGAGTGCTTGAACCCGCCGTGCGGCATCTCCGAGACGAACGGGATGTGGGTGTTGATCCACACCGCGCCGAAGTCGAGCTTGCGCGACATCCGCAGGGCCCGGGCGTGGTCCTTGGTCCAGACGCTGGAGGACAGGCCGTAGTCGACGCCGTTGGCCCAGGTCAGCGCCTGCGCCTCGTCGGTGAACGACTGGACGGTCATGACCGGGCCGAAGATCTCGGTCTGCACCTGCTCGTCGTCCTGGCGCAGCCCGGAGAGGACGGTCGGCTCGTAGAAGTAGCCGCGGTCGAACTTGCGGGCGCCGCCGGTCTGGATCGTCGCGTGGTCGGGCAGGCGGTCGACCATGCCGGTCACGTGGGCGAGCTGGTTCGCGTTGTTGAGCGGACCGAAGTAGGTCGACTCGTCGTCCGGCAGGCCGGTCGGCATCCCCTTCGCCGCCTCGGCCAGCGCGGCGACGAACTCGTCGTGGATGCCGGCCTGGACCAGGACCCGGGTGGCGGCGGTGCAGTCCTGGCCGGCATTGAACAGCCCGGCTCCGGCGATGCCCTCCGCCGCGGATGCGATGTCGGCGTCGTCGAAGACCACGACCGGGGCCTTGCCGCCGAGCTCGAGGTGGACCTTCTTCAGGTCGTGCGAGGCGGCCTCGGCGACCTGCATGCCGGCCCGGACCGAGCCGGTGATGGCCACCATCTGCGGCGTCTTGTGGGCGACCAGCGCGCGGCCGGTGCCACGGTCGCCGCAGACCACGTTCAGCACGCCGGGCGGCAGGAACTCCTGGCACAGCTCGGCCAGCAGCGTCGAGCTCGCGGGCGTCGTGTCGCTGGGCTTCAGCACGATCGTGTTGCCGGCCGCCAGCGCGGGCGCGATCTTCCAGATCATCATCAGCAGCGGGTAGTTCCAGGGCGTCACCTGCCCGACCACGCCGACCGGCTCGCGTCGTACCCAGGAGGTGTGGTCCGTCATGTACTCGCCCGCCGACTTGCCCTCGAGCAGCCGGGCCGCGCCCGCGAAGAACTTGAAGTGGTCCGAGGCGTAGCCCATCTCCTCGTCCAGGGTGATCTGGATCGGCTTGCCGGTGTCGCGGCACTCGACTGCGTTGATCTCGTCGATCCGCTCCTCGATGGCGCCGGCGATCTTGAGCAGTGCGTTGGAGCGGTCCTGGGGCGTGGCGTAGGCCCAACCGTCGAAGGCCGCGTCGGCGGCGGCGTAGGCCCGGTCGACGTCCTCGTCGCCGGACAGCGGCGCGTGCGCGTACACCTCCCCCGTGGTCGGGTCGATCACCTCGTAGGTCTCGCCCGAGGCGGAGTCGACGAGCGCACCGTTGACGACGTTCTGGAAGGTCTGGTCGGCCATGCCCGGAGCCTAGTGAGGGCACAACGAAATCTGTAGCCTCGACGTGTTACATCTGACGGATTTCGTTGAGAAGAGGCCGCCATGCGCATGGGTACGACGATCCCGGCTTTGCCCGTCCGCTCCGTCGAGGCCTCGACCGAGTTCTACGTCGAGCGCCTCGGCTTCGAGGTGCTGCACACCGACGCCCACCTCAGCGTGCTGCAACGCGACGACGCGCAGCTGCACCTGTGGCAGGCCGGCGACACGTCCTGGAGCGGCCGGGCCGACCTGGCCGCGAGGCCGGTCGTCAGCGGCGCCGAGTCGTTCCTGGCCGGTACGGCGAGCTGCCGCATCCAGGTCGAGGGCGTCGACGCCCTGTACGACGAGATGGCCGCCGCCGACGTCCTGCACGGCGTGAGCGGCAGCGGCCCGCTCGACACCGACTACGGCACCCGCGAGTTCCACGTGCTCGACCTCGACGGGAACCTGCTGACCTTCTTCGTGTGGCGTCAGGCCTCGTAGACCGGCTCGCCGTCGACCCACGTCGAGACGACCCGCGCGGCCCCGATCTCGTCGACCGGGCCGGTGAACGGGTCGCGGTCGAGCACCACGAGGTCGGCGGCGAAGCCCGGGTGGATCCGGCCGGAGTCGTCGCGATGGTTCACCCAGGCGCTGCCCGAGGTGTAGGCCGCGAACGCGGTCTCCAGCGCGAGGGCCTGCTCGGGCAGGAACGGCGTCTCGCCGGCGGGCCCGTCCTCGCCGTACGCCCGGCGGTTGACGGCGACGTGGATCGCGGCGAGCGGGTCGGGGGTGCTGACCGGCCAGTCGCTGCCGGCGACCAGCCGGCCGCCGGCACGGTGGATCGCGCCGAAGGGGTACTGCCAGCCGGCCCGCTCCTCCCCCAGGAACGGCAGCGTCAGCTCGACCATCTGCTCGTCGAGGCAGGCCCAGAGCGCCTGCATGTTCGCGGCGACGCCGTACTCGGAGAAGCGGGGCACGTCGTCGGGGTGCACCAGCTGGAGGTGGGCGATGTGGTGGCGGTTCTCGGCCCGCGGCCGGTCGGGGCGCACCAGACCGGCGAAGGCGTCGAGGGCCTCCCGGACGCCGCGGTCGCCGATGCCGTGGACGTGCACCTGGAAGCCCGCGTCGTCGAGCAGCCGCACGTACCTCTTCAGCGCGTCGGGGTCGACGAAGGAGTGTCCGGCGTTGTCGGTGGCGTGCCCGCAGCGGTCGAGGTACGGCGCGGTCAGCGCGGCCGTGCCGTTCTCCGCGACGCCGTCCTGCATCACCTTCACGCTGGTCGCGCGCAACCGCCCGTGGGTGTACGTCGCCCGCCGCTCAACCAGCTCGGCGACCTGCTCCTCGCCGCGGTCGCGGTCCCACCACAGCGCGCCGACGACGTACGCCGTGAGCTCGCCGCTCCGCGCCGCCCGCAGGTACGACGGCGACGCGTCGGCCATGCCCGCGTAGTCGCCGAGGATCGCGTCCTGCCACCCCACGACGCCGAGCGAGTGGAGGTGGCGCTGGCCCTCCAGCAGGCCCGCGTAGTACTCGTCGGGGTGCGTCTCGGGAGCGTGCCGGGCGACGAGATGCATGGCCCCCTCGTGCAGGGTGCCGGTCGGGCGGCCGTCGTCGTGCCGCTCGATCCGACCGTGCGGCGGGTCGGGGGTGCTCGCGTCGATGCCGGCCAGCTCCAGCGCGCGGGTGTTGACCCAGGCGCCGTGGTGGTCGCGGTTGGGCAGGAAGACCGGGCGGTCGGGCACGACCGCGTCCAGGTCGGCGGCGGTCGGCGTCCCGCCCGGGAAGGCGGCCATCGCCCAGCCACCGCCCTCGATCCACGGCCGGTCCGGATGCGCGGCGGCGTACGACGCGATCCGCTCGAGGTACTCCTCCCGCGTGCCGAGCTCGGACAGGTCGCAGCGGGTCCGCTCGAGGCCGCCCTGGACCGCGTGCACGTGCGCGTCGACGAAGCCCGGGGCGAGCAGGCCGCCCTGCAGGTCGACCTCCCGGTCGCCCGGCCGGCCCGCGCCGACGGCCACGATCCGGCCGTCGTCGACCAGCACGTCGGCTGCGCCGCGGTGGTGGTGACCGTCGAAGAAGGAGCCGTTCTGGAAGCGCGTGGAGACCATGTCCGCCTTCCTACAACGAAATCAGTCGAGAATCACCCCTTGTAACAACGGATTCACTTGCTTCTCAGGGGGTGGACCGCGCACCATGGAGACATGAGCGCGGACTACGACCACCTCCAGCAGGCAGCCAAGGACCACCTCTGGATGCACTTCACCCGGCACGACTCGTACCGGGACGCCGACGTACCTCTGATGGTGCGGGGCGAGGGGGCCTACCTGTTCGACGCGAAGGGCAAGAAGTACCTCGACGGGCTGGCGGGTCTGTTCGTGTCCCAGCTCGGCCACGGCCGCACCGACCTGGCCGAGGCCGGCGCGGCGCAGGCCAAGGAGCTGGCCTTCATGCCGCTGTGGTCCTACGCCCACCCCAGCGCCATCGAGCTGGCGGAGAAGGTCGCGACGTACGCGCCGGGCGACCTGAACCGCGTCTTCTTCACTAGCGGCGGCGGCGAGGCCGTCGAGACCGCGTGGAAGCTCGCGAAGAACTACTTCAAGCTCACCGGCAAGCCGATGAAGCACAAGGTGATCTCCCGCGCGATCGCCTACCACGGCACCACCCAGGGCGCCCTGTCGATCACCGGCCTGCCGCTGCTGAAGCAGCAGTTCGAGCCGCTCGTGCCCTCGACGTTCCGGGTCCCGAACACCAACATCTACCGCGCCGACGAGTCCACCGGCGGGTTCCTCGACGGCAGCGACCCCGAGGCCTTCGGCCGCTGGGCCGCCGACCAGATCGCGATCGCCATCGAGAACGAGGGCCCCGACACGGTGGCCGCCGTCTTCCTCGAGCCCGTCCAGAACGCCGGCGGCTGCTTCCCGCCCCCGCCCGGCTACTTCCAGCGGGTGCGCGAGATCTGCGACCAGTACGACGTACTGCTGGTCTCCGACGAGGTCATCTGCGCCTTCGGCCGGCTCGGCCACATGTTCGGCGCCGAGCGCTACGGCTACCAGCCCGACATCATCACCTGCGCCAAGGGCATCACCTCGGGCTACGCCCCGCTCGGCGCGATGATCGCCTCCGAGAGGCTGATGGAGCCCTTCCTCGCCGACGGCGCGATGTTCGCCCACGGCTACACCTTCGGCGGCCACCCGGTCTCCACCGCGGTCGCGCTCGCGAACCTGAAGGCGTTCGAGGAGGAGAAGGTCCTCGAGAACGTCCGTGACAACGAGGCCACCTTCCGGTCGACCCTGGAGCGCCTGAAGGACCTCCCGATCGTCGGGGACGTCCGCGGCGACGGGTACTTCTACGGCATCGAGCTCGTCAAGGACAAGACCACCAAGGAGTCGTTCACCGACGAGGAGTGCGAGCGCCTCCTCTACGGCTTCGTCTCCAAGCAGCTCTACGCCGAGGGCCTCTACTGCCGCGCCGACGACCGCGGCGACCCGGTCGTCCAGCTCGCTCCCCCGCTCATCTGCGGCCCCGAGCACTTCGACGAGATGGAGCAGATCCTCCGTGTCGTCCTCGACAAGGCCTCCTCCCTCCTCTGACCCACCGCCGAGTCAGCAGAAGTAGAGGGCCCAGTCAGCAGAAGTGGGGGGCCGAGTCAGCACCAGTAGTGCTGACTCGGCGTTCTCCACAGGCAGCGGAGGACCCGGTGTAGGGCGTACGTCGTACCGGGCATCCCGTTCGGCATGCCGCTTCCGCTGCCTCATGACTTTCCGCTCCCCCGCCACCTGCCGTTCACCCGCGCCGACGCGCTGCAGGCCGGGTTGCGCGACTGGGGTCTTAGGCAGCTGGCCCGCGAGGGTCGACTGCGACGGCCCGTCCGCAACGTGTACGTCGACGCCTCCCTCCCCGACTCGCTGGAGCTCCGGTGTCGCTCCCTCGGTCTGGTCGTCCCGAAGGACGGGTTCATCTGCGACCTGACCGCCGCCTGGATCCACGCCGGCGAGAAGTCTCTCGCGCCTGGGGACCACGAGCGTGTGCCGCCGGTCTCGTGCTTCCGGCCCAGTGACGGCGGTACGGTGCGCAACGCGATCACCGCGAGCGGCGAGCGATGGGTGCGCCCCGACGACCTGATGGAGATCCACGGGCTCGTGGTCACGACGCCCCTCCGGACGGCCCTCGACCTCGGACGCCTCCAGCGGACCGCGGACATGCGTCTGTGGGGAATGTCGTGCATGGCCGCGGCGGGCGGGTTCACCCGGGACCGGATCGCCTACGAGCTCGACCGGTTCCGGAAGCAGCGCGGCATCGTGCTGCAACGGCTCCTGGTGGAACGGGTCGATCCCGGCCTTGACTCCTTCGGCGAGGCGGCCCTGGACAACCGGTGGTGGGACGCGGGCCTGCCGCCGCCCGAGACCCAGGTCGAGATCGAGCGCGACGACGGCTCGTCGTACTTCCTCGACCTGGGGCTCCGCGAGGAGCGCTTCGCCGGGGAGTACGACGGCCGCGCCTGGCACACGACCGACGAGCAGCGTGAGCACGACCGCGGCCGGCGCGGGTGGATCCGCGACCACCGCGCCTGGCGGATCGAGACGTTCACCGAGGCCAACACGTTCGGACACCACCAGGACGCCGAGCGACTGCTCCGCGACGCCTTCGCCGCCCACCGTGGCGTCCGCTACCTCTGACCTGCCCCTCAACTGGCCCGTCCCGGCGCTGGGCTGGGGGGTCAGGTGAGGGTGGCGCGGCGGCGGCGGTTGTTGACCTCGCCGGCGACGACGACGGCGACGGAGAGCAGGAACATGATCGTGCCGACGACGTTGACCTGCATCGGGACACCGCGCTGGGCGACGCCCCAGACGTACATCGGGAAGGTGGTCTCGGTGCCGGCGTTGAGGTTGGTGATGATGAAGTCGTCGAAGGAGAGCGAGAAGCTCAGCAGCGCGGCGCCGACGATGCCGGGGAGCACCAGCGGGAAGGTGACCCGCCAGAAGGTCTGCGCCGGGGTGGCGTAGAGGTCCATCGCCGCCTGCTCGAGCGTGTCGTCCATGCCCGCCAGGCGGGCCCGCACGGTGACGACGACGAACGACAGGCAGAACATCACGTGCGCGATGAGGATCGTCCAGAAGCCCAGCTGGCCGGCGAAGCCGGCGGCCACGAACAGGGCCAGCAGCGACGAGCCGAGCACGATCTCCGGGGCCGCCATCGGCAGGAAGATCAGCAGGTTGCTGGCCGAGCGGCCGGCGAAGTCGTAGCGGACCAGCGCGAACGCCGCCAGGGTGCCGAGGACGGTGGCGATCAGGGTGGCGAGCGCCGCGATCAGGATGCTGGTGACCAGGGAGTCGCAGAGCCCGTTAGGGCCGCAGAAGTTCGTCCAGTTGTCGAGGGTGAACCCGTCGAAGCGGTAGACGTTGCGGCTGGCCGGGTCGTTGAAGCTCATCAGCACGACCACGAAGATCGGGACGAACATGTAGACGAGGACCAGCAGGCCCAAGAAGAGCACCAGGTGCTCGCGGATCCACCTCACAGCAGCTCCTCCGTCCCGGCGCGACGCACGTAGACCAGCACCATGGCGAGGATGACGATCATCAGCATCGTCGAGAGCGCCGCCGCGGCCGGGTAGTTGTTGGCCTCGACGAACTGGCTCTGGATGACGCTGCCGATCATCCGCTGCCCGGTGCTGCCGAGGAGCTGGGCGTTGATGTAGTCGCCGACGGCCGGGATGAAGGTCAGCAGGGTCCCCGAGACCACGCCCGGCAGCGAGAGCGGCCAGGTGACCTTGAAGAACCCGACGAACGGGTGGGCGTAGAGGTCGCTGGACGCCTCGATCAGCCGCGGGTCGATCCGGTCCAGGCTCGCGAAGAGCGGCAGGATCATGAACGGCAGGAAGTTGTAGACCAGGCCGGCGATCACCGCGACCGGGGTGGCCAGCAGCCGCCCGTCGTCGCCCAGGATCTGCAGGAACTGCAGCGTGTTCACCACGAAGCCGTCGTCGGCCAGGATCAGCTTCCACGACAGCGTGCGGACGAGGAAGCTGGTGAAGAACGGGGCGATGACCAGCACCAGGAGCAGGTACTTCCAGCGGCCGGCCTTGAAGCCCATGGCGTAGGCCAGGACGTAGCCCAACACCAGGCAGATCAGCGTGGCGACGCCGCCGTACACGAGTGAGCGGAAGAGCGGGCCGGAGTAGTCGCTGATCGCGTCCCAGTAGTTCGAGAAGTGGTACGTCATCTCGAAGCCCTCGACGTCCGACCCGCTCGGGTCGTACAGGCTGGTCGCGATGAGCGAGTAGAACGGCAGGACGAAGAACACCAGCAGCGTCAGGAACGCCGGCAGCAGCAGGAGGTAGCCCGTCCTCCCCCGCCGGCGGGTCATCTCGGCCATCGCTCAGTCGCCCTTCTGGGCACCGGCCGAGGCGTCCTGGGAGAAGTCGAGCAGGAAGGCGTACTCGGGACGCCAGGACAGCTCGACCCGGTCGCCGCGGCGGAAGATCCGGGTGCGGCCGGTGTTCTGGGCGAAGACGGCGAGCTCCTGGCCCCAGGGCATCCGGACGAGGTACTGCGTCGAGACGCCGTTGAAGCTGACGTCGGTGACCACCCCGCCGGGGATCGTGTTGCCGGGGGCGTCGAGCGCCTCGCCCTCCTCGCCGATCAGCACCTTCTCGGGCCGGATGCCGATCCAGCCCTTCTCGCCGTCGGTGTGGGTGCGGCCGGTCGGCACCGAGACGCCGATCCCGTGCATGTCGACCGACGTCACGTCCGAGCCCCGCGAGACCACGGTGCCCTCGATCAGGTTGGACTGGCCGAGGAAGTTCGCGACGAACGTCGAGCGCGGGTTCTCGTACAGCTCCTCCGGGGCGCCGAGCTGCTCGATCACGCCGGCGTTCATCACGGCGACCGTGTCGGCCATCGTCATGGCCTCCTCCTGGTCGTGGGTGACGTGGACGAAGGTCAGCCCGACCTCGGTCTGGATCCGCTTGATCTCGATCTGCATCGAGCGCCGCAGCTTCAGGTCGAGCGCACCGAGCGGCTCGTCGAGCAGCAGCACCTCGGGCCGGTTGATCAGCGCCCGCGCGAGCGCGACCCGCTGCTGCTGACCGCCGGAGAGCTGGGTCGGCTTCTTGCGGGCCTGGCTGTCGAGCTCGACCAGCGCGAGCATCTCGCGGACCTGTGCCTCGACGTCCTTCACCTTGCGCCGCTTCAGCCCGAAGGCGACGTTCTCGAAGATGTCGAGGTGCGGGAAGAGCGCGTAGTTCTGAAAGACCGTGTTGACCGGCCGCTTGTAGGGCTTGGCGTAGGTGATGTCATCGCCGGCGAGCCGGATCTCCCCCGACGTGGGCGTCTCGAGCCCGGCCACCATCCGCAGGGTCGTCGTCTTGCCGCAGCCCGACGGCCCGAGCAGCGCGATGAACGACCCACGCGGTACGTCGAGGTCGAGCGCGTCGACCGCGGTGAAGCCGTTCGGGTAGGTCTTGCTCACCCCACGCAGGCGCAGTCCGTCGTACGACGAGTCGCCCACCTGCTCGGTCGGCACGTCAGCCACCTGTGACATTGGCCCAGTCTCCTTCGTACTCGTTGCTCTGCTTGGCGTCGAGCGGCATGAAGTCGAAGGTGTTCGCCAGCATGTCGTCGTCGGGGAAGATCAGCGGGTTCGAGGCCAGGTCGGGATCGATCTTCTCCATCTCCTCCTGCGCCCCCTTGACCGGGCAGATGTAGTTGACCCAGGCCGCGAGCTGGGCGGCGACCGCGGGCTCGTAGTAGTAGTCGATCCACTTCTCGGCGTTGGCCTGGTGGGTGGCTTGGTTGGGGATGAGCATGTTGTCGCTCCACAGCGACAGGCCCTCCTCCGGCACCACGAACTTGATGTCGGGGTTGTCGGCCTGCAGCTGGATCACGTCGCCCGACCAGGCCTCGCAGGCCAGGATGTTCCCGGCCGCTAGGTCCTGGGTGTAGTCGTTGCCGGTGAAGGCCCGGATCTGGCCGCTCGCGACGACCTCGCGCAGCCGCTCGATCGCGACGCCCCACTGGTCGTCGGTGAAGTCGTCGGGGTTCGCTCCGGTGATCTTCAGCAGGAAGGCCATCGTGTCGCGCATCTCGGACAGCAGCGTCACGCGCCCGCGGAGATCGGCCCGGGTCAGCAGCTCCTCGAAGCTGCGCACCTCCCCCGTCTTGGCCGCGTTGTAGGCGATGCCGGTCAGGCCGGTCTGCCAGGGCGCGTGGAACTCCAGGTCGGGGTCCCACTGCCGGTTGCGCAGCGGGTCGATCAGGTTGGCGTGCAGGTTGGGGACGTTGGCCTTGTCGTAGGGCTGCGTCCAGCCGAGCGAGATGAACCGCGCGGCCATCCAGTCGGTCAGCATCACCAGGTCGCGGTCGATCGACGTACAGCTGCCCAGCTGGTTGCGGACCTTGGCGTAGAACTCGGCGTTGTCGTTGACGTCGTCGGAGTAGTCGACGGCGATGCCCGTGCGCTCCTCGAAGATCGAGAGCGTCGAGGGGTCCTCGTCGGCGTCGATGTAGCTCGGCCAGTTCGACACGATGAGCTTCATCTCGCTGGCCGACAGGTCGGTGGCCCGGCAGCTCGCCGGGTCCTGCTCGAAGCCGTCGGTCCCGAAGAACGGCAGCTTCAGCGCAGCCGCGCTGGCCCCCAGGAAGGCCACCGCCCCCACTCCCTGGAGCATGGTCCGACGCGACGTCGCGAGACGGGGTCCCGGCGTTCCTGACGACATGCGGCTCCCTTCGAGCAGACGCTCTCGATTGCTCGGATCGTGCCACCTCAGGGGGGTACCGACAAGCGATCCGGTCGATTGGAAACCTGTTCGCAACGAAATCCTTTGTACGACGTCGCGCGCGCCGCTGCTTGGCCGGACCGGCCCCGCCTGCGAGCATGGCTCCATGAGCCCGAAGCAGGAGCGTGGCGCGGTCCAGCTGGACGACGTCTCCAAGGCCATCATCGAGCAGCTGCAGCAGGACGGACGGCGCTCGTACGCCGCCATCGGCAAGGTGGTCGGTCTCTCGGAGGCAGCGGTGCGCCAGCGGGTGCAGCGGCTCATCGACGGCGGCGTGATGCAGGTCGTCGCGGTGACCGACCCGCTCGAGCTCGGGTTCGCGCGGCAGGCCATGGTCGGGGTCCGGGTGTCCGGCCGGCTGGAGCCGGTCGCGGACGCCATCGCCGCCATCCCCGAGGTCGACTACGTCGTGATCACCGCCGGCAGCTTCGACCTGCTGGTCGAGGTGGTCGCCGAGAGCGACGAGCACCTCCTCGAGGTCATCTCGGGCCGGATCCGCGACACCGAGGGCGTGCTGTCGACCGAGACCTTCATGTACCTGCGTCTGCACAAGCAGACCTACTCCTGGGGCGTCCGCTGAGCGGGTACGCCGGTCTCTCCCTCTGGCACGAGACCACCGACACCGACTGGGACCCGCGCCCGGCCCTGCCGGGCGACCGCGAGGTCGACGTGGCGATCGTCGGCGGCGGGCTGACCGGACTGTGGACGGCCTACTACCTGGCCGAGGCCGATCCCTCCCTGCGGATCGCCGTGCTGGAGTCGGAGGTCGCCGGCTTCGGCGCCTCGGGTCGCAACGGCGGCTGGTGCTCGGCGCTGTTCCCCGCCTCGCTCGACAGCCTCGCCGCGATGGCCGGAGGCGGTACGACGGGCCGCGCGGCCGCCCTCGCCCAGCACGCCGCGATGCGCGCCACCGTCGACGAGGTGGTCCGCGTGGCGGGCACCGAGCACCTCGACGCGGACGTCGCGAAGGCCGGCACCGTGGTGCTCGCGCGCAGCCGCGCCCAGCTCTCGCGCGCCCGCGCCGAGGTCGCGCACGCCCGCTCGTGGGGCCGCGGCGACGACGACCTGCGGCTGCTCGACCGCGGCGAGGCCGACGCCGTGCTGCGGGGCAGCCGCTCGCGCGGCGCGACGTACACACCGGACTGCGCGGCGCTGCACCCGGCCCGGCTGGTGCGCGGACTCGCCGACGTGGTGCAGCGACGGGGGGTCGCGGTCCACGAGCGGACCCGGGTGACCCGGATCGAGCCCGGGGCGGCCGTCACCGAGCACGGCACGGTGCGCGCGTCGACCGTCGTCCGCGCGACCGAGGGCTACACCTCCCAGCTGGCCGGTCACCACCGCGCGGTCGTCCCGGTCTACTCGCTGATCATTGCCACCGAGCCGCTCCCGGCCGAGACCTGGGACGAGATCGGCCTGGCCCGGCGCGAGACGTTCAGCGACCACCGCCACCTCATCGTCTACGGCCAGCGGACCGCCGACGACCGGCTGGTCTTCGGTGGTCGCGGCGCGCCGTACCACCTCGGCTCGCGAATCCGACCCGAGTACGACCGCGACGAGCGGGTCTTCGCCGGCCTCTACGCCAGCCTGGTCGACCTCTTCCCGGTGCTGGCCGGCACCCGCGTCACGCACGCATGGGGCGGCGCGCTCGGCATCCCCCGCGACTGGACCGCCTCGGTCGGCCTCGACCCGAGCACCGGCCTGGCCTGGGCCGGCGGGTACGTCGGCGACGGCCTCTCGACCACCAACCTCGCGGGCCGCACCCTGCGCGACCTGGTGCTCGGCCACGACACCGACCTGGTCCGGCTGCCCTGGGTCGGCCACCGGTCGCAGGACTGGGAGCGCGAGCCGCTGCGCTGGCTCGGCATCAACGCCGGCCTGCGCGCGATGACCCTCGCCGACGCCGAGGAGTCCGTGACCCGCTGTCCGAGCCTGGTCGCCAAGGCCGTCTCGCCCCTGCTGCACTGAGCCCATCCGTCCCGAGGAGAACCAACCATGCGCGCCCTCGTCCGCCGTCCCAGCCCCCGCATGGCCGAGGGCCTGATCACCCACATCGCCCGCACGCCGGTCGACCTCCCCCTGGCCCAGCGCCAGTGGGAGGCGTACGTCGCGGCGCTGCGCGCCGAGGGCTGGGAGACCGTCGAGGTCGCGCCGGCCGACGACTGCCCCGACGCGGCCTTCGTCGAGGACACCGTCGTCGTGTACGGCGACCTCGCGGTGATCAGCCGCCCCGGCGCCGACGAGCGCAAGCCCGAGACCGCCGGCACCGAGGAGACGCTGCGCGGCCTCGGCTACCGGATCGCCCGGATCGAGGCGCCCGGCACCCTCGACGGCGGCGACGTGCTGAAGCACGACGGAACCGTCTGGGTGGGCCTGGGCGGACGCACGAACGCCTCCGGGCTGGAGCAGCTCGCCGCCCTGCTGGGACCGCTCGGCGGGCGCGTCGTCGGCGTACCCGTGGCGAAGGTGCTGCACCTGAAGTCGGCCGTGACGGCGCTGCCCGACGGCACGGTGATCGGCTACGAGCCGCTCGTCGACGAGCCGGCCACCTGGGACTCCTTCCTGCCGGTGCCCGAGGAACCGGGCGCGCACGTCGTCCTGCTCGACGAGCGGTCCGTGCTGATGTCCGCGAACGCGCCCCGCACCGCCCGGCTCTTCGAGGAGCGCGGCCTGCGTGTGGTCACCGTCGACATCTCCGAGTTCGAGAAGCTCGAGGGCTGCGTGACCTGCCTGTCGGTGCGGTTGCGGGGGTAGCCCTCGGCTCCTCGCGTCCACTGCCGGTGTGTCAGTCGACCGCGGCGGCCGCCCGAGCGACGGCACTCACGTACTCCTGACGATCGAACGTGAAGGGTCCGAACCCCTCGTAGTCCCAGCTCGGACGAAGGTCCTGGCTGAAGTGGGACCAGGTGACGTCCGATCCGGTGACGGCGACGCGGGTGGTGAGCGGCCAGCAGCCGACCTCCCCGCAGTCGCAGCCGAGCACCCACGCGTGCCCGGGCCGAGGCCACTGGCGCTGCTCGCGGGCCTCGTAGTAGCGGCTCAGGTCCCCGAACCGGAAGTGCGCCGGGATGATCCCGCCGTAGCCACCCGACGGTTCGTAGCCGCGGCGAGACTCGTAGGCAGCGATCAGGTCGACGAGTGATCGGCCGTCGATCACCGGCACGAGCGCCGTCGCCCCGTCCTCGACCGTCACCTCGAACTCCAGCGCGTTGGCCATGCGGGGATCGTGTCACGCGGGAGGGGCTCCCCTGGTGGCGATCAACCGGCGCGAGCGATGGCCGCCGAGGTGGCGCGCCTCAGTCCCGCCACCAGGCGATGGCCGACCGCCCGGCCGGGGAGGCGAGAAACACGGCGAACGCCGCCACGGCGAGGAGCACGACCAGGTGCAGGCGCCGCGTCGTGTCGCCCAGGTCACCGCGGCGCCACAGCGCGACCGCGCTCGCGAGTCCGGCCAGGCCGGCGGCGACCGGGGCGAGGACGAGCGTGAGCGACCCGCCGAGGCCCCACAGGGCGTCCGTGCCCGCGGGCGGAGCGAAGTCGGTGACGGCGGACGGGAGCACGACGAGGACCGCGAAGCCCACCAGGGCCACCGCGACGACGCCCACGCCCAGGCGCACGTCCGACCCGGCCGCGTGGTCGACGTCGTCGTGCTGCGGTCGCACCGTCGTCATGGACGAATGATGACGCCCACCGACCGGTCCCACAACGGCCGCCGTCCGGCGCGCACGGCGTCCGACCCCGGGTTCAGGAGTCGAAGTACTCCTGGAGCAACAGCCGGGGGGCCCGACCGTGCCGGGCCGTGTAGGCCTCGACGATCTCGCTCTCCACGTCCTCGCCGGCCTGCAACCGGACCAGGTACGGCAGGAGCCAGGACAGCTCGCCCGCGGCGAACTCCTCCTCGAACGACGGGTTGAGGCCGGTGCCGTCGAGCACCCGGGAGAGCGGGACCTGTCCGCCGACGTTCGCCGCGTGCGGACCGATCGAGAAGGACATCCGGGACCGCGGACCGGCGGGGTGGACGGCCACCTCGACCGGATGCGGGTAGTCGCCCGGGCCGGTGCGCGCCACCACGAGGAACGTCAGCAACTCGCCATCACCGCTCGACATGCTCGTGCGCCCCCCTCAGCACGTCCCCGGCACCTAGCCCCGCAGCCCGTTCGCCCGGGTCGCCGCCGGCGCGTGCGGCGCGCGCAGCCAGGCCCGGAAGAACCGGCCGAGGCGCTCGCCGCTGACCTGCTCGGCCAGGTCGACGAACTCGCGGGTGCTGCCGGTGGTCCCCCGGTGCGTGCGTACCCAGCGCCGCAGCAGCCGGTCGAAGTCGCGCTGGCCGATGCGGGTGCGCAGGGCCTGGAGGGCCATCGCGCCACGCTGGTAGACGGGCGTGTCGAAGATGTGCTCCGCGCCCGGGTCATCGACCCGGATCCGCCAGAAATACTCGTTGGCGCGCAGGTCGCGGTAGGTCTGCGCCAGCCACTCCCGGCCGCTGGGCCCGCCGTGCTTCTCGGTCCACAGCACCTCGAAGAAGGTGGCGGGGCCCTCGTTGAGCCAGATGTCGCGCCACCCGCGCACCGTGACCGAGTCGCCGAACCACTGGTGGGCGAGCTCGTGGACCACAGTGAGGGTCGCGTCGCTCGTCATCACCGGGTACGTCGGCCGGGTCTGGTTCTCGAGCGCGAACCCGACGGGCAGCGCGGTGGTCAGTCCCCCGGTGCTGGAGAACGGGTAGCGGCCCAACCGCCGGCTCAGCCATGCCGTGATGGCGGGCGTACGACGCATCAGCCGCATCGAGCTCGCCTGCTGCGCGGGCGACAACCGCTCCGAGACCGCGACGTACCAGGGCAGGCCGCGGTAGGTACCGGACGCGGTCCGGAACCGGCCCGCCGCGAAGAAGGCGAGGTACGGCGCCATCTCCTCCGCGCTGCGCCAGTGCGTGGTGGCCAGCGTCCCGTCGACCGTGCGCCCGGCCAGGGTGCCGTTGCCGACGACGTCGAGGTCCCGCGGGACCGTCACCCGCACGTCGAGCCGCGCGCGGTCGCGCGGGTGGTCGTTGGCGGGGAACCACCACGGCGCCATGTGCGGCTGGTTCATCGCGACCACCTCGTGCTGGTCGGCGAGCCAGTTCTGCTCCCCGGCGTACTCGATCGGCTCGGGGAAGCCGTCGTACGCCACGTCGACCGCGACGGTCCGGCCTCGCGGCACCGGCTGGGCCGGGGTGATCCGGAGCTCATGCCGGTCCGGCTTGTCGAACGCGGCCGGGACGCCGTCGACCCGCACCGACTGCACGGGCAGCAGCAGGTCGAGGTTGAACCGGGACAGGTCCTGGGTGGCGCGCAAGGTGACCCGGGTCTGGCCGCGCAGCCGCCCCGTGGCCAGGTCGTAGGCGACCCGGACGTCGTAGTGGCCGACGTCGATCCCGCCGTTGCCGTCGAGCGGGAAGTAGGGGTCCCCGATCCCGGCCGCTCCGGCGACGGGATCCGCCTGGACGGACACCGCGGGGGCGATCGGAGCGACGAGCGCGGCGGTGCACACGAGGGCGACGAGCGGCCCGAGGACCCGGAAGGAGCGCATCCGAGAAATCTAGACCACCGGGGGCCGTCGGGCTCGCGTTCCCGAGAGCCTGGGTGCTATAACTCTACTGAGTTTATAGACTTTAGATCGGTGGAGGTCCCGGATGCCCGTTCGGATGCACGTGGTCACCCTGGAGGTCCCCGAGCTCGGGAACCGCTGTCACCTGGTCCACGACGGCAGCCGTGCGCTCGTCGTGGACCCGCCCCGCGACCTGGGGATCGTCGAGCGCGCGGCCGAGGAGGTGGGGGTCGAGATCACGACCGTGGCCGACACCCACATCCACAACGACTTCGTCTCGGGCGCCCTCGGGCTGGCCCGCCGGCACGGAGCCGACTACCTGCTCTCGTCCGACGAGCGGGTCGACTTCGAGCGGGTGGGCGTGCGGCACGGCGACGTCGTCCCGGTCGGGAGCCTCGAGGTCCGCGTGCTCGCGACGCCGGGCCACACCCGGCACCACCAGTCGTTCCTGGCCTGCGCCCCCGGACAGCCCGGCGCCCTGTTCAGCGGCGGCAGCCTGCTGCACGGCACCGTCGGCCGGACCGACCTGATCGACCCGCGACTGGCGCTCGACCTGGCCCGGGCCCAGTGGGCCAGCACCCGACTCCTCGGCGACCTCGACCCCGCGACCGAACTGCACCCCACCCACGGCTTCGGCAGCTTCTGCGCCGGCAGCACCCTCACCGCCGGCACCGGCGAGGACGGAGACATCGTGACCATCGGCGACGAGAAGGGCCGCAACCCGGCCTTCGGCAGCGACCGCGACGACTACGCCCGCGAGCTGGTCGCGGGCTACGGACCGATCCCGGCGTACTACCCGCACATGGACCCGCTGAACCGGGCCGGCGCCGGCCGCGCCGCTCCGCGACCGGCCCGTCCGGCCACCGCCGAGGAGGTCTCCGACGCGATCCTGCGCGGGTCCTGGGTGGTGGACCTGCGCGGTCGCGACGAGTTCGCAGAGGGCCACCTCGCCGGGTCCGTGAGCGTGGAGTACTCCGCACAGTTCGCGACGTACGTCGGCTGGCTGGTGCCGTGGCAGGACGACATCGTGCTGCTCACCGACTCGCCGCGGCTGCTGCCGCCCGCTCTGCGCGACCTGGCCCGGATCGGCATCGACGGCGTCGGCACCCACGTCCTGCCGCAGGAGGCGCCGCTCGAGGCGACCTACCGTCGGGCGACCTGGGCCGACTTCCGCACCACGCCCACCGATCGGCGCGTCGTGGTCGACGTCCGCCAGCGAGACGAGTACGAGCAGGGCCACCTGCCCGGGGCCGTGCACGCGCCGGTCCAGGACGTCGAGCTGGTCGCCGCGACCCTGCCCGCCGGCGAGCTGTGGGTGCACTGCAAGTCCGGCTACCGCGCCGGGATCGCCGCCAGCCTGCTGCACCGCCTGGGCCGCTCGGTGGTCCACGTCGACGACGCCTGGGAGCACGTCGCCGAGCAGGGCATCCCCACGACCACCGGCGACCTGGCCGCCTGAGCGCGGCCGGCCCCCGGACCCGTCCCACGATGCGAACGAGGGATGATATCTGTTCCACTTTTTGTCGAGTTTTTAGATGTTATTTATTGACCCTGCGCCCGCTGTTCGGCGTCACCAACCCGAAACCGACCGACTCCGTCTGCTGACTCGGCCGAAAACCGGTTGTGTCGGGGACCGCCGGGGTCGGATGCTGGGGGTCTGCGTCGGCGTCCTGCCGGTGCCCGTCGAGAGGAGCGTGACATGTCCATGACTGTCGTTGGCCTGTCCGCAGACCACCCCCTCCTCTCCCGATGGAGCACCACCACCGATGACGCACGACTTCTCGCACGACCCTCAGCACCCTGAGCTCGACCCCCGTTTCGTCTTCGACTTCCAGACGTACGACGACGTCGCCGACGGCCAGCGCTGGACCACCTGGTACGACGTCGAGCCGCTCTCCCGCGGCCCCGAGCCGCGCCCCGACTGGGTCGTCACGTCCCGCGGGGCGATCGACACCGAGCTCGGCATCCTGAAGACCGGCAAGGAGGCCGACGTCTTCCTCCTCGAGCGGGCCGACCCGCACGAGCCGGGCCGCGGGGTGGTGATGGCGGCCAAGCGCTACCGCGGCACCGACCACCGCACCTTCCACCGCGCCGCGTCGTACACGGAGGGGCGCAGCATGAAGCGCTCCCGCGACGAGCGGGCGATCAAGCGCAAGAGCACCTTCGGCAAGCTGGTCGCGGCCGGCGAGTGGGCGGTCTCGGAGTGGGACGCCCTGAGGCGCTGCTGGGAGCTGGGGCTGCCGGTGCCCTACCCGGTGCAGATCGACGGCACCGAGATCCTGATGGAGTGGATCACCGTCGAGACCGAGGACGGGGTGGACACGGCTCCGCGGCTGGCCCAGACCCGGCCGGAGCCGGCGCTGCTGCAGTCGTACTTCGACCAGCTCCGCGACACGCTGGCCACCCTCGTCCAGCACGGGATCGTGCACGGCGACCTGTCGCCGTACAACATCCTGACCGCCGGTGAGCGGCTGGTGGTCATCGACCTCCCGCAGATCGTCGACCTGGTCGGCAACCTCAACGGGATGGACTTCCTGATGCGCGACTGCACCAACGTCTGCACCTGGTTCCGGGCGCGCGGGCTCGACGTCGACGAGAACGACCTCTTCGCGGAGCTGCTCGCGCACGCCTTCTAACCTTCAGGGCGTGAAGCGCACCCGCGGCCGCATCGTCCACGTCGAGTCGCTCTCCGACCTCGACCGACGGCTGGCCGCGGGGGCGCGGCGGCTCAGCGGCTGGCGGGTGCGGTCGGTCGACCTGACCGACCGCACCGCCGAGCTGCAGGCCTGCCGGGTGGCGGGTGCGTCTTTCCTGGGCTGCCGGTTCGCGCCCGGCGTCGCCGACCGGTTGACGGCGGCCGGCGCGCTGGTGCTCCCGGCGATCCCGGACGTGCCGGTCGACGTGCACCGCGGCGGCCTCTACTCCCCCGCCGACCTCTACGACACCCCGTCCTACGACCGCTCCCTCGACGCCCGCGCCTACGCCTGGGCGCAGAAGCCCGGCGATGCGGAGGCCGAGCTCGCCAAGACCCTGCACGACCACGCGATCGACCAGGCGCTGCAGGCCTGGACCGACCGCCGGCACCTGGTCGGCGTGATGGGCGGCCACGCGGCGCTCCGCGGCGAGCAGGGGTACGACGCCGCCGCGCGGCTCGGGCACCTGCTCGGCGCGACCCACGTGGTCGCCACCGGGGGCGGGCCCGGCGCCATGGAGGCCGCCAACCTGGGCGCGCGGCTGGCCGGCCGGCCCGCGGCCGACCTCGACGACGCGCTGGCCGAGCTGGCCGCGACCCCCTCGTACCGGCCCTCGGTGACGGCGTGGGCCGACTCCGCCCGGGCCGTGGCCGGGCGGTTCCCGACCGACCGCGAGACCCTCGGCATCCCCACCTGGCACTACGGCCACGAGCCGCCGAACCTGTTCGCGACGGCGATCGCGAAGTACTTCCGCAACGCGGTCCGCGAGTCGGTCCTCCTCGAGGTCTGCGACGCGGGCATCGTCTTCCTGCCCGGGGCCGCCGGGACCGTGCAGGAGGTGTTCCAGGACGCCTGCGAGAACTACTACGCCGACGAGGCGTCCGTGGCGCCGATGGTGCTGGTCGGGGTGGAGCACTGGACCCGCACGCTGCCGGCCTGGCCGCTGCTGCAGGCGCTGGCCCGCGGGCGGGCCATGGAGCCGCACGTCCACCTGGTCGACACCGTCGAGGAGGCGGCCGCGCTGGTCAGGGGTGGGTGACCCACCTCAGGGCGTCGCCGAGGGTGCGGCTCCAGGCGATCCACCCGTGGTCGCCGGCGGTCTCGCGATAGGCGTGCTCGTAGCCCCGCTCGGCCAGCGCCTCGCGCAGGCGCCGGTTGGCCTCGACCATCATCGCGCCCTCCAGCAGGCCGACCTCGACGTGGAACCGGACCGGGACCCGCGGACTGCTGCGCACGAGCGCGGTGAGCCACTCCTCGCCGCTCGGCTCGCGCCAGTGCCAGTAGGACCCGGACTGGCTGACCACGTGGCCGAAGACATTCGGGTGCCGCAGCCCGAGGTACGCCGCGTTCAGCCCGCCGTAGCTCTGCCCGGCGACGACCGTGCGCGCCGGGTCGGCCGGCAGGCCCCAGGTCTCGCGCGCCCACGGCACGAGCTCGGTGGCCAACGCGTCCGCGAACCGCTCGTCGCCGACCAGCTCGACCCCGCGCCGGCCCTCCGGGCACTCGTGCAGGACCACCACCGTCGGTGGGAGCTCCCCGCGGGCGACGAGGTCGTCGAGGATCGTGGCGACCGGCGTCGACGCTCGCCACTGCCAGCCGTCGTGCAGCAGCACCAGCCAGGCCGGCTGCCCCTCGTCGTACCCGGCGGGGGTGTAGGACCAGAGCCGTCGGGTGTCGCCCAGCAGCTCGCTCGTGAAGGCGTGCTCGCGCACGGTCCCGCTCGCGGCGGGCGGCGGCACCGGACCGACCTCGGGCCGCAGGTCGGTGACGGAGAAGGTGGGCGTCCACTCGCCCGGCAGCGGCGGTACGTCGAGCCGCGCGTCCGGCCCGGGGTGCTGGAGGCGGGCGTGCGGGTCGGGCCGCGGCGCCTCGTTCAGCGGCTGCCGGTCAGCACCCAGCTCGACGTACCCGTAGCCGTGCACGGTCCGCGCCGGTGCACGGAATCTCGCCGTCCAGGTGTCGGTCTCCCCGAGACGGGTCAGCGGGTGGCGGGTGAAGGTCTCGTTGAGGACGGGGCTCGGCGTCCCGACCATCTCCACGGCGGTCACCGACGGGTCGGTGGCGCGCCAGAGGTAGGTGAGGTCGACCTCGTCGGTCCCGTCCGCGACCGGGTCGACCAGCGGGGTGCCCCGGCGAGTCACCTCGTCCCACAGCGCGTCGGCGTCGTCCACGACGCCCGATCGTAGGACCCGGTCAGGCGGCGAGGCGGGCCACCCGCTCGGAGGCCACGGCCCGGTAGTGCTCCACCAGCCGGTCGTTGACCGAGCGCCACGACCGACCGTTGACGCTGCGACGCGCGGCCAGCCCCATCCGGCGCCGGTAGAGCTGGTCGTCGGCGAGCCGCCCGACGTACGACGCCAGCTCGGCCGCGTCACCGGGCGTGTAGAGGTGACCGGCCACCCCGTCTCGGACGACGTCGACCGGTCCACCCGCCCGCGGCGCGACGACCGGGACCCCGGAGGCCAGGGCCTCCTGGGCCGACTGGCAGTAGGTCTCGTGGCGGCCGGTGTGCACGAACACGTCGAGGCTCGCGTACGCCGCCCCCAGCGCGTCGCCGTGCAGCACGCCGAGAAAGGCGGCGCCGGGGAGCAGGGTGCGTAACCGCTGCTCCTCCGGGCCGCCTCCGACGAGGACCAGCCGGTAGCGCGGGTCCTCGGCCAGGTGGCCCAGCAGGTCGAGCTCCTTCTCGGGCGCCAGGCGGCCGACGTACCCGACGAGCAGCCGGCCGTCGGGCGCGAGCTCCTGGCGCAGCGCGGTGGAGCGTCGTACCGGGTGAAAGGCCTGCAGGTCGACGCCGCGCGGCCACAGCACCGTGCGCGGCACGCCCAGCTCGTCGAGCTGGCGCAGGCTCGCGCTGGACGGCGCGAGGGTGAGGTCGACGCGGTGGTGGATCCGGCGGGTCAGGCCGGCCATCGCCCGACAGCCGCCCGCGATGCCGTAGCGCTCGGCGAAGCCGACCAGGTCGGTCTGATAGATCGCCACGGTCGGGATGCCGAGCTCGGCCGCCGCCCGCGTGGCCTGGTAGCCCAGCGTCGCCGGCGACGCCACGTGCACGACGTCCGGGCGGAAGCGCAGCATCACCGCGCGCAGCCGGCGGCGGGTCTCGAGCCCGATCCGGAAGTCGCGGTAGAACGGCAGGCTGGCGCCCCGCGCGTGGGTCACCGGGAAGCCGGCGTACGACGGCGGACCGGTCGGCGCGACCAGCTCGGCCTGGTGGCCGGTGGCCGCGAGGTGCTCGAGGACCCGGCGCACGGAGTTCGTGACGCCGTTGACCTGCGGCAGGAACGACTCGGAGACGATCAGGACCCGGAGGTTCTCCATGGCCCGGACGCTAGGAAGCGCACCTCAACAACGGCCGAGAGTGACGTGGACGACACGTGAACCTCAGCGTGCCAGCGGGTACGCCGCGCGCCGCGCGAGCGTCGCACCGACCACGGCCAGGCACACTGCGGCCGCGACCAGGTCGCTGAGCAGCTCGCTCCCCGCGGAGACCTCGACGTCGTACGGCTCGTTGAGGAACGGGGCCACTGTCCCCACCAGGAAGGCGCCGATCGCGAGGGCGGTGGTGTGGCGGGAGGTCCACCGTGTGCTCCGCGACCAGGACCCGACGAGGAGCACGACCAGGGCGATGACGACCGCGGCGACCACTAGGGCGCCCGCCCCCTCGCCCGGCAGGTAGAGCAGGTAGGCCGCGAAGCCGACGAGGGCCAGCGCCCAGGGCGGGGGCACCCGGGACGGGCGTGCCGGTCGGGCGGGCCACCGCCACGCGACGAGTGCGAGGACGAGGACCACCCCGAGGGCCACCGCGGTCTGCAGGGGCGCCGCCTGGAAGCCGTCCCCCTCGTCCTGCTTCACGCCGACGTGGTTGACGACGGAGGCCAGGGCGTAGACCACCGCGACCACCCCTAGGGCCCGACGCGAGAGCCACGGCTCCGTGGGCCGCTGCGACCAGGCCTCGGCGACGACGGTCGGCACGGCGATGCTGGCCACGACGTGGCCGGCGACGAAGGCGACCAGGTAGTAGAGGCTGACATCGATCCCCGGCACGTGCACGGGCTGCTGGAAGTCGTAGCGGCCGTACGCCGGGTTGAACAGCGACTGGTCGACGACGCCGGCCTGCAGCACGCCGAAGGCGGCGGCGAACAGGAGGATCGTCGGCCACCCGCGCCCGGTCCGCCGGGCCAGCTCGCGGATCAGCAGCGCCGCGCCGCCGTACAACGCGGCCAGGAAGAGCAGGATCGGCACGATCAGGGTGACCGGGAAGCCGCCCCGGGCCATCTCCGCCGACCACGGGGCGAGCAGCGTGAGCACCAGCACCGGGCCCCACCGCGTCCACCTCATCCCCGCGACGCTAGGGACCGGCGACGTCGCCGGCCATCGGTCGAAGGTCGCCCTTGTCAGTGTCCGAAGTCGCGCACCCACGGTCCGTTGTTGGCAGGATGCACTCCCCCGGCCGTGACTGGATAGTCGGCCGTGCGTCGATTCCGCCGCGATCAGGCGACGGTGATGACGACGCGGAGGTACCCCGTGCCCGGACTAGGCTGAGCCTCATGGCGGCCGGCGCGACGATGCATACCTTCGAAGTCGAGTTGGCCGACACGGATCGCGGCGTCTACGAGGAGTTCACGCTGCGCGCGGCGCGGCACCCGTCAGAGACCGAGGCGTACCTCGTGACGCGCGTGCTCGCCTACTGTCTCGAGTACGAAGAGGGCATCGCATTCAGCGAGGGCATCTCGGCGACCGACGCCCCCGCGGTGCTGGTGCGTGACCTGAGCGGGAAGCTGCTCGCCTGGATCGAGGTCGGCGCACCGGATGCCGCGCGGCTTCACACGGGCAGCAAGGCTGCCGAGCGCACGACGATCTACACGCACCGCGACCCGGCCAAGGTGCTCGCGCAGTGGGCAGGGGCGAGGATCCACCGCGCCGACGAGATCGTGCTGCACAACTTCGATCCCGGGTTCATCGATTCAGCGGTGGACACGATGGAGCGCCGCAACACGATCACGCTCACCGTCACGGAGCGGCAGCTCTACCTGGAGCTGAACGGCGTGCACCTCTCATCGGCGGTGCACGACCACCCGATCAGCTAGCGAGAGCGACGTCCGTTGCCGATCCTGATGCGCGACTTCCAGCGCGCGTCAATGCACCGCGTTCTATGTGCGCGGATCTGCCGAGAAGCGGGCTACTCGGCACGACCGCGGCGGGTGGCTCCCTCTTGCCGGATCCAGACGAGCAAGGTCGCATGCTCAGGGTCGTGCCACGGGGTGTCGTCGTGGGCAAGCGCCTGCTTCTCGGGTTCGGTCAGCAATGCGATGAGACCTCCTGGCCACTCACCGCGCCACAGATCGTGGTGACCCAGCAGGCTGGAAACGGCGTGTCGTGCAAGGCGAATCTTCTCGTCGAGAGGAGCCGCAGGTGCGAGCGTGTTCAACGTCCAGACGACCTCCCAGAGTGCGACGTCGTCGCTCTGCAGGTCGCCGCTAATCAGATAGGCGAGCCGATCGACAGAGGGAAACTCGGCGTTCGCGTCGGGCACCCGCACAGGATGCCCGAGTGCGCGCTCATCTGCCGCGACGGGTGCGGATCGGAGCCGCCTCCTTCCGCCGTTGACCGGACGCACTCTCGTGCCGATCGCCTGGGAACCGTCACAGGGCCCGACGGAGTGGACGCTTCCCGACCCGCCGGAGTGGTTGCCGACCGGCAGACGAGGTCCCGGAGCGGGCGACCACCCCGAGGTTCACCGCACGTATGAGATCTTGCGGCGTACCCGCTGGCCCATGATGGGCGCCCCGAATGCCCCAGGGGCAATCGCCCGGGGGTGGGTTCAGCGTCGCTTCTTGCGGAGAGTCACGGACTTCAGCGCGGTCACGGGGCTGCCGGCGTTGGGCCGGTAGGTGACCGTCACCCGGACGGTGACCTTCCCCTTGCGCTTGAGCTTGCGGGCGGCCGGTCCGCGGGCGGCGATCGGCAGCACCAGCACGCGGGCGCGCGCGGAGTCGACGCTGGCGGTCCGGATGCCCGGCCCGGTCACCGTGGTCGTCCCGATGCCGGGTACGGCGACCGGCAGTCGCGCCGTACCCGCCTTGCGGTTGACCGACGGCTTGCGCACGTCGATCCGGGGGACGGCGCGCGATCCGAAGGCCAGGTCGTCGATGACCTCCGCGCCGTCCCCGCTCAGGATGACGGAGGCGATCGGTCGGTCGGCCTCGATGACGACCCAGCCCATGCTGGGTAGGGCGGGACACGCCAGGTTCCGGGTCGTGGCCGGGCTGCCGTCGGCGTAGGTGACCTTCAGCCCACAGGTCCCCGAGGAGACGATGGAGCCCAGGCGGAAACCGACGAACTCGACGCGACCGGAGAAGGCCAGCGACAGCGAGTCCACGAACTGGAAGCTCATCACCACCGTCGAGGTCAGGCCCTCGAAGCCGGCGGTCCCGGCGCCGACGCCGTACGTCGTGCTCGACGGCGTGTCGAGGGTGACTCCCGGCGCGATGTCCCCCACGTCGTAGCAGGAGTTCGCGGTGGCCGACGAGACCACCGTGGGCCCGCAATCGAAAGCCTGGCCGTCGCCCACCTTCGATCCCTCGAAGTCCTCGCGGACGAGACCCGGGTAGGCGCCGAGCCGCGCAGGGTCGGACGAGACGACCGCGGCGGCCTGGGCCGGCGCAGCCGTCGGGACGACGACAGCGAGGGAGGCCAGCAGGCTCAAGATCAGGGCGGCGGCGAGACGGCGCATCGTCCGACCCTCCCCTGGCGACGACCTGGGGACCATGGCCCGAACGGGCTATCGAACGCGGTCGGCATCCGTGCGAGACCCACCCTCACCCGGCCGGTGAGAGTTCGTCAGTCGAGCAGCGGCTCGATGCGTCCGGGACTGGACCCTCGCCGCTGCGCCACGGAGGTGCAGCAGCAGGGACCGGGGCACCTCGATGTCGTCCTCGTGCAGGTTGTCGCACAGAATCTCGAACGCCACACGTCCTCGCCTGCGTCGAGCAACGACTGAACGGTGTCGGGTGGGTGTCCGTCTCACCGGTTCGATGGTGGACACACGCAGGGGACCTTCAGACGACCACAGCACCGCACAGATGGCGTCGGCCAGTTCACTCACGGGAAGCAGGATGCCTGACGGAAGCTCGCTCATCCCGCCTGGTAGGCCGAGAGCCGAGGCCGCAGACGATCCGATCCGCCCGCGGCTCCCGCGACGAGACGGGCGTCGCCTTCCGCATCGTGGTCGCCTCAGCGGCCTGACCACACAATGCCGGTTCCTCTAGGCTTCGGGCATGGACGAAGACCCGAAGCCGGACGTGCTGACGCTCGTCCAGGCCGCGGGTGGCGCCCTCCTCGCAGTCTGGTGGATCTCCGACGGCGTGGTGGGGCTCGGCGTCGCCTGGTCGGGATTCGCGATCTTGTCGCTCGCCTCGTGGTTCGTACGACGTCGGCCAGGCCGGACTCCGTGGTGGGCACGGCCCGTGTCCTGGGCCGATGTCCGCTCGCGGCTACGTCGCGTCTGATCCGACGGCGCGAGCGCGCGTCAGCGTGAGATCTCGCGTCCTCGGGTGGTGGCGGTGCAACCCGGTCTTCGTCGTCCTGTGGGCCGGCTTCGCCGTCACCTGGGCGCTGAGGCTCCCGGCGTCGTACGGATCCCGGTGGGACTCGTTCCTCGCCGATGCCACCTGGCTCCTGCTGATCGGCTGCGGCGTCGTCGGCCTCGTGGGTCGCCGGAGCAGCAACCGAACCCGGTGACCGGGCCACCCCCGGTCAGAGCGTGAGCCGGTAGTCCCGCTCCTGGCCGTACGACGCGAAGCCGGCCCGCCGCAGGATCGGCCCGGAGGTCTCGACCCGGCCCTTGACCAGAGCCATCGACGCGTCGTGGGCGACGGCGTACTGCAGGCGGGCGGTGAGCACCGAGCGGTAGACGCCCCGGCCGCGGGCGTGCGGCACGACGCCGGCGCCCCAGAGCCGGGCCACACCGTCGACGACCGTCAGCCCTCCGGAGCCGACCGCCGAGCCGTCGACATAGGCGACGGCCGTGGAGCCCCGACCCTCGCGGTGCGCCTCGGCGGTCTCCTCGGCCAGCTCGCGCAGCCGTTCGTCGTCGGGCAGCCCGCCCTCCTCGAACGCCGCGATGCTCACCTCCAGGTGGTCGCGCGTCGCCGGCCGGTCGAGCGCCCAGCGGATCTCGACGTCCTCGGGCGCCGAGACGTCGGGCACCCCGCCGTCGAGGTCGAGCGCGAACACGTCCACGGTCTCCACGACCTCGGCGTCGAGGTCCTCCAGCGTCTCCACCAGCGCGGCCGGGGCGTCGACCCCCACCCGGACCACCAGCTCGGCGAAGCCCCAGGCCTGGACCCGGCCGGCCGCCTCGGCCAGCAGCCGGTCGACGTCGTCCTCGACGTCGGGGCCGGTCGCGGCCAGGTGCATCAGCGTCGGGGGTACGGCGAAGTAGTCCGGCCACCGGACCAGCAGCAGCTCCTCGGTGGAGTACGACGTCGCGTCGTCCGGGAACCACAGCCAGGCGGCCGACGCGGCGGCGACGTCCTCGGGCGTCACCGGAGCTACTCGGTCGCGGCCAGCTGCCCGCAGGCGCCGTCGATCTCGCTGCCGCGGGTGTCGCGGACGGTCGTGGGGATGCCCTTGGCCTCCAGCCGGCGGACGAACTCGCGCTCGTCGGCGGGGTCGGAGGCGGTCCACTTCGAGCCGGGGGTGGGGTTGAGCGGGATCAGGTTGACGTGCACCCAGCCCCAGTCGCCGTACGACTGCAGGACGTCGCCCAGCAGGTCGGCGCGCCAGGCCTGGTCGTTGATGCCGCGCATCATGGCGTACTCGATCGAGACCCGGCGCTTGGTGACGCGGGCGTAGTCCCACGCCGCCTCGACGGTCTCGGCGACGGAGAAGCGGGTGTTGATCGGGACCAGCTCGTTGCGCAGCTCGTCGTCGGGGGCGTGCAGGCTCAGCGCGAGGGTGACCGGGATGCCCTCCTCGGTCAGCTGCTTGATCCGCGGGACCAGGCCGACCGTGGACACGGTGATGCCGCGCGCGGACATCCCGAGTCCGTCGGGCGAGGAGTCGGTCATCCGGCGCACGGCGCCGATGACGGCCTTGTAGTTGGCCAGCGGCTCGCCCATGCCCATGAACACCACGTTGGAGACCCGGCCGGGCCCGCCCGGGACCTCGCCGCGGGCCATGGTGCGGTGGGCGGCGACGACCTGCTCGACGATCTCGGCGGTCGACATGTTGCGCTGCAGGCCGCCCTGGCCGGTGGCGCAGAACGGGCAGGCCATCCCGCACCCGGCCTGGCTGGAGACGCAGACCGTGGCCCGGTCGGGGTAGCGCATCAGCACCGACTCGACGAGCGCGCCGTCGAAGAGCTTCCACAGCGTCTTGCGGGTGGTGCCCTTGTCGGCCTCGAGGGTGCGCAGCGGCGTCATCAGCGTCGGCAGCAGCGCCTCGACCAGCTCGGCCCGCTGGGTGGCGGGCAGGTCGGTCATCTCGGCCGGGTCGTCGACCAGGCGGGCGAAGTAGTGGGTGGAGAGCTGCTTGGCCCGGAAGCCCGGCAGCCCGTGCTCCTCCAGCAGCGCCTTGCGTCCGGCCGCGTCGAGGTCGGCGAGGTGCCGCGGGGGCTTCTTGCGCCCGCGGGGCTCGTCGAAGACCAGCGGCAGCGTCGTGGCGCCGGCGGGCTGGTCGGGGGTGGTGTCAGCCATAGCGCCTCCAGTGTCCCACCCACGACCAGCCCCCGACGAAACCCCGACGCGACCCGGCCCACCCGCTGGTGGAGGTGCGAGCGAAGCGAGCCTCGAAACCCGGCGAGCCGACCTGCGGCCTCGATCGAGGCCGCAAGTCGGCAAGATGGGTTTCGACACGGTTGCTGCGCAACCTGCTCAACCACCGGCGGTGGCACCTCAGCTCAGCGGTACGACGTCCGCCGCGCCCAGCCGGGCCGCGTCGGCGGTGGCGTCGTCCGGCATCTGCTGGCTCTCCAGCTCGGCCGCGACCCGCTTGCGGTAGTGCTCGACCTCCAGCCGCGTCTGGTCCTCGCTCCAGCCGAGCACCTCGGCCACCAGCGAGGCGACCTCGTCCACGACGCCCACCCCGCGGTCGAAGGTCTCGATCGAGATCCGGGTCCGGCGGGTCAGCACGTCGTCGAGGTGCCGCGCGCCCTCGTGGCTGGCGGCATAGACGATCTCGGCCCGCAGGTAGTCCGGCGCCCCGGCCAGCGCACCGCCCAGGTCGGGACGCTCGTCGACCAGCGCCAGCACCTCGTGGACCAGCGAGCCGTAGCGCTTCAGCAGGTGCTCGATCCACACCTCGTGCAGGCCGTGACGGCGGGCCAGCACGTGCCGCCCGTTCCACAGCGCCTGGTAGCCCTCCGCCCCGAGCAGCGGGACGTCCTCGGTCGCCGACTCCGGGATCCGACGGTCGAAGTGGGCCGCGAGCCCGAAGACCGCCTCGTCGACGGCGTCCTTGGCCATCACCCGGTAGGTCGTGTACTTGCCGCCCGCGACCACCACCAGGCCGGGCGCCGGGTGGCCGACCGCGTGCTCGCGGGAGAGCTTCGAGGTGGCCTCGGACTCCCCCTCCAGCAGCGGGCGGAGGCCGGCGTACACGCCCTCGACGTCGGCGCGCGTCAGCGGCGTCTCGAGCACCTCGTTGACGTGGTGGAGCAGGTAGTCGATGTCGGCCTCGCTGGCGGCGGGGTGCGACTTGTCGAGGGTCCAGTCGGTGTCGGTGGTGCCGATGATCCAGTGCCGGCCCCACGGGATCACGAAGAGCACCGACTTCTCGGTGCGCAGGATCAGCCCGGACTCCGAGCGGATCCGGTCCTTGGGCACCACCAGGTGGATGCCCTTCGACGCGCGCACGTGGAACTGCCCGCGCTGCCCGCCGAGCTCCTGCGTCTCGTCGGTCCAGACGCCGGTGGCGTTGAGGACCTGCCGGGCGCGGATGGTCAGCTCCTCCCCCGACTCCAGGTCGCGTACGACGGCGCCGGTCACCCGCTCGCCCTCGCGGACCAGCGCGGTGACCCGGGTCCGCGAGGCCACGTCGGCGCCGTACGCCGCGGCGGTGCGCGCCAGGAACATCGTGTGCCGGGCGTCGTCGACCTGGGCGTCGTAGTACTGCAGCGCGCCGACCAGGGCGTCCTTGCGCAGCGACGGCACCAGCTTGCGGGCACCGCGGCGGGTCAGGTGCCGGTGCAGCGGTACGCCGGTGGGGCCGGCCGCACGCGCCATGGCGTCGTACAGGGCGACGCCGGAGCCGGCGTAGAGCCGCTCCCAGCCGCGGTGCTTGAGCGGGTAGATGAACGGCACCGGGTGGACCAGGTGCGGCGCGAGCTTCAGCAGCATCAGGCCGCGCTCCTTCAGCGCCTCGGCGACCAGCCGGAAGTCGAGCATCTCCAGGTAGCGCAGCCCGCCGTGCATCAGCTTGCTGGAGCGGCTGGAGGTGCCCGAGGCGAAGTCGCGGGCCTCGACCAGGCCGACCCGCAGGCCGCGGGTGGCGGCGTCGAGAGCGGAGCCGGCGCCGACCACGCCACCGCCGATGACCAGGACGTCGAGCTCCTCCTCGCTCATCCGGCGCAGCGACTCCTGGCGGAACTCCGGGGACAGGGCGATGGATCGCATCAGTTAACGTCCACCCAGTCGAGGGTGCGCTCGACGGCCTTCTGCCAGCCGGCGTACCCCTCCGCACGCTGATCGTCGTCCCACTGCGGGGACCAGCGCTTGCCCTCGTTCCAGTTCTTGCGCAGCTCGTCGGTGTCCTTCCAGAAGCCGACGGCGAGCCCTGCGGCGTACGCCGCGCCCAGGCAGGTGGTCTCGGCCAGCACCGGACGGCTGACCTCGACCCCGAGCACGTCGGCCTGGATCTGCATGCACAGCTCGTTGGCGGTCACGCCGCCGTCGACCTTCAGCACCTCCAGCTTCACGCCCGAGTCCTTCTCCATCGCGTCCGCGACGTCCTTGGACTGGTAGCAGATCGCCTCCAGGGTGGCGCGGGCGACGTGGGCGTTGGTGTTGTAGCGGGAGAGCCCGACGATCGCGCCGCGGGCGTCGGAGCGCCAGTACGGCGCGAACAGCCCCGAGAACGCCGGCACGAAGTAGACGCCGCCGTTGTCCTCGACCTGCCGGGCCAGCGACTCGCTCTGCGAGGCGCCCGAGATGATGCCGAGCTGGTCGCGCAGCCACTGCACGGCCGAGCCGGTGACGGCGATCGAACCCTCGAGCGCGTAGACCGGCTTGTCGTCACCGAAGCGGTAGCAGACCGTCGTCAGCAGACCGGCCTTCGAGCGGACCAGCTCGGTGCCGGTGTTGAGCAGCATGAAGTTGCCGGTGCCGTAGGTGTTCTTGGCCTCGCCGGGCTCGAAGCAGACCTGGCCGACGGTCGCGGCCTGCTGGTCGCCGAGGATGCCGGTCAGCGGCACCTCGCCGCGGAACGGCCCGTGCGCGTCGGTCTTCCCGTATCCCTCCGGGTCGCTGGAGGAACGGATCTCCGGCAGCATCGCCCGCGGGATGTCGAAGAGCGCGAGCAGCTCGTCGTCCCACTCGCAGGTCTCGAGGTCCATCAGCATGGTGCGGCTGGCGTTGGTCACGTCGGTGACGTGCGACCCGCCGTCGGTGCCGCCGGTGAGGTTCCAGATCAGCCAGGAGTCCGTCGTACCGAAGAGGGCGTCGCCCTTCTCGGCCGCCGCCCGCACCCCGTCGACGTTCTCCAGGATCCACTGGATCTTGCCGCCGGCGAAGTACGTCGCCGGCGGCAGCCCGGCCCGCTCGCGGATCAGGTCGCCGTGGCCGTCGCGCTCCAGCTTGGAGGCGATCTTGTCGGTGCGGGTGTCCTGCCACACGATGGCGTTGTAGTAGGGCCGGCCGGTGTTCTTGTCCCACACCACGGTCGTCTCGCGCTGGTTGGTGATCCCGACCGCGGCCAGGTCCGCGGCGGTCAGCCCGGCCTTGCCGAGCGCGGTCTGGATGACCGAGCGGGTCCGCTCCCAGATCTCCACGGGGTTGTGCTCGACCCAGCCGGCCTTCGGGAGGATCTGCTCGTGCTCGAGCTGGTGGCGCGCCACCTCCTCCCCCGCGTGGTCGAAGATCATGAAGCGGGTGCTGGTGGTGCCCTGGTCGACGGCGCCTACGTAGGTCGTCACGGTTCCTCCTGTGCTGGTGGTGGGTCGCGGTGGACGGTGCGGCTCAGCTGCGGGCGGGGACGGGCTCGCTGACGGCCTCGTCCTCGTCCTCGTCGAGCGCGGGGTCGGTGAGGTGGTTCTCGATGAGGACCTTGAATAGGAACCCGCCGATCAGGCCTCCGATGATCGGGGCGACGATCGGCAACCAGAAATAGAGATCCCCGTTCTGGTCGTTCATCGCGCCGCCGTACCCGGTGATCAGGGAGGCTAGGCGCGGGCCGAAGTCGCGCGCCGGGTTGATCGCGTAGCCGGCGTTGGCGCCCCAGGCCATGCCGATCGCCACGACCAGCAGGCCGACGACGACGGGGCCGAGGTTGGCCATGGGCGGGTTGTTCCACGCGGTGGTGACGGCGAAGATCACGAACACCAGGATCGCGGTGCCGATGACCTGGTCGAGGAACGCCGTCGAGATGCTCACGTCGGCGCCGCCGTTGCCGGGCAGCGTCGAGAAGATGCCCTGGGTGGCGATGGTGTGGTCGGGGTCGACCGCGCCGATGAGGTCGGCGTACGACGCCCGCACCAGGAGGGCGGCCACGAAGGCGCCCAGCGTCTGGGCGAGGACGTACGGCGCCACCTTGCGCCACTCGAAGCCCTTGAAGGCGGCGAGCGCGATAGTGACGGCCGGGTTGAGGTGGGCGCCGGAGATGCGGGCGGCCACGTAGACACCGAGCGTCACGCCGAGCCCCCAGGCCCAGGCGATCGAGTCGTGGTCGCCGAGGCTGCCGTCGCTGCTGGTGGTCACCTGGGCGACCACGCCGCAGCCGAAGAGGATCAGGATCATCGTCCCGGCGAACTCCGCGCACAGCTCCCCGAGGAGCGGCCGTTGCTTGGTCACGGTGTGGGTCCTTTCCCGAGGGGCGCCCGAGTGACGCCCACCACACAGTGCCCGCTGGCTGCGGCGATCACCACACGCGCCATTCGACATCACCGAACGACTGATCGACGATGTCGAACGGTCTCGTAGGGTGGTGCCATGGCCGGCACCATCCAGTCGATCGAGCGCGCCGCCGCCGTCCTGCACCTGCTGGGGGCGGTCGGCGAGCCGGTGCCGCTCGGCGAGCTGGCCCGCACCCTCGACCTGCCCAAGCCCACCGTGCACGGGATCACCCGCACGCTGGTCGAGGTCGGCTTCGTCGTCCAGGACCCCGAGACCGGGCACTACGCACTGGACCGCGGCCTGCGCGACCTGGGAGCCCGCCTGGATCCCCACCTGCTCCGGGCGCGGGCGGTCAACTGGGCCGACGGCCTGGCGGCCCGCACCGGCCTGGAGGTGCAGCTCGGCGTCCTCAGCGGCACCACGGTCGAGATCGTCCACCACGTCTTCCGCCCCGACGGCTCTCCGCAGCGCCTGCGCACCGGCGAGATCCAGCCACTGCACGCCAGCGCGCTCGGGCAGGTGCTGCTCGCCTTCTCCCCCACCGGCTCCCGGCTGCGCAACCTGGAGCTGCCCGGCCACACCCCCGCGACGCTGACCAGCCGACTGGAGCTCACCCGCGTCGTGCAGTCCGTACGACGCCAGGGCTGGGCCCACGTGGACGGCGCGCTCCGACCGGGGGTGGCCGCCGTCGCCGCGCCGGTGCGCCACCACCTCGGCATCGGGGTGGGCGCCCTCGGCGTCGTCGGCCCCCGCGAGCGGGTCGTCGGCCCGGACGGCGCCCCACGGGCCGGCCTCGCCGAGCAGGTCACCGCCAGCGCCGAGGCCATCGCCGCCACCCTCCAGGAGCGCCTGTGACCGGGTCCCGCTCGTACGTCGCCGCCCTCGACCAGGGCACCACCTCGACCCGCTGCCTGGTCTTCGACCACGCCGGCCGGATGGTGGCGGCCGCCCAGCACGAGCACCGCCAGCACTACCCACAGCCCGGCTGGGCCGAGCACGACGCCGCCGAGATCTGGCAGAACTGCCTGCGGGTGCTGCCCGAGGCCCTGGCCTCGGCCGGCCTGGTCCCGGGTGACCTGGCCGCCCTCGGCATCGCCAACCAGCGCGAGACGACGGTCGTGTGGGACCGCACCACCGGCCGTCCGGTGGCACCGGCCATCACCTGGCAGGACACCCGGGGCGCCGAGATCGCCGCCCAGCTCGCCGCGGGGCCGACCGGGGACCTGTTCGAGGAGGTGTGCGGGATGCGCCCGGCCGGCTACTTCTCCGCGCCCCGGCTGCGCTGGCTCCTCGACCACGTCCCGGGCCTGCAGCGGCGCGCCCGCACCGGCGAGATCGCCTTCGGGACCATGGAGAGCTGGCTGATCTGGAACCTCACCGGCGGCCCCGACGGCGGCGTCCACGTCACCGACGTGACCAACGCCAGCCGCACCCTGCTGGCCGACGTGCGCACCCTGCAGTGGGACCAGCGGCTGCTCGACGTGCTCGACGTCCCCGTCGAGCTGCTCCCCGAGATCCGCCCCAACGCCCAGGTGTACGGCGAGTGCCGGGTCGGCCTGCCCGGCGTCCCGATCGGCGGCGCGTTCGGCGACCAGCAGGCCGCCCTGTTCGGCCAGACCTGCTTCGCCACCGGCGAGGCCAAGTGCACCTACGGGACCGGCGCGTTCCTGCTGATGAACACCGGTGAGCAGATCACAAGGTCCGACCACGGGCTGCTCTCGACCGTGGCCTACCAGCTGGAGGGCCAGCCGACGGCGTACGCGACCGAGGGCTCGATCGCGGTCGCCGGCTCCCTGGTCCAGTGGTTCCGCGACTCGCTCGAGATGATCGGGTCGGCCCCCGAGATCGAGACCCTGGCCCGGCGGGTCGAGGACAACGGCGGCTGCTACATCGTCCCGGCCTTCGCGGGGCTGTTCGCGCCGCGCTGGGACCCCGACGCCCGCGGGGTGGTGGTCGGGCTGACGTCGTACGTGACCAAGGCGCACCTGGCCCGGGCCGTCCTCGAGGCCACCGGCTGGCAGACGGCCGAGGTGGTCGAGGCGATGGCGGCCGACACCGGGATCGCCTTCACCCGCCTGCGCGTCGACGGCGGCATGACCTCCAACCACCTGCTCATGCAGTTCGTCTCCGACGTGCTCGGCGTCCCCGTCGAGCGCCCGCTCGTCTCCGAGTCGGTCTCCCTGGGTGCGGCGTACGCCGCCGGGCTGGCCGTCGGCTACTGGCCCGACCTCGAGGTCCTGCGCGGCAACTGGCACCGCGCCGCGACCTGGGAGCCCGCGATGAGCCCGGCCGTGCGCGAGCGGGAGCGGGCGGCCTGGGGCCGGGCGGTGGACCGGACGCTCGGGTGGGAGCGTGGCGACGCCTAGGCGTCGGTGCTGTAGAGGATCCAGAGGACCAGGCCGGCGGAGGCGAGCACGACCACGGCGGTCGTGACGATGCCGACCAGCATGAACCGGCCGAACCGGCGGGTCCGTGGCGCGACCACCAGTCCGATCGGGATGCCCAGGGTCACCAGCACCAGCGGGAACAGCTCCTCGGCCGTGTCGGTGTCGACCAGCACGCTGAGCAGGGCGGCGTACACGCCGGGCACCAGGATGACGAAGAGCAGGCCGGTGAAGAAGCCCGACAGCGACGCGAAGGTCGGGTGGTCGCGGTGCCACCAGCTGGGCTCGCGCTCCGCCGACGCGCCGGCCGACTCGTCCACGGTGCTCACCCGGCCGACCCTAGGGCATCCGGAAGCTCGATCACGCCCGGCGTGCCGAGCGGCTCGGCGACGGCTCCCGCGAGCGCGACCCAGGCGCTCCGGTGGCCGACGAGCACCAGGTCGCGGCCCGGGTTCTCGCGCCGCAGACCGGCCACGGTGCCGGCGACCCGCTCGCGCAGCGCGACCGCGGGCTCGTCGGGTCCGCTGTCCCGCAGGCCCGGCAGGATCCCGGCGTCGGCCTCGGTCAGCAGCTGGCAGGTCGCCACCGTGGCCGGCTCCGGCGCGCAGAACCAGGCCGCGCCCTGCGGGAGGCGGTCGCGCAGCGCCCAGACGTCGTCGAAGCCGGCCGGGTCGAGCTCGTCACCGAGCAGCCGGCCGTGGTGGACCAGGAAGACGGTCACCGACCGGCTCAGAAGACCAGGTAGTGCAGGAGCAGCCAGATCGGGGCGATCGTCGCGAGCAGCGAGTCGAGCCGGTCCATCAGGCCGCCGTGGCCGGGGACCACCTGGCTCATGTCCTTGATGCCGAGGTCGCGCTTGATGACCGACTCGCACAGGTCGCCGAGGGTCGCCATCACGACCGTGATGAGACCGAGCACCATCCCGACCCACCAGTCGCCGTCGAGCAGGTAGACCACCAGCGCCCACCCGGCGATCAGGCAGAACACGACCGAGCCGCCGAAGCCCTCCCAGGACTTCTTGGGCGAGATGACCGGAGCCATCGGGTGCTTGCCGAACAGCACGCCGGCGACGTACCCGCCGGTGTCGGAGGCGACGGTGATCGCGATGAAGGTGATGATCCCCTGCACGCCCGGGTCGTCGAGCCCGCTGGCGTTGACGCCCCCGCCCTCGGAGAGGAGCAGCGCCACGAACGAACCGAGGAACGGGACGTAGATCAGGGTGAAGACCGACGCGGTGGCGTTCTGGACGTAGCCGTCGATGCCGCGCTGGAGCAGCCACAGCATGATCATCAGCGCGGCGACGGCCGTCGCCGTCACCAGGGCCGGCGCGCCCCAGAAGTAGGCGACCACGACCATCACGACGCCGCCGACCATCAGCGGCTGCTCGGGCAGGTCGATGCCCTTCGCGCCGAACCCGCGGTGCAGCTCCCAGATGGCGACGACCACGGCGATCGCCACGATCACCATGAACGCCGTCTTCCAGAACAGCAGCGACAGCAGGATCGCGCCGACGAGGACGAAGGCGGAGGTGAAGGCGGCGCGCAGGTCGCGCCCGGCGCGGCCGTGGTCCTTCGGCGGCGCGGGGGTGGGAACGGTCATCGGGTGAGCCGTGCGAGCGGGAGGTCGTCAGACCTCCAGCAGCTCGGCCTCCTTGTTCTTGAGCAGCTCGTCGATCACGTCGGTGTGCTTCTTGGTCACGCCGTCGAGCCGCTTCTCGGCACCGGTGACGTCGTCCTTGCCGACCTCGCCGTCCTTCTCGAGCTTCTCCAGGTTCTGCTTGGCCGTACGACGCAGGTTGCGCACCGCGACCCGCCCGTCCTCGGCCTTGGCCCGCGCGACCTTGATGTACTCCTTGCGGCGTTCCTCGGTGAGCTCCGGGAAGTTGCAGCGCAGCATCTTGCCGTCATTGGACGGGTTGACGCCGAGGTCGGAGTCACGGATCGCGCGCTCGATGTTGCCGATCGCCCCGATGTCGTAGGGCTGGATCAGGATGATCCGGGCCTCGGGCGCGGTGAACGACGCCAGCTGCTGCAGCGGCGTCGGCGAGCCGTAGTAGTCGACGACGATCTTGCTGAACATGCTCGGGTGGGCGCGGCCCGCGCGGATCGCCGCGAACTCCTCGCGGGTCGCCTCGACCGACTTGGACATCTTGCCGTCGGCCTCGTTGAGGATGTCGTTGATCACGGCTGCTCCTGTTGCTCGGTTCGTGCGCTCGTCGTGGTGGGGGCGGTGCGGGACGTCAGCCCGCGCTCACCAGCGTGCCGATCTTCTCACCCTGGACGACCCGGAGGATGTTTCCCTCGGGCTCCATGCCGAAGACGACCATGGGCAGCTTGTTCTCGCCGCACAGCGCGAACGCGGTCTGGTCCATGATCCGCAGGCCACGGGTGATCGCCTCGGCGTAGGTGAGGTCATCGAACTTGGTGGCCGTCGGGTCGAGCTTCGGGTCGGCGGTGTAGACGCCGTCGACGCCGCTCTTGGCGACCAGGACCACGTCGCACTTCGACTCCAGCGCCCGCTGGACGGCGACGGTGTCGGTGGAGAAGAAGGGCATGCCCATGCCGGCTCCGAAGATGACGACCCGGCCCTTCTCCATGTGCCGGATGGCCCGGCGCGGGATGTAGGGCTCCGCGACCTGGCCCATCGTGATCGCCGTCTGGACCCGGGTCTCGACGCCCATCTTCTCCAGGAAGTCCTGGAGGGCCAGACAGTTCATGACGATGCCGAGCATGCCCATGTAGTCGGCCCGCACGCGATCCATGCCGCGCTGCTGCAGCTCGGCACCGCGGAAGAAGTTGCCGCCGCCGGTGACGACGGCGATCTGCACCCCGGCCCGGGCCACCTCCGCGATCTCCGCGGCGATCTTCTGCACGACGTCGGGGTCGACGCCGACGTTGCCGCCGCCGAACACCTCGCCCGAGAGCTTCAGGAGCACGCGCTTGTACCCGGTCACCGAGGACCTCCCTGGTCGACGTCGAAGGTCGGACCGGGCGCGCACGCGCGGCCCGGCCACCGGGAGCAACCTATCGGATGACCGGGCTACGGGTTGGAGGAGGTGCTGCCGGAGGTCGTCAGGACGATGGCGACGATCACACCGATCACCACCAGGGCGGCGAGCACGGCCGCGACGATCTTCGGCACGCTCCAGGGACGATCCCCGACGACCTCTCCGGTGTTGGCGTTGACCATCACCTGCCAGGTCTTTCCGCCGTAGAGGTAGGTGGCGATCCACAGGGGCATCAGCACCAGCTTGAACATGGCCTGCGAGTAGGTCACGTCCATGTCGGACACCCGCTGCTCGTCGCCGCCGATGTCGCGCTCGCAGTCGTCCTCGATGACCCGCTGCATCTGCTGGCGGGCGTTGTTCGACCCCGCCTGCGGGTCGACGTCGTAGCGGAGCGCGGAGTAGCCGGTGAGGTACTCCTGCTGGAAGGGCCGGGCGTCCTCCAGGCGCCAGGGGCCCATCTTGTCGAGCTTCTTGCGGTCGAGCCGCTCGGTGCCGGCCACCAGCACGTCGTCGAACGAGCGGGCGACGTGGCCGGACGCGTGGCTCCAGCGGGTACGCCGCTCCTGCCGCGTCTCGGTGCGGGTGCCGCCCTTGCCGTCGGAGACCTGGTGGCTGACCGTGACGTAGTAGTAGTCGCCGCGCTGGCCCTCGTAGTCGGTCTCGGTGTGGGCGTCGTAGGTCCAGTGCGGGACGTAGGTGCCCTGCAGCCCCTCGGTCGACCCGACCTTCTTCAGCGCGTTGGGCGCGAAGCGGCGCGAGCCGACCCACTTCTTGAACTCCTCGCGGGCAGCGCGCTGGTCGACGTGGAACGGCACGACCGCCTCGGGCGCCACCAGCCCCTCGGGTCGGTCCACGGCGATCAGCGCGCCCCCGCAGAACTGGCAGGTCCCGGCCAGGTCGGCGGTCTCGGTGCTGGCCCCGCAGCCCTGGCAGCGCAGCACGTGGGCGCCGAGCTGGGCGACCTGCACGTCGCCGTGCTTGCCCACCCATTCGTCGAACGAGTGCTCGCGGATGGTCGCCGTCGACGCGGCGATCTCCAGCTGGGTGCCGCACGAGCCGCACCTCAACGTCGTCGTACCGGGCGCGTACGACGTCTGCGCGCCACAGCTCGGGCAGGTCGAGCTGAGCGGCGCGAGCGCCGCGGGGGTCTCCTCGGACATGGTGCTCTGGGTGCTCTCTGGGTCGGAGGGGTCAGGCCTGCGGCGGCAGCGGCGGCGGCGTGGCGGCGAACAGGCCCTGGAGCTCGGGCAGCTCGGACGCGGCGGTCCAGGCGCCCATGCCCTGCTGCCAGACCAGGGTGGTCGGGGTGAGCTCGCCGGTGGCGACCTTCGCGGGCAGGTCGCCCACGGCCAGCGGGCCGACCTGCGCTCCCCCGACGGCCAGGAACCACGGCTGGGCAGCACCGGGGACCGGCGGCGGGCCGGCCGCCGCCGGAGCGGCCGCGGTGGGCTGCTGGGGCGCCAGGGAGTCGGCCATCTGCCGGCCCAGCGCCATGCCGACGCCGAGGCCCAGGCCCTCGCCCGCACCACCCGGGTTGTTGGCCGCGTCGCCGATGGCCTCCGCCGCCTGGAACTTGGCGTACTGGTCGAGATTGCCGAGCACGCCCATCTGGGTGCGCTTGTCGAGTGCCTCCTCCACCTCGGGCGGCAGGGAGATGTTCTCGATGATGAAGCGCGGGATGGCGATGCCGAAGTCGGCGAGGTTCGTGGTCAGCGTGCCGGCCAGGGTGGCAGCGATGGTCTGCTGGTTGGCCGCGAGGTCGAGCATCGGCAGGTTGGAGTTGGCGAGCGCCGTACCGACCTGGCTGACGATGTTCTGGCGGAGGAACTCGGAGACCTCGTCGGTGCGGAACTGCGGGTCGGTGCCGACCAGCTGGCGCAGCAGCTTGGCGGCGTCGGTGACCTGCAGCGAGTACGTGCCGAAGGCCCGCAGGCGGACCATGCCGAACTCGGCGTCACGGATGGTGACGGGGTTCTGGGTGCCCCACTTCATGTCGGTGTACTGGCGCATCCCGACGAAGTAGACCTCGGCCTTGAACGGGCTGTTGAAGCCGTACTTCCACCCCTTCAGGGTGGACAGGATCGGAAGGTTCTTCGTCTCCAGCGTGTAGGTGCCGGGCGTGAACACGTCGGCGATCTGACCCTCGTTCTCGAAGACCGCCACCTGCCCCTCGCGGACCACGAGCTGGGCGTTCATCTTGATCTCGTTGCCCTGGCGCGGGAAGCGCCACACGAGGGTGTCGCGACTGTCGTCGAGGAACTCGACGATGTCGATGAACTGGCCGCGCACCTTGTCGAACAGACCCATGGGTTCCCCTAGCGACGCCGATCTCCGCGACCCCGACGGCCGCACCGGGACACTACTCGACCGCAGCGACCCCGAGATGACGAATACACAGCCCGCCTCCCGGGGAGGTCTGGTCCAGCAACGCCGCGAGGCCGGGCCGGAGCTCTCGCTCCGGCCCGGCCTCGGGGGTGCTGCTGGGTGCTGCGGGGGCGCCTCGGATCAGGCGCCGACCTCGAAGCGGGCGAACCGCTTCAGGGTGGTGCCGGCCTCGTCGAGGACCGTCTTGACCGACTTCTTGTTCTCGGTCACCGACGGCTGCTCGAGGAGCACCACGTCCTTGAAGAAGCCGTTGAGCCGACCCTCGGTGATCTTGGCGATCGCCTGCTCGGGCTTGCCCTCCTCGCGCGAGGTGGCCTCGGCGATCTCGCGCTCCTTGGCGACGATGTCGGCGGGGACCTCGTCACGGGTGAGGTACTGCGGGCGCATCGCGGCGACCTGCATCGCGGCGGCGCGAGCAGCGTCGGCGTCGCCGTCGTACTCGACCAGGACACCGACCGCGGGCGGCAGGTCGGCGGCACGCTTGTGCAGGTAGGCGACGACCGGGCCGTCGAAGTGGACGTACTGGCCGAGCTCGATCTTCTCGCCGATCGAGACCGCGAGGGCGTCGACGATGTTGCCGACGGTCTGGCCGTCGATCTCGATCGCCTTGAGGGCCTCGACGTCGGCGGCCTTGGACTCGGACGCGGCGTCGGCGATCTTCTGCGCGGTCGCGACGAAGTCGTCACCCTTGGCGACGAAGTCGGTCTCGCACTTCAGCTCGACCAGGACGCCGGCGGAGTGGGCGACCAGACCGGCCGAGGCCTCGCGCTCGGCGGCACGCTCGGCCATCTTCTTGCCACCCTTGATCCGCAGGATCTCGACGGCCTTGTCGAAGTCGCCGTCGGCCTCGGTGAGGGCCTTCTTGCAGTCCATCATGCCGGCGCCGGTGAGCTCACGGAGCTTCTTGACGTCGGCGGCGGAGATGTTCGCCATGTGTCTCTTCCTCTGGGTCGTTTAGGAACTGCGTCGTGCACCAGCGCGGCGGGCCGTCGTACGTCGTACGCCGGCCCGCCGCGATCAGGTGAACGTCAGGCCTTGGCCTCGTCGGCGGCCGGCTCCTCGGTGACGGCCTCGGCGGCCGGCTCCTCGGTGACGGCAGCCTCGGCAGCGGGCTCCTCGGTCGCGGTCTCGGCGACCTCGGCCGCCTCGGCGCCCTCGGTCGACGCGCCGGTGGCCTCGGAGGCGGCAGCCTCGTCGGCGGGCGCGCCGGTGGCGGCCTCGGCGGCCTGCTCGGCGTCACCGGTCAGGAGCTCGCGCTCCCACTCGGCCAGCGGCTCCGCGGCGCCCGGCGCCTTCTCGCCCTCGCCCGACTTGGCGCCGGAGCGGGCGATCAGGCCCTCGGCGACGGCGTCGGCGATGACGCGGGTGAGCAGGCCGACGGCGCGGATCGCGTCGTCGTTGCCCGGGATCGGGAAGTCGACCTCGTCGGGGTCGCAGTTGGTGTCCAGGATGCCGATGATCGGGATCCGGAGCTTGCGAGCCTCCTCGACGGCGAGGTGCTCCTTCTTGGTGTCGACGATCCAGACGGCGGACGGGGTACGGCCCATCTCGCGGATGCCGCCGAGGGTCTTCTCCAGCTTGTCGCGCTCGCGACGCATCTGGAGGAGCTCCTTCTTGGTGCGGCCGGACGCGGCGACGTTGTCGAAGTCGAGCTCGTCGAGCTCCTTCAGACGGTTGATCCGCTGGTGCACGGTCTGGAAGTTGGTCAGCATGCCGCCGAGCCAGCGCTGGTTGACGTAGGGCATGCCCACGCGGGTCGCCTGCTCGGCGATCGCCTCCTGCGCCTGCTTCTTGGTGCCGACGAACATGATCGTCCCGCCCTTGGCGACCGTCTCCTTGATGAAGGCGTAGGACCGGTCGATGTAGGCCAGCGACTGCTGCAGGTCGATGATGTAGATGCCGTTGCGCTCGGTCATGATGAAGCGCTTCATCTTGGGGTTCCAGCGACGGGTCTGGTGCCCGAAGTGGACGCCGCTCTCAAGGAGCTGGCGCATGGTCACGACTGCCATGTGGGTTCTCTTCTCCTGGTGGTCCGGCACCCGTCTGCGAGCCCTTGAAGCAGGGCACGCCGGGAGGCCGGTCCGTTGTTGTTTTCAGTTCCGTGCAACCGACGGGTGCCGGTCGCCCTGACGCCTGCGCGCGGCCCCACCCGCATCTCTGCGGGACCGAGGACCGTCGCCCGCGGGTGATCGGTCCCCCTCGTTGTCAGAGCGAGGGACCGTCGCGGTCTGCCGGCGTGCGAAGTCGATCTGGGTGCAGGCACCCGGATCGCGTCCGCCAGACTACGGGACCGCAGCGCTCAGGGGCCAATCGCGACCGGCGGGCCGCCGACCGTCCACAGCCACCCTCCACGCCCCGGTTGTCCACCGCTGCTCCGCCCACCCTCGCTGGCCGCCCCGAGGCGACCGAGGCTGGCCCCATGACCCGCCTCCTCGTCGTCCTGCTGGCCCTGCCGATCGTGCTGCTCGCACCCGCTCGCGCGAGCGCCGGGACCGACCCCGTGGGGGTCTGGCCGCTCGCGCCCGAGCCCGAGGTGGTCGCGAGGTTCGACCCGCCCGAGGAGGAGTGGGGCGCCGGCCACCGCGGCGTCGACCTCTTGGGCGCGCCCGGCCAGCAGGTCGTGGCGGCGCTCGCCGGCGAGGTCTCGTTCGCCGGGTCGCTCGCCGGGCGCGGCGTGGTCGTCGTCGACCACGGCCCGACCCGCACGACCTACGAGCCCGTCGCCGCCTCGGTCGCGGTCGGCGACGTCGTCGCGGCCGGCGCCACCCTCGGCACGCTGCAACCCGGCGGCTCCCACTGCCTGCCCCGGACCTGCCTGCACTGGGGCTGGATCGAGGGAACCGAGACCTACCTCGACCCGCTGCGGCTGGTCGGTGGCGGCCCGGTCCGGCTGCTCCCGCTGTGGCGGGACGAACCGGTCGGAGCGGCTCCGCTCGCCCCGCGCTCGCCGTACGACGGCTGGCGACCGCTGATCGCGCTGGCCGATCTGTTCGCGTGACCAGGAGGGGGACTCGACACGCAGGTCGCGGCTTCGTCCCCTTCGATACGACGCTCGTCTCTCACGTCATTCAGGACATCGCCTCGGTCGCGCCGCTCGCTCGACCACCATCGACGAGTCCGCTGACGCGTCCTCGTCATGCCCGGGGATGGGCCTGCTGGTAGGCGCGGCGGAGGCGGTCAGTGGTGACGTGGGTGTAGCGCTGCGTGGTGGCCAGCGAGGCATGGCCGAGCAGCTCCTGGACCGAACGCAGGTCGGCGCCACCCTCGAGGAGGTGGGTGGCGGCGGTGTGGCGCAGGCCGTGCGGACCGATGTCCGGCGCACCGGGGACGTCGGCGATCCGGCGGTGCACCAGGGTCCGCACGGCCCGCTGGTCGATCCGGCCGCCACGCGCGCCCAGGAAGAGCGCCGCTGCCGAGCCCTCCCGCGCGAGGAGCGGGCGGCCCTGGCGCAGCCAGAACTGCAGCGCCCGGGCGGCCGGGCGGCCGTAGGGCACGGTGCGCTCCTTGCGCCCCTTGCCGAACACGCGGACGACGTTGCGGTCGGCGTCCAGGTCGTCGATGTCGAGCCCGGCGAGCTCGCCGACCCGGATCCCGGTGGCGTAGAGCAGCTCGAGCATCGCCACGTCGCGCAGGCCGACCGGGCTGCCGTCGTCGGCGAGCTCCGTCGCCGCGGCGATCAGGTCCTCGGCCTGGTCGGCGCGCAGCACCGACGGAAGGGTCGAGTGCGCCTTCGGCGAGCCCAGGCTGGAGCCCGCGTCGGAGGGGCTGCGGCCGGTGCGGGCCAGCCAGGCGGTGAAGACCCGCGCGGCGGTGGCTCGGCGGGCCAGGGTGGTGCGGGAGCGGCCCATGGTCTGCTGCTTGGCCAACCAGCTGCGCAGGGTGCGGAGGTCGAGCTCGGTCACGTCCGTGTGGCCGAGCCGGTGGGCGTGCTCGAGCAGTCCGGCCAGGTCGGTGAGGTAGGCCCGGACCGTGTGCGGCGCCAGGTCGCGCTCGGAGACCAGGTGCCGCTCGTACTCCCCCAGCACCCGCGCCATCGGCTCCGGGAGCCCAGCGTCGGGCTCCTCGCTCGGCTCGTCGCTCACCCGACCGAGTCTAGGGAGGGACCGACGTCCTACTCGTGCGCCAGCGCGGCGAGCCGCCAGCCGTCCTCGACCCGCTCGACGAAGCCGCCGGCCCGCAGCCGGTCGAGGGCCGAGGCCACGGTCAGCATCGCCAGGCCCGCGGTGCGCGCGATCGAGTCGGTGCCGACCGAGCGCCGGACCGGAACCGCGTCGAGGACCTGCTGGTCCTTGGTCGAGAGGCGGTCGCGCGACCGCTCGCGGCCACGCGGTTCCTCGACGACGTGCTCCCCCATCGGCGCGACGACCTCCAGGACCTCCGCCCCCGACGTCACCAGCGTCGCCGCGCCCGCGCGCAGCAGCTGGTGGACGCCCTGGGACGGAGCGCTGGTGATCGGGCCCGGAACGCCCATCAGCGGCCGCTGGAGGCGCGAGGCCCAGTTAGCGGTGTTGAGCGCGCCACTGCGCACGGCTGCCTCGACGAGCACCGTGCCGGAGGTCAGTGCGGCGATGATCCGGTTGCGACTCAGGAAGCGGATCCGCATCGGGGCGCCCCCAGGAGCGGTCTCCGACACGACCGCACCCTCGCGGGCCAGGTGCTCCAGGAGGTCGCGGTGGGCCTGGGGATAGATGCGGTCGGCCCCGCAGGCCAGCACCGCCACGGTCTGACCACCGCCACCCAATGCCCCACGATGAGCGGCCTGGTCGATGCCGAAGGCGGCACCGGACACGACCGGGCACCCGGCTCGGGCCACCACGGCTGCGAGCTCGGCGGCCGCGTCGGCGCCGTAGGTGGTGGCCGACCGGGACCCGACCACCGCGACCGAACGGGCGAGGGCGTCGAGGCGGAGGGGGCCCTTCACCCACAGGCCCAGCGGCGGTCCGCCGCGCTGCTGGAGCACCGGCACGTGGGCGAGGTCGTCGAGCTGGTCGGGCCACTCCGTGTCCCCCGGTACGACGAAGCGCAGCCCGGCCCGCGCCGCGTCGGCGAGCTCGCCGGCCGGATCCTTGCCGCCGGTGCGGCTGGCCGCGTCGTCCCGGATCTCCCGGCTCGGCCGGTCGGCCCGCTGCTGCAGGACGTTGGCGTAGAGCGCCTGGGCGCCGACCTCACCCACGACGGCGGCGACGCGTGGGTCGCCGGGCTCGGTCAGCAGCGACAGTCCGACCCGGGCCAACCGCTCCGCCTCCGGAGCGCTCACGACGCCTGCCGCTGCAGCAGGGCCAGCGGCAGCGGGTCGCCCCGACGCAGGGCGAGCGCCACCTCGACCTCGGCGAGCCCGGGCAGTCGGTCCGGTGCGTGCCGGGCCCCCAGGTCGTGGACCGTCCAGGCCAGCCGGTGGACCCGGACGGCGCCCCGGGAGGTGATCTTGGCGTCGTAGACGTCGCTGTCGAGCCGGTCCCGGCCCGCAGGGTCGAGCGGCCACCGGTCGCGGAGCGCGGCGCCGGGCACGTGGGCGTTGAGCCGCCACCCGACCTCGGCGTAGCGGTCGCGCTGGCGCTGCCGAGCGCGCTCCACCCGGAGCCGGACCGACGCGGAGTCCTCCGGGACCGTGAGACGGTCGCGGCTCTCGTGGGGGCGCAGGGGCTCGACATGACGCAGGATGTCGACCCGGTCGGCGACCGGGCCGGTGATCTTGTGCCGGTACTCCCGCCGCTTGACCTCCTTGCAGCCGCACCTGTTCGTCGCGGCGGCGGGCGTGTAGTCGCCGCACGGGCACGGGTTGCAGGCCAGCACGACCATGCCGCGAGCGGGCAGCCGGACCTGCTCGTCGGTCCGGGCGACCACCACGTCACCGTTCTCGAGCGGCTGGCGCAACGCCTCGATCGCGTCGCTTCGGAACAGGGGGAACTCGTCCAGGAAGAGGACCCCGGCGTGCGCGAGGCTCACGGCGCCCGGGCGCACCTGCCCCGATCCGCCGCCGACCAGGCTGGCCTTGCTGGCGTCGTGGTGGGGAGCGAGGAAGGGTGGCCGCCGGATCATGCCGCTCTCGGCGTCGAGCACGCCGGCCAGCGAGTGCAGGGCGGTCAGCTCGAGCGACTCCTCGGGGGTCAGGTCGGGCAGGACGGTCGGGATCCGCTCCGCGATGCTCGTCTTGCCGGCTCCCTTGGGACCGGACAGCATCAGGTGGTGGCCGCCGGCGGCCGCCACCTCGATGGCGTAGCGCGCGTCGGACATGCCGATCAGGTCGGCGAGGTCGACCTCCTCCATCCGCTCCTCGCCCCGCCACGAGAGCAGCCGGCTGCCCGAGGCGGCCGCCACCGGGGGCGCCTCGGGCACCTCGTCGCCGCGCAGCAGGGCGACCACCTGGGCCAGCGACCGCACCCCGAGGACGGACATGTCGGGCACCATCGCGGCCTCCTCGGCTTGCGGCTCGGGCACGAAGACCGCGCGGATCCCCCGGTCGGCGGCCGCCAGCACCATCGGCAGCACGCCCTCGACGGGCCGCAGGCCACCGTCGAGCGTCAGCTCCCCGATCAGGGCCACCTGCTCGAGGGCCGAACGCGGGAGACGTCCGTCGGCGGCCAGGACCGAGATGGCGATCGCCAGGTCGAAGTGGGTGCCACGCTTCGGCAGGTCGGCGGGCGAGAGCAGGATCGTGATCCGCTTGGTGGCCGGCCAGGTCAGCCCGGAGTTGATGATCGCCATCCGGCACCGGTCGCGGGCCTCGTTGAGCGAGGCATCGGGCCGGCCGACCATGGTCGTCCCGACCTGTCCCGGCGACACGTCGGACTGCACGTCGATGAGATGGCCGAGCGCCCCCTGGAGCGAGACGGTGCGGGCCGTGGCGAACGGCATCAGCCGATCCCGGGCACGTGGTCGATCTGGGACGGTCCGCGCCGCGGTCGGATCACCGCGACCAGGTCGATGCGGATCTCGACCGGTCCGAGGCCGTGCGCCTCGCGCCAGCGCACCGCGAGGCGCCGCAGCCGGGCGAGCTTCAACTCGGTGATCGCCTCGTGCGGCGTGCCGCACCGGTCGCTGCTGCGGGTCTTGACCTCGCAGACCACCAGCACGTCGCGCTCGCGCAGCACCAGGTCGATCTCGCCCGCGTCGCACCGCCAGTTGCGGTCCAGCAGGATCATCCCCTGGGCCGTCAGGTGGCGTGCGGCGAGTGACTCGCCGTAGGCCCCGAGGGCCTGCTTGGTCGTGGTTCCCGTCATCGCTGACCTCCTGCGGACAGCCTGTCCGCGGGCGGGGACGAGCAGGGCGACGAGAGGGACGCCTGTGGAGAAGCCGTGCCGGAGACCCGCCTGTGGACGACAGGTGGTCCGTGGCGGGCTACTGGCGCAGCCGCGGGCCTCCGCAGACCGGCTCCCGTAGCGCCCAGACGTCGGCACCGGCCAGCTGCAGTCCGAGCAGATGCGCGAGCGGGGCCACGACCGCGGTCTGCAGCGTGGCCAGGAGCGGCTGGACCACCGTGGTGAGCACCCGCTGCAGGATCGGGTCCATGACGCCGGTGAACAGCGGCCCCGCGTCGAGGACGGTGACCTTGGGCGGGCCGATCAGCTGGGGGACGTTGACCCTGATCTTCGCGCCCACGACCGGCTGCACGACGGGGTTGCCCAGGACGACGCCCGAGGCACTCCCCACCGGCGACGTGTACGACGCCGGCAGCGGGAGCTGCAGCAGCGTCGAGTGACCGTTGCTCTGCGTGCCCGCCCCGATGCCGAGCGCGACGTCGACGTCGATGGTCGGCAGACCCGCCAGCAGTCCGTTCAGGCCCAGGACCTGCAGCAGCACCGTCAGGAGGTCGTCGACGAGCTTCAGCTTGACCTGGGTCTTGACCCCGGTCGACCCGGTCACCGCGAGACCGCCCACGACAGCCGAGGCGAGCCGGAGATCGAGCCGCTGGGCGCCCTGCGGGCCGCAGGTCACGTCGAGGAGCTCCGCGACCGCCTGCCCGAGATCGATCGAGACCGAGAGGGTGGTCGGTGCGAGGGTCACCGACCCGATCCCGTCCACGGCCAGGGTGCTGCCCGGGATCGTCACCGGCACGTCGAGCCGCACCTGGGCGGTCGACGCCGTCGTCCCGGGACCGCCGCAACCGATCTGCGGCGCCTCGGTGACAACCAGCGAGGCACCCAGCAGGCCGGGGACCCCGAGGTCGTCGACGACGAGGGAGTGACCCGCCGCCGCGCCCGCGGCGTACGCCGCCCCGGTGACCAGGTCCAGCACGTTGATGCCGAGGTCCAGGGCTGCGCGATCGCTGGCGGTGGCGCTGATCAGGTCGGCGACGGCGATCGTCGGCGTGGTCGAGTGGACGTTGATCGACCGCAGCAGCGTCGCGGCCGCCAGGTCGCCCTGGGCGGTCAGCACCTTGGCCACCGCGAGGTAGAGCCGGCCGACCGAGAGCTGGTCGAGCTGCAGCAGCTCGTCCACGCTTCCCACCTGCAGGCCCCCGACCTCGACGAGGTCGAGGAGGGTCACCTCGCTCGCGGCGAGCCCGTGGTAGTCGACCGCGCTCAGGGTCAGGTCGGTGCCCAGCATCGTCCCGAGGAGTACGTCGAGCAGCGGGCTGGTCGTGCTGTCGAGGCGGGCGATGAAGGAGCCGACCCGGAAGCAGGCCCCCAGCTCGGCCACCCCGACCGCGGAGCGGACGGCCGGGCCCCGGTCGATCCCGGTCACGCCCGCGAAGGCGAAGTCGACGGCGGTCCGCGCGGTCACCCGGACCGCCGTCGGGACGCCGACGCCGGTGACCGGCACGAAGTCGCCCCGGTCGTCCAGCTCCCCCAGGTCGACGTCGAGGGCGGGGTCGTCCCCGACCGCGTCCGGGTTCCGGTCACGGCTCGCCGTGGCGAGGGCCGGCATGAGCGGCCCGAGGGTCGCCGCGTCGCGGCCGTCGAGCTCACGGGCCAGGTCGAGCGCGACGGCGTCGGCGACGGCCTGCATGTCACCGCGGGCCACCCGCTGCAGGCCCAGGTCGACCGCCATCGCGGCGCTCAGCAGCAGCACGACGACGATCACGGCGACGAACGGCAGGACGGCGCCCTCCTCGTCCCGCCGTCGGGCGGCGAGCATCAGCTCACCCTGACCGTGGCCGCGTAGGTCAGCTCGTCGGGCATCGCAGCCCCGACCCCGGGCAGCGAGGGGACGGCGGGGTTCGCGGCGTACCGGTAGGTGAGGGTGACCGTCACGCAGTTGTGGGCGGGCGCACCTGCGCAGGCGGTGGCAGTCCCGACCGCGCAGGTCCCCGCGGCGGTCGCATCGCGGAAGAGCACCCCGCTCGTGCACGTCACGCCGACTCCGGCCAGCGCGTCGGTGACCGCCGCCGTCGCGTCGGCCGTCCGCGCCGACGGGTCCAGCTGCACCGCGGCGGCCCGCGCGCCCTCGGTCGCCGCCTGGCTCAGCGACTGCCGGAAGCCGAGCATGAAGCCGAAGGAGATGATCCCGAAGACGATCAGGAGCAGGAAGGGCACGACGAGCGCGAACTCCAGCGCCGCGGCACCCCGCTCCTCGCGCGCACGCCGCCGCCCGGGTCCCTCCACGCCCCGCACCGTAGGTCTCGGGGCGGAGTCCCGCCTACGGCTCCGGGCCGATATGGCCCGTTCGGGCTACGGCTTGGGCGGATCGATGTCCGAAGGGTTGAGCTCCTCGACGTTCACGTCCTTGAAGGTCAGCACCTTCACGTTCTTCGCGAACCGGGCCGGGCGGTACATGTCCCAGACCCAGGCGTCGCTCATCGAGACCTCGAAGAACACCTCGCCGGCCTCGGTCCGCGCCTTCACGTCGACCTGGTTGCAGAGATAGAACCGGCGGTCCGTCTCGACGACGTACTTGAAGATGCCGACGACGTCGCGGTACTCGCGGTAGAGCGTCAGCTCCATCTCGGTCTCGTACTTCTCGAGGTCCTCGGCGCTCACGCGCCGACTCTATCCCTGCGGTCGCGGACCGCTCCGGTCCGCGTCCCGCGCGCCGGCGCACACCCGGCTGTCATGGTGGAGAGGTGGACGAGGTCGACGTGGTCGTCGTGGGTGCGGGACTGGCCGGGCTGCAGTGCGCGCGGAGCCTGCGCGACCGGGGCCTGACGACGGTCGTCCTGGAAGCGGGCGACGCACCCGGCGGCCGGGTCCGGACCGACGTCGTCGACGGGTTCCGCTGCGACCGCGGGTTCCAGCTCCTCAACCCCGCCTACCCGGCCCTGCGCCGGCACGTCGACGTCGGCGCGCTGGACCTCGGGACCTTCGGCCGCGGCGTGGTGGTCGCGCAGGACGACGGCTCCTCGATCGTCGCCGACCCGCTGCGTCACCCCCGGCTGCTCGGCCGGACGCTGCGCAGCGGCTACGTCCGACCGCTCGAGATCGGTCGGCTCCTCGCCTGGCTCGCTCCCGCACTCGGCTCCGTGCCCCGACTGCTGGCAGGCCCCGATCGCAGCCGGGCGGAGTCGCTGGCCGCTGCCGGGGTCAGCGGGCGGCTCGGGCACGAGGTGCTGGAGCCGTTCCTCACCGGCGTCCTCGCCGAGGACGACGGCTCGTCGTCGGCCACCTTCGTGCGCCTGCTGCTGCGCAGCTTCGTCCGCGCCACCCCCGGCGTGCCCGGGCACGGGATGCAGGCGCTGCCCGACCAGCTCGCCCGGGGCCTCGACCTGCGCCTGCGGACGCGTGTCACCGAGATCCGCGGGCCGGGTGAGGTGCGCTCGGAGGTCGGCTCCCACCGGGCCCGCGCCGTCGTGGTCGCGACGGACCCGGTCTCCGCAGCCGAGCTGGCACCCCTCGCCGCGACCCCGATGAAGGGCTTGCGGACCTGGTGGTTCGCGACCGGCCAGGGTCTGACCGATCCGACCTTCCTGCGGGTCGACGGTCACCGCGCCGGACCGGTCGTGAACTCCGCGGTCCTGTCGGCCGTGGCACCGTCGTACGCGCCCGCCGGACGGCACCTGGTGCAGGCCACGACGCTGCTGCCGAGCGACAGCACCGAGGCCGACGTACGACGGCACCTGGAGCGGCTCTGGTCGGTCGCCACCGGCGACTGGGACCTGGTGACGGTCCACGACGTCCCCCACGCGCTGCCCCGCCAACCCGCGCCGGCCGAGGTACGACGGCCGGTGAACCTCGGCGGAGGGCTGTTCGTCGCCGGGGACCACCGGGACACCGGGTCCATCCAGGGGGCGCTGGTGTCCGGGGCCCGGGCGGCGCGGGCGGTCGCCGCCTCCCTCGGGAGCCGACGGTGAACCCGCAGGGTCCCCCGCTGCCCACCCGGCAGGTGATGAGCCAGTGGTGGCGTGACATCTCGTTCCTGCACTGGCGTGTCGACCCCGACCTGGTCGCCCCGCTGCTGCCCGCCGGCACGCGACCCGACGTGCACGACGGCAGCAGCTGGGTCGGGCTGATCCCGTTCCGGATGGTCGACGCCGCGCTGGGGCGCGGCCGCCCGGTCCCCCGCCTGGGCACGTTCCTGGAGACGAACGTCCGGCTCTACTCCGTCGACGACGCCGGACGGCGCGGCGTCGTCTTCCGGTCCCTGGAGGCCGACCGACTCCCGGTCGTGGCGGCCGCCCGGCTCGGCTTCGGGGTGCCGTACCAATGGGCACGGCTCCGGGTGGATCCCGTCGGGCTGGGACCCGACCCGCAGGGCCGGACCATCGCGTACCGCTCCCGGCGGCGGGGCCGCACGGGAGCAGGCGGCCGCATCGACGTCGAGGTCGGTGGACCCGTTGCCGAGCCGAGCCCGCTGGACCTGTTCCTCACCGCGCGCTTCGGGCTGCACACGAGGGTGGCCGGTCGGACCCTCTGGGTGCCGAACAGCCACGGCCCGTGGCCGCTGCGGTCCGCCCGCGCCGTCGTCGTCGAGGACACGCTCGTCGCCGCGGCCGGACTGCCCGGCCTGACCGACTCACCGCCCGACTCGGTCCTGTTCTCCAGCGGGGTGCGCACGGTCTTCGGGCTCCCGCAGCGGGTCTGACGGGTCCGGCAGCGGCGGTTCGAGCCCGGCTGCGCGGCGCACGTTCACGAAGCGCATCCGGTGCACCGGCGAGGGCCCGTGCTCGCGGAGCGCGGCGGTGTGGACGTCGGTGATGTAGCCCTTGTGGGTCTTGAAGTCGTACGCCGGCCACTCGCGGTCGAGGTCGGTCATGATCCGGTCGCGGGTGACCTTGGCCAGCACCGACGCGGCGCTGATGCACGCGGCCACCCGGTCGCCCTTCCAGACCGCCAGCCCCGGTACGCCGAGCCCGTCGACGGGGAACCCGTCGGTCAGCACGTACGCCGGCGGCAGGTCGAGCAGTGCCACCGCCCGGCGCAGCGCCTCGACGTTGGCGACATGCATGCCCAGCCGGTCGCACTCCTCGTGCCCGACGACCACGACCGACCAGGCCACGGCCCGTCGTACCACCTGGTCGTAGCAGCGCTCACGCGCGGCCGCCGTCAGCAGCTTCGAGTCGGCCAGCCCGGGCACGATGCCGGCCTTTCCCTCGGGCAGGATCGCCGCGCCGGCGACCAGCGGTCCCGCGCAGGCTCCGCGCCCGGCCTCGTCGACGCCGGCGATCGGCGCGATGCCGTGGCGGCGCAGGGCGCGCTCGTAGCCGTACAGCCCGGCGTCACGCCGGACCGTCGCACCGCGGGGCAGGACGCTCACGCCGGCGGGCTCAGGAGGGGGCGGGCACGTCGTCGAAGGCGTCGACGCCGCTGGTGAGGTCGAAACGCTTGGCCGGCCAGACCCGGGCCAGCAGGCGGCCCACGACGCTGTCGACATCGACGTACGGCGCATCGCAGCCGGCGTCGTCCGGCTCGCACTGGTCCAGCTTGGCCGAGGAGTCGCCCGAGTGACGGCGGTTGTCGCCCATCACGAAGAGCTTGCCCTCCGGGATCGGGCCGACCTTCCAGTCCTCGCCGCACTGCGACGGCATCGGTCCGTAGCAGGCCGCGCCGTCGAGGACCGCGTAGTCCGACTCGTCCACGGCGACCCCGTTGATCATCAGCCGGCCCTGCTCGTCGCAGCACTCGATGGTGTCCCCGGCGACGCCGACCACCCGCTTCACGAGGTGCCCACCGGTCGGGTAGAGCCCGACCGCGGCGAGGGCCTTCGGGATCGTCCCGGTGGGACCCGCCGACGAGATCGGGTCCAGCCAGCCGCCCGGGTCCTCGAACACGATGACGTCGCCGCGCTGCGGCTCGCCACCGAACCAGTACGACGGCTTCTGCACCAGGATCCGGTCGTTGATGACCAGGCCGGGCTCCATCGACTCCGACGGGATGTAGAAGGACTGGACGAAGAACGACTTCACCACCACGGCCAGGGCCACGGCCACGACCAGCAGCAGGATCGTCTCCTGCCACCCGGACAGCTTGCGCTTCGGCGTGGGCTGTCCGGCCGGAACGGACGAGGACCGCGGGTCCCCGGCGCCGTCGTCGTCGACGGGCGGGGTCCCGCGGTCCTCGGAAGTCACGCGCAGATCCTAGGTGGCCCCCTGAAGGGCCGGACCTCAGGCCTCGCGGCGCTCCTTGATCTTGGCGGCCTTGCCGCGCAGGTTGCGCAGGTAGTAGAGCTTCGCGCGGCGCACGTCACCGCGGGTGACGATCTCGATCTGCTCGAAGATCGGGGAGTTGAGCGGGAAGGTCCGCTCGACACCGACGCCGAAGGAGACCTTGCGGACGGTGAAGGTGCGGCCGATGCCGGAGCCCTGCACGCGGATCACGACGCCCTGGAAGATCTGGACACGGGAGCGGCTGCCCTCGATGACCTTCACGTGGACCTTGATGGTGTCGCCCGCGCGGAAGGCGGGGACGTCGTCGCGCTTCGAGGCGGCGCCGAGCTCGGTGACGATGTTGCTCATGGTGTTCTCCTCGCGAGTGCCACAGGTCAGCCGCGGTGTCGGATGGTGGTGCGTGTTCAGGTGTCGGACCAGGCGAGGTGGCCGGCGGCGCGGGGCTCCCCCTGTGGCAGGGGCCCGACGCAGACCCTCCGTGTGTTCCTCGGAGCGGTCCTTCGGCCCGGCTGGACCAAGGGGTGAGTCTGCCACAGGCGCCTCAGCGCCCGGTAATCCGCTTCGTCAGCACGACCGCCCCCGGGGGCGGCTCGATGTCGGGGCGCAGCCGGAAGCCGGCCTTCTTGTACATCCGCAGGTTGTCGGTGCTGCCCGCCCCCGTGAACAGCACGTACGACGCCGCCGCCGGCGGGGCGACCCGCTGGACGTGCTCGAGCAGCGCCCGGCCCAGCCCGCGGCCCTGCTGGTCGGGCGCCACCATGACCCGGCCGATGTCCCAGGCGTCACCCTCGAGCCGCCCGCGCACCGCCCCCACGAGCCGGCCGGCGGCGCGGACGACGTACCAGTCCCAGGCCTCGAAGGAGGCCAGCAGGTCGTCGAGGGACTCGTGCAGCGCGGGGATGGCCAGGGAGTCGTTGGCGATGGCCTCCTGCACCCAGCAGGCGCGCTGCAGCACCAGGAGCTCGGGCCCGTCGGCGCGGGTGGCCGGGACGATCTCCCACTCCCCCGCGAGCCCGGCCACCGCGCTCGCGTGCAGCAAGTCGGGACGCCGCTCCGCGGTCCGGGCGAGCTGCTGTGCGTGCCGCCAGGCGGCGATCGCGCCGTGATTGCCGCCGAGGAGCACCTCGGGCACGTCGTGGCCGCGCCACGACGCGGGCTTGGTGTAGACGGGGTACTCCAGCAGTCCGTCCTCGTGCGACTCCTCGACCAGCGAGGCGGCGTTGCCCATGAACCCGGGCAGCAGCCGGACGACGGCCTCGGTCACCGCGAGCGCAGCCACCTCGCCGCCGTTGAGGACGTAGTCGCCGATCGACACCTCGCGCACCTCGGCGCGGGTCGCGGCGTGGTCGAGCACCCGCTGGTCGATGCCCTCGTAGCGCCCGCAGGCGAAGACCAGCCGCTCCCGGGTGGCCAGCTCGCGGGCCAGCGCCTGGGTGAGCGGCTCCCCCGACGGGCTGGGCACGATCACGGTCGCGCCGTCCACCTGCAGCTCGTCGAACGCCTCGCCCCACGGCTCGGGCTTCAGGACCATGCCCGCGCCCCCGCCGTACGGCGTGTCGTCGACGGTGCGGTGCCGGTCGCGCGTCCAGCCGCGCAGGTCGTGCACGTGCACCTCGATCAGCCCGGCTGCCACCGCCTTGCCCGGCAGCGACAGCTGCAACGGCGCGAGGTAGTCCGGGAAGATCGTGAGGTAGTCGAGCCGCACGCCGATCAGTCGTCCTCGAGCGGGGTGACCAGACCCGGCCGGTCGGCGACCACGAGGCGCCCGCCCCGCACGTCGACCTCGGGCACCAGCGCCTTGACGAAGGGCACCAGGGTGTCGCGCCCCTCCGGGGTGCGGATGGACAGCAGGTCCTGCGCGCCGTGCTGCAGCGAGGTCACCTCGCCGAGCAGCCGGCCGTCGACGTCGTACGCCGTCAGGCCGATCAGCTGGTGGTCGTAGTACTCGTCGGGGTCCTCGGGCGACTCGTCGGCCGGGACCTCGGCGTGCAGCAGCAGCCCGCGCACCCCCTCGGCGGCGGTCCGGTCGGGGACCTCCTCGAAGACCACCAGCAGTCGCGAGGAGTGCCAGCGGGCACGCTCGACGGTCAGGGTGCGCAGCGTGCTCGACGAGCCGCGCGGCGCCTCCACCCGGAGCACCGATCCGGGCGCGAAGCGCCGGTCGGGCTCGTCGGTGCGGACGTCGACCGTGACGTCGCCGCGGATGCCGTGGGCCTTGCCGATCCGGCCGACCAGGACCTCGATGGTCTCCAACCCTGCGCTCCTCCAGATATGCCGACTGGGTGCCGCCCCGGAGGGCGACACCCAGTCGAGCGGTTCGTGCGTGACGCTGCTCAGCGGCGCCGGTCGACGTCCACGAAGTCGATCCGCGCGCCGCCCTTGCCGGCGAGCGCGGAGATGACGGTGCGGAACGCCGAGGCGGTCCGACCGCCCCGGCCGATCACCTTGCCGAGGTCGTCGGGGTGGACCCGGACCTCGAGGACCGAGCCGCGACGGAGCTGCTTGTCGCGGACCGAGACGTCGTCGGGGTTGTCGACGACACCCCGGACCAGGTGCTCGAGAGCGTCGGCGAGCATGGCGCTCAGGCCTCGCTCTTGGTCTCGGCCGCCTCGGCCTCGACGGTGGCGTCCTCAGGCGTCTGACCGGCGGCGACCTCGGGGGTCTCCTCGGCCTTCGGCTCCTCGGTCTTCTCCACCTTCTCGGCCTTCTCGGCCTTCTTGGTGGTGGCCTTCTTGGTCACGGCGTCGGACGAGCCGGAGCCGTGGGCCTCGGCGAGGGCCTCGTTGAAGATGTCGAGCTTGGAGCGCTTCGGCTCCTTGACCTTCAGGGTGCCCTCGGTGCCCGGGAGACCCTTGTAGGTCTGCCAGTCGCCGGTGACCTTGAGGATCGCCTCGACGGCCTCGGTCGGCTGCGCGCCGACGCCCAGCCAGTACTGCGCCCGCTCGGAGACGACGTCGATGTACGACGGGTCCTCCTTGGGGTGGTACTTGCCGATCTCCTCGATGACCTTGCCGTCGCGCTTCTTGCGCGAGTCGACGACGACGATGCGGTACTGCGGCACCCGGACCTTGCCCAGGCGCTTCAAACGGATCTTGACGGCCACGGTTGTGGTGTCTCCTCAGGAATTTGGTGTGGGTGGCGGCCCCGCAACCAGGTGGGGAACACCGGGGGTAGGACCTCCGAAGGGCTCTGCCCGACCGGGTGAGAGGGACCGGACGCGCAGGACTCAGCGCACGATTCTGCCAGACGCGGGTGGGGCCCGGGAAATCGGGCACGATGCCCGCCATGACCGCTCCCCCGCCGCCCCCGACCACGCCGAAGGTGCGCCCGTCGTGGTGGTGGTTCGTGCTCGGCGGCGGCCTCCTCGTCGCGGCCGTGATCAGCGGCATCGGGCTGTTCGTCTGGACCCTGAGCGGCTTCATGTCCACCGACGTCACGGTCGACGCGGACGGCACGGCCCATGCCGTGGAGGTCGGCACCGACGGCGACCGGATGCTGTGGTTCGACGAGCGGTACGACGACCCGACCTGCCGGATCGTGGACGCCGCCACCGGCGACCCGGTCGCGGGCCTGCGCAGCCCCACCGGCGACTTCCGGCGCTCGACCGGGGGCGAGGAGTGGGCCGGCGCGGCCTTGTTCGAGCCCGGCTCGGGCCGGCTCGACGTGACCTGCACCGGCGCCGGGACGGTCCCGGTGCAGGTGGAGATCGGACCCGCGCCCAGCCTGGGCAGCTTCGGCCTGGGCCTGGCGCTGACCATCGCCGTACCCCTGGTGCTCGGCGGACTCGGGCTGGTCGTGCTGCTCGTCACCGGCATCCTCTGGTCGACGCGCGCGACGACGCGGCGCTAAGTCCTCACGATCCGGCGTGACCTGCCGAAGGTGCACGCATGTCCATCGCGCCCGCTCCGTCCACCGCCCCCGTGGCGCTGGTCATCGAGGACGACGAGGACACCACCGACCTGCTCGACCTGGTCCTGTCACAGGCCGGCTTCTCCGTCATCACCGCGGTCAACGGCGCCGAGGGCACCGAGCTGGCCCGGGTGCACCAGCCGGCCCTGACCACCATCGACGTGTCGATGCCCGGCATGGACGGCCTCGAGACGACCCGGCGGATCCGAGAGTTCAGCGGCACCTACATCGTCATCATCAGCACCCGTTCCGCCGAGCACGACATCCTGGCCGGCTTCGACGCCGGCGCCGACGACTACGTCCCGAAGCCGATCCGGCCCCGCGAACTGCAGGCGCGGCTCGCCGCGGTGGCCCGCCGCCCCGTCACGACCTTCGCCGCCCAGCCGGTCGCCGCGATGTGGGCCGCGGCCGACGAGGACGCGGAGCGCTCGGCGTACCACCGCCAGGTCGTCGCCGGGGTGCGGCCGCCCGTCGTACCGCTCGAGGTGCTGCCGGCCCAGCCGGAGCCCGAGGAGCGCGACGCCGACGACGTGGGCGAGGACGGGCGCGACGGCATGCTGCAGCTCGGCATGCGGTTCGTCGGCAGCTGGATCGAGTTCTACGGTCTGCGGATCAACCCGGCCCGCAGCCTGGTCGTCGTCGACGACCGTCTGGTCGACCTCAACCCGCGACAGTTCGACCTGCTGCAGCTGATGCTCTACTCGGGCACCCGGACCCGCTCGGCGCGCTATCTGGCGCTCCGGCTGCGCGGTGAGACCGAGGAGACCACCCACACGCAGGCCTACCAGGACCGCGACTGGGTCGAGTCGCTGATGGAGAACCTGCTCAACCGGCTCGGCGAGCGGCACCTGACGCCGCGCTGGATCGAGGCCCGTCCGGGGTCGAAGTTCCGGCTGGTCCGCCCGGAGTAGCCGCAACTTACGCGTCCGCCAGCGCGTCCCAGCGGCATGACCGCGCTCTCCCGCCGCCACCCGTGGCTACGGCCGTTCGCCGCCGCGGTCCACCGCGCCCGCCGTCGGCTGGCGTGGTGCCGACCCGGGACCGACTGGGCGCGGGAGCGTCGTACCCGGGCGCTGCCGGCGCGCGCCTTCCGCCACCGCTCGCTGCTGCTGCGCGCGCTCCCGGGGGTCGACCCGGCCCTCCAGCACGGCAAGGTGGTCAACCTCCGCCTCGCCGCGGCCCGCCTGGACGGCGTGGTGCTGCAGCCGGGCCAGACCCTCTCGTTCAACCGGACGATCGGCAACGCCACCCGCCGCAAGGGGTACGTCGACGGCCTGCGCCTCCTCGACGGCCGTCCCGCGGCCGGCGTCGGCGGCGGCCTCTGCCAGCTGGCCAACCTGGTGCACTGGCTGGTCCTGCACTCACCCCTGACCGTCGTCGAGCGCTCCGAGCACAGCGTCGACCCGTTCCCCGACCACCAGCGCGTCGTCCCCTGGGGCGTGGGCTGCACGATCGCCTACAACTACGTCGACCTGGTGGTCCGCAACGACACCACCACCACCTTCCAGCTGCGGACCTGGGTCGGGCAGCGACACCTCCACGGCGAGCTGCGCACCGACCGTCTGCTCCCTGACACCTACGTGGTCGAGGCGCGCGGCGAGGAGTTCGTCCGTCTCGACGGCGTGGTGCACCGGCGCAACGAGATCTGGCGGACGGTGCGCTCCCGAACGACCAGCGGGCAGGTTCGCGCCGAACTGGTCCGTCGTACGTCGGCGCGGGTGCTCTACGACCCGGACCCCGCGCTGGTCCGCGAGGCCTAGGCCACGACCCGGCCGCGCAGCACGACCCGCGAGGGCGCGTAGAGCACCGACGGGTCGGTGACGGGGTCGCGGTCGAGGACCAGGAAGTCGGCCGGGGCACCCTCGGCCAGGGTCGCGTCGAAGCCCAGCCACTCGCGCGCGCGCCAGGAGGCCGCGGCCACGACGTCGGCGGCGGGCAGACCGAGCTCGACCATGGCCAGCACCTCGCCGGCCAGGTGGCCGTGGCGGGCGGGACCGCCACCGTCGCTGCCGACGTACAGCGCGACGCCGGCCTCCCAGGCGCTCATCAAGACCTCGCGCCGGTGCGCGTAGAGGTCCTCCATCGTCGAGGCGTACGCCGGGAACCGCTCGCGCCCGGCCTCGGCGAAGCCCGGGAACTTCTGCGTCTGCATGACGGTCGGCACCAGCGCGACTCCGGCCGCGGCCATCTGCTCGACCTGGTCGAGGCCGAGTCCGGTGCCGTGCTCGATGCAGTCGATCCCCGACTCGAGGAGCCCGGGCAGGACGTCGCGACCGAAGCAGTGGGCGGTCACTCGGGCGCCCTCGGCATGCGCCGCCGCGATCGCGGCCGCGAAGGTCTCGGCGGGGAACGACGGGGCCAGGTCGCCCTCGTCACGGGAGATCCAGTCGCCGACCAGCTTGACCCAGCCGTCGCCCGCCCGCGCCTGCTCAGCGGCGTACGACGGCAGGTCGTCGGGCTCGACCTCGTGGCCGAAGCTCCGGATGTAGCGCTTGGTGCGCGCGAGGTGACGCCCGGCCCGGATCAGCCGCGGCAGGTCGTCGCGCTCCTGCACCCAGCGGGTGTCGGCCGGCGACCCGCAGTCGCGCAGCAGCAGCGCCCCGGCGTCACGGTCCGCGAGGGCCTGCCGCTCGACCTCCGCGTCGTCGACCGCTCCCCCGTCGTCGAGACCGAGGTGGTTGTGCGCGTCGACCAGACCCGGGAGCACCCAGCCCTCCGCCACCAGCTCCGCGCCGGCCGGCCGCTCGTAGGTGACGCGACCGTCGACGACGTACAGGTCCCGCACCTCGCCGTCGGGCAGGACCGGGCCGTGGACGCGCAACGCGGGATCCGTCATGGATCGGACGCTACAGCTGGTCGAGCAGCCAGCCGGGCCCGAGGGCGAGCGCACCGAGACCCTGCACCTGGGCCTGGAGCATCCGGTCGGCGGTGACGACCGTGACCCGGTCGCCGCGCTCGGCGGCGGCACGGGTCTCGGCGACGATGGTGGCGTCGCCGTCCTTCGGAGCGTGCACGGTGCGCACGTGAGCGTCCCGGCCCGCCTTCACGCCGCCCTTGGCCGCCCCCTCAAGGACCAGCACCACCGCGTCGTACGGCGTGTCCGCGACCAGCAGCCCCTCGTGCAGCCGCCGCGCCGCCCCGGCCCGGTCCTTCCACCACCCGTCCGGGCGGCTGCCGACCACGTTGGCCCCGTCGACCACCAGCACCGTGCTCATCGAGGGCTGATCCGGGGGCCGGAGAGTCTCACTTCAGGAACTTCGAGAAGTCCTTCGGCAGGTTCAGCTCGGAGGCGGCCTTCTCGTAGTCGATCGGCTCGGCCGGGTTGCCGAAGGGGTTGCCGGCGGAGGCGGCCTTCTCCTTCTCGGCGGCGGCCTGCTGGGCGGCCTTGGCGGGGTTGCCGGAGCGCTTGGCGCCCTTGCCCTTCTTCGGCTGCGGCTTGGTCTTGCCGCGGCCACCACCGAGGCCGGGCATCCCCGGCATCCCCGGCATGCCGGGCATCCCGCCGCCCTTGGCCATCTGCATCATCATCTTGCGCGCCTCGAAGAAGCGGTCGACGAGCTGGTTGACGTCGGAGACCTGGCGGCCGGAGCCGCGGGCGATGCGGGCCCGGCGGGAGCCGTCGATCATCTTGGGGTTGTCACGCTCGGCCGGCGTCATCGAGCGGATGATCGCCTCGATGCGGTCGATCTCGCGCTCGTCGAAGTTCTCGAGCTGCTCGCGGAACTGCCCCATCCCGGGCAGCATCCCCATGATCTTCGACATCGAGCCGAGCTTGCGGACCTGCTGCATCTGCTGCAGGAAGTCGTCGAGGGTGAACTCGCCGCCCTGGCCGCTGAGCTTCTGGGCGGCCTTGAGGGCCTGCTCCTGGTCGAAGGTCTTCTCGGCCTGCTCGATCAGGGTGAGCATGTCGCCCATGTCGAGGATGCGCGAGGCCATCCGGTCAGGGTGGAAGAGGTCGAAGTCGGTCGCCTTCTCGCCCGCCGAGGCGAACATGACCGGCTTGCCGGTGATCGAGGCGATCGACAGCGCGGCTCCACCGCGGGCGTCACCGTCGAGCTTGGTGAGGACGACGCCGTCGTACCCGACGCCGTCGAGGAAGGCCTGGGCCGTCGAGACGGCGTCCTGACCGATCATCGCGTCGACGACGAAGAGCACCTCGTCGGGCTGGACGGCGTCGCGGATGTCGGCGGCCTGCTTCATCAGCTCGGCGTCGACACCGAGGCGGCCGGCGGTGTCGATGATGACGACGTCGTGGAGCTTGCGCTTGGCCTCCTCGATCGACGCGCGCGAGACGGCGACCGGGTCGCCGACGCCGTTGCCGGGCTCGGGCGCGAAGACGGGTACGCCGACCCGCTCGCCGTTGACCTGCAGCTGAGTCACCGCGTTGGGGCGCTGCAGGTCGCAGGCCACCAGCATCGGGGTCTTGCCCTGCTCCTTGAGCCAGAGCGCGAGCTTGCCCGCCAGGGTCGTCTTGCCGGCACCCTGGAGCCCGGCCAGCATGATGACGGTCGGACCGGTCTTGGCGTAGCGCAGCCGGCGGGTCTCGCCGCCGAGGATGGCCACGAGCTCCTCGTGGACGATCTTCACGACCTGCTGGGCGGGGTTCAGCGCGCCGCTGACCTCCTCGCCGCGGGCCCGCTCCTTGACCGACGCCACGAACTCCTTGACGACGGGCAGGGCGACGTCGGCCTCGAGCAGCGCGATCCGGATCTCGCGCGCGGTGGCGTCGATGTCGGCCTCGGAGAGCCGACCCTTCCCCCGCAGGTTCTTGAAGGTGTCGGCGAGCCGGTCGGAGAGAGTGGCGAACAAGAGAGTCCTCGGCGATCGAGAGGGTCGTGGCGAACCCCCAGCCTAACTGTGGAGACCTATCCTGGCCGCATGGTGTGGGTCCTGCTGGAGGTGACGGGTGGCGTGCTCGCCCTCGGTCTCGTCGTGTGGGCCAGCCACCGGATGCTGATGGCCGGTGGGGACGGCTCCACGGGCGGCGACCCGTTCGGGGTGTTCGTCGAGGTCTTCGAGCCCGCCCGCGACCGGGCGAACCGCGATCTGGACTCCCGCGAGCACCAGGCGGAGGCCGTCCCCTCGCCCGGCGAGGACGACCGCCCGGTCCGGGTCGACCTGACCACCGGCCGGGCGACGGTCAGGCGCCCTCGCTCGTGAGCGCCGCGCGTACGGCGTGCGCGGCCTCGGCCGCGCGCTGGTCGCTGAGCGCGCCCGCCGACGCCTCCTGCAGGTAGAACACGTCCACCGCCTGCGGGCCGAGCGTGTCGACGTGCGCCGACCGCACCGCCACGTCCATGCGGGCCAGGGCCGCGCAGACGAGGTAGACGACGCCCGGCCGGTCCTCGGCGCGCACCTCCAGCACCGTGGCCTGGTCCGAGGCCTCGGGCCGGACGACGACCGTCGGGGCCAGGGAGCGCTCCGCGGTGGGGCGCAGCCGGGTGGCCGGGTCGGTCCGGCCGTCGCGGACCGCCTCGTAGGTCTGCCGGAGGACCGCCGGCTCGACCCGGCCCTCGCCGACCTCCCAGACCGACACGCCGTACTGGTCCTGCGCCCAGGCGCGGGCGGCGCGCACCGGCACCCGGTGGAGCGCGAAGAGGGCGGCCAGATCGGCCAGCAGCCCGACCCGGTCCTGGGCGATCGCGGTCACCCGGGCCCCGTCCTCCAGCGGCTCGACGCTCAGCGACAGCGCTCCCCCGGCGACCTCGCGCGGGATCGACACCTCGTCGGTCACGATCGTGGGGAGCGTCGAGCCTGCGTCGAGCGCCGCACGGGTACGGCGGGCCAGGTCCAGGATCAGCCCGGAGCGCCAGGACGACCACGCCTTGGGCGACGTGGCCCGCGCGTCGGCCTCGGTGAGCGCGGTGAGCAGCGTCATCGTCTCCGGGTCGCCGACCCGCGACGCGACCAGGTCGACGGTGGCCGGATCGTCGGGGTCGCGGGTGGTCGCGGTCTCGGCGAGCAGCAGGTGCCATCGCACCAGGGTCGCGATCCGGTCGACCGCGGCGGCGTCGAAGCCGAGGCGGGTGGCGATGCTCCGCGCGATCGGCTCGCCGGCGACGCTGTGCTCGGTGAGGCTGCCCTTGCCGATGTCGTGCAGCAGCGCGGCGACCATCAGTGCGTCGGGCCGACCGACCGTGCGGATCAGGGCCGAGGCCTCGATGCAGGTCTCGACGACGTGCCGGTCGACGGTGAACCGGTGGATGACCGAGGCGTGCGGGAGGAGCCGGATCCGCTCCCACTCGGGCAGTACCTGCGCGAGGGCGCCGGTCTCCTCGAGGGTCTCCCACACGGCGAGCAGGCCGCGTCCGGACGCCAGCAGCCGCACCAGCAGCTGACGGGCCTCCGCGGGCCAGGGATCGGGCAGCGCGGCGCACTCGCGCGCCAACCGGGCCGCGGTCGCGGGCGCGAGCAGGGCGTCGTTCTCGGCGGCCGCCGCTGCGGCACGCAGCAGCAGGGCGGGGTCCTCCGCGGGCCGGGCGCGCCGGTCGAGCACGACCTCGCCGGCAGCCAGCGCGACGCCGGCCGCGACCGGGGTGAGCGAGGGCTTGCGGGCGCCGACGGCCGACGGCCGCTTGAGCCGGTCGTCGACCCGGCGCCACGTGAGTCGGGAGAGATGGGTGATCCGGCGGCCGAGCTCGCGCACGTGCACCTGGGCGGCGCGCGCGTCGGCGACACCGAGGTCGTCGGCCAGCACGTCCCACGTCTCGGGCGCGATCCGGTCGGTCGCGCGGCCGGCGATGGCGTGCACCAGGTCGCGCACGTCGAGGAGCGCCTGCCGGCTCTGCTCGAGCTCGACGTGCGGTACGTCGACCAGCCAGGTCGCGACCAGCGCCTTGAGCACGGTCGCATCGCGCAGGCCGCCCTCGGACTCCTTCAGGTCCGGCACCGACAGGTGCGCGAGCTCGCCCATCAGCTGGTGGCGGCCCCGGACCAGCTCCTGCAGCGCGGGCAGCCGGTCGAGGGCCTGCCGGCGCCACTGCGCGAGCATCGTGGTGCGCAGCCGCAGCGTGAGGTGCGGGTCCCCGGCGAGGTGCCGGATGTCGAGCAGCCCCAGCACGACCCGCAGGTCCCCGTCGGCCGCGGCGACCATCTCGGGGAAGGTGCGGACCGAGTGGTCGATGGTGGCGCCGGAGTCCCACAGCGGGTACCAGATCTTGGCGGCCAGCTCGCCGAGGTCTACGCCCTCGGCGCTGACCAGGACCACGTCGAGGTCGGAGTGCGGGGCCAGCTCGCCGCGTCCGTAGCCGCCGACGGCGACCAGGGCGACGCCGGAGTCCGGTCCCCCGCAGTCGGCGTACGCCGTGGCGCAGAGCGCGTCGGCCTCGAAGGTACGACGGGCGCGATCAGCAGCGGTCACGCGGCTCGGGTCATGTCTCAGAGCGCCGCGTCGTCGCGGTCGCCGGTGCGCACGCGCAGCACCGAGTCGACGGGCGAGACCCACACCTTGCCGTCGCCGATCTTGCCGGTCTCGGCGCTCGTGCGGACCGCGTCGACGACGGCCTCGACGTCGCCGTCGCTGACGACGATCTCCAGGCGGATCTTCGGGACCAGGGCGATGTCGTACTCGGCACCGCGGTAGACCTCGGTGTGGCCCTTCTGGCGGCCGTAGCCGCTGACCTCGCTGACGGTCATGCCCGTCACGCCGACCGACTCCAGGGCGACGCGGACGTCCTCCCACTTGTGCGGCTTGATGACCGCGGTCACGAGCTTCATGTGTACCCCTTGTGCACAGGTGTGGGACGACGGGACGAATCATGCCCGAGTCCGGGCCGGAGAAGACGGCGGCCCGGCTCCCTGGGCAGGGAGCCGGGCCGCCGGTGGATCACAGCGCCGCTTCGTCCCGGTCGCCGGTGCGGACGCGGACGACGGTCTCGATGGGGCTGACCCACACCTTCCCGTCACCGATCCGGCCGGTCTGGGCCGTCTTGACGATGATCCCGACCACGTCGTCGGCGTCGTCGTTGTCGACGACGATCTCGATGCGGATCTTCGGGACCAGGGCGATGTCGTACTCAGCGCCGCGGTAGACCTCGGTGTGGCCCTTCTGGCGGCCGTAGCCGCTGACCTCGCTGACGGTCATGCCCGTCACGCCGAAGGTCTCGAGCGCCTCGCGGACGTCCTCCCACTTGTGCGGCTTGATCACCGCGGTCACGAGCTTCATACGTGCGTCCCTTCCGACTTCGTGGCGGCGGCGATGACGCCGGTGCCGCTGCTGGAGAGGCTGGTGTGCAGGTCGTACGCCGTCTCGCCGTGCTGGTCGAAGTCGATGCCCTCGACCTCGGCCTCGTCGGTGATCCGCAGGCCCAGCGTGTACTTGATGGCCAGACCGATGATCGTGGTGATCACGGTGACGTAGACGATGGCCACCAGGACACCCAGGATCTGGTCGACCAGCGAGTCGATGCCGCCGCCGTAGAGGAGGCCGTCGACGCCGCCCGCACCGTCGGACGTCGAGAAGACACCGATCAGGACGGTGCCGATGATGCCGCCGACCAGGTGGACGCCCACGACGTCGAGCGAGTCGTCGTACCCGAGCTTGAACTTCAGGCCCACGGCCCAGGCGCAGACCGCACCGGCGATGGCACCGATGGCGACCGCACCACTCAGGTCGACCGCACCGGCGGCCGGGGTGATGGCGACCAGGCCCGCGACGATGCCGGACGCGGCGCCGAGCGAGGTGGCCTTGCCGTGCAGGAACCGCTCGACCAGCAGCCAGCCCAGGATCGCGGCCATGGCGGCCAGGGTGGTGTTGCCGAAGGTGCGACCGGTCTCGGCGAAGAACTGCTCCATGTCGGCCTCGGGGCTCTCGCCACCGAAGACGATGGAGCCGACGTTGAAGCCGTACCAGCCGAACCAGAGCAGACCGGCACCGAGCATGGTGAGGGTCAGGTTGTGCGGACGCATCGGCTCCTTGCCGAAGCCGATCCGCTTGCCGAGCAGGAGCACCAGCACGAGCGCGGCGATACCGGCGTTGATGTGGACGGCCGTGCCACCCGCGTAGTCCTGCGCGCCGATCTTGCCGCAGATGAGCGAGTCGTCGGTGCAGCTGAAGACCATGTGGGCCATCGGGAAGTAGCAGAGCAGCGCCCAGATCGGGGTGAAGACCACCCAGGCGGAGAACTTCATGCGGTCGGCGACCGCGCCGCTGATCAGCGCGACGGTGATGATCGCGAAGGTCATCTGGAACATCACGCCGATGTAGGCGTCGGTGGTGACACCGTCGAGCCAGAACAGCTCGAACGGGTTGGCGAAGAAGATGCCGTCACCGCCGAAGCCGATCGACCAGCCGACCGCGACGTACAGGATGCCGACGATGGCGGCCGCGACGTACGACATCATCATCATGTTCAGCACGGACTTCGACCGCGACATGCCGCCGTAGAAGAGGGCCAGGGCCGGCACCGTCATCATCAGGACCAGCGCTGTCGCGATCAGCATGAAGGCGTAATAGCCGTCCACAGAACCTCCAGGGAAACAAAACGGGAAGGCGGCGGGGACGACAACGCTGTCGACCCGGGCTCGCCCTGTTCGACCCACACCTTCTTGGCCCGAGGTTTCGCCACCACCCGGTTCATGTTTCGTCGTCGTAACAGACCTCGGGTCGGTGTTACTTCGACATTTCGGCACCACATCGGCGCGACGGATGCCGAAGCAGAGCTGGAGAGCCACGGTCGGGGGCACGTGGCGGATCCGGCCGACGGGGGCGGCAACGGCGAACGGCGTTGTGCGACCGAGCGCGCCGCTCGGGTACCCTCCAGCGCGTCAGAGGGATGAGGCGATAGGGCCTTCATGGACGGCTCGGAGGCGTGGGAGACGGTGGCAGCAGGCGTATCCAGGACCCGCGACCGGCGGAGCCGTCTGGTGGCGCTCGCCCGTCGCGACGTCCCCACCGAGACGATCCGTTCGGTCGAGGAGCTCCAGGCCCTCGTCCGCGACCTGCCGGCGCACACCCCCGAGGTCCGCATCGAGGTCGACTCGCTCGACCTCGTCCGCGTCCTGACCGTGGCGGACCCGGAGCTCACCGTCGACCGACTCGTGGTCCGCGTGCGCGACTGGGAGCGTCCGACCGCCCGCTGGAACGGACAGCTCGGCCGCGTCGACCACCTGCTGTCCGCCACGACGTCGTACCCCGAGGAGGAGCCCGGCACCGCCGAGGTCGACGTGCGCCTCTCCGAGCCCACGCCGCTGGCCTCGGTCGCTCGCGCCGTCTACCCCGTGCTCGGCGTCGACCGCTCCCACCACGGCTACGGGTACGCCGAGCTCGCGACCGCCGACGTCGCGCCGGCGGCCCTCGCGCTGCTGCCGACGCGGACCGCGCCCGGCATCCCCGAGCTGCCCAGCCGCTACCTCGAAGGGGTCGGCCTCAGCCGGGCCGACCTCGGACTGGTCGGCAGCCCGCGCGTGCTGGAGGAGCTGCGTTCCACGGCCGACGACCCGCACCTGACCCTCGTGCAGCACCCCCTGCTCGTCGACGCGACCGGTCATCTCTCCCTCACCGAGCGACTCGACCGTCCGATCATCGACCTGAGCCTCCACCACCCGGTCGGCCGTCTGCACACCTTCGACCTCCCGCCCGGGTCCTTCGCGCTCACGGTCCGCGACGGCGACCTGACCTTCACCCCCCGCGACCTCGACCCCGATCCGGAGGTCGAGGAGCTCGTCGGGTGGTCCCGACCCGTGACCGCGCCCCTGGGCGGCGCCGAGGTTCGGCGGCTACGCCCGGTCGAGTCGATCGATCTCTCCGGGTTGCGGCCCGGCAGCGCGACCGACGAGACCGTGCTCTGCCGCCGGCTGGCGGAGCTGGCCGCGACCGGCGTCGTCCTGCACTCGCTGCCGCTGAGCTTCGGCCGTGCCGACGACCTCCTCGGTGAGCGTCTCGCCGAGCTGCTGCGGTCGCCGTACCGTCCGACGAAGGGGTTGGTGCGCGAGCTGCGCTCGGTCCCGCAGCGTCGTGAGGCGATGCAGCGCTTCGGCGGCTTCTTCGAGCTCGCCGGGCACGCCGCCACCCTCGGCCACCGGCTGCTGCCGACCGTCAGCGCCGTCCTCTCGAGCATGCGTCCCAGCCGGGTCTCCGAGGTCCTGCGCGCACTCGCCGCCCAGCACTACCCGCACCTGGAGATCGCCGTCGCCCTGCACGGCGTCGAGGGTCCGCTCGACCCCGAGTTCGAGGAGGCGGCCCGGCTCTCCGGGGCCCAGGTGCTGCGCTACGACGCGTCGACGCCCTTCGGCTCGGTGCTGGCCGACACGGCCCGGCGGACCAGTGGCGACCTCGTCGTGAAGATCGACGACGACGACTTCTACGGGCCGCACGTCATCGGCGACCTGGTCCTGGCCTACCTCTACTCCGGCGCCGACGTGGTCGGGAAGACCACGGAGTACCTCTACTTCGAGGAGATCGACCACACCGCGCACCGGATGTTCCAGACCGAGCGCTACCACTACCAGGTCGCGGGCGGGGCCATGCTGCTCTCGCGCGCCGCGCTCAACGACATCGGCGGGTGGCGCCCGACGCCGCACTCGACCGACCGCTCCGTGCTGATCCGCGTCGGCAACGCCGGCGGGATCGGCTACCGCACCCAGAGCCTCGGCTACGTCTACGTCCGCCACTCCGACGGCCACACGTGGAAGCAGGCTGACTCCCTGTTGATGCGCAACGCCCCCGAGCAGTGGCCTCGGTTCATGCCCGAGATCGTCTCGTCCTGACGCCCAGCCTGACGCCACAGAGAGGCACCCGCTGACATGTCACCCAAGCCGCTGACGCAGAACCCCGCGCTGCGCGACGTCGTCTACAAGAACCAGTGGCGCGACGTCTTCGACGGCACCCTTCCCGACGGGTGGGAGCCCACGCTCAAGGTGTCGGTCGTGACCGCGGCCTTCAACAGCGCGACCCTGCCGCTGACGTTGGCCTCCCTCGCCGCCCAGGACTACCCCGAGGACCTCCTCGAGGTCGTCGTCATCGACGACGGCAGCGAGGTCCCCGTCGAGATCGGTGAGTTCGCTCCCAAGAACACCAGGCTGATCCGGGTCCCCGGCGACCAGGGGTGGGGCCGCTCCCACGCGCTGAAGGTCGGCATCGACGCCTCCGACGGCGACATCATCTACTGGGTCGACTCCGACATGATCCTGTTCTCGGACAACGTCCGCGAGCACGCGAAGTGGGCGCACTTCATCCCCGAGGCCGCGACCATCGGCCACAAGGGCTTCGTGGAGGAGTGGGACTTCACCCCCGAGCAGGTGTACGACGAGGTGCGGTCCGGCGAGATCCGCCGCCACCACGACCTGGACACGCTGCACCGGCACTGGTCGCTCGAGGTCTTCGAGAAGACCGACGAGCTCAACACCAGCTCGGGTCGCAACTACGCCACCCACATGGGCGCCTGCGCCACGGTGACGCGCGCCGTCTACGACCGGACGAACGGCCAGAACCCCGACCTCAAGCTCGGCGACGACACCGAGATCGCCTACCAGATGTGGCAGCGCGGGTCGGTCTTCATCCCGGTGCACTCGGCCCAGACCTACCACCTCGGTCGCGCGACCATCCAGGACAAGGCTGCCGAGGTCTCGCACTTCAACAACATCCACTTCGCCCAGCGGATGCCGATGCCGCGCTACCGCCGCCGCGCGGACAACCGGCAGTGGGAGGTCCCCTACATCACGGCCGTCGTGCGCACCGACGTCGAGACGGCGGCCCTGGCCCGCGAGTGCGTGGACCGGCTGCTCAACCAGTCCGAGTCGGACCTCCGCGTGCTGCTGGTCGGTCCGTGGTCGAGCCTGCAGGGCGGCCGGCGGCGAGTCCTCGCCGACCCGCTGCTGGAGCTCTACCTCACCGCCGAGTGGTACCGCGGCGAGGGCCGGGTGCAGCTGGTCGACGAGGACCCGGGCGACGTGTTCCCGAGCCCCTACCGGCTCGACCTGCCGGTCACCGTCGGCCTGGGCTCGCGGGCCGTCCAGAAGATGATGCGGGTCGCGTTCGGCGAGGACCTGGGCGTCGCCAACTTCTTCCCGCCGGCCGGGGCGGACGTCTCGGACTCGGTCTCCGTCACGTTCACGGCGGCGGCGAGCCGGGCGGCGGCGTACGTCTCCGACGACGTCAGCCTGGTCGAGGCGCTCGATGCCGTGTGGGGGGTCGAGTGGAAGCCCAACCTCGACCTCGGCTTCGTCGACCTCCGCACCGCCGACCTCGACGAGAAGATCAAGCGGGCCGACCCCGAGCAGGTCGAGAACCTCAAGGCTCGGCTGGCCCGGCACAAGGAGCGCCTGCAGGAGACGCGGGCGGAGCTCGAGGAGCTCCGCGAGCGCACCGTCGTCTCGACGGTGCGGCGCGGCGTCGGACGGGCCGCCCGGTCCGCTCAGCGCCGGCTCCGCCCCTGAGCGACCGGGTCCGGGGTCAGGCGAGCAGCCTGACCCCGAGGTTCATGTGCCCGATGCTGATCCCCTCGTAGGAGAAGCCCGTGCGCTCGAGGAGCTCCAGGAACGCCTTGTGCTCGTGGTTCTGCCAGCCGTAGTAGCCGAAGTACTCGTCGAAGACGATCACGGTCCCCGGGACGAACCAGTCCAGGAGCGTGTCCATCACCGTCTTGGTCGAGCTGTAGAGGTCGGCGTCGAGGTGGACGAAGGCGAAGGGACCCTGATGGGCCGTGGCGAACTGCGGCACCGTCTTGTCGAAGAACCCGACGTGGAACTCGACGTTGGAGACGGGCAGCTCCGGCGGGACCCCACCCACGTCGAAGGCACCCTCGCCCTTCTCCGTGCCGCTCCAGGACTCCGGCAGCCCGACGAAGCTGTCGAAGCCGTGCACGGTCCGGTCGTCGAAGAACTGAGCGATCTGGGTGAGGGACGTGCCCTGGAAGACGCCGAACTCGGCGACCATCCCGTCGATCGTGACCGCCCTCAGGGCAGCCGCGATCGCAGCTGGCTTGGTGGCCGAGATCTGCGCGGAGTCGAGCCGGCGCTCGGCCTCGATGTAGTCGACGGACTGGGCCACGCCCCGCTCCCGCAGCTGCACCGGCACCGACGGCGGCGGGGTGCGCCGGCCGGCGACCAGCTCCCTGCGGATCGCGCGCAGCAGATTGACGACTTGCTTGTCCGGCTCGGGCACATGCACTCCTCGGTCGGTGGTTCGGTGCGCCGACCCTACAAGCACCCGGCCCCCGGGGCACCCGACGTCACCCCCCTCCTGCCCTCCCCTATGATCGGGCCCAAACCGGCCACGAGGAGGCAGTTGTGAGTGTACGAACGCGGCTCGGTCGCGGCCTGGAGGCGACGCTGGGGAAGGAGCGCACGGACAAGGTCCGCCGGGCGGAGCGCCACTACCGCCGGCAGCTGGCCGACCGGCTCGCGCCGCCCCCGCCTCCCAAGCCCGCGAAGCGCCGTCGTCCGGCCGCGAAGGCCACGCCGGCGGCGCCGGTGGCCAAGCCCCGCCCGCTCGGCGAGCCCAACGACCGCCAGGGCGGCTGGATCGCCTCGGACCCGTTCGTGCCTCACCCCACCCCGGTGCTGTCGCGCCACGACCTCCTCCGTGGCCTCCACGAGCACCTGCAGCCGCGCACGTACTTCGAGATCGGCGTCAACGAGGGCTCGAGCCTGACGCTGTCGCGCACCCGGTCGGTCGCCGTCGACCCCGAGTTCGTCGTCAGCAAGCCGCTGCACTGCGACCTCGACCTGGTCCAGGCCAAGAGCGACGAGTTCTTCACCCGGCCCGACGCGCTGGCGCACTTCGAGGGCACCCCGATCGACCTGGCGTTCATCGACGGCATGCACCTGTCGGAATTCGCGCTGCGCGACTTCATGAACGTCGAGCGCCACCTCTCGCCGACCGGTGTGACGGTGCTCGACGACGTGCTGCCCCGCAACGGCCTGGAGGCTGCCCGCCGCCGGGTCACCGGCGCGTGGGCGGGCGACGTCTACAAGGCGGTCGAGATCATCGCCCGCCACCGACCCGACCTGCTCGTCATCATGGTCAACACCGGTCCGACCGGCACGGCCGTCGTCATCGGCGCGGACCCGGCCTCCGAGGTGCTCCCCTCGGCCTACGACTCCGAGGTCCCCTACCTGGAGGCCGACGACCCGCAGACGCCGCCCCAGGCCTACATGGCGCGCACCATCGCCGTCGACCCCGCGGACCTGCTGGCGTCGGAGGCGTGGCCCCTCATCGTCCAGGCCCGGGAGACCGGCGACGCCGCCGCCTTCGAGAAGGCGCGGGAGATCCTGCGCGCGATCCCGACGTTGGGCTGAGCGCGACGCCGTGAGCTCACTCGGCACACGCCACGTCACGAACGGCGTCGTCTACCCCACGATCCGGGTGGCGTCCCACCCCGGCAAGCTCCTGATGGGGGTGTACGACGGGACCGGGGCCTACGTCGAGGACACCGTCCTCGACCGCCGTTCGGGTGAGCAGGGCTTCCCCGTCCCGCCCGGTCTGTTCCCGGACGTCGCCGACGGCGAGGCCCCGGAGGCGATCTACGCGGGGCCGCTCTACTACCACTTCGGTCACTTCCTGCTGGAGAGCCTGGCTCGCGCCTGGTACGCCCGCGAGCGCCCCGACCTTCCGCTGGTGTGGGCCGGGGCCCACAGCTGGGAGGACCCGAAGCTGCGCCCCTGGCAGCACGAGATCCTCGAGCTGCTCGGCCTGGAGAACCCGACCCGGGTCCTGAACGGGCCCACTCGCTACGAGCGGCTGCACGTCCCCGACATCGGCTACCGCTACGACGACCGCTTCCACCCGGAGCACGCGGCCTTCATGGCCAGCTACGACGGTCCCCCGCAGGAACCGGGTCAACGGCTGTGGCTCTCGCGCAGCAAGCTCGCGAGCGACGCCCGCGACCTGTTCGCCGGTCCGACCGAGCAGCGTCTCGCCGCCGCCGGCTGGACGGTCGTGCACCCCGAGTCGCTCGGCGTCCGCGACCAGCTCGACCACCTCGCCCGAGCCTCCGTGGTCGCCGGCGAGGAGGGCTCGGCCTTCCACACCCTGATGCTGCTGAAGGACGTGACCGGCAAGCGGTTCCACATCCTGCGGCGTCACGGTGAGGAGCACCGGAACATGCACACGGTCGGTGACGCCCGGGGCGTCGACCAGACCTTCCACACCCTCGAGCACGAGCGCGTCCTGCGGGCCGAGGGACGGGTCGTCTCCAAGCTGAACCCGAGCTCCTCGGAGATCCTCGATCTCCTGCAGGTGTCGGTCCCGCCGGCCCGGGCGGCCAGACCGAGCCGGGCCGACGAGGCGGCCCTCCAGGCCCTCGAGCGGCTGGGGCCGAAGAGCCTGCTCGACACCGGCTCCGCGTCCTCGACCGTCGTGCTCGGATCGTCGGCTGCGGTGCGGGTCAGCGTCAACCCGCACTTCGACGACGACCCCCGGGCCCACGTGGCCTCCGGCGTGGCGTTCTTCGAGCTCGACCTGGCCACCTACGTCGAGCACTTCCACGACCGCTCGCAGCGCTTCGACGTGGTCCGGCTGAGCGGCTCCTCGTTCGAGGACCTGATGAAGGCCTTCCGCGCCACCAAGCGGCTCGGCCACCCCGAGTCCACCTGGATGCTCGGCACCGGAGAGGTGGCCGCTCGCGCAGCCCTCGCGATCCAGTCCGGCCACCCCCACCACGTCGCCCGGCGGGTCCTCGTCGGTCGGACCCCGCTCTACATCGCCCGACGCAGGCCGGGCAAGCTCTGGCGCGAGGCCTCGGTCGCGGAGCTGTCGGGCAGTGAGCTCGCGCGGCAGACCCGCTGGCTGCCGCTGGGCCGGCTCCGGCGACTGCACCGCCAGGACCCGTCCTGAACGACATGCCCACGGTGGAGCCCGGTCCGCTCGACGTGCAGTCGCTCCCCGGGGCGACGGCGTACCCCCGGCACCCCTCGTCCGAGCCCCGCACGGTCCGGGCCGGTGTCCTGCGGGCGGACGGGAGCGTGCTGGAGTCGACCCTCGACGACCGCCGCCACGGCGACCGCACCTACGTGGCGCCGGAGCCGGCTCAGCTCGGCGAGCCCGAGCACCTACCGCGCGAGGCGATCTACGCCGGCGTCTTCCACGACGTGTACGGCCACTTCCTGCTGGAGGGTCTCCAACGCCTCTGGTGGGCTGCCGAGCACCCCGACCTGCCGATCGTGTGGGTGGCCGACGCCGGCCTTCCGGCCCCCACCCTGTCCGCCTGGCAGCGGGACATGCTGGAGGTCCTCGGCATCCGCAACGAGGTCCTCGTGCTGACCCGCCCGACGACGTTCTCCGTCCTGCACGTGCCGGACGCCGGCTACAAGTACGCCGACTGGAGCCACCCGGACCACATCGACTTCCTGGCGTCGTACGACGGCCCTGCGCAGGAGGACGGCACGCGTCTGTGGCTCTCCCGGGACGGCCGGACCGGGGTGGGGGTGATCAACCGCGAGATCATCGAGCGCCGACTCGAGGCGCAGGGGTGGACCATCGTCACCCCTGAGCTGATGCCGCTGCGCGACCAGCTCGACGCGCTGGCCCGGGCCGAGGTGGTGGCCGGCGAGGAAGGCTCGACGTTCCACACCCTGCTGCTGCTCCGCGACATCTCTCGCAAGCGCTTCCACGTCTTCCGCCGCCACGGTCCCGAGCACCTGTCGTTCACCACCATCGGGGACGCGCGCCGGGTCGACCAGCAGATCCACTCGTGCAGCCACGATGCCGTGCTGTCGGTCGAGGGGCGTGCGGTGGTGCGTCTCGCGCCGAACGCCGCGCAGTACCTCAGCCACCTCCGGATCCGGATCCCGCGCCCCCGGGCGCTGCCCGAGGGCTGGAAGCCGAGCGCGACCATCCGCCGGGTCAACGCCCTCGCCGAGGTCCTCGGGGCGCGGACCCTGCTGCAGGTCGGGTGGCGCGGGCAGGCGATCTTCACCCAGCTCGTCGTCCCCCACCGCGACGTCGTCGACGAGCACTTCCGCTTCGACGTGCGCAGCTACCGGGACCAGGGTGCGCACTTCTACGAGCTGAGCCTCGACCGGTTCCTGGACCGGTTCGCCGAAGGACGCCGCTACGACCTGGTCCTGGTCGACGATCCGCACGACTGGCGCACGGCGCTGGAGCAGATCCGCACGGTCTTCGCCACCGCCGCCCACGACGGCACGGTCCTGGTCCTCGACAACGTGCTCCCCGTCGACGCGGCCTCCACCGCCCCCGACCGCGAGACGGCCATGCGGCTGCGCCAGGAGGCGGGCAGTGAGCGCAAGGCCTGGCACGGTGACGTCTTCAAGACCGTGTTCGCCCTCCACGACCTGCACCCCGAGCTGAGCTATCGCACCATCACGACGGGCGGCAACCCGCAGACGGTCGTCTGGCGCGAGCCGCGCCGGGTGCGACCCCGGTTCAGCGGGGAGGCGGAGATCGGTCGGCTCTCGTACGCCGATGTCGACCGACACCGCGACCTCTACGCCGCGGGGCCCGAGGCCGAGGTCGTCGCGGTCGCGGCTCGCGCCGTACACGGCCGGACCCCGCGGGACTGACCTCCCGGCCCGGCGACCGGGCCCGGCTCAGCCGAGCAGGGCGTCGACGAAGGCCTCGGGGCTGAACGGCGCCAGGTCGTCGGCACCCTCGCCGAGCCCCACGAGCTTCACCGGGACGCCCAGCTCGCGCTGGACGGCGACGACGATGCCGCCCTTGGCCGAGCCGTCGAGCTTCGTCAGCACGATGCCCGTGACGTCGACGACCTCGCTGAACACCCGGGCCTGGATCATGCCGTTCTGACCGGTCGTGGCGTCGAGCACCAGCAGCACCTCGGTGACCGGGGCCTGCTTCTCGATCACTCGCTTGACCTTGCCGAGCTCGTCCATGAGGCCGGCCTTGTTCTGCAGCCGGCCGGCCGTGTCGACGATGACGGTGTCGACGCCGCGGTCGACGCCGTCCTTGACCGCCTCGAAGGCGACGCTCGCCGGGTCGGTGCCCTCGGCGCCGCGGACGACCTCGACCCCGACCCGCTCGCCCCAGGTGGCCAGCTGGTCGACGGCGGCGGCGCGGAAGGTGTCGGCCGCGCCGAGGACGACGCTGCGGTCCTCGGCGACCAGGATCCGCGCGATCTTGCCGACGGTCGTGGTCTTGCCGGCGCCGTTCACCCCGACCACCAGGACGACGCCCGGGCGCCCGTCCTCACCGCTGACCTGCAAGCGTCGGTCCATGGTCGGGTCGACCAGGGCGACGAGCTCCTCGCGCAGCACCGTCCGGGCGTCGGCTGCGCCTCCCTCGACGCGCAGCCGGGTCCGCAGCCGGTCGACCAGCTCCTGCGTGGGCGCGACGCCGACGTCGGCGGTGAGCAGCGTGTCCTCGATCGACTCCCAGGTGTCCTCGTCGAGCCGGTCGCGGCTGAGCAGCGCCAGCAGGCCGCGGCCGAGGCCGCCCTGCGAGCCGGCCAGCCGCTGCCGCAGGCGGACCAGCCGGGACGCCGTACCCTCCGGGCGCTCCAGCGCGGGCGCCTCGGGCACCGGCTCCGGGGCGACCTCGGGCTCGATCGTCGCGGGCGGGCTGCTCAACTCGACCGGCGCCTCCGGGTCCGCCGGCGGGACCCCGAGGACGTCGGTGTGCGTGTTCGGGAGCGGACCGGGCTTGCGCCGGCGGGTCACGACCAGGCCGGCGACCGTCGCCACGAGGGCGACGCCGACGAGGGCGACGAGCAGGATCAGGAGAGCGACGGCGTCCATGGGGACATCCAATCAGGAGGGCGCCGCGGTCCGGCTATCGGTGGAAGTCCATCGACCGCTCCTCGGTCTCCTCGGGCGCCACGGTCGGCAGGGCGTCGACGGTCCGCGTCATCGCGTCGCCGAGCCACGGGGCGGCCGGGATCTTCTCGCCGCGGTGCGGGTAGGCGGCGTAGAGGACCACGACTCCGGCGACGACGAGGATCACGGCCATGGTGATGACGAGGTAGAGCAAGGGACGTCCTCCCGAGACAAGGTGGTGGGTCGCACGGTGCGATACCCCGACCTCCACCGTCGCACACGACCGGTGGGGGACCGCTCAGCCGCGCAGGAGCGGCTCGACTGCGGCCCGGATCACGTCGGGCAGCGGCGCGACGGGGCGGGCCGGGTCGGTGTTGTCGACGTACACGTGCACGAAGCGGCCCTCGGCGGCCGCTTCCTCGCCGTCGCCCTGGAACAGCCCGATCCCGTAGATGACGCTGGAGCGACCGACCTTGTCGACCACCAGGCCGGTCTCGATCGGCTGGGGGAACCCGATCTCGCGGAAGTAGCGGCACGAGGTCTCGGCGACCACCCCGATCTGCGGCAGGTGACGCACGTTGGTGCCGGTCGCCTCGAAGAGGAACGCGTTGACCGCGGTGTCGAAGAGCTCGTAGTAGGTCGCGTTGTTGAGGTGTCCGTAGGCGTCGTCGTCGCGCCAGCGGGTCGTGACGGTGCGCCAGGCGACGTAGTCGGCCCGGGTGGGACGCTCCCCCGCCATCAGGCCGGCTCGACTTCGCGGAGCCGCTGGCTGATGACCGCGGAGACGCCGTCGCCACGCATGGTCACGCCGTACAGGGCGTCCCCGACCTCCATGGTCCGCTTCTGGTGGGTGATGACGAGCAGCTGGGAGTTCTCGCGCAGCTCCTCGTAGATCTCCAGCAGCCGACCCAGGTTGGTGTCGTCGAGTGCCGCCTCGACCTCGTCGAGGATGTAGAACGGCGAGGGCCGGGCCTTGAACAGCGCGACCAGGAAGCAGACGGCGACCAGGGACCGCTCACCACCCGACAGCAGCGAGAGGCGCTTGACCTTCTTGCCCGCGGGTCGGGCCTCGACCTCGATGCCGGTCGTGAGCATGTTGGCGGGGTCGGTCAGGACCAGGCGGCCCTCCCCGCCGGGGAAGAGCCGCGCGAACGTCGCGTCGAACGCCCGCTCCACGTCGGCGTACGCCTCGGTGAAGACCTGCTCGACCCGGCTGTCGACCTCGCGCACGATGTCGAGGAGGTCCTTGCGGGTGCGGCGGAGGTCCTCGAGCTGCTCGGTGAGGAACTTGTGGCGCTCCTCCATCGCGGAGAACTCCTCGAGCGCGAGCGGGTTGACCTTGCCGAGCATCGACAGCGCGCGCTCCGCGGACCGCAGGCGCTTCTGCTGCTCCTCACGGACGTACGGCGTCGGCTGCGGCGGGTCGTCCCCCGCCTCGGCCTGCTCCGCCGTCTGCTCGGTGGCCGGCACCGGCTGGTCGGGCCCGTAGTCGGCCACCAGCCCGTCGGGGTCCATCCCGAGCTCGTCGAGCGCGCGCTCCTCGAGCTGCTCGATGCGCATCCGCTGCTGGGCCCGGGCCATCTCGTCGCGGTGCACCGAGCTGACCAGCTCGTCGTGCTCCTTGCCGAGCTCGCGGAGCCGGGTGCGGACGGCCAGCAGCTCCTGCTCACGACCCTGGCGGGCCCGCTCGACCTCGGCCCGGGCGTCGGCCGCCCGGTCGACCGAGCCCTCCAGCCGGTCCAGCACCACGGCGACGGCGGTCGCGACGGCCTCGGCCGCCCGGCCCTCGCGCAGCAATCGCTCGCGGCGCTCACGGGCCCGAGCCCGGGCCTCACGCTCGGACTGGGCCGCCCGCCGCAGCGAGTCGGCCCGCCCGTGCAGGGCCCGCGCCCGCTCCTCCGCCGTGCGCAGGGCGAGCCGGGAGTCCATCTCGGTCTGCCGCGCGTTCCGGGCGGCCTCGACCAGGCGCTCCCGCTCGCCGGTGTCGGGCTCCTCCTCGGGAGCGTCCTCGGCGCTGGCGAGCCGGGTCTCCAGCTCGGCCAGGCCGGCGACGGCCTGCTCGCGGGCCGCCTCGGCCTTGGCGATCGCCTGGGTGAGCCGCTCGGCCTCGCCCCGGGCGGCCCGCGCCTGCGAGCCGTACTGCCCGAGCTCCTCGGCGACGGCGGCCAGCGTGGCGTCCGACTCGTGCAGCTTGGCGAGCGCCACGTCGACGCGCTTCTGCGCCTCCAGCCGCTCCGCCTCCAGCCGGCTGATCTCGAAGCCCAGGCGCTCCCCGGTGGCGACCGCCTCGGCGAGCGACGAGGACGCCTCGTCGACGGCAGCCTGGATCTCGATGAGGCTGGGCTGGTCGGAGGAGCCGCCGGACGCGAAGTAGGCGCCGATCACGTCGCCCTCGCGGGTCACGGCGACCAGGTCCGACGACTCGCGGACCAGGGCCCGGGCCGCGGTCAGGTCGTCGACGACGGCCACCTTGAAGAGCAGCCGAGCCAGCGCCGGCCGGAGCGCGTCGGGACAGTCCACCGCGTCGACGGCGTACGACGCGGTCGCGGGCAGGCCGGGCCAGTCCCGGTCGTCCAGCAGGCCGTCGGCCGGCCCCCCGCCCAACAGCATCCCGGCGCGGCCGAGGGCGTCAGCCTTGAGGTGCTCGATGGCGACGAGTGCGGCGTCGGTGCCGGTGACCGCCACCGCGTCGGCCGCGGAGCCGAGCGCGGCCGCGACCGCGGTCTCGTAGCCGGTGCGCACGCTGAGCAGGGCGGCGACGGAGCCGAGCATCCCCGAGACCTCGTCGGTGGCCGCCAGCAGCGCGCCGGCGCCGTCCTTGCGAGCCAGGCCCATCTCCAGCGCGTCCTTGCGGGCGGCGAGCGTCGAACGGTCCCGGTCGGCCTGACGGGCTTCGTCGTGGGCCTGGGCCAGGCGCTCCTCGAGGTCGTCGAGGGCCCCCACGGCGGCCTCGTGCTCGGCGTCGAGCCCCTCCTCGCCGGCGTCGAGGCCGGCCACCTTGGTCTCCAGCGAGGTGAAGTCGCGCTGGGCCCGGTCGGCGCGTGCGACGGCCTCCTCGCGGGCCAGGCCGAGCCGGCCGACCTCCTCGTCGGCCGCGGTGGCGCGCGAGCGGAGCGCGTTGACCTGGCCGTGCAGCCGGGCCAGGCCCTCGCGCCGGTCGGCGGCGGCGCGCTGCAGGCCGGCCACCCGGCGCTCCTCCTCGGCGGCGGCGTCCTCGGCGCCCTTGCGAGCCGTCACGGCCTGTTCGAGAGCGACCCGCTGGGCGTCGACCTCCGCCCCGATCCGCTGCTCCTGGGCCTGGACCTGCTCGGCCTGGGCATCGAGCTCGTCGGGGTCGCGGCCCGAGGTCACCTCGGTGTCGGTCGTGCCCGCGGCGTTGCGGACCCGCTCGGCGGCCAGCGACTGGGTGCCCCGGAGCCGCTCGCGCAGGCCGGACAGCGTGAACCAGGTGTCCTGCGCCTTCGACAGGGCCGGCAGGTCCTCACGCAGGGCCGCCTCGAGTGCGCTCTCACGCTCCCGGGCCTGGCCGGTCTCGTGCTCGACCTGCTCGCGCCGCTCGAGCAGCACCGACTCGTCGGCCATCTCCTGCTGCAGCGAGGTGCGCGCCGTGACGAGGTCGTCGGCGAGCAACCGGGCCCGGGCATCGCGGACGTCGGCCTGGACGGTCGCCGCGCGCCGGGCGACCTCGGCCTGCCGGCCGAGGGGCTTGAGCTGGCGCCGGATCTCCGTCAGCAGGTCGTTGAGCCGGGTCAGGTTGCCCTCGGTGGAGTCGAGCTTGCGGAGCGCCTTCTCCTTGCGCTTGCGGTGCTTCAGGACGCCTGCGGCCTCCTCGATGAAGCCGCGCCGGTCCTCGGGGGTGGCGTGCAGGATCGTGTCGAGCTGGCCCTGGCCGACGATGACGTGCATCTCGCGACCGATGCCGGAGTCGGAGAGCAGCTCCTGGACGTCGAGCAGCCGGCAGCCGTTGCCGTTGATGGCGTACTCGGACCCGCCGCTGCGGAACATCGTCCGCGTGATCGTGACCTCGGCGTACTCGATCGGCAGCGCGCCGTCGGAGTTGTCGATGGTCAGCACCACCTCCGCCCGACCCAGCGGGGGGCGGCCCGACGTACCGGCGAAGATGACGTCCTCCATCTTGCCGCCGCGCAGCGACTTGGCGCCCTGCTCGCCCATGACCCAGGCGAGGGCGTCGACGACGTTGGACTTGCCGGAGCCGTTGGGACCGACGATGCAGGTGATGCCCGGCTCGAGCTGGAGCGTCGTGGAGGAGGCGAAGGACTTGAACCCCTTCAGGGTCAGGCTCTTCAGGTACATCGTCGGGCTCCCTCACCGTGGGCGGTCGAGCGGACACGGAGGCTGCATCGTCGCAGCGCTGCGCGGGGGAAGCTCAGCGGGGCCACCCTATCCCGCGCTCTCCTCCACGACGGGCTGCGTCACGTCCTCGTGCGCGACGTGGCTCAGCTGCCGCCAGATCAGCACCACGAAGACCGCCGAGCCGGCGAAGGCGAACCAGAACGGGGCGGTCACTCCCCCGTGCTGGGCGAGCAGGCCGCCGAGGCCCGCACCGACCACCAGACCGCCGTACACCCCGACCAGGTTGACGCTGCCCACCCGGCCCTGGAGCGCCGTGGGGACCGCGCGCTGGCGGATGGTGACCGAGGTGGTGCCCCAGACGAACGCGTGCGCGCCGAAGACGAAGAACACCGGCAGCGCGACGTACGGCGAGGTGGTCAGCGCCAGGGCCAGGTGGGTGAGCGTCTCGATCACCAGACCGATCCGCATCAGGTCACCGAGGCTGACGTGCCGGGTGAGCCAGCCGTAGACCGTGGTCCCGAGCAGCCCCCCGAGCGCGCCGAACGTCGTGACCAGGCCGAAGCCGACCTCGCCGAGCCCGAGTCGTTCGGTGGCGTAGAGGACCAGCACCGACCAGGCCGCACCGAACGTGACGTTGAAGATCAGGATGGTCAGGACCAGGGTGCGCACGGCCGCGTGGTGCCGCACCCACCGGAACCCCTCGGCGATGTCGTGCCGGAGCCGGGTGTCGGGCGCGTCGTCCGACCGCGGGCGCGACACCGCCACCCGGGCCACCAGCATCGCTCCGAGGCCGACCAGCACCCCCTGGGCGACGAAGGGCGAGGCGCTTCCGGCTGCGAACAGGAACGCGCCCAGCGGCGGACCGGCCAGCTGGTTGAGGGTGATGGTGCCGGTCGTGAGGCGCGCGTTGGCGATCGCCAGGTCGTCGCGGTCGACGAGCATCGGCAGCAGCGTCGAGGACGCACTGTCGGCGAACACCTCGGCCGTCCCGAGCAGGAACAGCGCCCCGAGAACGACGGCGATCGACACCGCTCCCGTCGCGACCGCGAGGGCCAGGACGGCGAGCACGGCGCAGCGGGCCAGGTCGACCGCGACCACCAGCAGCCGGCGGTCGAGCCGGTCCGCGAGCGCCCCGGCGTACAGGCCGAGGAGCAGCGGGGGCAACCACACCATGAGGGCCGCGAGCGCGACCAGTCCGGCCTCGTCGGTCTGCGAGGCCACCAGGAGCGGACCGGCCGCGAGGCCGATCCCGTCGCCGAGGTTCGAGGTCCACGACGACGCCATCAGCCACCGGAAACCGGGGCCGAGGCGTTGCGGGGCGACCGTCTCGAGAATCCTGCTCACGAAGGCGGCACACTACGGCGCGGCCGGGGGCCGCGCACCGGGATTACGCGGGCTGCATCTCCGGCAGCGCCGACGCGGTGTCGATCTCCAGCAGCTCGGCGGCGCGGGCCGCGACGAGCTTGTCGTTCTCCTCCGAGAGCTTGAGGACGAGTGCCTCGAGCTCACCCACACGCGCCCGCAGCCGGGCGTTGTCGGCAACCAGCCGGGTGGGGGTTCGCAGGTCGCTGTTCAGGTAGCCGATCAGCGCCTTGGCCATGGACAAGCCTTCCGATTCTTGGGGGGCGGCCCGCTCTGGCGGACCGTCTTCAAGAGTCCCACCACGAGCCGCTGGGGTCAATCTCGGAGCGCGGTGCCGGAGCCTGCGACGGCGCCGAGCGAGCCGTCTCGAAACCCTCAGTCCGCGACCGGCGCCACCGCAGAGGTCGTCCGACGTCGCCGCGGGACCGGCTGGCAGACCGGGCAGAAGTACGACGACCGGTTCATGAACGCCACGCGGCGGATCGGCGTCCCGCACCGGTCGCAGGGCTCCTGCTCGCGACCGTAGGCGTGCAGCGAGCGGTCGAAGTAGCCGGACTCGCCGTTGACGTTGACGTAGAGCGCGTCGAAGGAGGTGCCGCCCTGGCCGAGCGCGTCGGCCATCACCTCACGTGCGTGCCCGAGCAGCTCACGCACCTGGGCGGCGCTCAGTCGCTCACCCGACCGCTCGCCGTGGATCCGCGCGCGCCACAGGGCCTCGTCGGCGTAGATGTTGCCGACCCCGGAGATCAGGTTCTGGTCGAGCAGCTGCCGCTTCACGCCGGACTGGCGGCGGCGGACCCGGGCCACGAACTCGTCATCGTCGAACTCGGGGTCCAGCGGGTCCCGCGCGATGTGCGCGATCTCCGGCGGCAGCTCGGCCCCGCCGGACGACACCGACAGGCCCCCGAACATCCGCTGGTCGACGAAGCGCAGCTCACGGCCCTCGGCGGCGCCGGCCAGGGCCAGCCGGACCCGGAGGTGCCGCTCGGCGGCCGCCTCGGGCGGCTGCACCAGCAGCTGGCCGCTCATGCCGAGGTGACCGAGGAGCGCGTCGCCGTTGTCGAGCGGGAGCCAGAGGTACTTCCCACGGCGCCGGGCGGACTCGATACGCCGGCCTGCGAGCGCGGACGCGAAACCGGCCGGCCCCCGCGGATCGCGGCGGACCGGCCGTTCGTGAAGCACGTCGACGCGGGTGATCGTGGAGCCGAGGACGTGACGCTCGAGGCCGGCCCGGACGACCTCGACCTCGGGGAGCTCGGGCACTACTCGTGCGGAGGGGACGCGGGCGCGGAGGCCGCGGCGTCCTCGGCCGCGCCCAGTGCCGGATCGGTCACGCCGAGGGACGCGGCGATCTCGCCGTACGCCGTCTCGGCCGCCGCCTGCTCGGCCTCCTTCTTCGACCGACCCACACCGTTGCCGTAGAGCCGGTCGGCGACCCGCACCTGAGCGGTGAAGGTCTTCATGTGGTCGGGGCCCTCGTCCTCGATGACGTACTCGGGCACCCCGAGGGAGTGCTCCGCCGCCAGCTCCTGGAGCGAGGTCTTCCAGTCGAGGCCCGCGCCCATGGCCGAGGCCGCGGTGATCAGCGGGTCGAAGAGCCGGTGCACCACGACCGCGGAGACCTCGAAGCCTCCACTCAGGTGGACCGCACCGATGACCGCCTCGACGGTGTCGGAGAGGATCGACGCCTTCATCCGGCCGCCGGTCGCCTCCTCGCCCCGCCCCAGCTTGACGTGCTCACCCAGCCCGATGGCCCGGCCGACGCCCGCCAGCGCGCGAGCGTTGACGACCGCCGCCCGCAGCTTCGCGAGCCGGCCCTCGGACAGGTCGGGGTGGGTGAGGTAGAGCGTCTCGGTGACGACGACCCCGAGGACCGAGTCGCCCAGGAACTCCAGGCGCTCGTTCGTCGGCAGCCCGCCGTTCTCGTAGGCGTACGAGCGGTGGGTGAGGGCGCGCTCCAGCAGCTCGGGATCCAGAACAGGATCACCGAGCGCGCTGCGGAGCTCTGCGTAGGTGGTCAGCGGACCGGGCCGGACGCTCTGATGATGCTCAGAGGACCTGACGACGGTCGGCGCGAGCGCCGTACTGGCCGCAGGTGCCGCACGCGCGGTGCGGCAGGTGCTTGGCACCGCAGGCGGGGTTCGCGCAGGTCACCAGCGTCGGGGCGACGGCCTTCCAGGCCGAACGACGGTGACGCGTGTTGCTGCGCGACATCTTCCGCTTCGGGACAGCCACTGTTCTCTCCTCATCCGGGGCCGGAGGTCCGGCCCATTGGCACTACTCGTCGTCGTTCTTCAGCGCGGTCAGGCCCGCCCAACGCGGGTCGATCGGCGCCTCGTGCGTGTGATCGGGGTCGTCCACGAGCCGGGCACCACACTCGGTGCACAGTCCGGGACAGTCCTCCTCGCACAGCGGCTGGAAGGGCAGTGCAAGCACCACCGCGTCCCGCAGCTGCGGCTCCAGGTCGACCAGGTCGTCCTGCAGCCGGCTCACATCGTCGTCCTCGTCGTGCGGGGTCTGGTGCTCGGGGTAGACGTACAGCTCCTGGAACGTGACCTCGACGTCGTCGGTGATCGGCTCCAGGCACCGTGCGCACTCGCCCTCGAGCCCGGCTCGCGCCGTGCCCGTGACCAGGACCCCCTCCATGACCGCCTCGAGGCGCAGGTCAAGCTCGACCGGCGCACCCTCAGGGACAAGGAGGACTTCGATGCCCAGATCTGCGGGTGCCGGGACCGTCCGCGTCACCTCACGCTGGGACCCCGGGCGGCGGCCGAGCTCGCGGGTGTCGAGCACGAGCGGCGCTCTCGGGTCCAGGCTGGTCAGGGGATCACTTCCGGGTCCGGGCACATACAGATCGTCGGGAATGCTATCCGCCCGACGGACCACCGACCAAACCAGCGCCTCGGGAGCCGAGGGGTCACGAGCCCTGGCGCTCGGCCAGCCGGGTCGTGAGCCGGGTGTGGACGAACCCGGGCACCAGCGACGAGACGTCGCCCCCGAAGGAGGCGACCTCCTTGACGAGGCTGGAGGCCAGGAAGGAGTACTCGGGACTGGTCGGCACGAACACCGTCTCGACGTCGGTCAGCGAGGCGTTCATCTGGGCCATCTGCAGCTCGTAGTCGAAGTCGGACACGGCGCGCAGACCCTTGACGATCGCGTGGATGCCCCGCTCCTCGCAGAAGGTCGTGAGCAGTCCGGTGAATCCTGCCACCGTGACGTTGGCGAAGCCCGCGCAGGCCTGCGACAGCATGTCCATCCGCTCGTCCGGGCTGAACAGCCGGTTCTTGGAGGCATTCACCCCCACGGCGACCACGACCTCGTCGAAGAGGGTCGCGGCCCGCTCGATGATGTCGATGTGCCCGTTGGTGACCGGGTCGAAGGACCCGGGGCAGACGGCTCGGCGCACGTTGCTCACTCCTCTGCGGGCTCGTCGGGATCGGCGGCGTGACCGTACCAAAGCACGGTCTCGCCGTAGGGCCGCCGTCGGTCGAGCTCGATCCCCTCGGGCCAGTCCGGCTCAGGGCTGCGGACCGAGCGCTCCACGACGACCAGCGCGCCGGGCACCAGCCACGCGTGGTCGACCAGCGCCCGCAGGTCGGCGGCGACGCTGGCGTCGTCGAGGGGGTACGGCGGGTCGAGGAACACCACGTCGTACGGCGCCGTCGGGATCCGGCCCAGCGTGGTGGCGACCGTGGCGGCCACCACCTCGGCCCGCGCGAACCCCAGCGTGCGGGCGTTGGCCGCCACCAAGGCGGCCGTGCGGCGGTCGGACTCGACCAGGGTCACGACGCCGGCCCCGCGGGACCACGCCTCCAGGCCGACCGCCCCGGACCCGGCGTACAGGTCGAGGACCCGGAGGCCGCTGAGCGTGCCGCACCAGGACTCGATCGACGAGAACAGGGCCTCGCGCACCCGGTCGCTGGTCGGGCGGGTCGCGGCTCCGCTGGGGGTCTGGAGGCGGCGCCCGCCCGCGCGGCCCCCGATGATCCGGGTCACGACTTGTCCAGGAACTCGGAGCGGGCCGAGGCCTCGAGCCGCGCCACCTCAGCAGCCAGCAGCGGCGCCTCGGCGAGCTCGGGGTCGGCGTCGAGCAGGGCGTTCGCCGCCTCGCGCGCGGCGACGATGGTCTTCTCGTCGCGCAGCACGCGCAGGCTCTGCAGGCTGGAGCGGAAGCCGGACTGGTTGGCGCCCAGGACGTCGCCCTCGCGACGCTGCTCGAGGTCGACCCGGCTGAGCTCGAACCCGTCGGTCGTCGCGGCCACGGCGTCGAGCCGCTCGCGGGCGGGGGTGCCGGCGTCGGCGCGGGTGACCAGCAGGCACAGACCGGGGTGGCCGCCGCGACCGACCCGGCCCCGGAGCTGGTGGAGCTGGGAGACGCCGAACCGGTCGGCGTCGAGGAGGACCATCGCGGTCGCGTTGGCGACGTCGACGCCGACCTCGATCACGGTCGTCGAGACCAGCACGTCGATCTCGCCCGCGGCGAAGGAGCGCATCGTCTGGTCCTTGACGTCGGGCGCGAGCCGGCCGTGGAGGACCGCGACCCGCAGTCCCTGCAGGGCCCCGTCGGCCAGGCTGGTGGCCATCTCCTCGACCGCGGCCAGCGCACCGGCCGGCGCCCGCGCCTTGCCCTGCTCGTCGAGGTCGATCTGGTCCTGCTCCCCCGCCTCGGGCTCGTCGCCGCTGATCCGGGGGCACACGACGTAGGCCTGGTGGCCCTTGGCCACCTCCTCGCGCACCCGCTCCCACACCCGGTTGACCCACGAGGGGTGGTCGGCGAGCGGGACGACGGTCGACTGGATCGGCGCCCGTCCGGCCGGGAGCTCGGTGAGCACCGAGGTCTCCAGGTCGCCGAACACGGTCATCGCCACGGTCCGCGGGATCGGGGTCGCGGTCATCACCAGCACGTGGGGCGGCGTCCCGGCCTTGTCGGTGAGGGCGGCGCGCTGCTCCACGCCGAAGCGGTGCTGCTCGTCGACGACGACCATCCCGAGGTCGGCGAACTGGACCTTGTCCTCGAGCAGTGCGTGGGTGCCGATGACCAGGCCCGCCTCGCCGCTGGCCAGCCGGCTCATCGGGGCCGTGCGCTGCGTCTTGGTCATCGAGCCGGTGAGCAGCTCGACGGCCGTGGCGTCCGCCGATCCGCCGAGCATCCCGCCGGACGCCAGATCACCGAGCATCGCGGTGATCGAGCGATGGTGCTGCTGGGCCAGCACCTCCGTCGGCGCCAGCAGCGCGGCCTGGCCGCCGGAGTCGACCACCCGCAGCATCGCGCGCAGCGCGACCAGGGTCTTGCCGGAGCCGACCTCGCCCTGGAGGAGCCGGTTCATCGGGTGGTCCTGCGCCAGGTCGGCCTCGATCTCGGCACCGACGGCGACCTGGCCGGCGGTCAGCTCGAACGGCAGTCTCCCGTCGAACGCGGCCAGCAGTCCCCCACCGCCGGTCCGGGCCCGGGCGCCCTGGGCCCGCAGGGCCCGACGCCGGCGGCCGAGCACCAGCTGGGTGACCAGGGCCTCCTCGAACCGGTAGCGCTTCTGCGCCGCCCCCACCTGGCCGTAGTCGTCGGGCGCGTGCACCCAGTTGAGGGCGGTGCGGGCCTCGACCAGGTCGTAGCGCTCGCGCAGCTCGAGCGGCAGCAGCTCTGGAGCGTCGTCGAGGACGGTGCGGGCGAACCTGATCGCCCGCACGAGGTCCCACGACTCCACGCCCTTGGTGAGCGGGTAGACCGGGAACAGGGCGGGGATGTCGGCCTCGGACTCGGCGCCACCGAGGCCGTCCTCCGGACCCTCGACGCCGTCCTCGTCGACCCCGAACAGCGTGAGCTGCGGGTTGGTGAGCTGCCAGCTGCCCTGGAACGAGCCGACCTGACCCACGAAGAGGCCACGCCGTCCGACCGGGAGCCGCTTCGCGTGCCACGCCGCCACCCCCTTGTTCTTGGCGAAGAAGGACATCCGCAGGGACGGGCCGTCGGTGCCGAGCAGGGCGTCGAGACGGTACGCCGTCTGGCCGGTGCGCCGGTCGCGGTAGGTGTTGATGTCGCTCTTGGTGATCTGGCCGACGACCGTGAGCACCTGCCCGACCTCGAGGTCGTCGACCTGGGTGAGCTCGCCGGTCTTGATGTAGCGGCGCGGCAGGTGGCGCAACAGGTCGCCGACCGTCTCGAGGCCGAGTCCCTTGATGACCAGGTCGCGCTTCTTGGTCTCGGTGCCGAAGACGGTCGCGATCGGCGAGTCGGGGCCGATCACTCGACCGACACCAGCAGCGGGTAGCGCTCCTGACCGCCGTCGTAGACCACGACGTCGACCGCCGGGTGGTGCTCCTCGACGTAGCCGGCCACGCGGGTGGCCAGGGAGCCCTCGGCGTCCTCCTCGCCGGCGACCAGGGTCACCAGCTCGCCGCCGCCGCCCAGCAGCCGGTCGACGACGTCGATCGCGACGGCGTACTGACCGGAGCCGACGACCGCGAAGTCGCCGGCGACGACGCCGAGCACGTCGCCGACCTCGCAGGGGCCGGCCATGGTCATCGCCTGTCGCGCCGCGACCGTCACCGCCCCGTGGCGGGCGTGGCGGGCGGTGGCCGTCATCTCGAGGACGTCCTGGTCGAAGCTGCGCCCGGGCTCGTGGACGGCCATCGCCGCCAGGCCCTGGACCTGGGCCTGGGTGGGGATCACCGCGACCCGGACCGCTCCGTCGGCGTCGGCCTCGGCCGTCGAGGCCGCGATCTGGGCGACCCGCACCGAGTCCTGGTCGTTGGGCAGCAGCACCACCTCGCTGGCCCCGCAGCCGGTCACCGCCTCCAGGATCTGGCCGGTGGAGGGGCGCCGTCCCGGCCCGCCGGACACCACCACCGCTCCGGCTTCCTCGAAGAGCCGGGTCAGCCCCGGGCCGGCCGCGACGGCGACGATCCGTCGACCCGACCGTGGCTCCGGACGGGTCCGCGCCGCGGCGACCTGCTCGGCGAAGTGGGTGACCCGGACGCGGTGCGGACGTCCGGCCTCGATGCCGGCCTCGATGGCCGCTCCGACGTCGTCGACGTGCACGTGCACGTTCCAGAGCCCGTCGCCACCGACCACGACCAGGGAGTCGCCGAGCGCGGCCAGGCGCTCGCGGAGCACTGGAACGTCGTCGTCGGCGGCGTCGAGGAGGTACATCACCTCGTAGGAGGGACCGTCCGGGCGCAGGTCGGGCTCCCCGCCGAGCGGGACGGGCACCGGGATCGTGTGTCGTCCGATCGGGCTGGTGACCGGCACCGGGCGTCGGCCGGTGAGCACGGTCTCGGCCGCGTCGAGGACGACGCTCAGGCCCCGCCCGCCCGCGTCGACGACGCCGGCGTCGGCCAGCACCGCGAGCTGCTCGGGGGTGCGGGCGAGCGCATCGCGCGCCGCCTGCGCCGCCGCCGTGAACACGTCGCGGGCTCGGGCGCCGGGGTCCTTGGCGACCTCCAGCGCCGCGTCGGACGCAGCTCGCGAGACCGTCAGCATCGTGCCCTCCACCGGCGTGCCGACGGCGGCGTAGCTGGCGTCCGTCGACTGCTGGAGGGCCTCGGCCATCACCACCGCGTTGCGCTCGTCGGGCCGGGCGTGGGCGAGGCGGCGGGAGATCGCCCCCAGCATCTCGCTCAGGATGACCCCGGAGTTGCCGCGGGCGCCGAGCAGGGCACCCCGGCTGAGCCGAGCCAGCGCGGTCGCCACGTCGGTGCCCGGGTCGGCGTCGACGACCTCCCGGATCGCGTCGCGGGCGGCGGAGACCGTGAGGTACATGTTGGTGCCGGTGTCGCCGTCGGGCACCGGGTAGACGTTCAGAGCGTCGATCTCCTCACGCGCGCCCGCCAGGGCGTCCGTCGCGATGTCGACGAACCGCAGCACCACGGAGAGCTGCACACCACCGCTGCGAGGGACCTCCATCCGCCGTCCTCTCCTGCTCGCTCGGACTCCGACCGGGTGAAGGTTAGTCGCCGCCGCCGACAGTGCGGGTGGACCGCCTCGCCCGATTTTCTCATCACCCTGACCGTCGGATACGCTGGTGCGGTTGCCCGCTCGCCGGGCCCCACAATCCACAACCTCGATCCATCAGGAGTTCACGGTGGCTGCCGTCTGCGACATCTGCGCCAAGAAGCCGGGCTTCGGCAACAACCGACCCTGGTCGCGCAAGATCACGAAGCGTCGCTTCGACCCCAACATCCAGCGCGTCCGGGCGACCGTCAACGGCACGCCCAAGCGTCTCAACGTGTGCACCGGCTGCCTGAAGGCCGGCAAGGTCACCCGCTGACCCAGCTTCATCTCGAAGAGGCCCCGACCGTTCGCGGTCGGGGCCTCTCGGCGTTCGTGGAGTGGCGAGGGTCGCTGCCCCCCGTTCGTCTCTCGCGGGCGCCGTAGCCTCGTTGGTCGAGTGGCGAGCGCCAGCGAGCGGATCGAGACCCTCGGTCAGGGTCTCGATACGCCCGTCGCGGCTTCGTGCCTCAGCCGCGGGGCTACTCGACCTGGCGCGTGACCCCTCGCCCTCCCAGGCTCGGGCGAGGCGCGCTCAGAAATGCGTCCAGCCGGTGGGGCCGTCGTACGGCGCGCCGTCGACGATGACGCCCTCCCCCTCGGTGACGGCGCCGATGACGGTCCAGCCGTCGGGGACGGCGGAGGGGTGCGGGAACGTCGCCAGCAGGGCGTGGTCGTCGCCACCACCGAGGATGAAGCTCATCGGGTCCGCGCCGACCGCGGCGCCCACCGCGACCAGGGGCTCGGGCACCTCGAAGGCGGCCGTCGACACGTCGATGGCCACGCCGGAGGCGTCGGCCAGGTGTCCGGCCTCGGCGAGCAGCCCGTCGGAGACGTCGATCATCGAGGTCGCCCCCGCCTCCGCACCGACCCGCCCCGCGGCGTACGGCGGCGCCGGACGCCGGTAGGCCTCGACGAGCGCGCGCGGCGAGCGGAAGCCCCGACCCAGCACCGCGAGACCGGCGGCCGCCCAGCCCTGACGGCCGGTGAGGGCCAGCACGTCGCCCGGGCGGGCCCCCGAGCGCAGCACCGGAGACTCGGTCACCGCGCCGAGCACGGTCACCGCGATCACCACCTGGTCGGCCCGGGTCAGGTCGCCGCCGACCACGCTCGCGCCGACCAGCGCGCACTCCTCGGCGAAGCCGGCCGCGAACTCCAGCGCCCAGGCGACCGGCAGGTCGGCCGGGGCGGCGAGCCCGACGGTCAGCGAGGTCGCCTGCCCGCCCATCGCGTTGATGTCGGACAGGTTCTGGGCGGCGGCGCGGTGGCCGACGTCGGCCGCGCTGGCCCAGTCCCGGCGGAAGTGCCGACCCTCGACCATCAGGTCCGTCGAGACCACCACGTGGCCGGTCCGCACCCGCAGCACGGCGGCGTCGTCGCCGGGACCGACGAGCACGTGCTCGCCCTGCGGGAAGTGCCGGACGATCTCGCTGATGAGCCCGAACTCGCCGGCGTCGGCCAGGGTCGCGTCGGAGGGGAGCGCCATGCCCCCATCCCACCAGAGGCGTCTATGACCACCAGCACCGGACGGGGTAGGTTGACCCTCGGTCACCAGCCCGCACACACGGGCGCCCCCAGTCCGAACAGGGAGAACCACGATGGTCGTCCAGGCGTACATCCTGATCCAGACCGACGTCGGCAAGGCCGCCGAGGTCGCGACCGCGATCGCCCAGGTCAAGGGCGTCACGCTCGCCGAGGACGTCACCGGGCCGTACGACGTCATCGTGCGGGCCGAGGCGCGCAACGTCGACGAGCTCGGCAAGCTGGTCGTCGCGAAGGTGCAGACCCTCGACGGCATCACCCGTACGCTGACCTGCCCGGTCGTGCACATCTGAGTGCCCACCACCAGCAGTCGACGACGCCCCTGGACCCGCGGGACCAGGGGCGTCGTCGCGTGCGCGGCCGTCGTCCTGACCCTGCTGACCGGCTGCGGTCCGGTCGAGCTGGCCACCCCTGACCTCGACGCCGCCGACGCCGCGACCTGCGCGGCCCTGGTCGACGACCTGCCCGCCAGCCTCGCCGGCGAGGAGCGGGTGGAGTCCGAGCCCGCCGACGCCCCCGGTGCGGCGTACGGCGACCCCGCGATCGTCGTCGCCTGCGGCGCCCCGGCGCCCGAGGACTTCCGGGTCACCGGCGACTGCATCCTGGTCAACGACGTCGGCTGGTTCGTTCCCCCCGAGCAGGACCAGGACAACGAGGCGGACCTGGTGCTGACCACCGGCGGCTACGAACCCCGGCTGCAGGTCTCCGTACCCGCCGACTACCGACCCGAGGGCAGCGCCTCGGTGATGGCCGAGCTCGCCCCGCTGGTGGCCGCCCATCTCGACCTGGTCGAGCGCTGCGTCTGAGGCCGTGCCGTGTGGGAGCCTGAATCCATGACGACCGACGAGCTCGCCGGACCCGTGGCCGTGATCGCCGGCGGCCTGAGCCACGAGCGTGACGTGTCGCTGGCCAGCGGCCGCAACCTGGTCCGCGAGCTGCGGGCCCGCGGCGTCGAGGCGAGCGCCTACGACTTCGACCGTCAGCTGCTGCACAGCCTCCAGCGCGACAAGGTGGTGGCGGCCTTCCCGGCCCTGCACGGCCAGTTCGGCGAGGACGGCGAGATCCAGACGCTCCTCGAGCTGATCGACCTTCCCTACGTCGGCTCCAGCAGCCGCGCCTGCAAGGTCGCCTGGGACAAGGGCGCCGCCCGCGAGCTGCTGCACCGGGCCGGCATCCCCGTCCCGGACAGCGTCGGCCTCTCGGCGACGACCTTCCGCGACATCGGGGCGACCGCCCTGATGGAGCACGTCATGCACCGCCTCGGCCACCGGGTCGTGGTCAAGCCGGCCCGGGGCGGGAGCGCCCTCGGCGTCACCGGGGTCGACGGGCTGGGCGCGCTGCCGTCGGCCCTGGTCGAGACCTACGCCTACTGCGAGGACGCCCTCGTCGAGCGGTTCTACGACGGCGTCGACGTCAGCGTGGTCTGCCACGAGACCCCCGACGGCCTCACCTCCCTCCTCCCCGTCGCGGTCGAGTACGAGCGGGGCCACGAGTTCGACTTCAGCGCCCGCTACACCGCGGAGTACGTGTCGCTGCTGACGCCCGACCTGCCGGACGAGCTGACGACCCGGCTCGGCGAGGTGGCCCGCGAGGCCCACCGCGTGCTCGGCCTCGACGACCTGTCGCGCTCCGACTTCCTCGTCTCCCCCGACGGCACCTTCGTACTGCTCGAGACGGCCATCACGCCCGGCACCACCGAGACGTCGGTGCTGCCGTTCGCCTGCACCGCCAGCGGGACCTCGCTCGGCGAGGTCGCCCACGGCCTGGTCCGCCGGGCGGTCGACCGGGGCTGAGCGCCCCGGGATCTGCGGAACCCCAGCGGGGAGCGTTCCGGTGTCCTAGGGTTCTTGACCGTGACGTCCTCAGCCCGGGCCACGCGCGATCGCGGGCACGCGCGCCGCAAGCGCACCGACGAGACCGACTCCCCCACCATCGAGGCGGCCGTCCCGTCGTCACCGGTGCCCATGCCGCTCAACCGGATCTCCCGGACCCCGCTCGAGGGCGCGCACGACCACCAGGAGTCGACCGGCACGGCCTTCGAGGTACGCCGTGCCCCGGAGCCGACCATCCACCGGTTCTTCGGCCTGTTCGGCAGCACCGCCGTCGGCAACCTGCGCGAGGGCGAGATCGGCTCCGACGACGAGGCCGTCCCGCTGGAGTTCATCGACCTGGCCGACACCCTCCAGGCCGTTCCGCAGCTCAAGGACGCCGAGGGGCTGACGTTCGACGGCAAGGCCTTCGACAAGGCCGAGACCTTCGCGGGCACCGAGGCCGTGAAGGGCTTCGGCGGCACGATGAGCGTGCTCGGCGGCGCCAAGGAGATGCTCGGCGGCGCGTTGGAGGCCAAGGACTCCGTCGAGAACCTGTGGCACGCCTACCAGAAGTACGACTTCGGGCTCGGGGACGGCGCCCGCGGCGACTCGATCGGGAAGAACCTCGGAGCCGTCCAGATGGAGTCGGCGGCGACCTCGCTGCTGACCGGCGGCCTGGGCGTCACCTCCGGCGGCAGCTCGTTGGCGGGCATGTCGGACCTGGCCGGCGAGCAGATCCCGTTCCTCGACGTCGCCGTCAACGGCGTCCAGGGCACGATCAAGACCAAGAAGGCCATCGAGGACAGCGTCGCCTCGGGCAAGCTCGGGCGTCAGCGCACCCACATCAAGCGCGAGCAGGACACGTTCCTGCCCGAGGACGTGCGTGGTGAGCGCTTCGGCGAGTTCGTCACCGCGCTGAAGACCGGCGGCAAGGTCAAGGGCAGCGACCGGAAGCGGTGGCACGAGTTCCACGTCGCCTGGGTGGCGCACGCCAGCGGCCTGACCGGCGGCACGTACGACGTGTCGGCCCCGGACCCCGACGCCGCCAAGGCCAAGAAGAAGCCCGTCGCCACGCCCCCGGGTGGCGGGGGGACCGGTGCCCCGGCCATCGAGTTCAACCCCCTCACGACCACGTGGTCCGACGCTACGCAGCATGCGGCCGAGAAGAAGGCCTTCCTGGAGTTCCTCCGGACCACCGGCAAGAAGGACTTCGGCTACGGCACCAAGCTCCGCACCAAGTACGAGGACGACCTCAAGACCGGCGGCACGCGCACGGAGGGCTCGCAGGACTACGAGCAGATGCGCGACCTCGGCAAGGTGGCCAGCTTCGGCCAGCGACGCAAGGCGGAGACCGCGACCATCAACTCGGTCGAGGCGGTCGGGCACTTCGCCGACGCCGCCGGCACCTTCACCGCCGGCGGCGACATGGGCGCGACCAAGGCCACCGGCAAGGCCATCAAGGCGACCTCGGCGCTCTACAAGAGCCTGAAGACGCTGGTGAAGCGCGGACGTCGCGTGCACAAGCTGCGCGAGGCCAAGAACGAGATGGAGTACGGCGGGAAGGGCGACCGCGGCGTGCTGTGGGGTGCCAAGCAGTTCTTCTTCGGCAACGTCGACAGTCAGCAGAAGAAGGCGCGCGGGGCGCTCAACGCCGCCGTGAGCGCGCCCGAGCGGGCCGAGAAGGCACACCAGGACGCCCTCGTCGCGTGGCAGGCGCGGAAGGACGCCTACGACGCCTACGTCGAGGAGCTCGCGGACTACGACGAGGGCAAGCGCCTCATCATGGACCTGATGAGCATCGACGAGGCGGAGTTCGACCGCCGTTTCCCGCCCGGCCCCGTCAAGGTGGACGACCCCGGCACGGCCCCGGTGAAGGGAGCTGCTCCGACCACCGGCAAGAAGGAGGGCGTCGCCAACGCCAAGACTGCGAAGGTGATGACCGCGGAGCAGGCCAAGCCGCTGATCAAGAAGCTCACCATCCAGTGCAAGCGCAAGGTCGACGACCTGATCGCCTGCCTGCTCAGCGACAACGAGACGGTCCGGCTGCGGGCCCGTGAGATCCTGCACATCGTCGCGGAGAACAACCTCGCGGGAGCGATCGCGAAGATCGACGACCAGGACCTGGAGATCCTCTACAAGGTGGCCAAGCAGATGCGGACCGATCCGTCGTACAAGAGCAACGCCCAGCACGTTGCGGAGTTCAAGCGCCGCAAGTCGGCCATCAAGGAGATCGTCACCGGTCAGCTCTCGGGCGTGGGTGGCTGAGGTGGCGCTCCTGGAGCGGGTCGTCGCCGTCCTCGAGGGCCTGGAGTGGGTCGTCGAGCTGGACGACGAGCACCCCGGCGGCATGCTGCTCGAGCCCTCGGACGGCGAGGCGCCGTGGCCCTTCGTGGCCGAGGTCGACCCGGACGAGCCGCAGGTCGCGTTCTACAGCCTGCTGCCCGACGAGGTGCCCGAGGACCGGCGCGAGGCCGTCGCGGCCGTGCTGACCGAGGCCAACTACGGGCTCGTGGTCGGCTCGTTCGAGATCGACCTGAGCGACGGCGACGTCCGGTTCCGGACCTCGCTCGACCTCGGCCGCGCCGAGGTCGACGACGCCGTCCTCGCGGCCCTGGTGTCGCCGCTGGTCGCCCGCAATCTGGCCGCCATGGACCAGTGGATCGACGGTCTGCAGGCCGTCGCCGGAGGCGCGGACCCGGCGGACGTGCTGGGCTGACGGCGCGCTCAGCGCAAGCCGGTCGGGCGCTCCAGCGCGAGCTGGATCAGCTCGTCGATCAGCTCGGGGTAGGACAGCCCGGTCGCCTCCCACATCTGGGGGTACATCGAGATCGGCGTGAAGCCGGGCATCGTGTTGATCTCGTTGAGGACGACCTCGCCGTCGGGCGTCACGAAGACGTCGACCCGGGAGAGGCCCTCGCCGTCGATCGCCTCGAAGGCCCGTACGGCGATCTCGCGCACCCGCTCGCTGACGTCGGCGGGCAGGTCGGCCGGGGCCTCGGTGCGCGCCTGCGAGTCGCTGAGGTACTTGGCCTCGAAGTCGTAGAAGGTCGCCGCGTCGTGGTCCACGACGATCTCGCCGGGCACCGAGGCCCGGGGGGCGTCCCCGTCGCGCCCGCCGAGGACGGCACACTCGATCTCACGGCCCTCGAGCCCCTGCTCCACGAGCACCTTCGGGTCGTGGTGGCGGGCCGCCTCGATCGCGTCCGCCAGCCCGGTCAGGTCGTCGACGCGGGTCACGCCGAGCGAGGATCCGGCACGGGCCGGCTTCACGAACACCGGGAACCGCAGCCGCTCCTGGACCTCGCGGATCACCTCGGCCTGCCGCTGCTCCCAGTCGCGGGGGCGGACGACGACGTACGGGCCGACGGGCAGGCCGTGGCCGGCGAAGACCAGCTTCATGTAGTGCTTGTCCATCCCGACCGCGGAGGCCAGCACGCCCGCGCCGACGTAGCGGACGCCAGCCAGCTCGAGCAGGCCCTGGATGGTGCCGTCCTCGCCGTACGGGCCGTGCAGGAGGGGGAAGACCACGTCGACCTCGCCGACCTCGGCCAGCCCGGCCACCTCCCGCCCGGACTCGCGGGTGACCTCCGGGAGCCGCCCGGAGGCCAGCTCGTAGTGGGACGCGTCGCCCGACGCGAGCACCCACGCGCCCTCGCGGGTGATGCCGACCGGGAGGACGTCGTACTTCTCGGGGTCGATGGCCCGCATCACGCCCGCGGCGGTGGCCGCGGAGATGGCGTGCTCGCCCGAGCGGCCGCCGAAGACCAGGGCCACCCGGACCCTGCGGGTCGGCTCGGCGGGGCTGTCGTGGATCGGCTCGGACATGTCCGGGGACCTTACTGGAGCGCGGCCGCGACCTCGTCCAGGCGCGCGCCACGCGACGCCTTGACGAGAACAACGTCACCCTCGCCTACGTGGGTGCGCAGCCAGGCGACCGCGGCGTCGTTGTCGGGCACGAAGGTGCTGCGGTCGCCCGCGCCGTCCGCCGTCGCCCGGGCCGCCTCGCCGACGACCAGGACGACGTCGATGCCGCGGTCGACGGCGTACGCGCCGATCCCCGCGTGCTCGGCGTCGCTGGTCGGGCCCATCTCGCGCATCTCGCCCAGCACCGCGACGGTCCGGCGGACCTCGGGGTCGTCGCCGATCGTGGCGAGCGCGTCGAGTGCCGCCCGCATCGACTCGGGGTTGGCGTTGTAGGAGTCGTTGAGGACGACGATCCCCGAGGGCAGCTCGTGCAGCTCCATGCGCCACTGCGAGAGGGTCGTGACGGCGTCGAGCGCCGCGCCGACCTGCGGCAGGCTGAGCCCGACGGCCAGGGCAGCGGCTGCGGCGGCTGCGGCGTTGAGGGCCTGGTGGCCACCGACCACCTGGAGCGTCACCGGGACCCGGTCCTGCGCGGTCGCGAGCACGAACGACGGGCGCCCGAGCCGGTCGAGGACCAGCTCCTCGACCCGGACGTCCGCGGCCCGCTCCTGCCCGAACGTCGTCACCGCGGCCCGGGTGCGTGCCGTCATCGCGACGACCCGGTCGTCGTCGGCGTTGAGCACCGCCGTGCCGTCCTCGGGCAGGCACTCGACCAGCTCCCCCTTCGCCTCGGCGATGGCCTCCCGCGACCCGAACTCCCCCAGGTGGGCGTGGCCGACGTTGAGGACGACGCCGACGTCCGGGGTCACCAGGGCGGTCAGCTCGGCGATGTGGCCGGTGCCGCGGGCGCCCAGCTCCAGGACCAGGTAGCGGGTCGACGGCTCGACCCGCAGCGCCGTGAGCGGCATCCCCAGCTCGTTGTTGAACGAGCCCCGGGTCGCCACGGTCGGCGCGACCTGGTCGAGCACGGCCCCGAGGAGGTCCTTGGTCGACGTCTTGCCCTGCGAGCCCGTGAGGCCGACGACCGTCAGGCCGCCGGCGCGCCGCACCCGGGCGACGACGTGGGCCGCGAGTCGCTGCAGCGCTCGCTGGGGGTCGGTCACGACCACCGTCGGGAGCTCGGTACGACGGCTGCCGAGCACCGCGACCGCCCCCGCCGCAGCGGCCTGGGCGGCGTGCTCGTGGCCGTCCACCCGCTCGCCGACGAACGCGACGAAGAGGCTGCCGGGACCCGCCTCGCGGCCGTCGATGACCACCGGACCGTCGACCACGACCCCGGTGGCCCCGCCCACCACCTCACCGTCGACGACGGCGGCGATCTCGGCCAGGGTCAGGGCGATCATGGCGGCGACCATAGTCTGTCGCCCATGGTCGACTCCCCCTCACCCGCCACCGTCGCCGTACACGCCGGGCGCCCGCCCCACGAGGCCGACGAGCCCCTGAACACCCCCATCACGATGGCCTCGACGTTCGTCGGCGGCGGCGAGCGGGAGTACGGCCGCTGGGGCAACCCGACGTGGCAGGCCTTCGAGGCCGCCCTCGGTGCTCTCGAGAGCGGCCGGGCGCTGGCGTTCTCGTCGGGCCTGGCCGCCGTCTCGGTCGTCCTCGACCTGGTCGGTCAGGGTGCCAAGGTCATCGCGCCGGCACACTCCTACAACGGCACCATCGCGCAGCTGGCCGACCTCGAGGCCCGCGGCCGGATCACCACCGAGCTGGTCGACATCACCGACACCGCCGCGTTCGTGGCGGCCTGCGACGACGCCGCCCTGGTCTGGCTCGAGTCGCCGACCAACCCCGCGCTCGAGCTCGGCGACATCGAGACCATCGCCGCTGCGGCCCACGAGGCCGGGGCGTACGTCGTCGTCGACAACACCTTCGCCACGCCGCTGCTGCAGAAGCCGCTCGAGCTCGGCGCCGACATCGTCGTGCACTCCGCGACCAAGTACCTCGCCGGTCACAGCGACGTGCTCATGGGCGCGCTGGTCACCAACGACGACGCACTGTACGGCGTCCTGAAGGGCCGTCGCGACCTGCTCGGCGCCGTACCCGGCACCTTGGAGGCCTTCCTCGCCCTGCGCGGGATGCGCACGCTGCACCTGCGGGTCGAGCGCGCCCAGGCCAACGCGACGGAGCTGGCCGCTCGGCTGGGCGCGCACCCGGCCGTGTCCGAGGTCCGCTACCCGGGCTTCGGCGGCATCGTGTCGATCGTCCTCGCCGGCGGCGCCATGGCCGCCGACCTGCTCACCCACTCCACCGACCTCTGGGTCTACACGACCAGCCTCGGGGGTGTGGAGTCGACCTTCGAGCGCCGCCGACGCTGGAAGTCCGAGCCCGCGACCATCCCCGACGCCCTGGTCCGACTCTCCGTCGGCATCGAGGACGTCGAGGACCTCTGGTCCGATCTGCAGCAGGCCCTCGACCGCCTCCCCTGACCGTTCCGGCGCGCACCAGGCCGGCGATCGGCCCACCGGGTGTCGACACGCTCCGTCGCTGCTCGACCACCGTCAGACTGACTGATCTCGTCCCTCGATCAGTCAGTCTCAGCCTTGGTGTCGCGGGCGAGGAGGGCGTCCATCAGGTCGGCGGCGGTGAGCCGGCCGGCGACGACGTCGTCGACGTGCTGGGCGATCGGGGCGTCCACGCCGGCCTGCTCGGCGAGGGCCCGCAGCGAGGCGCAGGACTTGGCCCCCTCGGCCACCTGGCGGGTGGAGGCGTAGATGTCCTCCGAGGTCATGCCCTGCCCGAGCTTCTCGCCGAACGTCCGGTTGCGCGACAGCGGCGAGGAGCAGGTGGCGACCAGGTCGCCCAGCCCGGCCAGCCCCATCAGGGTCAGCGGGTTGGCACCGAGGCGCATCGCCAGCCGGGCCGTCTCGGCCAGGCCCCGGGTGATCACCGACGCGGTCGTGTTGTCGCCGAAGCCGAGACCGACGGCCATGCCGACGGCCAGGCCCACGACGTTCTTGTAGGCCCCGCCGAGCTCGCAGCCGAGGACGTCGACGGAGGTGTAGGGACGGAAGGCCGGCGAGTGGCAGCGGGCCTGCAGCATTCGTGCGACGTCCTCGTCCTCGCAGGCCACCACGGACGCGGCGGGCTCGCGGCGGGCGATCTCCTTGGCGAGGTTGGGCCCGCTGATGACCGAGATCCGCTCCGGGCCCGCACCCGTGACCTCGGCGATCACCTCGCTCATCCGCTTCAGGGTGCCGAGCTCGACGCCCTTCATGAGCGAGACCATCACCGCGTCGTCGGAGAGGTACGGCGCCCACTCGGTCAGGTTGACCCGCAGCGACTGCGACGGCACCGCGAGGACGACCACGTCCGCGCCGGCGAGCGCCTTCTCGGCGTCGTGGGTCGCGGTGACGGTCGGTGGGAGCTGGACGCCGGGGAGGTACTCGACGTTCTCGTGCTCGTCGTTGATCGTCGCGCACACCTCCTCGCGACGCCCCCACATCGTGACCTCGTTGCCGCCGTCGGCGAGGACGACGGAGAACGCGGTCCCCCACGATCCCGCGCCGAGGACGGCGACCTTGCCGGTGGTGGAGATCGGGCTCATGCAGGGTCCTCCCCCGGGTCGTGGCGGTGCGGGTTGCCGGTCTCTCGTACGCCGGCCCGCCGCATGTCGAAGCGCTCGGCCGGGGCCGTCTCGCCGCGGATCTGCTCCACCAGCGTGACGATGGCGGCCATGATCCGGTCGGTCGCCTGCTGCACGACCGGCGGGGTCGCCTCGACGGCCAGCAGGTCGTCGAGGTCGACCGGGTCCCCGACCAGCATCCGGATCCGCTTGCGCGGGAACAGGTCGGGCCTCGTCGCGTACGGCGCCAGCAGCTCCTGGGCGCCCCACTGACCGATCGGGATGACCGGGCACCCGGTCGCGAGCGCGATCCGGGCGGCGCCGGACTTGCCGGTCATCGGCCACCCGCCCGGGTCGCGGGTGATCGTGCCCTCGGGGTAGACCACGACGCACTCGCCGGCCCGGACGGCGGCCACGGCGGCGTCGTACGCCCCGATGGCGTTGACGCTGAGCCGCTCCACGGGGATCTGGCCGGCCGCCCGCAGGAAGAAGCCGAGGGCCCGGTTGCGGAAGAGCCCCGACTTCGCGAGGTACCGCGGCACCCGGCCGTGGTCCCAGACGATGTGCGCGGCGGTCAGCGGGTCCACGTGGGAGATGTGGTTGAGCACGAGGATGCAGCCGCCACTCGCGGGGATCCTCTCACCACCGGTCCACTCGTGCGTGGTGGTGGCCAGCAGCGCGGGTTTCACGATGGGGACGGCGAGGTGCCACGCCCAGCCACGTTTCTGCTGCAGCTTGCGAACCTTCAACGCGCTCCCTCGTCTGTTTCGTGACCTGTCCCACGTCCGAACGCAGGCTACTCGGTCAGCGGGGCGACGATCGCGCGCCCGACCTGACAGGATCGTCCCGATGTCCGTCCCGTCCCCCGAGCCCCGGCGCTTCGCGCTGCTCGTGCCCGTGAAGCCTCCGGCCCTCGGCAAGTCGCGGTTGGTCGGCCTGCCCGACGACGTACGACGCGAGCTCGCCGCCGCGTTCGCCCTCGACACCGTGGCCGCGTGCCTCGCCGCCGACCTCGTCGGGGCGGTCCTGGTGGCGACCGACGACGCCTCGTTCTCGGCCCGGCTCTCGGCCCTCGGGTGCCCGTCGATCCCGGACGGCGTCACCGGCGACCTGAACGGCAGCCTGCGCCAGGCGGCCGCCGAGGCCCGGCGCCGCTGGCCCGACCTGCAGCCGGTCGCCCTGTGCGCCGACCTGCCCGCCCTCCTGCCCGCCGACCTGGACGCCGCGCTCGCGCAGGTGGGCGACGAGCCTGCCTACGTGCCCGACGCGGCCGGCCTGGGCACCACGCTCTACACGGCGCCCTGGGACCGTTTCGAACCGCGCTTCGGCGAGGGCTCGCGGGACGCGCACGACCTGCAGGCGTTCGCGATCGCGCTGGACGCCGCGACCCTGCGGCGCGACGTCGACGACCTCGACGATCTGCGCGACGCCGTGACGCTGGGCGTCGGTCCCCGCACCGGCATGCTCACTCGCGACCTCTGACCCACCGCTCGGACGGCGACGGGGCCGCCCCCGTCACCGGAGGCGGCCCCGTCATCCGCGCGAGGAGCTCAGGCCTTCTTGGCGGTCGTCTTCTTCGCCGGTGCCTTCTTGGCCGCGGGGGCCTTCTTGGCGGTCGTCGTCTTCGTGGCAGTGGGCGTCTTCGCCGCGGTCTTCTTCGCCGGAGCCGACTTCTTCACCGCCGGCGCGGCCTTCTTCGCCGGAGCCGACTTCTTCGCGGCGGGAGCGGTCTTCTTCGCCGAAGCCGACTTCTTCGCGGCCGGAGCAGCCTTCTTGGTAGCCGTCGTCGCCTTCTTCGCAGGCGCAGCCTTCTTCGCAGCCGGCGCCGCCTTCTTCGCAGCCGGCGCCGCCTTCTTGGCGGGCGTGGCCGCCTTCACGGCAGCGGCCGGCGCGGCCTTGGCGACGGCCAGGGTCAGCTTGGGCAGCTTCTTGGCGCCGGAGACGACGTTCTTCAGGTCCGCGCCGGGGGTGAACTTGGGCACCGACTTCTTCTTGGCCTTGATCCGTTCGCCCGTCTGCGGGTTGCGCACCCACCGCGCGTCGCGCACCCGCTTCTCGAAGGAACCGAACCCGGTGATGGCGACCTTCTCGCCCTTCGCCACCTCGCGGGTGATCGTGTCCAGGACGGACTCGAGCGCGTGGGCCGCGGCCTTCTTGTTCCCCTCGTAACGCGCCGCCAGCGCGTCGATGAGCTGTGACTTGTTCACGATCTTCCCTTCGGAGGAGCTGCTCGGACCGAGCCCGTGCCCGATCTTCTCCTGGCACGCTAGGTAGTCGTGGCGACCGTCACAATCACCACGCCGCGTCCGGAGCGACTTTTTTGCGCCGTCGTACGGGGTCTCAGGACTCCAGGAAGCGCAGCAGCTCGGCGTTGAAGCGGTCCGCGTGGCTGACGTTGAAGCCGTGCGGGGCGCCCTCGACGACGACCAGGGTGCTCCCCTCGATCGCCTCCGCGCTCCGCTTGCCGGAGACCTCGAACGGCACGATCGCGTCGGAGTCGCCGTGAATCACGAGCGTCGGTACGTCGACCCGCGCGACGTCCTCGCGGAAGTCGGTCGTGCCGAACGCCTCGATGCAGCCGACCACGGCCTCGTCACGCGCGGCGCTCGCGAGCCGGAGCGCTTCCTGGCGCTGCTCCTCGGTCACCTTCAGCTCGCCGTCGACGGAGAAGAAGCCGGTCGTGAAGCCGTCGAGGAAGCCCTCGCGGTCGCCCGCCGCGCCGTCCTTCATCTCGTCGACGTCCGCGCGACCCAGCCCGCCGTCGGGGTTGTCCTCGGTCTTCAGCAGGTACGGCGGCACCGCGCCCGCGAGCACCGCGCCGGTGACCCGGCCGGCCGCGTTGTGCTGCGCGGCGTACCGCACGACCTCGCCGCCCCCCATCGAGAACCCGACGAGTACGGCGTCGCGCAGGTCGAGGCCGTCCACCAGACCGGCCAGGTCGGCCGTGAACGTGTCGTAGTCGTAGCCGGACTCGGGCTTGTCGGACTCGCCGAACCCGCGCCGGTCGTAGGTGACGACGCGGTAGCCCGCGTCGCTCAGCGCCGGCACCTGCTCCGACCACGACGCGCCGCTCAGCGGCCAGCCGTGGACCAGGACGACGGGACGGCCGATGCCGCCGGTGTCGGTGTAGTGGAGGGTGATGCCGTTCGACGCGATGGTCGTCACGTGTGAGTCCTTCCGTCCGGATGTTGAGTACCTCGACTAGTTCGGTACCCAACTCCGGACGGATGGCTCAGGCGTGCTGCGAGACCGGCTTCCAGCGCGGCCGCTCGGCCTCGAACGACGAGATGTCGGCCTCGTGCCCGAGGGTGATCCCGATGTCGTCGAGCCCCTCCAGGAGCCGCCACCGGGTGTAGTCGTCGATGTCGAAGGAGTCCTCGATCGCGTCGACGCCCTCGCCCGCCCGGACGGTCCGCGACTCGAGGTCGACGGTGATCACGCCCCCGGGGTTGTCCTCGAGGAAGTCCCAGAGCTTCTGGACGACCTTCTCGTCGACCTGGGCGGCCAGCAGGCCGGCCTTGCCGGAGTTGCCGCGGAAGATGTCGGCGAACCGGGCGGAGATGACGACCTTGAAGCCGTAGTTCTGCAGCGCCCAGACGGCGTGCTCGCGCGACGAGCCGGTGCCGAAGTCCGGTCCGGCGACGAGCACCGAGCCGGCGGCGTAGACCGGGTTGTTGAGCACGAAGGACGGGTCGTTGCGCCAGGCCGAGAACAGGCCGTCCTCGAAGCCGGTGCGGGTGACCCGCTTGAGGTAGACGGCCGGGATGATCTGGTCGGTGTCGACGTTGCTCCGCTTGAGCGGGACGCCGACGCCGGTGTGGGTCGTGAACTTGTCCATGTCAGCTCCCGTTCAGTTCGTCGCCGCGGCGGGCACCAGGTCCGCCGGCGAGGAGAGGGTGCCGCGCACGGCGGTGGCCGCGGCGACCGGGATCGACACCAGGTGCGTGCGACCGCCCTTGCCCTGCCGACCCTCGAAGTTGCGGTTGGAGGTCGACGCGCTGCGCTCGCCCGGCGCCAGGGTGTCGGGGTTCATGCCCAGGCACATCGAGCAGCCGGCGCCGCGCCACTCGGCGCCCGCCTCCTTGAAGATCACGTCCAGACCCTCGCCCTCGGCCTGCAGGCGCACCCGCGCCGAGCCGGGGACGACGAGCAGGCGGGTGCCGTCGGCGACCTTGTGCCCCTCGATCACCTCAGCGGCGAGCCGCAGGTCCTCGATCCGCCCGTTGGTGCAGGAACCGATGAAGACGGTGTCGACCGCGACCTCTCGCATCGGCATGCCGGCCTCGAGGCCCATGTACTCGAGGGCTCGCTCGGCGGCGATCCGGTCCTGCTCGTCCTCGAACTCCGAGGGGATCGGCACGGTGGCGCCCAGCGGGATGCCCTGGCCGGGGTTGGTGCCCCAGGTGACGAACGGCGTCATGGTCGAGGCGTCGAGCACGATCTCCTTGTCGAAGACGGCGTCCTCGTCGGTGACCAGCGTCTTCCAGTGCGCGACCGCGGCGTCCCAGTCGGCACCCTTCGGCGCGTGCGGGCGGCCCTCGATGTAGTCGAAGGTCTTCTGGTCGGGCGCGACCATGCCGGCCTTCGCGCCCCACTCGATGCTCAGGTTGCACAGGGTCATCCGGCCCTCCATCGAGAGCTCCTCGACGGCCTGGCCGCGGTACTCCACGATGTAGCCCTGGCCGCCACCGGTGCCGGTGTGGGCGATCAGGGTGAGCGCCATGTCCTTGGCGGTGACACCGGCGGGCAGGCTGCCGGTGATGGTGACGGCCATGGTCTTGGGCTTGGCCTGCATCAGGGTCTGGGTCGCCAGGACGTGCTCGACCTCGGAGGTGCCGATGCCGTGCGCGATGGCCCCGAACGCGCCGTGGGTGCTGGTGTGGCTGTCGCCGCAGACGATGGTCATGCCCGGCTGGGTGAGGCCCAGCTGGGGACCGATGATGTGCACGATGCCCTGGTCGGCGTCGCCGAGCTTGTGGATCGGGACGCCGAACTCCTCGGCGTTCCTGCGCAGCGTCTCGACCTGCGTGCGCGAGACCGGGTCCGCGATCGGCTTGTCCCAGTCCAGCGTGGGGACGTTGTGGTCCTCGGTCGCCAGGGTGAGCTCGGGGTGGCGCACCGGCCGCCCGGCCAGTCGCAGGCCGTCGAAGGCCTGCGGCGAGGTCACCTCGTGCACGAGGTGGAGGTCGATGTAGAGCAGGTCCGGCTCCCCAGGGGTCGATCGCACGACGTGCTCGTCCCACACCTTCTCCGACAGGGTCCTACCCATGATCACTCCCTCGTGACGTACCGCTCCTGACTCTCGAAGAGTACGCCGTCATCCCATGATCTGAGACGTCGGTCTCGACATGCAAGACATGCGGACGACGGCCCGGCCGCGGGTGCGGCGCGCGTCACACCCCTTGCATCCCATGATCCGAGACGGGAGTATTGGCATATGGACAACTCCAGCGGCGTGGGCGTGCTCGACAAGGCGGCTCTCGTGCTCACCGCTCTCGAGTCCGGGCCGGCGACGCTCGCCGGCCTGGTCGCGGCCACCGGCCTGGCCCGCCCGACCGCGCACCGGCTCGCTGTCGCGCTGGAGCACCACCGGCTCGTCGCCCGCGACATGCAGGGCCGCTTCGTCCTGGGCCCGCGCCTGGCCGAGCTCTCCGCCGCCGCCGGCGAGGACCGCCTGCTGGCCACGGCGGGCCCGGTCCTGGCCCGGCTGCGCGACATCACCGGCGAGTCCGCCCAGCTGTGGCGCCGCCAGGGCGAGCACCGCGTCTGCGTGGCCGCCGCCGAGCGACCCAGCGGGCTGCGCGACACGATCCCGGTCGGCTCCCAGCTGACCATGCGCGCCGGCTCGGCCGCCCAGGTGCTGCTGGCCTGGGAGGACCCGGAGCGGATGCACCGCGGGCTGCAGAACGCCGCCTTCTCCGCGGCCGCCCTCTCCGGCATCCGCCGGCGCGGGTGGGCCCAGTCGGTCGGCGAGCGCGAGCAGGGTGTCGCGTCGGTCTCGGCGCCGGTGCGCTCCCCCAGCGGCAAGATCATCGCGGCCGTCTCGGTCTCGGGTCCGCTGGAGCGGTTGTCCCGCCAGCCCGGCCGCATGCACGCGCCCGCCGTGCTGGCCGCGGCCGAGCGACTCTCCGAGTCGTTGCGTCGCGCCGCAGCGGAGTAGCCGGCTCAGCCGATCCGGCCGAGCCTCAGACCGGCGAGCATCAGGCAGGAGATGGTCTCGCTGTCGTGGATCTCGCCGGTGCGCACCAGGTCCAGCGCCTCGGCCCAGGGCACCTCGAGCACCTCGGAGATGCCCTCCTCCTCCAGGCTCCCGCCCCCCACGTCCTTGAGACCCTGGGCGAGGAACACCTCGGCACGCGCGTCCGCGACCCCGTTGAGCGCGAAGACCTGACCCAGGTGGGTCCACGTGGTCGCCGTACGGCCGGTCTCCTCCCGCAGCTCCCGGCCCGCCGCGACCAGCGGGTCCTGGCCGTCGGAGCCACCGGCGGGGACCTCCAGGGACTCGCGACCGATCGTGTAGCGGAAGAGCCGGACGAGCAGGACCGCACCGTCCTCCGTCACGGGTACGACGAACGCCGCCGGGTGCCGGACCTCCGTGACGCCGTAGATGCCGGTGCTGCCGTCCGGCCGCGTGACGTCGTCCTCGCGGACCCGCACCCACGCGTTCTCGTAGACCGTCCGGGTCCCGTGCGTCTGCCAACCGCTCATGTCCCGAGCATCGCAGGGGCCGACCTGCTCAGAACAGCGCGTCCTGCTCCAGCCCCAGAAGCAGCTGTTTGCGCTCCAGCCCGCCGGCGTAGCCGGTGAGGGTTCCGTTGGCGCCGATCACCCGGTGGCACGGGATCACGACCGGGATCGGGTTGCGCCCGTTGGCCAGCCCGACCGCGCGGGACGCGGCGTTGGTCATGCCGAGCCGGTGCGCGACCTGCCCGTACGACGCGGTCTCGCCGTACCCGATCGCGCAGAGCTCGGTCCAGACCCGCTGTTGGAAGTCGCTGCCCTCCGGGGCGAGGGGCAGGTCGAACTCCTTCAGGTCGCGGGCGAAGTAGGCGGTCAGCTGGCGCGCGGCCTCGACGAGCACCGGGTGCGCGTCGTCGCGTGCTCCGCGCACGCGGCCGTCGCCCTCGCGGAACGGGGAGAACTCGATCGCGGTGATCGCGTCGTGGCGCTCGACGAGCCGGAGCTCGCCGATGGGTGACTCGAGGACGGTCCACATGGGTCAGCTCTCCTGACGGTCGGGGTCGGTGGCGGGCGGCATGAGCGTGTTCCAGAGGTGCATGAGGGCGTAGGAGCGCCAGGGCCGCCAACGCTCGCTCCCGGCGATCACCGACGCCGGGTCGTGCCCGAGCCCGGCGAGGGCGTTGCGCACGCCCACGTCGGTGGGCAGGAACAGGTCGGGGTGGGCCAGGGCACGCATGGCGACGTAGTCGGCGGTCCACGGGCCGATGCCGGGCAGCTCGAGCAGGCGGCGTCGTACGTCGTCGCGGTCGGGGCCGCGGTCGAGCGCGACCTCGCCGGAGGCCAGCGCCGCGCAGAGCCCGACCAGCGCCCGGCCACGGGCCCGCGGCATCGGCAGCATCTCCGGGTCGACCCCGGCCAGGGTCGCCACGTCGGGGAAGAGGTGGGTGAGGCCGGGGATGTCCGTCTCGACCGGAACGCCGTGGGCCGCGACCAGCCGGCCGGTCACCGTGCAGGCGCCGACGACACTGACCTGCTGGCCGATCACCGTCCGGACGGCGACCTCGTCACCGTCGACCTGCCCGGGCACCCGGAGCCCGGGGGTGGCGCGGGCGAGCGGACCGATGACCGGGTCGCCGGCGAAGTGGTCGCCGACCGCCAACGGGTCGCAGTCCGCGTCGACCAGCCGCCGGGCGCGCTCGACGGCCGCCGCGGTGTCGCGCAGGTCGGTGAGCGCGAACGTCGCGGTCACGAAGGCGGTCTCGCCCGCAGCCGTGGTGTCGTCGGCGTCGAGGCGGACGGTGCCGGGACCGTGCGGGAGCGTCAGGGTGCGGGCGTACCAGCCGGGTCCGGCGACCTCGACCCCCGGGATCAGGTGGTAGGCGAGGAAGTCGATCAGCGCCCGCCCCGCGAACGGGGTGCGTACGGCGAGCCGCATCGAGACGGTGCCGGTGGCCGGCCGTCCGCCCGTCCGGCGCCCACGCAGCTGGGTCGGGCTGGCGGCGTACACCTCGCGGATCGTGTCGTTGAACTGCCGCACGCTGGAGAAGCCCGCGGCGAACGCCACGTCGGTGTGCGGCAGGGCCGTGGTCTCGATGAGCACGCGCGCGGTCTGGGCCCGCCGCGCCCGGGCCAGCGCCAGCGGGCCGGCGCCCAGCTCGGCGGTGAGGATCCGGCTGAGGTGGCGCGGCGTGTAGCCGACCCGCCGGGCCAGGCCGTCGACCCCCTCGCGGTCGACCACCCCGTCCGCGATGAGGCGCATCGCGCGGCCGGCCGCCGACGCCGAGACGTCCCAGTCCGGGCTGCCCGGGGTCGCGTCGGGCAGGCAGCGCTTGCAGGCGCGGTAGCCGGCCGCCTGGGCCGCGGCCGCACTGACGTGGAAGGTGACGTTGGCGGACGCGGGGGTCCGCGCCGGGCAGCTGGGCCGGCAGTAGATGCCGGTGGTGCGGACCGCGGTGTAGAAGACGCCGTCGAAGCGCCGGTCGCGCGACTTCACCGCGCGATAGCAGGACTCGGCGTCGAGCTGGCTCGCCGTGGTCGTCGTCATGACCTCATCCTCCCCCATCCCCCTGACCACGGCTGGCGGGAATCGGACACGGCGACGCCAGCCGGTGGAGCCTGAGAGATTGTCAAGAATGTGTGACAGGTGAGGTCATCCGGCCGATATCCGAGCACCGGACTGTCACCATGTCCCCGTGGCCGACGACGAGCAGCCGCCGGCCGCGCCGGCACCCGCGCAGCAACCGCGCCGGAAGGGCCGCCGTCGGCGGCGCCTCTCCCCCGTGCTCACGGTCATCCTCGTCACCCAGCTCGTCGTGGCGGTGCTGACCGCGACCACGGTCTACGCGTTCGTGCGCCAGCTCGACGACACACTGCCGCCAGGGGTGGAGATCCCGCACGTCGAGGGCGAGAAGCCCGAGGTGGAGGGGCCGAAGGAGCCGCTCAACATCCTGGTGATGGGCTCGGACACCCGGACCGGGGAAGGCAACCAGATCGACGGCGAGTCGGGCAGCGACGGCTCGGACACCACCATGCTCCTGCACGTCTCCGCCGACCGGAAGGAGGCATACGGCGTCAGCCTGCCCCGCGACGCGATCGTCGACCGGCCCGACTGCGTGGACGAGGACGGCCGGGACGTGCCGGGCGCGGACGACGTCATGTTCAACACCGCGTTCTCCGTCGGCGGGCCCCTGTGCACCATCCAGATGGTGGAGACGTTGACCGGCGTCTACGTCGACCACTTCATCGTCCTCGACTTCCGTGGCTTCAAGGCCATGGTCGACGCCGTCGACGGCGTCCAGGTCTGCCTGCCCAAGGAGGTCGACGACCCCGAGCACGGGATCTACCTGCCGGCCGGCACCCACGAGCTCACCGGACAGCAGGCCCTCAACTACGTCCGCGAGCGCTACACGCTCTCGGTGACCGGCGACATCGGCCGGATGAAGCGCCAGCAGGCCTTCGTCGCCTCGATGATCAACAAGGTGCTGTCGGCCAACACGCTGAGCCAGCCCACCAAGGTGCGCAACTTCCTCAAGGCCGTCGTCGGCTCGATCCAGGTGGACGACGAGCTCGACCGCGTCAAGGATCTCGCCGACCTGGCGATGCAGTTCCGGGAGACCGGCCTGAGCAACATCAAGTTCATCACGGTGCCGATCGAGGAGTACCCCCTCGACCCGAACCGCCTCCAGTGGACGACCGACGCCGATCGGCTGTGGAAGCGGATCATCGCCGACGCCCCGCTCGGCCGGACCCTCAGCGGCGGCAGCATCAGCGCCGCGAAGCCGCCGACCAGCGAGTCGCCGAGCACGTCCCCCGACGCGTCCCCCGACACCGGCGCCAGCGCTACTCCCGAGCAGGAGGAGCAGGCCGAGACCGAGCGGGCCGAGGCCCTCGCCAACGGCCTCTGCGCCTAGCGAGGCCGCGCCCCGCAGGAGTCCTCCCCGGATCAGCGCAATTGCGCCGGTTACGGGCCAGTAGCAGGCCTACCGGCCCGTAGCCGACGCAATTGCGCTGTTCGTGGAGCGCGGTCGGGCGGATGCGCGGGCGGGTACGCAGAAGGGCCCGGATCCTGGTGGATCCGGGCCCTTCTCGGTCTGTACCCCCGACCGGATTCGAACCGGCGCTACCGCCTTGAGAGGGCGGCGTGCTAGGCCGCTACACAACGGGGGCTTTGCTCTCGCGAGCAACCTGCGAAACCCTAGCAAGGCTGTTGTTTCGCACAAAATCGCGGTCATTCCGGCGTCGGAACCACCGCGATCTCGCTGGGATACTAGGACTCGAACCTAGAATAACTGGACCAGAACCAGTCGTGTTGCCAATTACACCATATCCCACTGCAGCGCCAGTTCGGCCCCGCTGAGCTCGTCTCCGAGCCGAGAAGAAACCTTACACGCGAGGCCCGGAGGCCTCCAATTCGGCCGGCTCCGAGCGTGTCCTCAGGCCGGTCGCCCGGGCGACCAGGAGGGTCAGGGCGAGGAAGGACAGCGACTGGGTGAGGGTCACCGGGAGGTTCCACCAGCTCGCCGCCGTCGGGTTCAGGACGGTGGCCATCTCGCCGAAGGCCAGCGCGACGCCGAACGCCAGGAAGTTGTTGAGCACGTGCATGGCGATGCCCGCCTCGAGGCCCCCGGTCAGGACGACGAGCAACCCGGCCACGATGCCGAAGGCCAGCCGGTCCACGAAGATCGGCGGGTCCTGGGCACCGTGGGCGAGGGCGAAGAGCACGGCCGGGCCGAGCACGGCGAGCCAGGGTGAGCGCACCAGACCGCCGAAGGCCTGGGTGAGGTAGCCGCGGAAGACGTACTCCTCCCCCGCGGCCTGCAGCGGGGTCAGCAGCACGATGATCAGCAGGAAGTCGCGGGTCGTGCGGGTGAAGTCGTTGACGCTGCCACTGATCTGGGTGCCGTCGGCCTGGGCCGGCACCAGGGCGCTGACCACGACGGTCATCAGCAGGGACACGATCGCCAGGCCGAAGCAGGCCGCCAGCCAGCCCCATCGGATCCGCGGGGCGACCGAGGCCAGCCAGCGCGGCTTCAGCCCGTGCAGCGCCCGCATCAGCAGCCAGGTCACCGGGATCAGGCCGGCGATCGCCACGTTGAGGTAGGCCAGGGCCAGGGGGGTCACCCGGTCGGTGTCGAGCATCCGCTCGACCGTCGAGCCCACGTCGGCGCCGGAGACCGCGATGCCGACGGTGAAGACCACCAGGACCACCACCGGCACCACGAGGACGAACGCGCCGAGCAGGCAGACCACGCCGACCAGCGGCCGCCACCAGGCCCACGGGCCGAGCCGGTGCAGCCGGTGGTACTCCATCCCCCGCGCCCGGTCAGCCGAGCGCGGAGCGCAGCCGCGCGAGACTGCGCTCGCGGCCCAGCAGCTCCATCGATTCGAACAGCGGCGGCGAGACCCGCTTGCCGGTCACCGCCACCCGGACCGGGCCGAACGCGTTGCGGGGCTTGATCCCGAGCTCGTCCACCAGCTTGGCCTGGAGGGCGTCCTGGATCGCGGCCGTCGACCACTCCGCGAGCGGCTCGACCGCGTCGTACGCCGCCTGCACGACCTGGCGGCCGTCGTCGGTGAGGACCTTCTCGACGTCGGTCTCGTCGCGCGTGAAGTCGGCCTCGTCGACGAAGAGGAAGCCGAGCATGGCGACGGCCTCGGTGAGCTTGTTGATCCGCTCGGCGATCAGGGGCATCGCCTGCTCGAGGAGCTGGGCGTCGGCGTCCGAGACCGGGTCGCCGACGACACCGGCGTCCTTCAGGTAGGGCAGCACCCGGTGCGTGATCTCCTCGAGCGGGAGCAGCCGCATCTGGGAGACGTTGATCGCCTCGGCCTTCTTCAGGTCGAAGCGGGCCGGGTTGGGGTTGACGTCCTTGATGTCGAACGCCTCGACCATCTCCTCCAGCGAGAAGATGTCGCGGTCGCCGGAGATGGACCAGCCCAGCAGCGCGAGGTAGTTGAGCAGGCCCTCGGGCAGGAAGCCCTGGTCGCGGTAGGCCAGCGCGTGCGCCTCGGGGTCGCGCTTGGAGAGCTTCTTGTTGCCCTGGCCCATCACGTAGGGCAGGTGGCCGAACTGCGGGGTCTGCTTCGCGATCCCGAGCTCGGTCAGGGCGGCGTACAGGGCGAGCTGGCGGGGCGTGCTGGAGAGCAGGTCCTCGCCGCGCAGCACGTGGGTGATCTCCATCAGCGCGTCGTCGACCGGGTTGACGAGGGTGTAGAGCGGGTCGCCGTTGGCGCGGGAGAGCGCGTAGTCGGGGACGTTCTCGGTCTCGAAGGTGATGTCGCCGCGGACCAGGTCGGTCCAGGTGATCGAGCCGTCGGGCATCCGGAAGCGCACGACCGGACGCCGGCCGTCGGCCACGAACGCGGCGACCTGCTCCTCGGTCAGGTCGCGGCAGAAGCCGTCGTAGCCCATCACCTTGGAGCCGGAGGCCTTGCGGCGCGCGTCGACCTCCTCGTTCGTGCAGTAGCAGTCGTAGGTGTACGACGACCCGCGCAGCCGGGTCAGCGCGTCGGCGTACAGCTCGCCCCGCTCGCTCTGGAAGTACGGCGCGTGCGGGCCGCCGACCTCGGGCCCCTCGTCCCAGTCGAGGCCGAGCCAGCGCATCAGGTCGACGAGGGCGTCATACGACTCCTGGGTCGAGCGGGCCTTGTCGGTGTCCTCGATGCGGAAGACGAAGGTGCCACCGTGGTGGCGGGCGAAGGCCCAGTTGAAGAGGGCGGTGCGGACGAGTCCGACGTGGGGGCTGCCCGTGGGGGACGGGGCCATGCGGACGCGGACGGTCATCGGGGAGGTCACCTTGCCTTGACGGTGTTCGTGAGGGATCCGAGCCCGGCGATCGAGATCTCGACCTCGTCGCCGACGCTCATGGGGCCGACACCCTCGGGGGTGCCGGTGAGGATGACGTCGCCCGGGAGCAGCGTCATGATGCTGGAGACGTGCGCGATCAGCGCGGGGATGTCGAAGACCATGTCGGCAGTGCTGCCGTCCTGGACCGTCTCCCCGTTGAGGTGGGTCTGGACCCGGACGCCGTCCTTGAACGTCTGCGGGTCGAGATCGGTCTCGATCCACGGGCCCAGCGGGCAGAACGAGTCGAAGCCCTTGGCCCGGGTGAAGTGGCCGTCCCGGCGCTGCAGGTCGCGCGCGGTGACGTCGTTGGCGATCGTGTAGCCGTGGATGACGTCGGTGGCCTTCTCGACCGGGACGTCGCGGCAGATCCGGCCGATCACCACCGCCAGCTCGCCCTCGTAGTGCACCTCGCTGCTCTGCGGCGGGTAGAAGATCGGGTCGCCGGGGCCGACCACGCTGGTGTTCGGCTTCAGGAACATGATCGGCTCGCTCGGGACCTCGTTGCCGAGCTCGGCGGCGTGGGCCGCGTAGTTGCGGCCGATCCCGACCACCTTGCTGCGCGGCAGCACCGGCGCGAGGAGACGCACGTCCTCGAGCCGGTGCTCCTGGTCGAGCAGCTTGACGCCGACGTACAGCGGGTCGCCGGCGAGGGCCACGACGACACTGTCCTCGGAGGGCTGGCCGAACTGGTCGACCTCCCCCGTCACGACGCCGTACTGGGGATCCTCGCCCGTGGTGAACCTCGCGATACGCACCATCCGACCCTAGCGGCCTAGGCTCGTGCCTCGTGGAGGTGCTGGAGAGAGCGACCTGGCGCGCGTGCGCCAGCGCACACGCGGCCCGCGTCGACGCCTTCGTCGCCCCGCACCTGGCCCGGCGCGAGTCGGGGGTCAAGCACCCGGTCCACGACTTCCTGTTCACCTACTACTCCCAGCGCCCGGCCCAGCTGCGCCGCTGGCACCCGGGGTACGGCGTCCGGCTGCTCGACGCGCCGGAGTACGACGGCCTGAAGGGCTACGACGACGGCGCCGTGACCGCGTCGTACGTCGTCGCGCAGCGGCCGCTGCTGGAGTCGGTGCACCGGCTGCTGGCCGCGACCGCCGCCCGCCCGGCGAACTTCGGCTGCTTCGGCCTGCACGAGTGGGCGATGGTGCATCGGCTGGCGGACGACGAGACCCGGCACGCCGACTGGCCGCTGCGGCTCGGCGGGGCCGGCACCGACGCGGTCGTCGAGTCGCACCGGATCGCCTGCTCGCACTTCGACGCCTACCGGTTCTTCACTCCCACGGCCCGGCCGCTGAACACCCTCGCCCCCACCGCCGCCGACCGGCCGGACTTCGAGCAGCCCGCCTGCCTGCACGCCGGCATGGACCTCTACAAGCACGCCTTCCGGCTCACGCCGATGATCAGCTCGGACCTGGTCGCGGACTGCTTCGAGCTGGCCCGCGACATCCGGGTCCTCGACATGCGGGCCTCGCCGTACGACCTGGCGGACCTGGGCTTCGAGCCGATCCCGATCGAGACCGCCGCCGGCAAGGCCGCGTACGCCGAGGCCCAGCGCGGCTTCGCCGAGCGCGGCGCTCCCCTGCGGGCCCGGCTGGTGGCGAAGTGCGAGCGGCTGCTGGCGGCGACGCCCCGAGATCACGCGCGCAAAGGTTCATCGGCTGGCCGATGAACCTCCCGCCGGGACGATGAACCTTCATCGTCCAAGCGGGAGAGCTGTCGGCCAGCCGATGAAACTCTCCGACGCGCGGGCTGAGCGGGCGCTCAGCCGACGGGGACCCCCGGGCGCCGTACGGCGAGGGCGACGAGCACGGCGGCGGCCGAGATGGCGCCGCCGAACAGGAAGGCGGTGTGGATCCCGTCGGCCGTGGCCTGGACGAGCGAGAGCCCCTGCTCCTGGCCCGACACCTGACCGCGGGTCATCACCGTGACGAACAGCGCGGTGCCGGCGGCGCCGGCGACCTGCTGCAGGGTGGAGACCGTCGCGCTGCCGTGGGAGTAGAGGTGCTGCGGCAGCGAGCCGAGGGCCGAGGTCATCAGCGGGGTGAACATGAGGGCGAGGCCGACGCTGAGCAGCACGTGCACGGCGATCACCACGGCCTGCGTGCTGCCCGGGTCGAAGGTCGTCATCAGCCACAGCGCGACCGAGGCGATCGCCGCACCGGGCGCCACCAGGGGACGCGGGCCGACCCGGTCGAAGAGACGTCCGACGATCGGCGCGAGGAGGCCCATGGCCAGGCCACCCGGCAGCAGGACCAGGCCGGCCTCGAGCGTCGAGAGGCCGAGCACCGACTGCAGGTAGATCGGCAGCAGGATCAGGGTGCCGAAGAGCGCCATCATGCTGACCGCGACCAGGGCGACCGCGACGGCGAAGGTGCGGCTGGCGAAGGTGCGAACGTCGAGCAGGGCCCGCTCCCGCAGGGCGAGCTGCCGCCACACGAACGCGGCCAGGGCGGCCGCACCGACGACCAGCGGCACCCACGGCGACACCGGGGTGTGCCCGGAGGCGGCCTCGCCGATGCTGCTGAGGCCGTAGACGAGGCCGCCGAACGCGAGGGCCGACAGCACGACCGAGAGGACGTCGAGCGGGGCCCGGACCGGCTCGGTGACGTTGCGGACCCAGGCGGCGCCGAGGGCGAGCGACAGGAGGGCGATCGGCAGCACCAGCCAGAACATCCAGCGCCAGTCGAGCTGGTCCAGCACGATGCCCGAGATGGTCGGTCCGACGGCCGGCGCCACCGAGATGACGATCGAGATGGTCCCCATCATCCGGCCCCGGCGCTCGGGCTCGACGATGGTCAGGATCGTCGTCATCAGCAGCGGCATCATCAGCGCCGTGCCGACCGCCTGGACGACCCGGGCGGCGACCAGCACCTCGAAGGTGGGCGCCGCACCGGCCAGCGCCGTCCCGATCGAGAACGAGATCATCGCCGCCAGGAAGACCTGCCGCAGCGTGAACCGGCGCAGCAACCAGCCGGTGATCGGGATGACCACGGCCATCGTCAGCAGGAAAGCCGTGGTCAGCCACTGGGCGGCGGTCGCCTCGACCCGGAACTCCCTCATCAGCTCCGGGAGCGCGACGCCCATGATCGTCTCGTTGAGGATCACGACGAAGGCCGACCCGACGAGCAGGGCGACGAGGGGCCCGACCCGGACGCCCGGAGGCAGCGAGGGACGGACGGGGTCCACGGTGGTGGCGGTCACGGAGATCTCCTGTCGTACGGCGGCGCGTGCCAGTCTGGCAGTCACTGCCAACTCGGCAGGCGCTGACATCATTCCCGCTAGCATGGGGCGATGACCGAGGCCCTGCACGAGCGCCGTCGCCACCGCACGGAGCGCGAGATCCGCGCGGCCGCGCTGACCCTGTTCGAGGAGCGCGGCGTCGACGGCACCACGGTCGACGACATCGCGCGCGAGGCGGGCGTCTCCCCCCGCACGGTCTTCCGGTACGCCGCCACCAAGGAGCGCGCCGCCCTGATCCCGGAGCCCGACGTCGAGCGCCAGGTCGACCACGCCCTGGCCGCCCTCGATCCGACCGCACGGCTCGTCCCCCAGCTCGAGCGGCTCTGGCGCGACGTGCTCGCCACCTTCGAGGACGGCCGCAGCGAGGCCGGGCGGGAGGCGCTGCGCCTGTGGCGCCTGGTCCCGCGCGAGCCGCGCCTGCTGCTGGCCGCGCTCGCCGTCGACGAGGAGCGCCTGGCCCGCACCCAGGCGGCGCTGGTCGAGCGGCTCGAGCTCGACCCGCTGACGACCCGGGTCGTGCTGGAGAGCACGGGCGCCGTGGTCCGGGTCGCGCTGGACCGCTGGGCGGGCGACCCCGACGGCCCCGGGCTCGTCCCGACGTACGACGCCGCCTGCGAGGCTCTCCGGCGGCACGCGGGCTGAGGACCTGCGGCCCTACCGGCGGGGACCGGGGCGGCGCACGATGGCGCCATGGGGAGACCCGTTCCGCAGTGCCCGATCAGGCCGGGCGAGCCGTGCTCGCTCTGCGAGCCCGGCGCGACCGGGCCGCAGGACTGCGGCCTGGTCTGGCTGGTGATGACCGACCCGGAGCTGCGGGAGCGGTTGGCCGAACTCCGGTCGCGAGCGCGGACCGGTGTGACGATCGTCCCAGATGCCGGGTCACGGGTTGAACTCGCCCGAACGGGTACCCCTAAGGTGAGGCTTACCTAACTCCTTGCTCGGAAGGACGACTCGGTGTCCGTTTCCCCTGCCCAGAACCGTCGGGACGACCCCCCTCCCCCGGACCTGCACCACCTCTTGCACCCCGACCACCTCGACTCGTACGTCGACACGATGCGCCTCGGCGTGGACCACCTGGCCGACACCATGCGCCGCCTCGCCGGCCCCGCGACGGGCGTGCAGCCGGAGCAGGCCGCCAAGCCGGTCGCCGACGTCGACCTCGACGTCCCGCTCGGCGACCCCGCGGCCGCGCTGGCCGAGATGAGCCGGGTCTACCTCGACGACGCGATCTGGTTCCACGACCCGGCCTACGCCGCGCACCTCAACTGCCCGGTCGTGGTCCCGGCGCTGCTGGCCGAGGTCTTCGTCAGCGCGGTGAACTCCAGCCTCGACACCTTCGACCAGAGCGTCGGCGGCACCTTCGTCGAGCGGCACCTCGTCGACTGGACCGCCGGTCGGATCGGCTTCGGTCCGGGTGCCGACGGCATCTTCACCAGCGGCGGCACCCAGTCCAACCTGCAGGGCCTGCTCCTGGCCCGCGATCACGCGCTCGCGAAGACCGTCCACGGCGACCCCAGCCGGCTGCGGATCCTGGCCAGCGCCGACGCGCACTTCTCGGTGCAGAAGGCCGCCCGGCTGCTCGGCCTCGGCGACGAGGCCGTCGTCGCGGTGCCGGTCGGCCGCGACCGCCGGATGAGCGTCGCCGCCCTGGCGGGTGCGCTCGACGACCTGACGAGGTACGGCCTCTCCCCCATGGCCGTCGTCGCCACGGCGGGCACGACCGACTTCGGCGCCATCGATCCGCTGGGCGCGATCGCCGCGCTGGTCCGCCGGCACCGCACCTGGCTGCACGTGGACGCGGCGTACGGCGGCGGGCTGCTCGTCTCCCCCACCCGGCGGCACCTGCTGGCCGGGATCGAGCAGGCCGACTCGGTGACCGTGGACTACCACAAGACCTGGTTCCAGCCGGTCTCCGCCAGCGCCCTGCTGGTGCGCGACGGCCGCCACCTCGGCCACGTCACCTGGCACGCCGACTACCTCAACCCGAAGGACCCGGAGGGGATCCGGCACCCCAACCAGGTCGACAAGAGCCTGCAGACCACCCGCCGCTTCGACGCGCTGAAGCTCTGGATGACCCTGCGGACCATGGGCCCCGACGCCATCGGCGGGTACGTCGACACGGTCGTCGACCTGGCCCGCCGGGCGTACGACGCCCTCGCCGACGACCCGGTGATCGAGCTGTGCGCCGAGCCGGGGCTGAGCACGCTGGTGCTCCGCTTCCGCCCCGAGGGCCTGGGCGAGGAGGCGGCCGACCGACTGCAGCCGCGGATCCGGCAGACCGTCTACGAGCGCGGGACCGCGATGGTCGCCGCCACCAAGGTCGACGGTCGCTGCTGGCTCAAGCTCACCCTGCTCAACCCGCTCGCGACCCTCGACGACGTGCTGGCCGTGACCGACAGCCTCGGCGCCGTGGGCCGCGAGCTGATGAGGGAGGCGGCATGACCCCGGGCGGCACGTACGACTTCGTGGGCATCGGCCTCGGCCCGTTCAACCTCGGCCTGGCCTGCTTGACCGACCCGGTCGACGAGCTGGACGGCGTCTTCCTCGAGGCCCGCGACGAGCTCGCCTGGCACCCCGGGATGATGCTGCCGGAGGCCACCCTGCAGGTGCCGTTCCTGGCCGACCTGGTGACCATGGCCGACCCGACCTCGCGCTGGTCGTTCCTGAGCTACCTGAAGGAGACCGGCAGCCTCTACCCGTTCTACATCCGCGAGTCGTTCTACCCGCTGCGCAGCGAGTACGACGACTACTGCCGCTGGGCGGCCGAGCGGCTCGACTCGGTCCGCTTCGGCCAGGCCGTCACGCGGGTCGAGTGGGACGGGGCGGCGTACGTCGTCTCGACCGCCGCCGGCGACTCGTTCCGCGGGCGCCGGCTGGTGCTGGGCGTCGGGACCAGGCCGCGGATCCTCGACTGCGTCCGCGAGGCGGGCGGCCCGGCGATCCATTCCGCGCAGTACCTCGACCACAAGGCCGAGCTGCAGCAGCGCGACTCCATCACCATCGTCGGCAGCGGGCAGAGCGCGGCCGAGATCTACCAGGACCTGCTGGCCGAGTCGGCCGACCACGACTACCGGCTGACCTGGCTGACCCGCAGCCCGCGGTTCTTCTCGATGGAGTACACCAAGCTCACCCTCGAGCTGACCTCGCCGGAGTACACGTCGTACTTCCAGGGGCTGCCGGAGCTGACCCGGGCCCGGCTGCTGCGCGACCAGCGCTCGCTCTACAAGGGCATCAGCGGCGACCTGGTCGACGACATCCACGACCTGCACTACCGGCTGCGCGTGCAGGGCGAGGGGCCGCGCACGACCCTGGTCACCAACACCGCGGTGACGGGTGCCCGCTGGGACGGGTCGTCGTACGAGCTCGACCTGCACCACGAGGAGACCGACGAGGACTTCGGGCTGCGCACCGACGGGCTGGTCCTTGCGACCGGCTACGCGGCGCAGGTGCCGGAGTTCCTGGAGCCGGTGCGCGACCGGATCCGCTGGGACGACCAGGGTCGGTTCGCGGCGTCGTCGACGTACAGCGTCGACCACGGCGACCGCGAGATCTACGTCCAGAACGCCGAGGAGCACACGCACGGCTTCGTGGCGCCCGACCTCGGCATGGGGGCCTACCGCAACTCGGTGCTGGTCGCCGCGCTGACCGGCCGTGAGGTCTACCCGATCGAGAAGCGGATCGCCGTGCAGAGCTTCGGCGTCCCCGACCACCTGAGGAGGAGCGACCACTCATGACGCCGAAGGCAACGCTTGAACCCCTGGACCTCGACCGCGACCTGGCCCTGCTGCACGCCTGGGTCACCCACCCCCGCTCGGTCTACTGGGAGATGCAGGGCGCGTCGCGCGAGGACGTGGCGACCGAGTACGCGCGGGTCGTGGCCGACCCCCACCACCACGCCTGGCTGGGCCGGGTCGACGGGGAGCCGGCGTTCCTGGCCGAGACCTACGACCCCGCGCACTCGCCGCTGGCCGAGCTGCCCGAGGTCCGGCCCGGCGACCTCGGCATGCACGTCCTCGTCGCCCCGAGCGACACCCCCGTCGCCGGGTTCACCCGACTGGTGTTCCGGGCCGTGCTCGACCACTGCTTCGCGGACCCCGCCGTACGACGGGTCGTGGTCGAGCCGGACGTCCGCAACGCGAAGATCGCCGCCCTGAACGCCGCCTTCGGCTTCGTGGTCGCGCGCGCCGTGGAGCTGCCGTCCAAGACCGCCGCGCTCTCCTTCTGCACCCGCGCGGCCTACGACGGTCCGGCCGCCCACCTGTCCCCCGCGCGGCTGGCGACCGCCCAGCGGCACTTGGTCGCGAAGGCCATCAGCGAGTACGCCCACGAGCGGATCGTCACGCCGGTGCCCGACGCCGACCAGTGGCGGCTGAGCGCGCCCGACGGCGGCTCGTCGTACACCTTCGCCGCGCAGCGGCTGGCCCTCGAGCACTGGGCGATCGACGAGGCCTCGCTCACCCGGTGGGTCGACGGCGCGCCGGCCGACCTCGACGCGCAGCGGTTCGTCACCGAGTTCGCCGGTCTGCTCGGCATCCCGGACGCGCTGCTGCCGACGTACCTGGAGGAGATCGCCAGCACCCTGGCCAGCTCCTGCTGGAAGCTCGCGCACTCCACCGCGACCGTCGCCGAGCTGCTGGACGCCGACTACCAGGCGGTCGAGGCCGCGATGACCGAGGGCCACCCGGGCTTCGTCGCCAACAACGGCCGGATCGGCTACGACCTCGACGACTACGCGGCCTACGCGCCCGAGACGGGCAGCGCGGTCCGACTGGAGTGGCTGGCCGCCCGGCGCTCGAAGGCCCGGCTCTCGATCGGCGAGGGCCTCTCCGAGGCCCGCCTGTACGACGGGGAGCTGGACGCGACCACCCGGGCGGGCTTCGCCGCGACCCTGCGCGGGCTCGGTCTGGAACCCGACGACTACCTCTACGTGCCGGTCCACCCGTGGCAGTGGCGCCACCAGCTGGCGATCACCTTCGCGCCGGACCTGGCCCGCCGCGACCTGGTCCACCTCGGGACCGGGCCCGACGACTACCGCGCGCAGCAGTCGATCCGCACCTTCTTCAACACCTCGCGGCCGGACCGGCACTACGTGAAGACGGCGCTGTCGATCCAGAACATGGGCTTCAAGCGCGGGCTGTCGCCGCGCTACATGGGCGCCACGCCGGCCATCAACGACTGGGTGCACCGTGTGGTCGAGGACGACCCGACCCTGAAGGCCTGCGGCTTCGCGGTGCTGCGTGAGCGGGCCGCGATCGGCTACACCGGGGACGCGTTCCACGCCCTGGAGGTGCGCTCGCCGTACCAGAAGATGGTCGCGGCGCTGTGGCGCGAGAGCCCGGTCCCGCTGCTGTCCCAGGGCGAGCGGCTGGCCTCGATGACCTCGCTGCTGCACCGCGACGCGAGCGGCGGATCCCTGGTGGGCGCCCTGATCGAGGCAGCGCCGGTGGACGCGACCGCGTGGGTGCGCAGCTACCTGCACGCCTACGTCCGGCCGGTCGTGCACTGCCTGCTCGCCCACGAGCTCGCGTTCATGCCCCACGGCGAGAACCTGGTGCTGGTGCTGCGCGACCACGTGCCGGTCCGGGCGCTGATGAAGGACGTCGGCGAGGAGGTCTGCGTGATGGACTCCTCGATCCCGGTCCCGGAGGAGGTCGAGCGGATCCGTGCCGACGTGCCCCAGGACATCCGGGCGCTGGCCCTGCACACCGACGTCTTCGACGGGTTCCTGCGCCACCTCGCCGCGATCCTCGACACCGACGGGGTGCTGCCCGAGGCCGACTTCTGGGCCGAGGTACGGCGCTGCGTGGAGCAGCACGCCGAGGAGCACCCGGAGCTGGCCGCGCGGATCGCCGCCTACGACCTGCAGCGGGCCGAGTTCAAGCACAGCTGCCTGAACCGCCTGCAGCTGCTCAACACCCTGGAGATGGTCGACATCGCCGACCAGGCCTCCTCGCTGCAGTACGCCGGCACGCTGGTCAACCCGATCGCCCGGGAGTAGCCGGCGCGCGGCCGTCGTACGCTGTCGGACGTGGGGGACGCGGGCCACTCCGTGCTGCAGGTCCCGGTGCCGGAGCTGGAGGAGTTCGTGCGCGGACGGCACGCGCACTACGACCCCGGCTTCGTCTCGGCCGATCCCGCCTTCGTGCACGCCCACGTCACCGCGCTGGGGCCGTTCCTGCCGTCGCTCGACCGGCACGCTCGGGAGCGCCTGGCGACGGTCGTGGCCGGGACGGCGCCGTTCGAGGTGGTCCTGGAGCGGGTCGCGACCTTCCCGGACGGCATCATCCACCTGGTCCCCGAGCCGGCCCGGCCGTTCCAGGACCTCACGAGGCGGCTCTTCGCGGCGTTCCCCGAGTGCCCGCCGTACGCCGGGGCGTACGACGAGGTGCGACCGCACCTCACCCTCGACCTGCGCTCCGCGGAGGTCAGCGAGGCCTCGACCCGCGCCGCCCTCGCCGACCTGCTGCCGGTGCGCTGCCGCGCCGAGCGGCTCGACCTGGCCTGGTGGGCGGACGGGGACTGCCGGCTGCTGGAGTCGTGGCGGCTGGGTGCTGTGTGACAGTGGGGTCGTGCGCCTGCTCGCGACCGTGCTCTCGACCCTGCTCCTGCTGGTCCTCCTGCCGGCGGCTCCGGCCGCGGCCGGGGCCGATCCGCGCTGGGTCTTCTACACCGCCGACCAGGCCCGCTACACGTCGCCGTGGTTCCGCGGCGCGCACCGGATCATGATCCCGTTCGGCTGCACGCGCGCGCCGTACTACTCCCCCGACCCGCGCTGCCGCGACGGCCGCGGGTTCCACCACGGGCTGGACGTCGCGATGCCCTGCGGCACCCGGCTGTTCGCGCGCACCCGGCTGCGGGTGGTCGACAACGGCTCGCTGGGTCCGGCGTACGGCGCGAACCCACTGCTGCTGCGCAGCCGGTCCAAGGGCTTCGACGTGGTCATCGGCCACACCCGGAAGGTGTACGTCGAGCGTGGCGACCTCGTGCGTCGCGGCCAGCTGATCGCCCGGGCGTCCGACGACGGGGCGCCCGACGGCTGCCACCTGCACTTCGAGCGGCGGGCGGTCGGCGGCGGGCTGTCGACGGCCGTCGCACCGCGGCGGCTGCTCAGGCTGGAGCGGCGCCGCTGACCCGCGCGCGGATCCCGTCGACGATGATCGCCAGGCCCAGCGCGAAGTCGGACGACTCCCGCGGAGCGTCGGCGATGGCGCCGGCACTGCCGGCCTGCAGGTGGGTCTGCTCGTCGGAGACGTGGCCGAGCACGAAGTGCAGCAGGGTGCGGGCGGCGACCGGGACCAGATCGTCGGGGAGGCCGTCGGGGAGGCCGTCGGCGGCCAGGGCCTCGACCAGCGCGTCGTACGGCGCCCGCGCGCCGAGCCCGAACGCGTGCACCGTGGCCACCAGCTCGGCGCCGTCGCGGTAGGCCAGCACGGCGTCGCGCAGCGTGCTGCAGACGGCGATCACCTGCTCGTCCCAGGAGCCGTCGATCGGCGGCCGCGCGCCGCGGGCGAGCACCTCGTCGGCCACGGCCGCGAGCAGCAGCTGCTTGTTGGCGAAGTGGTGGTAGAGCGCGCTGGGCTGCACGCCGAGCTCGGCGCCGAGCCGGCGCATCGACAGGTCGGCCAGGCCGTAGGCGTCGAGCACGTCGATCGCCCGATCCACCACGTCGCCGCGGTTGTTGCGCATCCCACAGCCTCCTTCGCGGCATTGACGGTGTCCGGCCCGAACCCTAACCTGAACGCCGTTCACCTGACCACCGTTCAGGTCCGTGCCGAGAAGGATCCCCGATGACCATGACCGACGACAGCACCGCGCCGGCGACCACCCGCCGCCCGCGCCTCTCCGCGACCGACCTGGCCCTGGTGGCCGCGTTCGCCGCGCTGATCGCCGCCTGCACCGTCGTCGGCGGCATCCCCGTGGGCGGCGCAGGGGTGGAGATCACCCTGCAGACCTTCGGGATCGCCCTCACCGGCGCGCTGCTCGGCGCGGCCCGGGGCACCCTGGCCGTCGCGGTCTACCTGGCGCTGGGCGCCGCCGGCCTGCCGATCTTCTCCGGCCACTCCTCCGGCCTCGGTGTGTTCACCGGGCTCACCGCCGGTTACCTGTGGTCGTTCCTGGCGGTCGCCTTCGTCACCGGTCTCCTGGTCCGGTACGCCGCGCGCGGCCGTCGTACGTCCGCTCTCGTGGTGTTTCTCTGCTGCCTGCCCGGCGTCGGCCTGAACCACCTGCTCGGCATCCTCGGCATGGCCGCGTTCTCCGACGTCCCGTTCAGCACGGCAGCCGGCTGGGACGCCCCGTTCTGGCTGGGCGACATCGTCAAGGCGCTCGTGGTGGCCCTGGTCGCCGCCGAGGTGCACCGCGCCTTCCCGCAGCTGCTCGGCCGCCGCACCCGCTGACGCCGGAGTGCCTACGATCGAGCTCGACGGCGCCGGGGTCACGGTCCCGACCGTCTCCGGCGACCGCGTCGTCCTCGCCCCGACGACCCTCACCCTGACCGAGCGCCGGATCGGCGTCATCGGCGCCAACGGGTCCGGCAAGTCCACCCTGGCCCGGCTCCTCAACGGGCTCGTCACGCCGACCGTCGGGCGGGTGCTGGTCGACGGTCTCGATGTCGCCCGCCAGGGCGCGGAGGTACGACGGCGCGTGGGGTTCTCCTTCACCGACCCGGCCGCCCAGCTGGTGATGCCGACCTGCGTCGAGGACGTCGAGCTGTCACTGCGCCGCCGCGAACGGAACGGCGACCGCCGGCGCGAGCTGGCGCTCGCGGTGCTGGACCGCTACGGCCTGGCCGATCACGCGCACGACAGCGTGCACAGCCTGTCCGGCGGGCAGAAGCAGCTGCTCGCGCTGGCCGGCGTGCTGGCCACGGAGCCCGCCGTGCTCGTCGCCGACGAGCCGACCACCCTGCTCGACCTGGCCAACACCCGGCGGGTCGGCGACCTGCTGCTCGGGCTCGACCAGCAGGTCGTGCTCGTCACCCACGACCTCGACCTGGCCCGCCGCTGCGACCGGGTGCTGGTGGTCGCCGACGGCGCGGTCCGCTACGACGGCGCGCCCGACGCGGCCGTCGACGACTACGTGACGTCGGCCCTCGGATGAGCAACCTGCTGCTGATCGGCGTCCACCAGCCGGGGACCACCGTGCTGCACCGGCTGCCGGTCGGCGTGAAGATGGCGGGCCTGGCGGCGTACAGCCTGAGCGTCGTGCTGGTGCGCAGCGCGACCTGGTCGTGGGTCTTCCTCGCCCTCGCGCTGGTGGCGGCCCTGGTCGGTCGGGTCCGGCTCCGGACCCTGGCCCGCGCGGCCCGGTCGGTGCTGCTCGTCGCCCTGGTCGTCTCCGCCCTGCAGTGGTGGCTCTACGGCCTGCCCAAGGCGGTCGAGACGTTCGTCGACCTGCTCGCCCTGGCCCTCGCGGCGGTCGTGCTGACGGCCACGACGGCCGTCAACGCCATCCTCGACGCGATCGTCCGCTGGCTTGGTCCGCTCCGCCGCTTCGGCGCCCGGCCCGAGCGGGTCGCGCTGACCTTCAGCCTCGCGCTGCAGGCCATCCCCGGCACCCTCGCCCTCGCCCTCGAGACACGTGACGCCGCCCGCGCCCGCGGCCTCGGCCGGCACCCGCGCGCCTTCCTGACCCCGTTCGTGGTCCGGGTCGTCGCGCGCGCCCACGAGACCGGCGACGCGCTCCAGGCGCGGGGGCTTGGCGACTGACCGCGGTGGGTAGGACCCGTGCATGCCTCGGGTCCTCACCATCCTCGCCTCAGCCCTCGCCGCCGTCCTCGTCGCGGCGCTCGTGCCGCTCGGCGCCGCCGTGCCCGCCGGGGCGACCGCCGCGACCGCCGCCCCGGCCGCGGCCGACGACTTCCAGTGCGCGCCGGGGCCGTACGTCCTCCGGGCGGAGGCGTTCTTCGGCGATCCCGGCTCGAGGTACGGCGACATCTCGTGCGTCATCCTCCGCGCCATCAACGGCGCTCCGAAGGGGTCGCTCATCCAGGGCGTCACCTGGAGCTTCGACTCGGCGACCATCGCCCGGGCCCTCGCTGCTGCCGACAACCGCGGTGTCCGGGTCAAGATGCTCGTCGCCAAGCAGGCCGAGCCGGGGATCCGGAAGTACCTCCGCGCGCAGCTGAACGGCAAGGGCTCCAAGCTCGTCGTCAGCAACGGCGCCGCCCGGGGCAACCCCGCCCTCGGCAAGGGAGCGATGCATCAGAAGTCCTGGACGTTCTCGTCGACCTACGGCAAGCGGTTCGTCTCGATCATCACCTCGGCCAACGCGACCACGGCCGCCTCCGACTGGCAGTACAACGACGGCTACCAGTTCGTCGGCTACCGGCCGGTGCACCGCACGCTGAAGCGGGTCTTCGCCCAGCAGGTGAAGCGGCGCGACCAGCGGGCGCCGTTCATCCAGGAGAACCTCACGCCCAACACCGCACTGACCTTCAACCCCTGGAACTCGCCGAGCATGGCCGATCCCGTCGTGGGCCGGATCAACGGCCTCCCACAGGACCGCCTGGTGATCCGGATCGCCAACGCGTCGTGGAGCGGGGACCGCGGCCTGGCCATCGCCCGGGCCCTGGTCGCCAAGAAGCGGGCCGGCGCGAAGGTCCGTGTCGTCGTGGGCGGGATCGGGCCGCAGGTCAAGGCCGTGCTGGTGCGCGGCGGGATCCCGGTGAAGCTGCTGAAGAGGAGCGACGAGGACTACCTGCACAGCAAGTCGATGATCGCCCGCTACGGCACCGGCAGCGCGAAGAAGGCCCGGCTCTGGACCGGCTCGGAGAACTGGGGCGACGCGCCGCGGGCCGCGGACGAGGTCGTCGTGAAGGTCAGCAACGCGGCGGCCGTGACTGCCTGGCAGGGCTACTTCGACCACCTCTGGTCGCTCGGCACCCGGCTGCGCTGAGCAGAGGCTGGCCGGACCGGTCCGGTCGCGGCACACTGACCGGATGATCGACGTCGTCGTCCTGACGGGCCTGGCCGGGGCCGCGCTGCTCGGGCTGGTCTCGCTCGCCGTCCTGACGGCGTCCGGGGCGCGGCGCCGGGGACGCAGCCTCCCGAGAGCGGTCCTGGCGGGGCTGATCTTCCCCCTGACCTGGATCGCCTGGCACGTCGCCGACCGCGACCGCTACCAGACGTCGCCGTCCCGGTGGTCGCAGGCGATCGGCAGGTCCCGGTCGACGTCCTGACCGCCGAGGACCAGCACCGACCCGTCGTCGTCGGGCGTCGGCTCCGGACCTGAGGGACCGAGCACGGACGTCGGTCCGCGCCACGGCTGCCAGCCCCGTGCCTCGTAGAGCGGCAGACCCGCGTCCGAGGCGCTGAGGGCGAGCAGGTCGTACGCCGGCGCCAGCGCCTCCAGGGCCGCCATCACCGTGGAGGCGTGGCCGAGCCGGCGCCGATCGGGGTGCACCGCGACCGCCTCGACGTACCCGACCCGCAGGGAGCGACCCCCCACGAGCATCCGCCGCTGCACGAGCGAGCCGTGCGCGACCAGCAGCCCGTCCTCGCGGACGACGGCGTGCTGACCGCCGAGCCCGTGCTCCCAGTCATGGTCGTCGAAGTCGTCGAAGGCGGCGTCGAGCAGGTCGCGGATCTCGTCCAGCTCGGCGGCACCCAGCACCGCGGTGTGCCGGGTCGTCACCACTGAGGGTTCACCACCGGGGCGGCCTGCGGTCGGCCCACGGTGCGGCCGACTCCACCTGGGCGGCGAGCGCCAGCAGCAGCGGGTCCTCGGCCGGCCGGGCCGCGAGCATGACGCCCACCGGGAGCCCGTCCGGCGTCTGGTGCAGCGGCAGCGAGACCGCCGGCATGCCGGTCACGTTCCACGCCGAGGTGTACGGCGTGAACCGCTTCTGCGCCTCGAAGTCCGCGGCCGGGTCGGCGTCGTCGCGGATCGCGCCGACGGGCAGCGGCGGGGTCGCCACGGTGGGCGTGAGCACGGCGTCGTACGGCGCGAGCGCGGTGAGCGCACCTGCGGCGAACCGGCGCATCGCGCCGATCGCCAGCCCGAAGTCGGGCCCGCTGACCGCCCGGCCCCGCTCGCCCAGCCAGCGGGTGAGCGGACGGAGCAGGTGCTCGCGCTCCGGCGGGACGACCGACAGCGCGGTCAGCACCGCCCAGCAGGTCTCGAAGACCGGCACCGCCTCGCGCGGCAGCGGGACGGCGACGTCGACGACCTCGTGGCCGAGCGACTCCAGCAGCAGGGACGCGTCCTCCCAGGCCCGGCGGCACTCGGGGTCGAGCGCGGCGTCGGTGATGACCGGCTCGCTGAAGCGGGCGATCCGGAGACGACCCGGGTCGCGGTCACACGAGGCCAGGAAGGTCTCGGACGGGGGCGGCGCCCAGGCCGGGTCCCCCACGCGACGCCCGGCGATCGCGTCCAGCATCGCCGCCGCGTCGCGCACGGTCCGGGCGATCGACCCGGCCGTCGCCAGCCCGGTGGGCTCGCCGTACATCGGGAAGCCCGAGACCCGCCCCCGGCTCGGCTTCAGGCCGACCAGCCCGCAGCAGGACGCGGGGATCCGGATCGAGCCGCCCCCGTCGGATCCCTGGGCGACCGGCACCAGTCCCGCGGCGACGGCCGCGGCAGCCCCACCGGAGGAGCCGCCGGCCATCCGGGTGCGGTCCCAGGGCGTCACCGCCGGCGGCCGGCCCTCGGGCTCGGTGTAGCAGGGCGAGCCGAACTCGGGCGTGCTCGTCTTGCCGAGGCTGATCATCCCGGCCGCCTCGAGCCCGAGGGTGACGGCGTCGCTGACGTCGGGCACGAAGTCGGCGAAGGCCGCCGAGCCGAGGGACGTCGGCACCCCCGCCGTCAGGTTGAGGTCCTTGATCGCGGTGGGGACGCCGTGCAGCGGACCCGCGTCCGGTGCGTCACGCAGGGCCGCGGCCCGCTCGCGGGCCAGGTCGGGCGTCAGCGTGACGAACGCGCCGACCGAGTCGAGTCGGTCGGCGCGTTCGAGGTAGTGGTCGACGAGCTCGGCGGGCGACACCTCGCGGCGGCGCACCAGCTCGCCCTGCTCCAGCGCGGTCAGGTCGTGGAGGTCGGTCACGACCCCCACGCTAGAGGGGGTGGCCTCAGGCGGCGGAGGACGGCGCCGGGTCGTAGTCGACCAGCGAGCGCAGCGCGGCCTGGAGCTTGGCCTGGACCTCGCCGTCGGCGAGCACGTCGACCTCGATGCCGGGCTGGGAGACGGTGACGTCCTCGAGGACGACGGCGCCGGCGATGTTGGCCGAGCGGTTGGCGTCGGCGTGCGCCCAGCGGCCGCCGTACGGCGTGGGGGTGGTGCCGACGACGGCGAACGGCTTCGCGACGATCGCGCCGGCGCCGTAGGGGCGGGAGAGCCAGTCGATGGCGTTGTTGAGGACGGCCGGCATGGTGCCGTTGTACTCCGGGGTGACGACGAGGACGCGGTCGGCGTGCGCCACCTGGCCGCGGATCCGGGCGGCGGCCTCGGGGACCTGCTCGCCGTCGATCTCCTCGTTGTAGAAGGGCAGCTGCTCGAGGCCCTCGACGATCTCGAGGGTGACGCCGTCGGGGGCCTCGTCCCGCAGCTTCTCGGCGAGCTTGCGGTTGAGGGAGTCGGCACGGAGGCTGCCGACGAGGACGGCGACGCGGGTCTCGGACATGGAGGTGCTCCTGGGTGTGGTGCGGAACGGTCAAGGTCCAAACGGACCACGGTCCGTTTTCTATTCCCGGTCCGGTCGGGTGGATTCCGCCAGCGCACCCCCGGCCGCGTCCCTACAGTGGGCGACGCCATGTCCGACCCCCGCCCGCTGCCCCTGCTCGGTGCTCCCCCGACGGAGCGCCGCGACGCCGCGCGCAATCGCGAGGCGCTGATGTGCGCGGCCGCCGCGCTGGTCGCCGAGCACGGCGCCGCCGCAGTCACGATGGACGAGGTGGCCGCCCGCGCGGGCGTCGGGAAGGGCACCGTCTTCCGGCGCTTCGAGTCCCGTGAGGGACTGATGGGCGCGCTGCTCAACCAGTCCGAGACCGACTGGCAGGCCTCCGTCATCTCCGGCCCGCCGCCGCTCGGGCCCGGCGCCCCGCCGCTCGACCGGCTGCGCGCCTTCGGCCGCTCGCGCATCGAGGTCACCCTCCAGCACGCAAAGCTGATCCGCGAGGCCGGCCGGGTCGGGCCGCGGTCCTACGCGGCGTACTCCTTCACCGCGATGCACGTGCGCTACCTGCTCGCCGAGATCGGCGTCACCGGCGACCTGCCGCTGCTCGCGACCGCGATCCTGGCCCCGCTGGAGGTGCCGATCCTCGACCAGCAGGTGCGGATCGAGGAGTTCCCGGTCGACCGGGTCTACGAGGCCTGGACCGACCTGGTCGGCCGCGTCGTCCAGCGCTGACCCGTCACTGGATGTCCCCTTTCGGCGGCGTGTCGGTCCGCCAGGGACGGTTCGGTGACCGGACGGCGTCGTACCGCTCACCGACCCGTCGATCCCGGCGCGACACACCGCGAGAAGCGGACATCGAGTGACGGGTCGGCGTCAGACGCCTTGGCGACGGAGGCCGAAGGTGAGGCCGTCGACGAGGGCGCCCCAGGACGCCTCGATGACGTTGTGGCCGACGCCGACCGTCACCCAGGTCGACTCGCCGTCCGTGGTCTCGATCAGCACCCGGGTGATGGCGTCGGTGCCGTGGCCCTGGTCGAGGATCCGGACCTTGTAGTCGATGAGCTCGAACTTGGCGACCTCCGGGTAGGCCTGGCCGATCGCCGTGCGCAGCGCCTGGTCGAGGGCGTTGACGGGACCGTTGCCCTCGCCGGTCACCACGAACCGCTCCCCCGCGGCCGTCAGCTTCACGGTGGCCTCGGAGACCGCCTCCTCCCCGGGCCGGGCGTGGCTCAGGGTCTCGGTGATCACCCGCCACGACTCGATCTCGAAGTACGACGGCCGCGCACCCTCGACCTCCTCGACGAGCAGCAGCTCGAAGGAGGCGTCCGCGGCCTCGAAGGTGAACCCGCGCGACTCCAGCACCTTGACCCGGTCGGTGATCCGGCCGACCAGCTCCTTGTTGTCCGAGAGGTCGAAGCCGAGCTCGCGACCCTTCAGCTCGATCGACGCGCGACCGGCCATGTCGGAGACCAGCAGCCGCATGTCGTTGCCGACCTGCACCGGGTCGAGGTGCTGGTAGAGGTTCGGGTCGACCTTGATCGCGCTCGCGTGCAGGCCGGCCTTGTGGGCGAAGGCGGAGGTGCCGACGTACGGCTGCCGGCTGGCGGGCGGCACGTTGGTGACCTCGGCGACGGCGTGCGCGATCCGGGTCGAGTCGCGCAGCAGGCCCGGCGGGAGCACCTGCCGGTCCAGCTTCAGCTCCAGGTTGGCGACCACGGTGACCAGGTCGGCGTTCCCGGTGCGCTCGCCGTACCCGTTGATGCAGCCCTGGACGTGCGAGGCACCCGCGTCGACCGCGGCCAGCGAGTTGGCGACGGCGCAGCCGCTGTCGTTGTGGGCGTGGATGCCCACCCGACCGCCGGTCGTCTCCACCACGTCGTGCACCACGTCGGAGACCCAGGCCGGCAGCATGCCGCCGTTGGTGTCGCAGAGGGCGACGACCTCGGCGCCCGCGTCGTACGCCGTGCGCAGCACCTCCAGGGCGTAGGCCCGGTTGGCGCGGTAGCCGTCGAAGAAGTGCTCGGCGTCGAGGAAGACCTGCTGGCCCTCGGCCCGCAGGTGGGACACGGTGTCGTGGACCATCGCGAGGTTCTCCTCGAGCGTGGTCCGCAGCGCGAGCTCGACGTGCCGGTCGTGCGACTTCGCGACCAGGGTGACCACCCCGGCACCGCTGTCGCGCAGCGCGGCGACCTGCGGGTCGTCGGCCGCGCGTACGCCGGCGCGCCGGGTGGCGCCGAACGCGGCGAGCCGGGCGTGCTTCAGGTCGAGCTCGCGCGCCGCGCGCCGGAAGAACTCGGTGTCCTTGGGGTTCGCGCCCGGCCAGCCGCCCTCGATGTAGCCCACGCCCAGGCCGTCGAGCTGGCGGGCGATCGTCAGCTTGTCGGCCACGGAGAGGGTCAGCCCCTCCTGCTGCGCACCGTCGCGCAGGGTGGTGTCGTAGACGTGGAACGAGCCGTGCAGGTCCATCGGGGATTCCTTCTTGCTTCCGGGCACAAAAAAACCTCTCGGGGTGCGAGAGGTCGGCGCGTCGAGTGTCTCGACGCGCTAGGGAATGACGATGTGGCGGTGCTGCATGTGAGGCATCTTACCGTGTGCGGGTCACGGGAGCGGGCTGGTCCACCCGGCGGGATCGCCCGACGGACCCCACGTGGTGCCGTCGCCGGCGACCAGGCCGAGGCCGGCCGCGGCCACCCCCACGAGCACCGCGGCCACCGCCCACCGCCGGACGTCGGCCGAGAGCGGGTGCACCACGCGGGCCAGCGGAGAGCGCACCCGCGACCCGCCAGGCCCGGACCAGAGCGACACGGCGAGCGCGGTGCCGCACACGAAGAGGGTCACCGGAACGGTGGCGGCGACCGCGTAGCAGACCAGACCGGCGGCGACGGCCAGGCCGGCGCTCCACAGCACCAGCATCAGGGTGCCCGGGATCGAGCGCACCAGGTCCCACGGGGCACCGAGCAGGAACTGCGCGCCGTCGTACCACTTGCGACCGCGGAGGCGGCGCCGGTCGCCGGCCTTGCTGGCCGCCAGCGAGCCGCTGCGCAGCACCCACACGAGGAGCAGGACCAGGCCCGTCGTCCACCACGGGTACGCCGCCGTGCCCGCGCCGACCGCGAGCGCCGCGCCGACCATCAGCGTGGCTCGCCGGGCCCGCTCGCCGAACGAGGTGGTGGGCGGCTCGGGCTCGAACGGCGACTCCTCCCACGTCCCGGCCCACGGGTCGGCGACGGGCTCCGCCGCCGGCCGGGCGGTCGGCTCGGCAGGGAACGCCCGGGTGACGTGCTCGGTCTCGAGCCGGGTGGGCGCCGGACGGTCGTCGACCGGGTCCTCCCAGCGGTCGGTCGGGTCGTCGGCCGCCGCGGTGGTCGCGGCCAGCGCGAGCGGCAGGGTGAAGACGTCCTCGGCGACCGGCGCCGGGGGCACCGGCTCGCGGGCGCCCGCCCGGGTCGACTGCGGACGCAGCCAGGCCAGCAGCTGGCCGAGCCGGGGGCGCCGGGCGGGGTCCGGGTCGAGCGCGGCCTCGACCACGCCGCGCAGGCCGTCGGGCAGGCCGGTCAGGTCGTGCTGGCCGCGGCGTACCCGGTCCATGATGGCCATCGACGGGCCGCGGCCGAACGGCGCGCGGCCGGTGCCGGCGTAGGCGACCGTCGCGGCCCAGGAGTGGATGTCGGAGGCGGCGGAGGCGTCCTCGCCGTAGAGGATCTCGGGGGCGAGGTAGCCGGGCGTGCCCAGCAGCCAGCCGGTGTGGGTCAGCTTGGGGTCGTCGGCGACCCGGGCCAGGCCGAAGTCGATGAGGATCGGGGTGCGGCCCTCCATCAGCACGTTCGACGGCTTCACGTCGCGGTGCAGGACGCCGACCCGGTGCACCGAGAGCAGACCCTCGGCGAGGCACCCGGCGAACCACAGCAGGTCGCGGCCCTCGATCGGCCCCTCCTCGACCACGTGGTCGTGCAGCGAGAGGCCCGGCACGTAGCGGGTGGCGACGTACGGCACCGGTGCCCACGGATCGGCGTCGACGATCTCGGCCACCCACCGGCTCTGGATCCGGCTCAGCGAGGAGACCTCGCGGGCCAGCCGGGCGCGCGCCTCGTCGTCGCCGACGATGTGGGGCCGGAGCACCTTCAGCGCGACCCGCTCGCCGCCCGACTTGCGGGCCAGGTGGACGACGCCCATGCCGCCCTCGCCGATCTTGGCCAGCAGCGTGTAGTCGCCCACCGACAGCCGGGGGCCACCGGGGGCCTCCGGGCCGGAGGGGGTGCTCGGCACGCTCGTCACGCAGGCAGGCTACCCGCGCGACCCGTCCGCCCGGGGTACGACGAGCGGACGGCCGTGCGGGGATCTGCGGACTGTAAGGCTAGCCTTACCTCCCGTGACCAGCACCGCCTCGCCACCGACGACCCGCCCGTCGGTCCCGGACCACCGTCGCGGCTCCGTGGTCGGACTGCTGGTGCTGGTCGTCCTGGTGGTCGTGGCCGCGCTGGTGAGCCTGGCCGTCGGCAGCCGCAGCATCCCCTTCGGGACGGTGGTGGACGTGCTGTTCCACGAGGACGGCTCCGACGCCTCGACCATCGTGCACGACCTGCGGCTCCCCCGGACCCTGCTCGGACTCGCGGTCGGTGCCTGCCTCGGCATCGCGGGTGCGCTGATGCAGGGCCACACGCGCAACCCGCTCGCCGAGCCCGGCCTGCTCGGCGTCAACGCCGGCGCGGCGTTCGCCGTGGTGCTGGGGATCTACGGCTTCTCCATCGGCGGGAGCGGCTACGTGTGGTTCGCCCTCGTCGGCGCCGGACTCGCGTCGGCAGCGGTGTTCGCGATCGGCAGCAGCAAGGGCGGACCGAACCCGGTGACCCTCGTGCTGGCCGGTGCCGCGGTGACCGCACTGCTGGAGGCGGCCACCCAGTCCGTCGTGCTGAACGACCGGGCGACCCTCCTGGAGTACCGCTTCTGGGTGGTGGGCTCGGTCGCGGGGCGGCCGATGGACGTCTTGTGGGACGTCCTGCCGTTCATGGCGGCCGGGCTGCTGCTCGCCGCGATCGGCGCCACCGGCCTGAACATGCTCCAGCTCGGTGACGACGTCGCGCGCTCCCTCGGCATGACACCCTGGGTGCACAAGACGATGGGGGTCGCCGCCGTGATGCTGCTGGCCGGCGCCGCGACCGCGGCCTGCGGGCCGATCGCCTTCCTCGGGCTGGTCGTCCCCCACATCGCCCGGGTGTTCTCGGGCGTCGACTACCGCTGGCTGCTCCCCTACTCCGGGTTGGTCGGCGCCGTCTTCCTGGTCGTCGCCGACGTCGTCGGGCGGGTCGTCGTCCGGCCCGGGGAGCTCCAGGTCGGCATCGTGATGGCCCTCGTCGGCGGCCCCGTCTTCATGCTCATCGTGCGACGGATGCGGCTGGTGCGCCTGTGACCACCCGGAGCCACCTCACGCGGACCTCCACCCCGACCGCCACCCTGCGCGTCGGCCCGGCGTCGTGGCTGGTGCCGCTGCGCGCCGCTCTCATCACCGTGGTCGCCCTCGCGGCGCTCGCCTTCCTCGTGGTCCTCGACATCTCGCTCGGCGACTTCGAGATCCCCTTCGGGGACGTGATCTCCACCCTGCTCGGCGGCGGCGACCCCGGCCAGCAGTTCATCGTCAACGAGCTGCGTCTGCCCCAGACGCTGGTCGCCGTCCTGGTCGGCGCCGCGCTCGGCCTGTCGGGCGCGCTCACCCAGACCTTCGCCCGCAACCCGCTCGCCAGCCCCGACATCCTGGGCGTGACCCAGGGCGCGGCCCTCGGTGCGGTCGCGGTGATCGTGCTCTCCGGGGCCAGCGGGAACGGATCGAGCCTGGTCACCGGCACGCTTCAGCGCCTCGGCCTGCCCCTGGCCGCGTTCCTCGGCGGCCTGCTCACCGCCCTCGTCCTCTACCTGTTCTCCTGGCGGCGCGGTGTCGACGGCCAGCGCCTCGTCCTGGTCGGCATCGGCCTCAGCGCAGCCCTTGGCGCGATGACGTCGTGGCTGCTCGTCCGGGCGCGGGAGGCCGAGCTGGCCAGCGCCCAGGTCTGGCTCAACGGCTCGCTCAACGCCCGCGGGTGGGACCAGGCCTGGCCGATGATCTGGACGCTGGCGGTGCTGGTGCCGGTCTCGCTGCTGCTCGTGCTCAGCCTCAACACGATGATGCTCGGCGACGACAGCGCTCGCGGCCTCGGCGTACGCCTGCAGGTCACCCAGCTGCTGACCCTGCTCGCCGCCGTCGGCCTGGTGGCCGTGGCGGTCTCGGCGGTCGGGCCCCTCGAGTTCGTCGCCTTCGTCGTCCCCCAGATCGCGCTGCGGCTCACCGGCGGCAGCCGGCCGCCGATGCTGGCCTCGATGGTGCTCGGCGCCTGCCTGGTCGTCGGCGCCAACCTGCTGACCCGCGTCGTCATCCCCGTCCCCCTCCCCGCCGGCATCGTGACCGCGGCGATCGGCGCGCCGTACCTGATCTGGCTCCTCCTCCGCGCCAACCGAAAGGTGTCGGCATGACCTCCACCTCGCCCGCGTCCCGTCTCCGCGCCGACTCCGTCACCGTCGGGTACGGCGAGGTCCCGGTCGTCCGCGACCTGACCTTCGCGATCCCCGACGGCAAGGTGACGACGATCATCGGACCCAACGGCTGCGGCAAGTCGACGATGCTGCGCACCCTGGCCCGGCTGCTGAAGCCGTCCAGCGGCACCGTGCTGCTCGACGGCGAGCCGATCCAGTCGCTGCCCACGCGCGAGATCGCCCGCCGGATGGCCCTGCTCCCCCAGACCCCGGTCGCCCCCGAGGGCCTCCTCGTCCGCGACCTGGTCGGCCGGGGCCGGCACCCCCACCAGCGCTGGTTCAGCCAGTGGTCGCCCGAGGATGAGGCGGTCGTCGAGTCCGCGCTGTCCATGACCGACACCGCCGACCTCCGCGACCGGGCCCTGGACCAGCTCTCGGGCGGCCAGCGCCAGCGGGCCTGGATCGCGATGACCCTGGCCCAGGACACCGAGCTGCTGCTGCTCGACGAGCCGACCACCTACCTCGACCTGGCCCACCAGGTCGAGGTGCTCGACCTGGTCACCCGGCTCAACCGCGAGCGTGGCCGGACCGTCGCGATGGTCCTGCACGACCTCAACCTGGCCGCCCGCTACAGCGACCACATGGTCGTGATGAAGGACGGCGCGATCGTCACGCAGGGCACGCCCACCGACGTCGTCACCGCCGCGATGCTGCGGGAGGTCTTCGGCCTCGACGCCGACGTCCTGCCCGACCCCCGCACCGAGCTGCCGATCATCGTGCCGCGCTCCTCGGCCGAGGCCGTCGCCGCCGCCCCGCACCCCGAGTCGACGCCGCTGCTGCCCTGAGCACGCGCGAACGCCCCCGGCTCGGCGAGCCGGGGGCGTTCGTCGTACGAGGGGGTCCTCAGATCTTGGAGGACGGCACCGTCGTGGCCGGGTCGCCGTCGACGGCCGCGGCCAGCTGCGGCACGTAGCGCTCCAGCACGTAGGGGATGGCCAGCGGCGTCACGAAGCTGTGGCCCACGTAGTAGGAGCCGTCCTGCTTCTCGTTGATGTCCACGAAACGCCCCTCCTTCGCCGAGGGCAGGCCCTCCCAGATGCCGGCGACGGTCTTGTCGGCGTTGAGGTCGTACCAGACGGCCACCCCGACGTCGCCCAGGTCGGCGGTGCGCTCCGCGGACAGCGAGATGCCGAACTCGCTGTCGTCGGCGGTGGTGATCACCGGGTGCAGCGTGAAGCCGAGGTCGGTCAGCATCCGCGACCGCGGGTCCTCGGGACCGTAGATGAACAGACCCTCGTACGGCGTGATGAGCGCTGCGGTCTGTCCCTCGAACTCCGGGTGCGCCTCGGCCGCGTCGGCGATCTGCTGCGTGACCCCGTCGATGATCTCCTGCATCTTCGCCTTCTGACCGACCGCGGTGCCGATCGTCAGGGCCATCTCGGTCCACGGCATGCTGTAGTCGGGGTAGTCGCCGGACTGGGCGACGACCGGGGCGATCTTCGAGAGCGTCTCGTAGTCCTGCTCGTTGAGGCCCGTGTACTGACCGATGATCAGATCGGGCGCCAGGCCGGCGATCTTCTCGACCTCGACCCCGTCGGCGTCCTTCAGCAGCAGCGGGAGCTCGGCGTCACCGAAGGCCTCCTCGGCCCACGGGTAGATGCCCTGCAGCTTCTCGTCGCCGAACCAGTAGGTGACACCGACCGGCACGATCCCCAGCGCGAGCAGCGAGTCCTGGTCCATCAGGCCGATGCAGACGACCCGCTCGGGCGCCTTCTCGACGGTGGTCTCGCCGTACTTGTGCTTGATGGTGACCGGGAAGGCCGACTCGTCAGCGGGGGCCTCGCTCGCGCTGCCGCCGGTGCTGCCGCCGGAGGAGGAGTCCTCGCTGCCGCAGGCGGCCAGGACGGCCGGCGCCACGGCCATGAAGGACAGGCCGGTGAGGAAGCGGCGTCGGGTGGGGTTCATGGTGCTCCTTGCGATCAGGGGTGGATCAGGGCTGGAAGTCGGACGGGACGGTCAGGACGGGTACTCGCGCGGCGCCTCGCCGGTGGCGGCGGCCTCGAGCATCGGCGTCAGCCGGTCGATCAGGTAGAGCTGGCTGAGCGGGGTGAGGAAGTAGATCGCCCCGGCCAGGACCTCGTCGGTGTAGACCGACCGGTTCTCGGTGACGGCCGGCAGCTTCGAGACCGTGCTGAAGGCCTGGAGCTCGTCGAACTGCTCGGGATTCTCGGTCGCCCAGACGATCACGTCGGCGTCGATCAGGTTGACGTTCTCGGCGGAGATCTCGGCCTGCGAGCCCACCTCGGGCGCGTACTTCTCCAGGCCGGGCGTCATCACGAAGCCGAGCTCGGTGAGGAAGTCGGTGCTGAGGCCGTCGGGGTAGACGTAGAGCTGACCGTCGTACGGGCCGCCCTGGGAGAAGGTCGCGCTCTTGCCCTGCCAGTCCGGGTGGGCGGCGGCGACGTCGGCGTACTTCTGCTCGACCTCGTCGACGAGCGCCTGGCCGTCGGCCTCGCGACCGAGCGCCCGGGCGACCTGGAGGGTCTGGTCCTGCCAGGAGGAGAAGTACTGGGTGGAGCCCTCGACACTGGTGATCGTCGGCGCGATCTTGGCCAGCAGCTCGTAGTCCTTCTCGGTCATCCCGGCGTTCGTGCCGACGATCAGGTCAGGCTTGAGCGCGGCGATCTTCTCGAACTCGAAGCCGTTCTGGAGGGAGAGGACCTCGGGCTCGGCGTCCCCGAGCAGCTCGGTGGCCCACGGCCAGGTGGCGAACGGCTGGTCGCCGTACCAGTCGGTCACGGCGACCGGCGTGACCCCGAGCTGGAGGAGGATGTCCTGCTCGGTGTAGCCGACACTGACCACGCGCTCGGGCTGCTCGGCGACCGTGGTCTCGCCGAACTGGTGCGGGACGGTCACCGGGAACTGGGCCCCCTCAGCCGCGGGACCGGTGCTCGGGTCCTCCGTGGCCGACGAGGAGTCGCCGTCGCCGCACGCGACGAGACTGCCGGACAGCAGCAGTCCGAGCACGGCGAGGGCGAACGAGGGACGGCGGCGCATGGAGGTCCTCCTGGATTAGGTAAGGCTGACCTTAATCCAGAGAGGTCGAGGGCGTCGCTCCGGGTCCCGGCGGATCGAGCACGCCGAGCAGAATCAGACGAGCCGCTTCATCCAGCCGAAGCCGTCCTCGGCCCGGCCGAACTGGACGTCGACGAGCTCCTGGCGGATCCGCTTCCACAGCTCGTCCCCGCCCTCGGGGGTGCCCACCTCGCCGCCGTCCCACTTCAGGGAGCCGACGGGGGTCACGACGGCCGCGGTGCCACAGGCGAAGATCTCCACGATCTCGCCGGCGGCGACTCCCTGCTTCCACTCCTCGATCGCGAACTTCCGCTCCTCGACCTGGTGGCCCATCTTGCCGGCCAGCTCGATGATCGAGGAGCGGGTGATGCCCTCCAGGATGGTGCCGGTCTCCGGGGTGACGATGCGGCCGTCGGCGTAGACGAAGTACATGTTCATGCCGCCGAGCTCCTCGACGTACGTGCCCTCCTGGGCGTCGAGGAAGACGACCTGGTCGCAGCCGTGCGACGACGCCTCCTGCTGGGCGACCAGCGAGCTGGCGTAGTTGCCGCCGGTCTTGGCCGCACCCATGCCGCCGCGGCCCGCGCGGGTGTACTCCTCGGTGAGCCAGAGGCTGACCGGCTTCACGCCGCCCTTGAAGTAGGAGCCGGCCGGGCTGGCGATCACCATGAAGGTGACGTGCTGGGACGGGCGGACCCCGAGGAACGCCTCGGAGGCGAACATGAACGGCCGCAGGTAGAGGCTCTTCTCCCCCGCCGCCTCCGGCACCCAGCGCTGGTCGATCTCGACCAGCGCCTGCACGGCCTGGACGAAGTCCTCGACCGGCAGCACGGGCAGCGCGAGCCGGTGGCTCGAGCGCTCCATCCGGGCGGCGTTCTCCTCGGGGCGGAACGACCAGACCGACCCGTCCTCGTGCCGGTAGGCCTTCATGCCCTCGAAGGTCTCCTGCGCGTAGTGCAGGACGGCGGTCGCCGGGTCGAGCGACAGCGGGCCGTAGGGCTCGATGCGCGCGTCGTGCCAGCCCGCGTCGGGCGTCCACTCGACGGTGAACATGTGGTCGGTGAAGTGCACGCCGAACCCGGGATTGGCGAGGATCTCCGCGAGCCGCTCGTCGCTGACGGGGTTGCTCGAGCGGGTGGTGGTGATCTGCATGGACATCAAATTACCGTCTTTCGGACGCAGAAAAGAGCGCGGGGCCGAGGCGCCTGACGCGCCCCGGCCCCGCGGAGGTCGAGGTGACGCGTCAGCCCTGTACTCGGGCGGCGATCGCGTCGCCGACCTCGGAGGTACGACGGGTGCTGCCCGCCTCGCGTGCGGCGAGGTCGGCGATGGCCGCGTCCTCGATGACGGAAGCCGCCTCGGCGTGGCCGAGGTGGTCGAGCAGGAGCGCCGCGGAGAGGATGGCCGCGGTCGGGTCGGCCTTCTGCTGACCGGCGATGTCGGGGGCCGAGCCGTGCACCGGCTCGAACATGGAGGGCGCGGTCCGGTCGGGGTTCACGTTGCCGGAGGCGGCCAGACCGATGCCACCGGTGATGGCGGCGGCGAGGTCGGTGATGATGTCGCCGAACAGGTTGTCGGTGACGATCACGTCGAAGCGCGACGGGTCGGTCGTCATGAAGATCATGGCCGCGTCGATGTGCATGTAGTCGGTCGTCACCTCGGGGTACTCGGCGGCGACCTCCTGGAACAGCCGCCACCACACGGAGCCGGCGTTCACGAGGACGTTGGTCTTGTGGACCAGGGTGAGCTTCTTGCGCGGGCGGCGCTGGGCCCGGGCGAAGGCGTCGCGGACGACGCGCTCGACACCGAAGGCGGTGTTGACCGAGACCTCGGTGGCCACCTCGGCCGGCGTACCGACGCGCAGGGCGCCGCCGTTGCCGGTGTAGGGGCCCTCGGTGCCCTCGCGGACGACCACGAAGTCGACCTCGCCGGGGGTCGCGAGGGGGCTGGTCACGCCGGGGAAGATCCGCGACGGCCGCAGGTTGACGTAGTGGTCGAGCTCGAAGCGGAGCTTCAGCAGCAGACCGCGCTCGAGGATGCCCGGGGGCAGGTTCGGGTCGTTGGGCTTGCCGCCCACCGCGCCGAGGAGGATGGCGTCGTGCTCGCGGATCTCGCCGAGCACGGAGTCGGGCAGCACCTCACCGGTCGCGAGGTAGCGCTCCGCGCCGAGGTCGTAGCGGGTCGGCTCGAACTTCACGCCGGCCGGGGCGGCCACCTCGAGGACCTTCAGGGCCTCGGCGGTCACCTCCTGCCCGATGCCGTCGCCGGGGATGACGGCGAGCTTCAGGGTGCCGGTGCTGGGGTTCGAGTCACTCATGGGGAGAACGCTAGTTGTCGTCCGGGCGCTCGCCGCCGCCGTCCCGCAGGTCGAGCGAGCGCTGGACCGCGGCGCTGATGTTCTCGTGGCTGTAGGGGTTCTCCGGGTGGTGCTGGGCCGGTCCCCAGTCGGGGTACATGTCGTACATCGCAGGTGCTCCTTCTCGTGAGTGGTTGTCGTAGTTCTTCGGCCCGACAGGCCTGGAACGAAGACACTCCGGACGAGAAGTTCCGGCTCGTGGATCACACGAGGGAGATCGACCATGAGGGTGCGGATCGCGCGACGCTGCTGGCGTCCCGCCGCGGTGGTGTCTTCGATCGAGGCCTGTCGGAGATCCGACAGATGGTCGAGAGGCCCGCAACGCCGAACACCGCGGCGAGGTGGCCTCTCTTGTCAGGCCTCGCCGCGGCAGTCGATAAGTACGAAGACGCTCCGCATGGTGAATGAACCGTAACCGCCTCACCGGACGCCCGCCACCGGATTCCGGAATCTGTCCGCGATCCGGGACGGACGTCCCGGAATGGAAGACTCGCGGGCATGAGCGCACCGCCCGAGTTGCCCGACGTCGTGTCCCGCGCGTTCTCCGTGTCCCGCAAGGCGGGCTACGTGTCGTTCTGCCGCAACGAGACCGGGCGGCTGCTGGCCACCCTCGCCGCGACCCGCGGCGGGACGATGGCCGAGTTCGGCACCGGCTGCGGCGTCGGGACCGCCTGGCTGCGCTCGGGCGTCCGCGGCGACGGGGCCCGGATCGTCACCGCCGAGCTGGACCGCCAGCTGGCCAAGGCGGCCACCCAGATCTTCGCCGACGACCCGCAGGTCGAGGTCCTCGCGGCCGACTGGTCGACCCTGCTCGACAAGGGCCCGTTCTCGCTGCTGTTCCTCGACTCGGGCGAGCCGACCGAGGTCGGCGTGGACGCGATCGCGGACCTGGTCGAGCCGGGCGGGATCGTCGTCCTCGACGACTTCACGCCGTGCGAGGTGTGGCCGCCCATCGCCTACGGCCGCGTCGACACCCTCCGCGAGCAGTGGCTCACCGACGAGCGCTTCACGGCCGTCGAGGTGATGGTGGCCTCCGACGCCTCCGCGATCATCGCCACCAAGCGCTGACCCGGCCAGATCGCCCAGTCAGCAGAAGTTGGGGGGGGGGGGGGGGGGGGGGGGGGGGGGGGGGGGGGGGGCGGGGGGGGGGGCGGGGGGGCGGGCGGGGGGGGGGGGGGGGGGGGGGGGGCGCCCCGCGCCCCCCACGACCGCCGCCGGGGCGACGAGTGCGAGGAGCACCAGGCACGCGACCACGACGACGCTGCGCCACCAGCCGCCG
>NZ_JBBBBJ010000012.1:0-37162 GCF_037120545.1 Nocardioides sp. CCNWLW216
GCGGCTGACCCGGGGCCGCGGCCGCCGAGCTGTAACGCGATGTTCGCCGCACTCGGTACGCGCTGCAGCGCGTACCTAGTGCGGCGAACATCGCGTTACAGCTGCGGCGGACCGACCCCCAGCACCCCCAGCAACGGCAGCGGTACGGCGTCGACGGCGAGCGCGGCGACGAGCGCGGCGGCGTACTGCGCCTTGCGGCCGGAGCGGGTGCCGAGGAACCGGTGCAGGTGCTGCTCGACGGTCCGGTCCCGCTGAGCGGGCTGGCGCTGGAGGACGCGGAACGACGACAGCTCGCCCTGGGCGGCGACGACGCGGAGGGCCTGCTCGAGGCCGAGGGCGCGGACCAGCTCGCCCTCCAGGTCGGGGTCGCAGCCGAAGAAGCCGTGCGCCTCCAGGTCGGCGGCGTCCGCGACCCGGCCGAACCCGGCCCGCTCCAGCCCGCCGCGGAAGAACCGCTCCTCGGCGGCGTCGTACAGGCCGCCGACGGCGACGCCGTCCGGCAGCTCGAGCAGGTGGCGGGCCACGTTGGTCGCCCCGCCCATCGCCACGACGGACACCCCCTCCGCGGGGAGCGAGCGGCCGAGCAGGGCCGCCACCCCGTGCAGCGCGGCCGCGTCGGAGGCACCCTCGACCAGCAGCACGCTGGCCGTGACGGAAGGGGGCACGCGCTCTAGATTGCCCCCCATGACCGGCCGCCACGCGCGCGACGAGCCCGAGCGGCTCACCCTGCGCCTGCCGCGCGTGACGCTGGAGGCGCTGGCCTGGGGCCCGGCGGACGGGCGGCTGGTGGTGGCGCTGCACGGGTTCCCGGACACCGCCCACACCTGGCGCCACCTGGGTCCGTTCCTCGCCCGTCGCGGGCTCCGCGTCGTCGCGCCGCACACCCGCGGCTACGCGCCGAGCGCGGTGCCGGACGACGGCTGCTTCCACGTCGCCGCGCTGATGGCCGACGCGGCGGCGATCCCGGAGGCGGTCGGCTGGACCGGGAGCGATCCCGTGCTGGTCGGTCACGACTGGGGCGCCATCACCGCGCACGCGCTCGGCGCCCACCCGGACTCGCCGTACGAGCGGGTCGTCGCGATGGCCGTCCCGCCGCTGGCGACCATGGACAGCCGCAGCCCGCGGCTGCTGGCCCGCCAGGCCCGGCACAGCTGGTACATCGGCTGGCACCAGCTCCCGCTCCTCCCCGAGCGGTTCCTCGACCGCGAGGTCGCCAAGCTCTGGCGCGACTGGTCGCCGGGGTACGACGCGGGCGCGGACCTCCCGCACGTGCTCGCCGCGCTCGAGGGGCCGGCGAACCGGGCCGCCGCGGTCGGCTACTACCGGGCCATCCGGGCGCCCTGGCGGGTCCCGTCGTCGTACGCCGGCTGGAAGCAGACGTGGGACGGCACACCGACCGTCCCGACCCTCTACCTCCACGGCGCCGACGACGGCTGCCTCGAGCCCGGCTTCGCCGACGGGCTGGTGGCCAAGCTGCCGGCGGGCAGTCGCGTCGAGCGGGTCGTCGACGCCGGCCACTTCCTGCAGGTCGAGCAGCCGGACGTGGTGAACAGGCTCGTCGCCCACTTCCTCGAGACACCGTTCCTCGCGACATGAGCGACCTGGTCGCCGCCACCGCGGCCGCGATGCTGCCGGAGGCCGACCTGCGCACCGACGAGGTGGTCGCCCAGATGCTGCGCGAGATCCCGGAGCTCGGCGGCGACCGGGTCCTGGAGGACCTCCTGCGCACCAGCGTCGGCGACAACGTGCGCAGCGGCCTCGAGCGGTTCGCGCGCGGCGAGGTCGCCCCGGGCCAGGACGCCCCCGCCAGCGCAATCGCCTACGCCCGTCTGCTCGCCCAGCGCGGCGTCCCGGTGAGCTCGCTGCTGCGGGCCTACCGGCTCGGGCAGGCCGCGTTCCAGGAGCGGGTGCTGGCCGGGATCGCCCGCTCCGGGGCCGACGCCGAGACCGTCCTGCGGGTCACCATCGAGCTGACGACGGCGAGCTTCACCTACATCGACGGCCTCGCCGAGCAGGTCGTCCGGGTCCACCAGGCCGAGCGCGACGCCTGGGTCCAGCGCCGCTCGGCCGCGCGGGCGGCGACCGTCGCGGCGCTGGTCGGCGGCGGCCCGGTCGACGTCGACCGCGCCGAGCAGGAGCTCGGACACCCGCTGCGCGGCACCCACGTCGGCGTGGCCGCCTGGTACGACGCCGGCACCGACGACCCGCTGCCCCGGCTCGAGCGGGCGGTGACCCGGCTGGCTCAGCGGGCCGGCTGCGCGCGGGCGCCGCTGGTGCTGCCCGCCGACGGGTGGACGGTGCACGCCTGGCTGCCGTCCCCGGGACCGCTCGTGTGGGAGAACGACGGCCCGTGGCTGGCCGTCGGCGACCCGGCCGCGGGCGTCGACGGCTTCCGCCGGACGCACCAGCAGGCGCGGCAGGCCGCCTCGGTGGCGCTCGCCGTACCCCCGGCGCGCCGGGCGCGGCTGACCACCGCGGCCGACGTCGGTCTGGTCGCCCTGCTCCGGGCCGACCCCGTTGCCCTGCGCGACTGGGTCCGCGCCGTCCTCGGCGACCTCGCGATCGACGACGAGCCGCACGCCCGGCTCCGCGAGACCGCCCGGGTCTGGCTGACCCACCAGGGCAGCCACACCGGCGCCGCCGCCGAGCTGCTGCTGCACCGCAACACCGTCCAGTACCGGGTACGACGCGCCGAGGCCGCCCGCGGCCGCCCCCTCTCCGAGCGGCGTCTCGACGTCGAGGTCGCCCTCCGGGCCTGCCACCTGCTGGGGTCCGCCGTGCTCGGCTGAGTCCGCCGTACCGCGGCCTTGTGCCGCCAGCACAAGACCGGCCCCGAACTTCATGCTCGCCGCCGCTGGTGGCGCACCACCGCCCGTCCCACAGTGGGCCCATGGGCTTCCTGCAGCCGAACCTCCCCGACCTCGACCTCCCCGCCTGGTCCGTGGGCACCCGCAACGAGCGGGTCCGGCCGCTGCAGCGGCACGTCGCCGAGATCGGCTTCGGGACCCCCGACGTCGTGTTCCTCATGTACGTCGTCAAGATCGGCCTCTACGTCCTGGGCGCGATGCTCTTCGCGCTCAGCACCGACACGGTCACCGGCTTCACCGACGTCGCCGACTGGTGGGCCGATCCGGTCGTCCTGCAGAAGGTCGTGCTCTGGACCCTGCTCTTCGAGGTGCTCGGCCTGGGCTGCGGCTTCGGCCCGCTCAACCTGCGGTTCTCCCCACCGATGGGCTCGTTCCTCTACTGGCTGCGGCCCACGACGATGCGGCTGCCACCCTGGCCGGGCCGCGTCCCGCTGACGGCCGGTACGACGCGGACGCCGCTCGACGTCGTCCTGTACGCCGCCCTCCTCGCCTCCACGGTCTGGGCGCTGCTGGCCGACGGCACGCTCGTCCCGGGGGAGCGGGTCGCGCTGGTGCTCGGTGTACTGGTGCTGGCCGGACTGCGCGACAAAGTGATCTTCCTGGCCGCCCGGTCGGAGGTCTACGCGACGATCGCGGTGACCTTCCTGATCATGGACGGGGGCCTGGTCGACGGGATCGTGGCCGCCAAGCTGGTGCTGGTGGTGATCTGGTGGGGCGCCGCGACGTCCAAGCTCAACCACCACTTCCCGTTCGTCGTCCAGGCGATGCTGAGCAACTCGCCGATCCTGCGCTCGCGCCGGATCAAGCGCGGCTGGCACCGCAGCTTCCCCGACGACCTGCGCCCGTCCCGTCGTACGACGCTGGTCGCGCACGTCAGCACCGCGGTCGAGTTCGGCGTGCCCCTGGTGCTGCTGCTCTCCGACGGCGGCGCGCTCACGGCGGTGGCGGCGGTCGTGATGATCGCCTTCCACCTCAACATCCTCACCAGCTTCCCGATGGGCGTGCCGCTGGAGTGGAACGTCTTCATGATCTACGCGATCGGGGTGCTCTTCGTGCACGACGCCGCGCTCGGCGTCGGCGACCTGACGAACCCGCTGCCCGTCGTACTCCTGGTGGGGGCGGCGGCCGGCACCGTCGTGGTCGGCAACCTCCTCCCGCAGCAGGTCTCGTTCCTGCCGGCGATGCGCTACTACGCCGGCAACTGGGACACGTCGTTCTGGTGCTTCACGCCCGAGGCGCTCGACAAGCTGGAGGCCGGGACGGTCAAGGCGACGCCGCTGCCGCACGTGACGCTGGAGAACATCTACGGCAAGGAGCAGGCGGAGGTGCCGCTGTTCACCGGCTACGCCTTCCGCACCCTGCACAGCCACGGCCGGGCACTGTTCGGGCTGATCCCGCGGGCCTGCGGGCCGGACCACGAGCGCTACTTGCCGATCGACGGCGAGGTGGTCGCGGGCGTCGTCCTGGGCTGGAACTTCGGCGACGGGCACCTGCACAACGAGCAGTTCATCGAGGCCCTCCAGCAGCGCTGCGGCTTCGAGCCCGGCGACGTGCGGATCGTGCTGCTGCACGCCCAGCCGATCCACCGGCAGACCCAGCAGTACCGGCTGGTCGACCCCGCCCTCGGCGAGCTCGAGCGCGGCGAGGTGAGGGTGGCCGACATGATCAGCCGACAGCCCTGGGACTGGGACCTGCCGCTGACGGTCCACCACCAGCAGGCCACCACCAGCGACCCGGCATGATCGACGCATGACACTCGACGCGGTCGTCGTCGGCTCGGGGCCCAACGGGCTCGCCGCCGCCGTCGCGCTCGCGCAGGAGGGCCACACCGTCCAGGTCCTCGAGGGGTACGACGAGATCGGCGGCGGCACCCGCACCGCGGAGCTGACCGAGCCGGGGCTGCTGCACGACGTCTGCTCGGCGATCCATCCGTTCGCGCTGGCGTCGCCGTACCTCTCCTCGCTGCCGCTCGCCGACCACGGCCTGGTCTGGAAGCACCCCGAGGTCGACCTGGTCCACCCGCTCGACGACGGCACGGCGGGGGTGATGCACCAGCGGCTGTCGCAGACGGCGATCGGGCTGGGCGCGGACGGGCGCCGGTGGCTGCAGACCTTCCAGCCCCTCGCCGACCATCTCGACGAGCTAGCCCAGGACGTGCTGGGACCGATCGTCCGCTGGCCCGACCACCCGCTGCTGATGGCGAGCTTCGGCCTCCGCGCCGGGCTGCCCGCGACGCTGCTCGCGCGGCGGTTCTCGACCGAGCAGGCGAAGGCGCTGTTCCTCGGGTGCGCGGCCCACCTGTACCGACCGCTGTCCGGGCTCGGCACCGCCGCTGTCGGCTCGATGCTCATCGCCGCCGGCCACGCGCACGGCTGGCCGGTGGCCGAGGGCGGCTCCCGCGCGATCACCGACGCGCTCGCCTCGCTGCTGCGCTCGCTCGGCGGCACGATCGAGACCGGCGTGACCGTCCGCTCGCTCGCCGACCTGCCGCCCGCCCGCGCCACCCTCTTCGACACCACCCCGGACGCGTTCGCGCGCATCGCCGGCGACCGGCTGCCCACCCGTCGCGCCCGCGCCTACCGCCGCTGGCGCTACGGCCCCGGCGCCTACAAGCTCGACCTCGCCGTCCGCGGCGGCATTCCCTGGACCAACCCCGACGCCCGTCGGGCCGGCACCGTCCACCTGGGCGGGTCGGGGGCCGAGACCGCCGCGGCCGAGGCGGCCGTCGTGCGCGGCCGGATGCCGGAGCGGCCGTTCGTCCTGGTCGGCCAGCAGTACCTCGCCGACCCCACCCGCTCCGCCGGCGACCTGCACCCGGTCTGGCTCTACGCCCACGTCCCCCACGGCTACGACGGCGACGCGACCGACGCCGTCCTCGACCAGGTCGAGCGGTTCGCACCCGGCTTCCGCGACACCGTCGTCGCCACCCACGTCACCACGCCGGCCGGCTACGCGTCGTACAACCCCAACTACGTGGGCGGTGACATCGCCGGCGGGGCCAACGACCTGCGCCAGCTGGTCCTGCGCCCCTCGCTCCAGCAGGACCCGTACGACGCCGGCCTCCCCGGCATGTTCCTCTGCTCCTCCGCCACGCCCCCCGGCGCCGGCGTGCACGGCATGTGCGGCTACCGCGCCGCCCAGCGCGCGCTCGCGTACCTGTCCTGACGCTGGTTGAGGTGTGAGCGAAGAGAGCCTCGAAACCCGGTGACCCGACCTTCGGTCTCGATCGGGACCGAAGGTCGGCAAGACGGGTTGCGAGGCTCAGGCGCTGGGCGCCTTCGCACCTCAACCAGCCTCGGTAGAGGCCTCCCGCGCCCAGCGCGGGATCACGAAGACCCCGTCCGCCTCGACGCTGACCCCGTCGGCGTCGGACAGCTCGGCGTGCACGAAGACCTTGCTGCCCTCCTCGCCCGAGATCCACCCGGCCAGCGACACCGGACCGAGCGGGGTCGGCCGGTGGTGGGTGAGGGTCAGCCGGCCGGTCATGGTCAGCCGCCGCCCGTCGGCGGCGACCACGCCCATCAGGTGGTCGAGCATCTTCGCGGCCGCGCCGGGGTGCAGGACGCCCGGCTCGTCCTGGTGAGCGGGACCGAGCACGACCGAGGCCGTGCAGGGTCCCGACGGGTCCGGCCGCTCGACGAGGAGCGGCGGTGCGGTCGCGTTGCGGGGCCCGATGACCGCGTTGCCCCAGCTCCAGGTCCGGCCCCGGCCGTTGTGCCGGACCCCCAGCGGACCGTCGGTCCGGGCGACCCGCAGCGAGGCCGTCACCGCCTCCAGCGACGCCTGGGCCGAGGCGAGGACGGCCGGCGGGGCGTCCACGTCGAGGGCCAGGTCGACCAGCGAGCGCACCGCGTCGGCGAGCCCGCCGTACAGCTCTTCCTGGCGGTCGACCTCCTCGGTGGGCAGGTCCTCGACCGGGAAGTACGCGACGTGGTGGGCCGGGCTGCTCATGGCGGGAGGGTGCCATATGACAGCCACTTCGATCTTGACAGTGACTCCCAGGATCGAGGTCACTGACCCCATGACCATCAAGGTGATCCAGTGGGCGACCGGCGGCGTGGGCGTCGCCGCCATCCAGGGCGTGCTCGCGCACCCCGACCTCGAGCTCGTCGGGTGCTGGGTGCACAGCGACGCCAAGCACGGGAAGGACGTCGGCGAGCTGATCGGGGGCGACCCGCTCGGCGTCGCGGCCACGACCAGCAAGGACGAGATCCTGGCGACCGAGGCCGACGTCGTCGTGTACTCGCCGCTGGTCCCGAACGACGACGAGGTGATCGCCCTGCTGCGCTCGGGCAAGAACGTCGTCACCCCGGTCGGCTGGATCTACCCCAACCCCGAGCGCGTGGTCGGCATCGAGGCCGCCTGCGCCGAGGCCGGTACGACGCTGCACGGCACCGGCATCCACCCCGGCGGCATCACCGAGCGGTTCCCGCTGATGGCCAGCTCGCTCTCGCAGCGGGTCACCCACGTGCGGGCGGAGGAGTTCTCCGACATCCGCACCTACAACGCCCCCGACGTCGTCCGGCACGTGATGGGCTTCGGCGGCACGCCTCAGGAGGCGTACGACAGCCCGATGGCCGGCCTGCTCTCCGGCGGGTTCAAGGCGTCGGTGCGGATGGTCGTCGCGGAGATGGGCTTCGCGGCCGGCCACGACATCCGCACCACCCAGGAGGTCGCGGTCGCGGCGAAGCCGATCGACACCCCGATCGGCGTCATCCAGCCCGGCCAGGTCGCCGCCCGCCGCTTCCACTGGGACGCGCTGGTCGACGGCGAGCCGGTCGTCACCGCCGCCGTGAACTGGCTGATGGGCACCGACGACCTCGATCCCGGCTGGACCTTCGGCCCCGAGGGCGAGCGGTTCGAGGTCGAGGTCACCGGCGACCCGACGGTGCTGCTGACCTTCAAGGGCCTGCAGCCCGAGTCGGTCGCCGCCGGCCTGGTCCGCAACCCCGGCGTGGTCTCGACCGCCAACCACTGCGTCAGCTCGATCCCGTACGTCGTCGCCGCGGCGCCCGGCGTGAGGACCTACCTCGACCTGCCCCTGATCGCGGGCCGCGCTGCGCCGGAGGTGGGCAGGTGATCCTCGACCAGTTCCGACTCGACGGGAAGGTCGCGGTCGTGACCGGGGCCAGCCAGGGCATCGGCCGCGGCATCGCGGTCGGCCTCGCCGAGGCGGGTGCCGACGTCGTCCTCGCCTCGCGCACCTTGACCGACCTGGAGCAGGTCGCTGCGGAGGTCGAGGCCACCGGCCGGCGTGCCCACGTCGTCGGGACCGACGTGATGGAGACCGCGCAGCTGCACCGCCTCGTCGAGCAGGCGGTCACGACGTACGGCCGTCTCGACGTGCTGGTCAACAACGCCGGCGGCACCGGTCCGCGCCCGGCGATGGCGACCAGCGAGCGGATGTTCGAGAAGGCGCTGCGGTTCAACGTCACCTCGCCGTTCCTGCTCAGCCAGGCCGCCGCCCGGGCGATGGTCGACACCGTGGGGGAGGGAGCGATCGTCAACGTGTCGTCGCGCTCCTCCGACATGGTGCAGACCGCGTTCGTCGCCTACGGCACCGCCAAGGCGGCGCTGAACATGATGACCCGCAACCTGGCCTCCGAGCTCGCCCCACGGGTCCGGGTCAACGCGATCAGCGTCGGCGGCGTCGCCACCAAGGGACTCGACGTCGTGCTGACCGACGACGCGCTGCGCGAGGAGTACGTCGCCGGCACGCCCATGCGCCGCCCCGGCCAGCCGCTCGACATCGCCTGCGCGGCGCTCTACCTCGCCTCGCCGGCCTCCGCCTGGGTCACCGGCAAGGTGCTCCAGGTCGACGGGGGAGTCGAGGCGCCAGCGATCGCCGTACCCGTGCCGCCGCTGGAGCCGGCGTGACCGGACTCCGCGAGCGCCAGCGCGCCGACCTCCGCGCCCACGTCGACCGCGTGGCGCTGGAGCTGTTCGCTGAGCGCGGCTTCGACGCGGTGCCCGTCGACGAGATCGCGGCCGCGGCCGGCATCTCGCTCTCGACGCTCTTCCGCCACGTCCGCAGCAAGGACCAGCTGCTGGTCGGCACGCTCCGCGTCGGCCGGGCCGCGATCGTCGAGAACTTCGCCGAGCGGCCCGCCGCCGAGCCGGTCCCGGCCGCGCTGGCGGCCGCGATCCTGCGCCGTACCGAGCAGTTCGCCGACGAGACCGACACCATCGCGCTCTGGCGCCGGGCCATGGCCTCCGCCCCCGCCCGGGTACGACGGGCCTCGCTGCTCGACGACGACGAGCGCGCCCGGCTGGTGGTGCTGGTCGCCGAGCGCCTCGGCCTGGACGCCGAGGCCGACCTGGAGCCCGGGCTGCGGGTGCGGGTCGCGCTGGCCGCGGCCGAGCACGCCTACGAGCACTGGCTGACCCGGGAGACCGGTCGCACCCTGCACGAGCTGACCGCCGAGGCGCTCGACGGGTTCAGCCGAGGCTGACCCCGGTCAGGTCCTGGGTGACCTCCCAGACCCGGGCGGCCTCGTCCGGGTCGCGCAGCGGCGGGTAGAGCTCCTGCTCGGCCGGCGTCCCGCGCAGGCCGCCCAGCCCGCTGGGGCCGAAGAACCGGCCGCCGGCGTCGGGTGCGGTCGCGGCCAGCAGGGCCGGCTGCAGGGCGGTCGCGACGGTGCCGGTCAGGCCGATCCGCGACAGCATCCTGATGAGGCGCACCGAGCCGGTGTCGCGCGAACGGCCCATCCCGGGCTGCGCGGCGAGGAGGTTGGTCGGCGTGACCCCGGGGTGCGAGAGGTTGCTGCTGACGCCCCAGCCCGCGGCCCGGCTGCGGCGGTCGAGCTCGAGGCCGAAGAGCCCCTGGGCGATCTTGGACTGCGCGTAGGCCCGGCCGCCGTGATAGCCGCGCTCCCACTGCAGGTCCTCCCAGTGCACCCCGTGCCGGGCCGCGGCGACGCTGACCTGCGAGGTGACCCGGGCCCGCCCGGCGCGGAGCAGCGGCAGCAGGTGGCCGACCAGGGCGGCGTGACCGAGGTGGTTGATGCCCAGCTGCAGCTCGAACCCGTCCTCCGTCGTCCGACGGCTGGGTGGGGTCATCACCCCGGCGTTGTTCACGAGGACGTGGATCGGCGCGCCCTCCTCCTGCAGCACCGCGCCGAGCCGCGCGACCGAGGCCAGCGACGACAGGTCGAGCTCGCGCAGCGAGACCTGTGCGTCCGGGTGCTGCTCGCGGATCCGGGCGAGCGCCGCCTCGCCCTTGGCCGGGTTGCGGACGGGCAGGACCAGGTCCGCGCCCCCGGCGGCGAACCGGGCGGCCAGGCCGAGGCCGACGCCGTCGCTCCCGCCGGTGAGGACGACGCGGTGGCCGGTGAGATCGGGGACGGTCGGGTCGGGCATGGGTGCTCCTCGGGTCGGGGTGTGCCACGAGCCTGCGTCGCCCCGGCGACCGCAACCACGGCCTGACGATCCGTGGCTGGGCGATCCGCGAGACGGTAGGAAGGTGGGGTGATCGATCGAGCCGGGCTGGCCGAGTTCCTCCGCCACCGTCGCGAGTCCCTGCAGCCGGAGGACGTCGGGCTGCCCCGCGGCCGGCGCCGTCGTACGGCGGGGCTGCGGCGTGAGGAGGTCGCGGTCCTGTGCCACATGTCGACCGACTACTACGCCCGGATCGAGCGCGAGCGCGGCCCGCAGCCGTCGGAGCAGATGATCGCCTCGATCGCCCAGGGCCTGCACCTCTCGCTCGACGAGCGCGACCACCTGTTCCGGCTGGCCGGGCACCGGCCCCCGGCCCGCGGCGGCACCAGCGAGCACGTCAGCCCCGGCCTGCTGCGGATCCTGGACCGGCTCGTCGACACCCCCGCCGAGGTCGTCACCGAGCTCGGCGAGACGCTGCGCCAGACCCCCATGGGCGTCGCCCTCACCGGCGACACGACCAGGTACGTCGGTCCGGCGCGCAGCCTCGGCTACCGCTGGTTCACCGACCCCGCCGCGCGCGAGCTGCGGCCGTCGGAGGAGCACGCGTCGTACTCCCGGCTCTACGCCTCCGGTCTCCGCGAGATCGTCGCCGCCCGCGGACCCGGCTCGCGGGCCGCGCAGCTCGCCGACCTGCTGCTCGAGCGGAGCGAGGAGTTCCGGGAGCTGTGGCAGCTCCACGAGGTCGGCCTCCGGCCCGGCGACGTCAAGCGCGTCGTCCACCCTGAGGTCGGCCTGCTGGAGCTGAGCTGCCAGACCCTGGTCGACCCCGACCAGGGCCACCACCTGCTCGTCTACACCGCCGCCCCGGGCAGCGAGAGCCACGAGAGGCTGCAGCTGCTCGCGGTCCTCGGCGCCCCCACGCTCACCTGAGCGCGGCCCCGTCGGCGCCGTGTGTGAGGGTGTCGGCCATGCCGCCCCGGACCCGTCGTACCTCCCGCCCCGCCAAGCCCGCCATGCCCGTGCCCGAGGGGGCGCGCGAGGTGTTCACCGACGGCGCCTGCGCCGGCAACCCGGGGCCGGGCGGCTGGGCGTGGGCGCTCGACGAGGCGGTCTGGGCCAGTGGCGCCGAGGCACCCTCGACCAACCAGCGGATGGAGGTGATGGCCGCCTACCAGGCGGTCCGCTCGCTCGACGGTCCGCTGCTCGTGGTGAGCGACTCGACCTACGTCGTGAACTGCTTCCGCGACGCCTGGTGGAAGGGCTGGCGCTCCCGCGGCTGGACCAACAGCGCCCGCCAGCCGGTCGCCAACCGCGACCTGTGGGAGCCCTTCGTCGACCTCGTCGAGGCTCGCGGCGACGTGGCCTTCCAGTGGGTCAAGGGGCACTCCGGCAACCGGATGAACGACCTGGTCGACCGGCTCGCGGTCGCGGCCGCGAAGGACGGCGGCAGCACCGGTCGCTCCGAGGCGCCGCCGGCGCGCCCGGTCGGCGACGACGCGCTCTTCTAGGCGACGACCGCGCGCAGCTCGGCCAGCGCGGCGCGCCCGACGGTGCGGAGGTCGCGGTCCTCGGCGGGGTCGATCCAGCGGGTGAAGGCGACCCGGAACGCCCCCACGACGGCCTCGGCCGCGACTCCGGCGGCCAGCTCGGAATGCCCGCGCTCGCGCAGGCCCGCGGTCAGGGCCGCGGTCAGGGTCGCCAGCTTCAGCAGCTCGCGCTCCTGCAGGCCGGGGGTCGCGTCGATGACGCGCTGGCGGCGGCGCGCGTGGTCGCGGCGGTCGGCGAGGAAGTCGCAGCCCGCGGCGAGTGCGGGGGCCAGCGCGGTCCAGGGGTCGGCGTCCGCGGGGGCAGCGGCCAGGGCCTCGACGAAGGCGGTCTGCAGGCCGCCGTCCCGGTCGAAGAGCACCTCGCGCTTGTCGCCGAAGTGCCGGAAGAAGGTGCGCTCGGTGACGCCGGCCCGCTCGGCGATGTCGGCCACGGTCGTCTGCTCGAACCCGCGCTCGTCGTACAGCTCGAGGGCCGCGGCCATCAGGCGTCCGCACGCGTCCGGCTGCCAGCGACCCATGACGCCATCGTACGTGATGTCAGTGCCTGACATGGGTGCGCTACCGTGGTGATGTCAGCACCTGACATCACTCTTCCGGAGGTTCCACCATGCGTGTCTTCGTCACCGGCGGCAGCGGCTTCATCGGCTCCGCCGTCGTCCCCGAGCTCCTCGGCGTCGGCCACCAGGTCGTCGCGCTCGCCCGCTCCGACTCCTCGGCCGGCGCTCTCGTCGCCGCCGGCGCCGAGGTGCGGCGCGGCGAGCTCGCCGACCTCGACGCCCTGCGGGCCGGGGCGCAGGAGGCCGACGCCGTCGTCCACCTGGCCTTCATCCACGACGACTTCTCGGACATGACGCCCGCGTTGCAGGCCGACCGGGCGGCGATCGAGACGTTCGTGGACGCCCTGGCCGGCACCGGCAAGGCGTTGGCCGTCGCCAGCGGCACCCTCGGCCTCGGCCCCACCGACCGACCCGCGACCGAGCGCGACGGGCTCTCCGGTCCGCGGCACCCGCGCGCGGAGACCGCCGACCTGGTCCGGGCCGCCGCCGAGCGCGGGGTTCGGGGGTCCGTCGTCCGGCTCTCGCCGACCGTGCACGGCGCCGGCGACCACGGCTTCGTGGCCGCGCTGGTCGCGGCGGCCCGTGAGCGGGGCGAGTCCGGCTACCCGGCCGACGGCAGCGGCCGCTGGAACGCCGTGCACCGCAGCGACGCGGCCCGCCTCTTCCGACTGGCGGTCGAGTCCGCGCCGGCCGGCTCGGTGCTGCATGCCGTCGGCGAGGAGGCGGTCAGTCACCGCACGATCGCCGAGCTGGTCGGCGCGGGTCTCGGTCTGCCCGTCGCCCCGGTCGCGGACCCCGACGAGCTGGGCTGGATCGGCCGGATGTTCGCCATGGACGCCCCGGCCTCGAGCGCGCTCACGCAGGAGCTGCTGGGTTGGACGCCCACCGGTCCGACCCTGGCCGAGGACCTGGCCCCCGGGAGTCCCTACTTCGGCTGAGCCACCCCGACGACGACCGTCGCCTCGCGGTCGTCGTCGCGGTGGATGGTCGCGGTCAGTCCGGCCGCGGTCATCAGGGCGTGGGTGGTCGGCGCCTGGGCCAGGCCGGTCTCGATCAGCAGCCGGCCGCCCGGCGCCAGCCACCCGCCCGCGTCCGCGACCACCCGCCGCTGCACGTCCAGGCCGTCCGGCCCGCCGTCCAGGGCGACCGCCGGCTCATGCAGGCGGGCCTCGGGCGGCATCAGCGCGATCGCGTCGTGCGGCACGTACGGCGCGTTCACCGCGAGCGCGCCGACCCGCCCGCGCAGGGCGTCCGGCAGGGCGTCGTACAGGTCGCCCTCGTGGACGCGCTCCGACGGCAGGTTGCGCCGGGCGCAGGCGACCGCGGCGGGCTCGACGTCGGTGGCATGCACCTCCAGCCCCGGTACGGCGGCCGCGAGCGCCGCCCCGACCGCCCCGGTCCCGCAGCACAGGTCCACCACCACGTCACCGGCGCGCAGGCCCACCGCCGCCAGCTCGACGACGTACGCCGTCCGCTGCCGGGGCACGAAGACGCCGGCGTCGACGGCGATCCGGAGACCGCAGAACTCCGCCCAGCCGACCAGCACCTCCAGCGGCGTCCCGTCGACCCGTGCGGCGACCAGCCGCTCGAGATCGGCGTCGTCGCGCGCGGCGGCGCGCAGCAGCGCGGCCTCCTCCTCGGCGAACACGCAGCCGGCGGCGCGGAGCCGGGACTCGATCACCGGGACATCATCCCGTCCCGCCGCGCGTCCGGAGTTACGGTCCGGCCGTGACGACCCCCGACGTGTTCGGCCCGGCCCGGCTCGGCCCGGTCACCCTGCGCAACCGCACGGTCAAGGCCGCGACCTTCGAGGGTCGGGCGCCCGAGGGGCAGGTCACCGACGGGCTGATCGACTACCACCTCGCGGTGGCCCGCGGCGGGATCGGCCTGACGACCGTGGCCTACCTCGCCGTCGCGCCCGAGGGTCGCACCCACCGCGAGCAGATCGTCGTGGGGGAGCACTCGCTGGCCGGCCTGGCCCGGCTCACCGAGGCGATCCACGAGACCGGCGCCGCCATCGCCGGCCAGGTCGGCCACGCCGGCCCGGTCGCCAACGGCCGCTCCAACGGGGTCCGGGCGATCGCGGCCAGCCCGATGCCGAGCCCGCTGTCGATGCAGATGGTGCGGTCCGCGACCGAGGCCGACCTGACCCGGGTCACGAAGGCGTACGTCGCCACCGCGCGGCTGCTGGTCCGCGCCGGCTTCGACGTCCTCGAGCTGCACATGGCCCACAGCTACCTGATCTCGTCCTTCCTCGCCCCGGGCCTCAATCGCCGCAAGGACTCCTGGAACGGCTCGCTGGAGAACCGCGCCCGGCTGGCCCGCCAGGTGGCGCGCGCCGTACGGGACGAGGTCGGCGACGAGGTCGCGGTGACCGCCAAGATCAGCGTCAGCGACGGCTTCAAGGGCGGCGTGACCACGAGGGACGGCATCGCCTTCGCGCAGCTGCTCGACGAGGACGGCACCCTCGACGCCCTCCAGCTGAGCGGCGGCAGCTCCCTGATGAACCCGATGTACCTCTTCCGCGGCGACGCCCCGGTCAAGGAGTTCGCGGCCTCGATGCCGCTGCCCGTGCGCCTCGGCATGCGGACCCCGATCGGCAAGAACTTCATCAAGACCTACGACTTCCACGAGGCCTACTTCCGTGAGAAGGCCCTGCAGTTCCGCTCCGCGGTGTCGACGCCGCTGATGCTCCTCGGGGGCATCAACCGCCGCGACACCATGGAGCAGGCCATGGCCGACGGCTTCGAGTTCGTCGCCATGGGCCGCGCGGTCCTCCGCGAGCCCGACCTGGTCAACCGGCTGCAGTCCGAGCAGGCCGTCTCCGGCGTCTGCATCCACTGCAACCGCTGCATGCCCACCATCTACAGCGGGACCCGCTGCCCGGTGATCGCCCCGGACCCGGTCCGGCTGTAACGCGATGTTCGCCGCACTAGGTACGCGCTGCAGCGCGTACCTAGTGCGGCGAACATCGCGTTACAGCACGGCCGCCGGGACGCCCCTACCGCAAATTTAGAACGTGTTCTACATTGCGAGACATGTCACAGGTCATCCCCGAGAAGCCCCTGCGGGTCGTCGTCTGGTCGACCGGCACCATCGGCCGGCACGCGATCGAGGGCATCGACGCCCACCCCGACCTGGAGCTGGTCGGAGTCTGGGTGAGCAACCCCGACAAGCACGGGAAGGACGCGGGGATCCTGGCCGACCTTGGCCGCGAGCTCGGGGTCACCGCCACGACGGACCGCGAGGAGCTGATCGCGCTGCGGCCGGACGCGATCGTGCACACCGCGATGGCCGACGACCGGGTCTTCGAGTGCATCGAGGACCTCATCGGGTTCGTCGAGGCGGGCATCAACGTGACCTCCAGCGGCCCGGTGCTGCTGCAGTGGCCCGAGCAGATCCTGCCGCCGGAGTTCATCGCCCGCATCGAGGACGCCTGCGCGCGCGGCAACGCCAGCATGCACATCAACGGCATCGACCCGGGCTTCGCCAACGACATCCTGCCGATCGTCATGACGTCCCTGAGCCAGCGCATCGACGAGGTGCGGGTCCTGGAGATCTGCGACTACTCGACCTACTACCAGCCCGTTGTCATGGGCGACCTGTTCGGCTTCGGTCGGCCGATGGACCAGGTGGGCGCGATCTTCGCCCCGGGCATCCTCGGCATGGCGTGGGGGAGCGTCGTACGACAGATCGCGGCCGCCCTCGACATCACCCTCGACGAGCCGCTCACCGAGGAGGTCGACCGCCGCGAGGCCGAGTGGGACACCGACAGCGTCAGCGGCGACGTGAAGAAGGGGACGATGGGGGCGGTCCGCTTCCAGGTGATCGGCAAGGTCGACGGCGTCGCGCGGGTCGTCCTCGAGCACATCACCCGCACCGACCCCGACCAGGTCCCCGAGTGGGAGAAGCCCCCGGCCGGCGGCGACGGCGGCTACCGGGTCCGGATCACCGGCGAGCCGATGATGCAGGTCGACTTCACCCACCACGGCGAGCACGGTGACCACAACGTCAGCGGCATGATCACCACCGCCCAGCGGATCATCAACGCGCTCCCGGCGGTCGTCGCGGCGAAGCCCGGCATCGTCCGGGCCATCGACCTCCCGCTGGTCGCCGGCCGCGGGCTGGTGGCCCGATGACGATCCTCGACCGCTTCTCCGTCACCGACCAGGTCGCGATCGTCACCGGCGCGGGCCGCGGCCTCGGCGCCGCCACCGCGATCGCGCTGGCCGAGGCCGGCGCCGACGTCCTCATCTCCGCGCGCACCGAGCGGCAGCTCGACCGGGTGGCCGAGCAGGTCCGCGCGACCGGCCGCCGCTGCCTCGTCGTCCCGGCCGACCTCAGCGACCTCGACGCCGTCGCCGACCTCGCGCAGGCGGCGTACGACGAGTTCGGCCGCCTCGACACGGTCGTCAACAACGTCGGCGGCACCTTCCCGCAGGAGTTCCTGAAGACCAGCAACGACTTCCTCAACGAGGCGTTCAGCTTCAACGTGACCACCGCGCACGCGCTGAGCGTCGCCGCCGTCCCGCTGATGCTGAAGGACGAGCAAGGCCAGAAGTCGATCGTCACGATCTCCTCGATGATGGGCCGTACGGCGGACCGCGGCTTCGTCGCCTACGGCACCGCCAAGGCCGCCCTCGCGCACTGGACCAAGATGGCCGCGCAGGACCTCGCGCCGCGGATCCGGGTCAACGGCATCTACGTCGGCTCGATCCTCACCAGCGCGCTGGAGTTCGTCGCGGGCCAGCCCGAGCTGATGGGCCAGCTGGAGACCAAGACCCCGCTCGGGCGGGTGGGCGAGCCCGAGGACATCGCCGCCGGCGTGCTCTACCTCGCCTCGAAGGCCGGCCAGTACGTCACCGGCAAGCTGCTCGAGGTCGACGGCGGCATCCAGCAGCCCACCCTCGACCTCGGGTTCCCGGACGTCGGACCGTAAGGTCCGAAGCGTGGCCACAGGTAAAGACCCCGGGACGTCGACCGCCCACGCGATCTCGCCGGACTCCGGCACGCACTGGTCGGCGGAGGGGGCCTGGCGGGTCGCCGAGGGCATCCACCGGATCCCGCTGCCGCTGCCCATGGACGGGCTGAAGGCGATCAACGTCTACGTCGTCGAGACCCCGGACGGGCTCACGCTCGTCGACGGCGGCTGGGCGATCACCGAGGCCCGCGAGCTGCTCGACCGGTGCCTGAAGGAGGTCGGCTACGGCTTCGGCGACATCCGCCGATTCCTGGTCACCCACGTGCACCGCGACCACTTCACGCTGGCCACCGTCCTGGGCCGCGAGTACGGCGCGGACGTGGCGCTCGGGGTGGGCGAGAAGCCGGCGCTGGAGCTGCTCAACGACGAGGCGCTGGACCACAACCCGTTCGTCGACGTCCTGGTCACGGCCGGGGCGCGCGAGGTGGCCGACCAGTGGGTCGCCATGCAGGGCGACGACCAGCCGGACACCAGCATCTGGGCCTTCCCGACGACCTGGCTCGAGGGCGACCACCGGATCGAGGTCGGGGCCCGCACCCTCGACGCCGTGCACACCCCGGGCCACACCCCCGGCCACTACGTGTACGCCGACCAGCAGGACGGCCTCCTCTTCGCGGGCGACCACGTGCTGCCCACGATCACCCCGTCGATCGGCTTCACCGTGCCGCCGCCGGAGACCCTGCCCCTGGGCGACTTCATGGCTTCGCTGACCAAGGTCCGGGCGCTGCCCGACCTGCGGATCCTGCCGGCCCACGGCCCGGTGGCGCCGTCCTCGCACGCGCGGGTCGACGAGCTGCTGGCCTTCCACGAGCACCGGCTCGACCTGAGCCTGGCCTCGCTGTCCGGCGGTCCGCGCACCGCCCACGTGGTCGCCCAGGAGCTGCCCTGGACCCGGCACGACCGGACCTACCCGGAGCTCGACCTGTTCAGCCAGGGGATGGCCTCGATGGAGACCAAGGCCCACCTCGAGCTGCTGGTCGCGCAGGGCCGCGCCACCCGGGCCGAGGGCGACGACGGCGTGGTCTTCACGGCTGCGGGCTGACCGGGCCCGGGTCGGCGAGCTGGGCCTGGTTCGCCAGGGCCCACACCACCGCCTGGCTGCGCCGGGTGACGCCGATCTTGCGGTAGGCGGTGCGCACGTAGGTCTTCACGCTGCTGACGCCCACGAAGAGCTCGGCGGCGATCTCCTCGTTGGTGCGTCCGGCCGCGACCAGGGCGAGCACCTGCCGCTCCCGGCGGGAGAGGGTCCGCAGGATGTCGGCGGCCTGGTCGAGGGCGGTCGTCACCGGGGCGTGCTGGGCGGTGACGTCGACCATGAAGCCGCGCATCACCAGGCGGTCCTTCGGCGTGCGCTCCGTGACCCCGCCCGAGACCACCACGCGCACGCGGCCGGTGGCGTCCACGATCTGGTGGTGGTTGCTGTAGCGGAGGCCCGGGACGGTCGCGCGCGCCAGGACCCGCTCGGCCCGGGCCCGGCCCGGGGCGAGCTTGTGCCGCAGGCAGAGGTCGAAGGACGGGGTCACCTCGCCGGGTCGGTAGCCGTGCAGACGGAACGCCTCGTCGGTCCAGGTCCACTCGTCGGCGTGGACGTCCCAGGTGTAGCTGCCGAAGGCGCCGGCCCCGAGGTCGTCATGTGCGGTCACCGGGTGATTCTCGGGCCTGGGTTCGTCAGATGTCGGCGAATGGTCGGCACCTCACCCTCATGGGTGCGGTCGCACCATCGGCAGGTGCGGGATCCCGTCCTCCAGGAACTCGGGGCCGTCGACGGCGTACCCGAAGCCGCCGTACCAGCCGGCCAGCGGCGCCTGGGCGTCCAGCACCGAGGTCCGCTCCCCGACGACCTCGAGGGCCGCCGTCATCAGCCGGTCGGCCAGGCCCTGGCCGCGGGCGGAGCGGGCCAGCACCACCCGGCCGACCCGGGCCACCGGGCCGTCGTCCAGGACCCGCAGGTAGCCCGCGACGGCGCCGTCGCGCAGCCCCACCACGTGCCGCGTCGCGGGCTCGGTGTCGCGGCCGTCGAGGTCGGGATAGGCGCACTCCTGCTCGACGACGAACACCTCCTGCCGCAACCGCCAGACGTCGTACGCCGTCCGCACGTCGAGGTCGTCGAAGGCCAGCACCCGGATCTCCACGAGCAGGAGTCTCACAGAGGGATGATGGGACCGATGCCGACGACTGCACCCCTGCCGCGCGTGAACCCCGACTTCCTCACCCGACCGCGCCTGCTCGCGGCGCTGGACCGGTGGGCGCCGGTGACCGTGCTGCTCGCGCCGTCGGGTGCCGGCAAGGCGGTGCTCGCCGTCCAGTGGGCCGCCCGCGCCCGCGATCAGGGCCACGACGTGCTCTGGCTCGACGGCGAGGTGGACGAGCCGTCCGACGTGGTCGCGGCCCTGGCCCGCCACGCCGGCCTCGAGCCGCTCGAGGACGACGCGGCGACGCTGCGCCGGCTGCGCCGGGCCCTGCAGGGCCTGGACCGCCGCGTCGCGCTGGTGCTCAACAACGCCGAGCCGGTGCTGGCCGCCATCGGCGACGCGCTCGTCGACGTGGTGCGCGACTGCCGCGAGGTGCACCTGGTGGCCTGCCTGCGGCGCCGGCTCGACCCGGTGTCCAAGGCGCTGCTCGAGGCCGAGACCCGGGTGCTCGCGCTCGCCGACATGCAGATGACCCGCGAGGAGGTGCGTGAGCTCGCCGCCCTCCACGGCCTCGCCCTCAGCGAGCCCGAGGCGGAGGCGATCCGGGAGTCGGTCGGCGGCTGGCCCGCCCTGGTCCGCACCGGCCTGGAGTCGCTGCCCGACCGCTCGGGGACCCCGGTCACCGCCTGGTCGGGCCGACACGTCGCCTGGTTCCTGCGGGCCAACCTGATCCCCGTGCTGCCGCCCTCGGCCCGGGCGGCGGCCTGCCGCGCGGCGCTGGTCGAGCGGCCGACCTACCGCGCGGTGCTGGCGGCCACCGGTCCGCTCGACGACACGGCCCGGATCACCCTCGAGGCGATCGGGATCCTCGACCCGATGGTCAGCGACGGCGAGCCGCTGGTGCGGCTGCCCCCGCTGATGCGCGACGCCTTCCGCGAGCAGTACGACGCGGCCGCGCTCGGCCCCGCGTCGGCCGTCCACGACGCGGTGGCGTCGTACTGGCGCGAGGAGGGCGAGCCGCTGCACGCGCTGCAGCAGGCCGTGGCCGGGCAGTCCTGGCCGACGGCGGTGCGGATCGCCGAGGAGCACTGGTGGCCGATGCTCGCCGAGGACCCCACCGCCTTCGTGGTGGCGCTGGCGCAGGTGCCGCTCGCCGAGCTGGCCGGGCACCCGCTCGTCGAGGTCGGGCGCCAGCTCGTCCTCGCGGACGGGACGGTGCCGGAGTCGGAGGCGACCCGCACGCTGGTCGCCGACCTCCTCGCCTGGCCGGACGACGAGCTCGTGGAGCGTGCTCGGGGCTCGCGGTCCGGGCAGGTCCTGGAGCTGCTCACCCTCCTGGCCGCCGGGGCCCGCCGGCAGGGCCGGCTCGACGACGCGCGGAGGCTGGCCGACCGGATCGAGCTCGTCCTGGACCCTGGGCGCTCCCCGGAGCTCGGCTCCGCCTCCGCCGTCGTACGACGGGCCGCGCTGCAGGCCGGGACCACCCGCCTCCTGGCCGGCGAGACCGCCGCGGCGTCGGCGGTGCTGCAGCGGGCGGTCTTCGCCGACGAGGCGCCCGGCGACCCGTTCACCGGTGAGGCCGCCGGCAAGCTGGCGCTCTGCGCGGCCCTGCACGGCGACCGCAGCGCGGCCACCGGGTGGCTGGAGCGCTGGACCGGGTCCCGGCGGCCCACCCCGCGGCACGGCCAGTTCCTCGACTACGGCGCCCACGTCGCCCGGGCCGCGGAGGCGGTCCGGCGCCTCGACGCCGCGACCGCCCGGGCCGAGCTCGCCGGGCTGCGCGAGGAGGTGTCGGCCCGCGACGAGCTCTGGCCGTTCGCGCTCCTGGTGGAGACCGAGCACGCCCTGGCCTGGGGTGGCCGGTCGACCCTGCGCGCCGAGCTGGCCACGGCCCGGGCCCAGCCGGGTCCGCGCTCGGCGATGCCGTGGCTGCAGGGCCTCCTCGGCGCGTGCGAGGCCGAGCTCTGCACCTCCCTTGGCCGGACGACGGTGGCCGCCAAGCTGCTCGGCGAGCTCGACCCGTCCTCGGTGTTCGTCGCGCTCGCCCGGGCGCGGCTGGCCCGGGTCAGCGGCCACCACGAGGAGGCGCTGGACCTGCTGGAGCCGGTGCTGGCCACCGACCACCCGTTCGCGCCGCTCCGCGTCGACGCCCTGCTGCTGGCGGCGTGGTGCCGCAGCGACGACGCCGCCGACCCCGACGCGGCGGTCGTCGCGGGGCTGGAGAGCGCCGTGCTCGCGGCCCGTCGCGAGCGGCTGGTGCTGCCGTTCTCCCGGCTGCCCGCCGGCTTCCTGGACCGCTACGCCGACCGCGTCCCCGTCCTGGCCGAGGTCGGGTCCATGCTCGCCGAGGCGGCCGTCCGCTCGCCGTACGACGTGGTCGCGGAGCTGCCCGCGCTCACGCCCCGCGAGGCTGCCGTCCTGGCCTGCCTGGTGCGCGGGCTGTCGCGCGAGCAGACCGCCCGCGAGCTGTTCGTCTCGGTCAACACGGTGAAGACCCAGACCACCTCGATCTACCGCAAGCTCGGCGCCCGCGACCGCGCCGAGGCGGTACGCCGGGCCTACCAGGTCGGCCTGGTCGACTGACCGCCCCTCGGTCCCGGTGCCGGCCGGCGGCAGGGCTGCTCTACGCTGGCGTCTCACGACAGGGGAGCACGCGCGAGCGTGCTGAGAGTGCGGAAGAGCCGCAGACCCTCGAACCTGCTCCGGTTAGCACCGGCGAAGGGAGTCCGGAATGAAGTGCACCCGTGCGCGCGCCCAGGCGCTCGCAGTCACCACCCTCGGCAGCCTGCTGCTCGCGTCCTGCTCGCTGGGCGGGGGTGACGACGAGGCGAGCGGCGGGGACGGCGCGACGCCCACCGAGGTCGTGCTGGTCACGCACGAGTCCTTCGCGCTGCCCGAGGAGCTGACCGAGGCGTTCGAGGCCGACACCGGCCTGACCCTCACCGTGCGCGCCGCCGGCGACGCCGGCACGCTCACCAACAAGCTGGTCCTGACCAAGGACAGCCCGACCGGCGACGTCGCCTTCGGCGTCGACAACACCTTCGCCTCGCGGGCCGTCGACGAGGGGGTGTTCGCGCCGTACGCCCCGACCCTTCCCGAGGGGGCCGAGGCCTTCGCGCTGCCCGGCGACGACGGCGTCCTCGCGCCGGTCGACTCCGGCAACGTGTGCGTCAACGTCGACGACACCTGGTTCGCCGAGCAGGGTGTCCCCGCCCCGGCCACGCTCGACGACCTGACGAAGCCGGCGTACCAGGACCTCTTCGTGATCCCCGGCGCCACCACCAGCTCCCCCGGCATGGCCTTCCTGCTCGCGACGATCGCCGCGAAGGGCGACGCCTGGCCCGACTACTGGGCCGACCTGATGGCCAACGGCGCCAAGCTGACCGACGGCTGGTCGGACGCCTACCAGGTCGACTTCACCCAGGGCGGCGGCGAGGGCGACCGGCCGATCGTCGTGTCCTACGACTCGTCGCCGGCGTTCACCGTCGACGGCGAGGGCGGTACGACGACCAGCGCGCTGCTCGACACCTGCTTCCAGCAGGTCGAGTACGCCGGCGTGCTGGCCGGCGCCGAGAACCCCGACGGCGCCGAGCAGGTCGTCGACTGGCTGCTCAGCGACGAGGTCCAGGCCGCCCTGCCCGACAGCATGTACGTCTTCCCGGTCTCGGCCGCCGCCGAGCTGCCCGCCGACTGGGCCACCTTCGCGAAGCGCCCGACCGCGCCGCTGGAGGTCGAGCCGGCCGAGATCGACGCCAACCGCGACGAATGGCTGCGCGAGTGGAGCGACGTCACCAGCCGCTGACATGACCCTCAGACGCGCCACGGGACTGCTGGCGCTGGCCCTCGGGCCGGTGCTGGTGCTCGGCGTGTTCTTCGTGCTGCCGGTCGGCGGGATGCTCGCCCGCGGCCTGTGGCCCGACGGCACCTTCGACCCGGGGGCCGTGGCCGAGGTGCTCACCCGCCCCCGGGTACGACGGGTGCTGGGCAACACGGCCTGGTTCGCCGCGTCCGCGACCCTGCTGTCGCTGGGGCTCGGGCTGCCGGCGGCGTACGCGCTGCACCGGCTGGCGTTCCCGCTGCGGCGGGTGCTGCGGGCGGTGCTGCTGGTGCCGTTCGTGCTGCCGACCGTGGTCGTGGGGGTGGCGTTCAAGCAGCTGCTGGGGGAGTCGGGGCCGCTCGGCTCCCTCGGCCTGGACGGCACGCCGGTGGCCGTGATCCTGGGGCTGGCCTTCTTCAACGTCTCGGTGGTGATCCGGGTCGTCGGGTCGGCGTGGGAGTCGCTGGACCAGCGGCCGGCGGAGGCGGCGGCCGCGCTCGGCGCGAGCCCGGTGCAGGTCTTCCGGACGGTCACCCTCCCGGCGCTGCGGCCGGCGATCGTGTCGGCGGCGAGCGTGGTGTTCCTGTTCTGCGCGGCCGGCTTCGGGGTCGTGCTGACCCTCGGCGGGCTGCGCTACGCGACGGTGGAGACCGAGATCTACCTGCTCACCACCAACCTGCTCGACCTGCAGGCGGCGGCCGCGCTGTCGATCCTGCAGCTGGTGGTGGTCAGCGTGCTGCTGGCGGTCGCGGGCCGGCTCCGGGCGGTCGCCGACCCGGGGGTGTCCCGGGTGGTGGCGCGGCCACGCCGGCCGCGGCTGGCCGACGTACCCGTGCTGGCGGCGACCGTCCTCCTCCTGCTCTTCGTCGGGGTCCCGGTGCTCACCCTCGTCGCCGGCTCGCTGCAGGTCGACGGGGAGTGGAGCCTCGGCAACTACCGCGCGCTGGGCGGCACCGGCGACCAGCAGGCGCTGCTGGTCCCGGTGACCGAGGCGCTGGCCTTCTCCCTCCGTACGGCGGTCGACGCCACCTGGATGTCGCTGCTGCTGGGCCTGCTGGTCGGCGTCGTGGTCACCCGCCGGTCGCGCTCGCGGGGCGAGCGGCGGGTGCGCGCGGCCCTCGACGGCTTCTTCATGCTGCCGCTGGGGGTCTCCGCGGTGACTGTCGGCTTCGGGTTCCTGATCACCCTGGACCGGCCGCCGCTCGACCTGCGCGACTCGGCCCTGCTGGTGCCGGTGGCCCAGGCGCTGGTCGCGCTCCCGCTGGTGGTCCGCACCCTGGTGCCGGTCCTGCAGGGCATCGACGACCGGCAGCGCCAGGCCGCCGCCTCGCTCGGCGCCGGACCGCTGCGCACGGCGCTGACCGTCGACCTGCCGGTGATCTGGAAGCCGCTGCTCGCGGCCGCCGGCTTCGCCTTCGCCGTCTCGCTGGGGGAGTTCGGCGCGACGTCGTTCCTCGCCCGCGACGACCGGCCGACCGTCCCGATCGTGATCTTCCGGCTGATCGGCCACCCGGGTGCGATGAACTACGGCATGGCCCTCGCCGCCTCCGTCGTCCTCGCCGCCACCACCGCGCTCGTGATGCTGCTCGTCGAGCGGCTCCGGGTGCCCTCCGTAGGAGCCTTCTGATGAGCACCACCATCCTCGACGGCGGCCTCTCCAACGCGTTGGAGGACCGCGGCCACGACCTCTCCTCCGACCTGTGGACCGCCCGCGTGCTGGTCGACGCCCCCGGCGAGATCGCCGCGGTGCACCGCGCCTACTACGACGCGGGCGCGACCGTGGCCACCACCGCGAGCTACCAGGCGCCGGACGACCTGCTCGGCCGCAGCGTCCGGCTCGCCCGGGCGGTGCGCGACGAGCGCGACGAGGAGGGCCTGCTGGTCGCCGCCTCCGTCGGCCCGTACGGCGCCTCGCTCGCCGACGGCTCCGAGTACCGCGGCCGCTACGGCGTCCCCACCGCCACCCTCCGCGACTTCCACGCGCGCCGGGTCGCGGCCCTCGTCGAGGCGGAGCCCGACCTGCTGGCCGTCGAGACCGTCCCGGACGCCGAGGAGGCCGAGGTGCTGGTGCCGCTGCTGGAGGACGCGGGCCTGCCCGCCTGGTTCTCCTACAGCGTCGACGGCGACCGCACCCGCGCCGGCCAGCCGCTCGCCGAGGCGTACGGCGTGCTCGCCGGCAGCCGGGTCCTGGTCGCCGCCGGCGTCAACTGCGCCCGCCCGGCCGACGTGCTGGGGGCGGTCCGGGCGGCGGTCGCCGCCACCGGGCTGCCCGCGGTCGCGTACCCCAACCGCGGCGAGGACTGGGACCCGGTCGCACGTGCCTGGGTCGGCGCCGGCGGGGTGCCGCTCGAGCTGGCGCGGGCCTGGGTCGCCGCGGGGGCGTCGTACGTCGGAGGGTGCTGCCGGGTCGGCCCGGCCGACATCCGCGCCCTCGCCGACGGGCTGGCCGCCGGTGCTTGAGCTCACCGGCGTCTCGGTCGCCTACGACGGCGTGCCCGCCGTCCGCGACGTCTCCCTCGCCCTGCCCGACGGCGGGGTGCTCGCCGTCCTCGGCCCGTCCGGGAGCGGCAAGTCCACGCTGCTGCGCGCCGTGGCCGGCCTGGAGCCCGCGAGCGCCGGGCGGATCGCCTGGGACGGCCAGGACCTGGCCCGGGTGCCGACGCACAAGCGCGGGTTCGCGCTGATGTTCCAGGACGGCCAGCTCTTCCCCCACCTGAGCGTCGGTCGCAACGTCGGCTACGCGCTGCGGCTGCGGCGCGTCCGGGACAGCGCCGCCCGGGTGGCCGAGCTCCTGGAGCTGGTCGGCCTCACCGGGTACGCCGACCGCCTGCCCGCGACCCTCTCCGGCGGCGAGCGGCAGCGGGTCGCCCTGGCCCGGGCCCTGGCCGTCGAGCCCCGGCTGCTGCTGCTCGACGAGCCGCTGTCCGCCCTCGACGCCGGCCTGCGCGAGCGGCTCGCCGGCGACCTGCGGCGGATCCTGCGCGCCGCCGGCACCACCGCGCTGATGGTCACCCACGACCACGACGAGGCCTTCACCGTCGCCGACCGGCTCGCGGTGATGCGCGACGGCGCGCTGGTGCAGGAGGGCGAGATCGCCGCGGTCTGGCGCGCGCCGGCCGACCCCGCGACCGCGCTCTTCCTCGGCTACGCCCGGGTGCTGACCGGCCCGGCGGCCACCGCCGTGCTGGCCGCCGCAGGTCGACCGACGGCCCCCGCGGTCGCCGTACGGCGCTCCGCGCTGAGCGTGGCGGCGACCGGTCCGCTCACCGGCACCGTCCGCTCCGCGCGGGCCACGCCGGAGCAGGTGCGCCTCGTGGTGGACGTCGCCGGGGTCGGCGAGGTGGACGCCGTCGCCGACCTCGACCACCACCCGGCGGTGGGGGAGAGCGTCCGCCTGGACGTGGATGTGTCCCGCCTCGCAGTCCTGCGAACGGGCGTCGGTGGGGAACAGTCCTTACACTGACCTCCGTGTATCGCCGCGCCTACGTCCTCATGATCGGCATCGCGGCGGCCATGGGCCTCTGGGCGATCATCACCGCCGTCATCCTCGACAAGCCGCTCGGCGATCCCGAGGGCAGCTTCCTCGGCCCGTCGTACATCCGGCTCCCGCTGCTGCTGACCGGTGCGCTGCTCCTCGACCTGCTGCCGCGGATCGTGTGGAAGGCCAAGCTGAAGCCGAAGGCGATCCCCGGGGTCGTCCGCGACCGGCTGCGGACCCACTGGAACCGCGAGCGGATCACCCTGGTCGCGCTCGGCATCATCTGCTTCTACATCACCTACGTCAGCTACCGGAACCTCAAGTCGTTCCTGCCCGACGTGCACAGCGCGATGTACGACCGCGAGCTGCACCTGCTCGACAAGGTGCTCTTCTTCGGCAACGAGCCGGGCGTCGTGCTGCAGACCGTGCTCGGCACCACCATCACCGCGCACGTGCTGTCCTACATCTACCTGTGGTTCCTGCCGATGGTGCCGCTCGGCGTCACCGCCTGGCTGGTCTGGTCGCGCAACCTCTCCTTCGGCTACTGGTTCGTGACCGCCCAGTGCATCGCCTGGTCGCTCGGGACCCTGTCCTACTACGCCTTGCCGACCATCGGTCCCGGGCTCGAGTACAACTGGCTCTACGAGCCGCTCGCCAACACCCCGACGTCCGCGTTGATGGACAGTCTGGTCAACGACCGGCAGCCGGTCCTGGTCGGCCTCGACGGCATGCAGACCGTCGCGGGCTTCGCCAGCCTGCACACCGCGATCACCCTGCTGCTCGCGCTGATGGTGCAGTTCACGATCCGCAACCGGGTCGCCCGCTGGGTGTGCTGGGTCAACTTCGCGCTGACCATCGCCGCCACCCTCTACTTCGGCTGGCACTACGTCGCCGACGACCTCGCCGGCATCCTCATCGCCCTGGTCTCGTTCTACCTCGCCGGTCTGGCCACGGGGCAGAAGTTCGATCGCGGCGGCCTGGCCTCGCACCCGACGACGACCACCTCGGCCGTCCCCGTCGGCCGCGACTGACCGACCGCCTGCTGCGCGGACCCGTCGTACGACGACGGCCACCGACACCGCCCCGGGGACGATTCCGGGTGGGGTCGGTGGCCGTCGACCCCTGCCATCGGCCGGGACGGCGCCGTCCTGAAGAGAACTACACCGTTGTAGTTTTCAAGTCGACACGCCGTGAAATCTGAGAAAGTTGGGGAAATTGTGGCGGATGTGACGAAAGTTCACTAGCGTGACGGTCCTGGCCCCGGGTGGCGACATCGACTCCCGGGGCCTTTCCACGACCTGACCGCAGCCAGAGAGGGGCCCGCCGTGCGCCGCATCGGGACCGTCGCCGGGCTCACGCTCGCCACCGCCCTGCTCACCGGAGCGGCCGGCCTCGGCATCGCCGCCGCCGACGAGACGACCGACGTGCCGACCCAGGCCGAGGTCGAGCAGGCCGAGGGCGCCGCCCGCACCGCCGCCGGCTCGGTCGCCGAGGTCCAGGCCCGGCTCGCGGTCGCCAGCTCGCGACTGGAGGCCGCCGCGGTCACCGCCGCCCGGGCCGCCGAGGCCTACAACGGGGCCCGCTGGCGCGCCGACCAGGCGCGCAAGGCGGCCGACGCCGCCCAGGTCCGCTCCACGGAGGCGGCCGCCGCGCAGGAGGAGCTCCGCGACGTCTACGCCGACCTCGTCGTCTCCGGCTACCAGCAGACCCCGCAGCTCGCCGCCCTGGCCGCGCTCACCGACGCCGACGGCATCGGCTCCGCGCTCGAGACCGCCAGCACCCTCCGCGCCGGCCAGACCGCCCTCGACGAGCGGTACGACGAGCTGCGCGCCGGCACGGTCCTGGCCGACATCGCCTCCGACAAGGCCGAGGACGCGCGTGCCGAGGCCGACCGGGCCGAGCGGGGTGCCCGCGAGGCCCGGGACGCGGCCACGTCGGCCGCGGCGAGAGCCGACGCCGAGGCGGCCGCGGTCGCCGCCGAGAAGACCCGCCTGGTCGCCGACCTGGCCCGCCTCCAGCACGTCAGCGTCTCGCTCGCCACGCGCCGCCAGGCCGGCCTCGAGGAGCAGGCCCGGCAGGCCGCGGCGGCCGCCGCCGAGCGCCAGGCCCGTCAGCAGGCCCGTCAGCAGGCCCGTCAGCAGGCCCGTCGAGCGGCGGCCCAGGCTGCGGCGGACCAGGCCGCCGAGGCCGCGGCGGCGCAGGAGGCCGACGACACCGAGGACGCCGAGGACGCCGAGCCTGCGGAGGCGCCGCCCGCCGAGGAGCCCGCGGACGCGCCCACCCCGAGCGCCGGCGTACCCGCCGTCCTGGCCTTCGCCCGCGCCCAGCTCGGCGAGCCCTACCGCTGGGCCGCGTCCGGCCCGGACGCCTGGGACTGCTCCGGCCTGACCGCCGGCGCCTGGGCCGCGGCCGGCAAGAGCCTGCCCCACTACTCCGTCGCGCAGTACGAGCAGTCGACCCCGATCAGCTCCTCCGACCTGCGCCCCGGCGACCTGGTCTTCTGGGGCGACTCCAGCAGCCCGTCGTCGATCTACCACGTCGCGCTCTACGCGGGCGGCGGCAAGATCATCCACGCCCCGCGCACCGGCAAGCCGGTCACGGAGGAGTCGATGTACTACTGGATCCCGCCGAACTTCTTCGCCCGTCCCTGAGGTCTGGCGGGCCCCTCGCCGGACGGTCCAGACCGCGATCCTCGCCACGTCTGGCCCCCGTGACCCGTGGGTAACGTGGAAGGCATGTCGACCGAGACCGTGCCGCCGACCGCCGCCGAGGACCTCCCCTCGACCGCCCCGGCCGCGACTCCCCAGCAGGACACCGACGCCGAGGTCGAGGAGCGCTCCGGCTACCGCCGCCCGGCGATCGACGTACCCGGGCTGACGGCGCTGCTCGACGGCAAGTACGCCGAGGTCCGCAACCTGGTCCGCACCAACCTGGCCGAGTACGCCGGCATCCTCACCGACGCCGAGGAGATGACCCGCGACGAGTTCCGCGAGCGGGTCAAGGACGTCGTGGTCGAGATGGCCTCGACCGGCCAGACCGGCATGGGCTTCCCCGAGGAGTACGGCGGCGGCGGCGACATCGGGGCCTCCGTGGCCGCGTTCGAGACCCTGGCCTACGGCGACCTCTCGGTGCTGGTGAAGGTGGGCGTGCAGTTCGGCCTGTTCGGCGGCGCGATCCTCCAGCTCGGCAGCAAGGAGCACCACGACGCCTACCTCGCCGACCTGATCACCGGCAAGCTGATGGGCTGCTTCGCGATGACCGAGTCCGGGCACGGCTCGAACGTGCAGGCCCTCGGCACCGTCGCGACGTACGACGTGGCGACCCAGGAGTTCGTCGTGACGACGACCCGCGAGGACGCCCGCAAGGACTACATCGGCAACGCCGCCAAGCACGCCGAGATCGCGGTCGTCTTCGCCCAGCTCGAGGTCGCCGGGAAGTCCGAGGGCGTGCACGCCTTCGTCGTCCCGATCCGCGACCGAGACGGCGGCACGCTGCCCGGCGTCCGGATCGAGGACGACGGCCTGAAGATGGGCCTCAACGGCGTCGACAACGGCCGGATCTGGTTCGACGGCGTCCGCATCCCGCGGACCGCGCTGCTCAACCGGTTCGCCGACGTGACCCCGTCGGGTGTCTACGAGAGCGAGATCGAGAACCCCAACCGCCGCTTCTTCACCATGCTCGGCACCCTCGTGCAGGGTCGGGTCTGCGTCGGTGGCGGCGGGATCAACGCCGCCAAGGTGGCCATTGCGATCGCCGTCAAGTACGCCCTGAAGCGGCGCCAGTTCGAGGCCACCAGCGAGGACGAGGAGGAGCTGCTCCTCGACTACGGCCTGCACCAGCGCCGGCTGCTGCCGCTGCTCGCCGACACCTACGCGCTGCACTTCGCGCAGGAGGTCGTCGCGGGCCAGCTGCACGACGTCACCTCCGGGATCGAGACCAGCGAGCACGCCAAGCGCGAGCTGGAGTCGCGGGCCGCCGGCACCAAGGCGCTCGGCACCTGGCACGCCACCCGCACCATCCAGGAGTGCCGCGAGGCGTGCGGCGGGGCCGGCTACCTGGCCGAGAACCGCTTCGCCGCGCTGAAGGCCGACACCGACGTCTTCACCACCTTCGAGGGCGACAACCACGTCCTGCTGCAGCTGGTCGCCAAGGGGCTGCTGACCGACTACGCCAGCGACTTCGAGGACCTCGACCAGCTCGGCACGGTCCGCTTCGTCACCAACCTGGCGGTCGAGACCGTCATCGAGAAGACCGCCGTCCACAAGCTGCTGGAGCGGGTCAAGGACCTGTTGCCCGGCGGCGACCAGTGGGACCAGGAGGCCGGTCTCCTCGACAGCGACTACCAGCTGGCGATGCTCCGCTTCCGCGAGGAGCACATGCTCTCCGGCGTCGCCCGCCGCCTCAAGCGCGGCATCGACCAGAAGATGAACCCCGGCGAGGTGTTCTCCCGGGTCCAGGACCACGTCATCGCCGCCGCCCGCGCCCACGTCGAGCGACTGGTGCTCGAGGCGTTCGTCGCCAAGGTCGAGGCGCTGCCGGACGGCGAGAACAAGATCGCCCTCCGGCTGCTCTGCGACCTCCACGCGCTCGGCGTCATCGAGGCCGACCGGGCCTGGTTCATGGAGCACGGCCGACTCTCGGTGGCCCGGTCCAAGGCGATCAGCCGCGAGATCGGCAGCCTGTGCCGCAAGGTCCGGCCGCTGGCCGACGACCTCGTCGACGCGTTCGCCGTCCCGCCCGAGATGCTCCGCTCGCCCTCCCTGCTGGGCTAGCGGAGACGCGCCAGCGGATCTGCTGATTGGTGGTCGAGCGAGCCGTGCGAGCGAGCTTGCGAGGTCGTGACCGGCGTGCCGAGACCGTGCCGCCGCCGTAGGCTCCACGCATGCGTCTCCTCGGCGGCTGGTCCGACGACCCGGTCTACGCCGCGGCGTACGACTGGAGCGTCGAGCACCCCCGCGCGGGCGGCCTGGCCTGGCGGCTGGCGATGGGCAGCGACCTCGCTCTGCTGTACGACGCCGCCCGCGAGATCAGCGAGCAGCCGCGCGGCGCCCGAGTGCTCGACGTGCCCTGCGGAGGCGGGGTCGCCGTACGGGCCCTGCGACCGGCGCAGGGCGTCGAGTACGTCGCCGCCGACCTGTCACCCGCGATGCTGGCGCGGACGGCCCGGCTGGCCGAGCGGCGCGGCGTCGAGCACCTCGTCACCACCGTGGAGGCCGACGTCGGCGCGCTGCCGTTCGCGGACGCGTCGTACGACCTGGTGGTCAGCTTCACCGGGCTGCACTGCTTCCCCGACCCCGCCCGTGCGGTCACTGAGCTGGTCCGCGTGCTGCGCCCCGGCGGGGTGATCACCGGCAGCGCGTTCCTCAACGACACCGGCCTGCGCTACGAGCCGGCCCGCCGGGTCGGCCGGCTCACCGGTCTGCTCGGCCCGGGCTGCACCGGCGACCAGCTCATCGCCTGGCTGACCCGCCTCGACGTCCAGGACGTCACGCTCCGCACCAGCGGCGCGCTGGCCTACTTCCGGGGTGTGCGGGCCGGATGAGAGTTTCATCGGCTAGCCGATGAAGCTCCTCCCGGGACGATGAACCTTTGTCGTCCCGGCGTGAGTTTCATCGGCTAGCCGATAAAACTCACCGAGGCCCGAGACGGCCCCCCCGTCAGTGGATCGCGCCGGGGTTGTCCTTGAGTCGCTGGAACGACGCCCGGACCTCGTCCTCGGCCTCGGTGCGGCCGACCCACTCGGCGCCCTCGACGGACTTGCCGGGCTCGAGGTCCTTGTAGACCTCGAAGAAGTGCTGGATCTCCAGGCGGTCGAACTTGGAGACGTGGCTGATGTCGCGCAGGTGCTCCAGGCGCGGGTCGGTCGACGGCACGCAGAGCACCTTGTCGTCGCCGCCGGCCTCGTCGGTCATCCGGAACATGCCGATCGCGCGGCACTTGATCAAGCAGCCCGGGAAGGTCGGCTCCTGGAGCAGCACCATCGCGTCGAGCGGGTCGCCGTCCATGCCGAGGGTGTCCTCGATGTAGCCGTAGTCGGCCGGGTACTGCGTGGACGTGAAGAGCGTCCGGTCGAGGCGGATGCGACCCGACTCGTGGTCGACCTCGTACTTGTTGCGCTCACCCTTGGGGATCTCCACCAGTACGTCGAACTCCAGCACGTGTTTCCTCCGCCATCTGCGGGCCGTCTGAGGGGGCCCTTACGTCAGTACTCGGGCAGTCTCCCCCAGAATGGCCGCGGATGCGTAGCGGAGAGGGGATCGGGTGCACCGACGTGACCGACGCCACGGGCTGACCCAGGCCCCGCGAGGGGAGGCCGGGGGGCTCCGGGGCTGGCTCGCACTGCTCGTCGTGCTCGCGCTGACGGCGGGTGTCGTGGCGACCTACCGCTACGACCTGGCCGACCGCTGGTTCCCTCGCGAGCCCGCCGGGCCGACCGACCCCGCGGTCGTCGAGCCGCCGCCCGGCCTCGACCTGCCGGCCGTCACCGCCCCCGCCCCGATCGCGGCCCCGGTGTCGGCCGCCGTCGTCGACAAGGCCGCGGTCCGGGCCGCGTTGGCGCCGTACCTGCGCGACGAGGACCTGGGCGGCCACGTGCTGGCCGCGGTCACCGGCCTCGACGGCGGGCCGACGTACTCCTTCGGCCGGGGTACGGCGGTGCCCGCCTCCACCACCAAGCTGCTGACCGGGCTCGCGACGCTGGCGACCCTCGACCCGGCGGCGACCTTCGCGACCCGCGTGGTGCGCGACGGACGCCGGGTCGTCCTGGTCGGAGGCGGCGACCCGTTCCTGGCCAGCACGCCGCCCGACGCCGACCGCAAGCCCGGCGAGCGGGCGGCCTGGCCGGCCCGCGCCGACCTCCGCACCCTGGCCCGGCAGGCGGCCGAGGCGCTGCTCGCCGACGGCGTCGCCCGGGTCCGGCTGCAGTACGACGACACGCTCTTCAGCGGTCCGGCCGTGAACCCGGCCTGGCCGGCGAGCTACCTGCCGGACGGTGTCGTCGCCCCCATCTCCGCGCTGTGGGCCGACGAGGGCCGACCCGAGAACGGCACCGGCCGGGTCGCCGACCCGCCCCGCACGGCGGCGGACGTGTTCGCCCGCGAGCTGGCCGCGGCCGGCGTCACCGTCGCGGGCGCTCCGGTCGGCCGGGCCGCCGGGCCCGACGCGACGCCCGTCGCGGAGGTCCGGTCCGCGCCGGTCGCCCAGATCGTCGAGCAGGCCCTGCTCGTCTCCGACAACGAGGCGACCGAGGTGCTGCTGCGCCACGTCGCGCTGGCCGACGGGGGAGACGGCAGCGCGGACGCGGGCGTGCGCGCGGTCGCCGCCACCCTGGACCGCCTCGGCGTCCCCACCGACGCCGTCCGCCTGTACGACGGCTCCGGGCTCTCCCGCCGCAACCGGATCCCGCCCGCCACCCTGCTCGGCGTGCTCCGCCAGGCTGCGACGGGTGCCCCGGCGCTGCGCACGGTCCTGAGCGGCCTGCCCGTCGCGGGATTCACCGGCTCGCTCGCGGAGCGGTTCGCGACCGGCCCCGCGGAGGGTCGCGGCCGGGTGCGCGCCAAGACCGGCACCCTCACCGGCGTCAGCAGCCTCGCCGGCATCGCGACCACCGTCGACGGCAGCCCGCTGCTGTTCGTGCTGATGACCGACAAGGTCAAGGAGGCCGACACCATCGACGCGCGCGACGCCCTCGACTCGGCCGCCGCCGCCCTGTCCGCATGCGCCTGCGCGGCGACGGCCGCGCCGTAGCCGTCCGGCGCCGGCCCGCGTCCGACCCCGGCGGCCCCCCCACAACCGGCGCAATTGCGCTGGTTGTGGGGTCCGAGGCGGCCTACCCGCCCGTAACCGGCGCAATTGCGCCGGTCCGGGGACCGCCGCCGCCCCGACCGCCTGCACCGGTGCCAGTACGGTCGTCCCATGACGCGGGAGATGGTGGACTGGGACCTGGCCGTGAAGCTCGGCTCCCGGATCGCCGGCGAGGGCCCCACGGTGTCCCGCGACGAGGCGGCCGCCGTGGTCGCCGAGCTGCGGGCCGACGCCGTGCGCTCGACCGGACTGGTCCGCGAGTTCACCGGCCTCGACGCCCCCGACGGCACGGCCCCCGTGCTGGTCGTCGACCGGCCCGGGTGGGTGCAGGCCAACGCCGACGGGTTCCGCACCGTGCTGGCGCCGCTCGTCGACACGCTCACCGAGAAGAAGCCGCCCACGGGCGTCGCGCTCGCCGTGGGCTCCAAGGTCACCGGCGTCGAGGTCGGCGGGCTGCTCGGCTTCCTGGCCGGCAAGGTGCTGGGGCAGTTCGACCCGTTCCACGACCCGCACGGGCGGCTGCTGCTGGTCGCCCCCAACATCGTCCACGTCGAGCGCGAGATCGGCGCGGACCCGACCGACTTCCGGCTCTGGGTCTGCCTGCACGAGGAGACCCACCGGGTGCAGTTCACGGCCGTGCCGTGGATGCGCGACCACCTCTTCTCCGAGGTCCGGGCCATCGCCGAGACCGTGGGCTCGTCCTCGGCGCTCGAGGACGGCCTGCAGCGGGTCGTCGACGCGCTGCGCAGCAGCACCCGCGGCGGCAGCCTGATGGACGTCCTCGGCTCCCCCGAGCAGAAGGAGATCGTCGACCGGGTCACCGGCGTCATGTCGCTGCTCGAGGGCCACGCCGACGTCGTGATGGACGGCGTCGGACCGAGCGTCATCCCGAGCGTCGAGACCATCCGCGGCAAGTTCAACGACCGCCGCGGCGGCGTCGGCACCCTCGACCGGCTGCTGCGCCGGCTGCTCGGCCTGGACGCCAAGATGGCCCAGTACCGCGACGGCGCGACGTTCGTCCGCGCCGTCGTCGACAAGGTCGGGATGTCCGAGTTCAACGCGGTCTGGGAGCGGGCCGAGAACCTGCCCTCCAAGGCCGAGATCGCCGACCCGGAGACCTGGGTCGCCCGCGTGCTGTGACTCTCCACCCGTCGCTCGCCGCCGTCCGCCGGGGCGTACGACGTTCGCTCGCCGACCTCGACCCGGGGCGGGTCGTCCTGGTCGCCTGCTCCGGCGGGGCCGACTCGCTCGCGCTGCTCGCCGCCACCGTCGTCGAGGGCCACCGGGTCGGGCTGCGCGTCGTCGGCGCCACCGTCGACCACGGCCTGCAGTCGGGCTCGGCCGCGCACGCCGTCCAGGTCGTCGACCAGATGGCCGGCCTCGGCGTCGACGAGACCGTGGGTGCGCGGGTGCAGGTCGACGACGCCGGGATCGGCCCGGAGGCCGCGGCCCGGCGGGCGCGGTACGCCGTGCTGGACGAGATGGCCCGGCACTTCGACGCCGCCGCCGTGCTCCTCGGGCACACCCGCGACGACCAGGCCGAGACCGTGCTGCTGGGCCTGGCCCGCGGGTCGGGCGGCCGCTCGCTGGCCGGGATGCGTCGCTCCTTCGACGTCTACCGCCGCCCGCTCCTCGACGTGGCCCGCGCCGACACCGTCACCGCCTGCCAGGTCGAGGGCATCCGGTTCTGGGAGGACCCGCACAACCGCGACCCGGCGTACACCCGGGCCCGGGTCCGGCACACCGTGCTGCCGGTCCTGGAGGAGCACCTCGGGCCGGGCGTCGCCGCGACGCTCGCCCGCACCGCCGACCAGCTGCGCAGCGACATGGAGCTCCTCGACGACCTCGCCGAGGCCGCCCACGCCCGGCTCGCCGGCCCGGACGGGACGCTCCCGGTCGCGGGCCTGGCCGCCGAGCCGGACGCCGTACGACGGCGCGTGCTGCGCCTCGCCGCCCTGTCCGCCGGCGCGCCCGCGGGCGAGCTGTTCCACGAGCACGTGCTGGCCCTCGACGCGCTGGTCACCGACTGGCACGGCCAGCGCTGGATCGACCTGCCCGGCCACCTCCGCGGGCGCCGGGACGACGGTGGTGTCCGCGTCGTCCCGGCGGAGCCTTAGGCTCTCCGGCATGGACGCTGCTCACGTCGAGAACGACCTCGTCAACGTGCTCTTCACCGAGGCCCAGATCCAGGAGCGGATCGGTGAGCTCGCCCAGGAGATCGAGGCCGAGTACGCCGGCCGCGAGCTGCTGATCGTCGGCGTGCTGCGCGGCGCGGTGATGGTGATGGCCGACATGGCCCGCGCGTTCACCCGCCACATCGAGATGGACTGGATGGCGGTCTCGTCGTACGGCTCGGGGACGAAGTCCAGCGGCGTCGTGCGCATCCTCAAGGACCTCGACACCGACATCTCCGGGCGCGACGTCCTCATCGTCGACGAGATCATCGACTCCGGCCTGACCCTCTCCTGGCTGACCTCCAACCTCGCCTCGCGCAACCCCGCCTCGGTCGAGGTGGCCACGCTGCTGCGCAAGCCGGAGGCCCTGAAGGTGCCGCTCGACGTGAAGTTCGTCGGCTGGGACATTCCGAACGAGTTCGTGGTCGG
>NZ_JBBBBJ010000012.1:37262-184013 GCF_037120545.1 Nocardioides sp. CCNWLW216
CTACGGCCTCGACTACCAGGAGCGCTACCGCAACCTGCGTGACATCGGCACGCTCGCGCCGCACGTCTACTCCTGAGTGGTGGGGGTGCTGAGGGTCCGGGTCGACGTGAGGTTCGTCGGCTGGGACCCGGGGCTCTTCCTGGGAACGAGTTCGTGGTCGGCTACGGCCTCGACTACCAGGAGCGCTACCGCAACCTGCGTGACATCGGCACGCTCGCGCCGCACGTCTACTCCTGAGCGGACCGTCCGGCGGGCCCACGGTGCCGCCATTCCGCGGATCCTGAGACAATCGTGATTGCCGACGACGTGTACCGTCGTGGGTTCAGACGTGCCCGAGTCGGAAGAAGCCAGTGAAGCGCATATTCAAGGGTCCGTGGGTCTGGATCGTCGTCGCTGTCGTCGGCGTCCTGCTCGCTCTCCAGTTCCTCACCCCCAACGACGGGGGCAAGGAGATCCCCGCCTCCGAGATGAGCTCGCTCATCGCCGACGGCGGTCTCAAGAAGGTCACCTTCGTCGACGGTGACCAGGAGATCCGGGCGGTGAAGGAGAACGACGACGAGGTCTTCACCAAGTGGATCGGTGGCACCCAGGACACCATCTACGAGGCCGCGATCGCGCAGCAGGACGCCGGCGAGATCGACAAGGTCGAGACCGAGGTCGCCGAGCAGAGCATCCTCGCGACGCTGCTGATCTCGTTCCTGCCGATCATCCTGATCGTCCTGGTCTTCTTCTGGCTCATCAACAGCATGCAGGGCGGCGGCGGCCGCGGCGTCATGCAGTTCGCGAAGTCCAAGGCCAAGCTGATCTCCAAGGACATGCCGAAGACGACGTTCACCGACGTCGCCGGCGCCGAGGAGGCCATCGAGGAGCTCGGCGAGATCAAGGAGTTCCTCCAGGAGCCGGCCAAGTTCCAGGCCGTCGGCGCCAAGATCCCGAAGGGCGTGCTGCTCTACGGTCCTCCCGGCACCGGCAAGACCCTGCTCGCGCGCGCCGTCGCCGGCGAGGCGGGCGTGCCGTTCTACTCCATCTCCGGCTCCGACTTCGTCGAGATGTTCGTGGGCGTCGGCGCCAGCCGCGTCCGTGACCTGTTCGAGCAGGCCAAGGAGAACGCCCCCGCGATCGTCTTCATCGACGAGATCGACGCCGTCGGCCGTCACCGCGGCGCCGGCATGGGCGGCGGCCACGACGAGCGCGAGCAGACGCTCAACCAGCTGCTCGTCGAGATGGACGGCTTCGACGTCCGCGGCGGGGTCATCCTGATCGCGGCCACCAACCGGCCCGATGTGCTCGACCCGGCGCTGCTGCGCCCAGGCCGCTTCGACCGCCAGATCCAGGTCGACGCCCCCGACCTGTCGGGTCGCCACCAGATCCTGCAGGTCCACTCGCGCGGCAAGCCGATGTCCGAGGACATCGACCTGATCTCGGTGGCCCGCCGTACGCCCGGGTTCACCGGCGCCGACCTGGCCAACGTGCTCAACGAGGCAGCGCTGCTCACCGCGCGCAGCAACCAGAAGCTGATCACCAACGCCACCCTCGACGAGGCGATCGACCGGGTGATCGCGGGTCCGCAGCGTCGTACCCGCCTGATGAGCGAGAAGGAGAAGCTCATCACGGCCTACCACGAGGGCGGCCACGCCCTCGTCGCCGCGGCGCTCCCGGGCACCGACCCGGTCCACAAGATCACGATCCTGCCGCGCGGCCGGGCCCTCGGCTACACGATGGTGCTGCCCGACGAGGACAAGTACTCCCAGACCCGCTCCGAGATGCTCGACAAGCTGGCCTACATGCTGGGCGGCCGGGCGGCCGAGGAGATGGTGTTCCACGACCCCACCACCGGCGCCGGCAACGACATCGAGAAGGCCACGAACCTGGCTCGGGCGATGGTGACCCAGTACGGCATGACCGACCGGCTCGGGGCGATCAAGCTCGGCGAGACGCAGGGCGAGCCGTTCCTGGGCCGTGACATGGGCCACCAGCGCAACTACTCCGAGGACGTCGCCGCGGTCGTCGACGAAGAGACCAAGAAGTTCCTCGCGACGGCCCACCAGGAGGCCTTCGACATCCTCGAGGAGAACCGCGACGTCCTCGACTCGCTGGTGCTCGCGCTGCTCGACAAGGAGACGCTCGACAAGGCGCAGGTGGCCGAGATCTTCACGCCGCTGCGCCGCCGTCAGACGCGCCCGGCCTGGACCGGCTCCCCGGACCGCAACCCGTCCGACATCCCGCCGATCGAGATCCCGCAGGAGATCCGCGACCGGGCCGCCGCCAACGGGCACGCGACGGCGTCGTCGCCCGGCGTCGTCGTGACGCCCCCGGGCCCTGGGGGCGACGTCCACGGCGACCCGACCCTCGGCTCCGGAGGCGGTCCCGTCCCGCCCCCGACGCCGCCGGGTCCCGGCCCGGCATGACCGATCCGGTGTCCTCCCCGGTACGCCGGCCGGAGGACGTCCCGGCCTTCGACCACGCCCGGGCCGAGGCCGCCGTGCGCGAGCTGCTGGTCGCGATCGGCGAGGACCCCGAGCGCGAGGGGCTGCTCGAGACCCCGGCGCGCGTCGCCCGGGCGTACGCCGAGCTGACCGCGGGGATCCGGATGACCCCCGAAGACGTGCTCACCACGACCTTCGACCTCGGGCACGACGAGATGGTCCTGGTCCGCGACATCGAGCTGTGGTCGATGTGCGAGCACCACCTGGTGCCGTTCACCGGGGTCGCCCACGTCGGCTACATCCCGGCGGAGACCGGCAAGATCACCGGCCTGTCCAAGCTCGCCCGGCTGGTCGACGTCTACGCCAAGCGCCCGCAGGTCCAGGAGCGGCTGACCACCCAGGTGGCCGACGCCCTGGTCGAGATCCTCGAGGCGCGCGGCGTGATCGTGGTGATCGAGGCCGAGCACCTCTGCATGACCATGCGCGGGGTCCGCAAGGCCGGCGCCCGCACCATCACCTCCGCCGTGCGGGGCTCCTTCCTCAACAGCCCGTCCACCCGGGCAGAGGCCATGGCGCTCATCCACAGCCCGAGGCGTTAGCGCCGCCGTGGACCTGCTGCACCCGACGGGTCGGCCCCGGGTGATGGGCGTCGTCAACGTCACCCCCGACTCCTTCTCCGACGGGGGTCGCTACGCCACCTCGGAGGCCGCGGTCGCGCACGGTCTCCGGCTGCTGGCCGACGGCGCCGACCTGCTGGACATCGGGGGCGAGTCGACCCGGCCCGGCGCGACCCGGCCGGTGGTCTCGGAGGAGCTGGCCCGCGTGGTGCCGGTCATCCGTGAGCTCGCCGCTGCGGGGGCGGTCGTCTCGGTCGACACCATGCGCGCCGAGGTGGCCGAGGCGGCGCTGGCGGCGGGGGCCGCGGTCGTCAACGACGTCTCGGGCGGGCTCGCCGACCCCGCGATGCTGAGCGTCGTCGCGGACGCGGGCGCGCCGTACGTCGCGATGCACTGGCGCGCCCACAGCGACCACATGACCGACTTCGCCCGGTACGACGCCCCCGGCGGGGTCGTCGCCGCGGTCCGCGACGAGCTCGCGGCCCGGGTCGAGGCGATGCTCGCCGCCGGGATCGCGGCCGAGCGCGTGGTGCTCGACCCCGGCCTGGGGTTCGCCAAGCGCGGCGAGCACAACTGGGAGCTGCTGGCCGACCTCGCGCCGCTGCAGGCCCTGGGCCTGCCGCTGCTGGTCGGGGCGAGCCGCAAGAGCTTCCTCGGCAGCCTGCTCGGCCCCGACGGCGGCCGGCCCCGGCCGGTCGACGAGCGCGAGCACGCCCATGCCGCCGTCCTGGCCCACCTGACCCGTCTGGGAGTGTGGGGGGTGCGGGTCCACGACGTCCGTGCGGCCCGCGACGCCATCGCGGCGACCGTCGCGATCGCCTCCAGGGAGGGGTCCGGATGACCGACGAGCTGGCCGTGCTCGGGATCGAGTGCTACGGCCACCACGGCGTGTTCGAGTTCGAGAAGCGCGAGGGACAGACCTTCGTGATCGACCTCGCGCTCGGCATCGACACCGCCCCCGCCGCGGCGTCGGACGACTTGCAAGACACGGTCGACTACGGGAGTCTCGTGGCCGCGGTGAAGATCGCCGTGGAGCAGGACCCGGTCGACCTGATCGAGACCCTGGCGCAGCGGATCGCGGACGTCTGCCTCTTGGACGACCGTGTTGAATGGGCGCGGGTCACGGTCCACAAGCCGGATGCACCCATCGAGGCGACGTTCCGTGACGTCGCGCTGACGATCACGCGAAGGACTCCCCGTGACTGAGACCCCCAACCCGCACATCGTCGACGCGGACACCCTCACCGGTGAGATGCGGCCGATCCGGCGCGCGGTGCTGGCCCTCGGCTCCAACCTCGGGGAGCGGATGACCGCCCTCCAGGGCGCCATCAACGCGCTGGCCGACACCCCCGACGTGTGGATCACCGGCGTCTCGCCGGTCTACGAGACCGTCCCGGTCGACTCCCCGGTCGAGGCCAAGAACTACCTCAACGCGGTGGTCCTGATCGACACCACCCTGGCCGCCACCCGGCTGATGGACCGCGCGCTGGCCATCGAGGACGCCTTCGACCGCGAGCGTTCAGAGGTCCCCAACTCCCCGCGCACCCTCGACGTCGACCTGATCGTCGTCGGCGACCGGCGCAGCGACGACGAGCACCTGCGGCTGCCGCACCCGCGCGCCGCCCAGCGCGCCTTCGTGCTCAAGCCGTGGTTCGACCTGGAGCCCGACGCCGAGTTCCCCGACGCCGGCCCGATCTCGGAGCTGCTGGCGACGATCGGCACCGACGGCCTCACCCCTCGCGACGACCTGACGCTCGAGCTCGAGTGAGCCGCCGGTGAGCCAGCCCTCCGAGGAGCCGCCGGGAGCACCCGACGGGCCTGGTGAGGGGCGGCTCCGCCCGACCTCCCCGGCCGGGCTCACCGTCTGCGCCGTCGCCGGTCTCGTCGGCGGTTGGTTCGTCCGACCGCTGGCCGTCGCCCTCGACGGCACGGCCCGGGTCGTCGGCTGGACCCAGCCGGTCGCCCTCGGCGTGGTCGCCGTGATCGTCGGCGTCGCCGCCTGGTCGACCTGGCGCCAGCTCCAGGTGCGCCGCGAGTGGATGGAGCCGCACCGCGCCCTGAACCGGCTCGCCCTGGCCCGCGCGAGCGCGTACGTCGGCGCGCTGGTCGCCGGCACCTACGCCGGCTACGCCGTCTCCTGGCTCGGCCTGGCCTCCGAGCTGGTGGGCGAGCAGGTGACCCGCGCCCTCGTCGCCGCGGTCGCCGGAGTGGCGATGGTGATCGGCGGGCTGCTGCTCGAGCGCGCGTGTCGCGTCCGATCCGACGACCCGGACGCCTAACCTGCTAGGCATGGCTTCCCCATCAGCAACACGCGTCACAGCACGTCGTCGTCAGCGCAGCACCCGGCTGACGGTGGCCGTGGCGCTCCTGGTGCTCGCGGCCGCCGCCGTCACCGGCGCGGTCGTCAGCGGCTCGTGGCTCCTCGTCACGATCGCCGCGTTCCTCGGCGTCGCCCTCGGGGCGGCCGCCACCCGGATCACCCACACCGAGCTCGCCCAGGCCCGGCGCGACGCCGCCCGCGACCGCGCGGAGCAGGCCCAGGCCTACCGCGTCCTCACCGAGGAGCGCACGGCCGAGCACGCGTCGTACGCCGCCTCGATGGCGGGGCGGATCGCCGAGCGCGAGTCGGCGCTGGCCCAGCTCCAGGAGGCCCTGGGCGACGCCCAGCGCCGGGCCGCCGACGCGACCCGCAAGATGAACGCCGAGGCCCGTCGCGCCGACGTGGCCGAGCGTGAGGGGCAGCGGATCGTCTCGCGGCTCGACGAGGCCGAGCAGACCGCGGCCGAGGCCGTGGTGCTGGTCGCCGAGCTGGAGCAGCAGGTCGACGTCCTGAAGGCCGAGCTGACCGCGGTCACCGCCGCCTGGCGGGCGTCCGAGGCCACCCGCAAGCGCGCCTGACCGCCCGCCTGCCGCCCGCCTACCGCCCGCCTACCGCCCGCCTACCGCCCGCATGGGGGAGGGCGCGGTGGGGCACAATGCCTCTCCGTGATCCCCGACGACTCCCGCTTCGAGACCGATCCCGAGGAGCTGGTCCCGGACCCGCCCGGCCTGCCGGAGGCCTGGAGCGTCGCGACGCCCGACCCGAGTGACCGCTTCGACGTCGCCCGGCTCACCCACCTGCTGCGCGCCCACGAGCGGCACGGCCGAGGCTGGGCCGGCTCCGGCGTCGACGACGTGCTGGTCGAGGTCTCCGAGAAGGGCCTGCGCACGCGCGAGAACGTCGTCGTCCGCGACCCGGGCGGCGAGATCCGCGCCTGGGGCAGCGTCCACGACCGCGCCGGCGGCCGGATGCTCTTCGTGCACGTGGTCGAGCGCGGTCTCGACGACGTGGTCGCGCGGGCCTGCTCCGACGTCCTGGTCGAGTGGGCCGTGGGCCAGGCCCGGGCCGTCGGCTCGGCCCGCGGTCTCGACGTCCAGCAGATCGACACCGGGGCGTTCGCCGACGACGACCGGCAGCACACCTGGCTGGAGGCGTCCGGCTTCACCCGGGTCCGCACCTGGCACCAGCAGAGCCGCCCCGTCACTCCCGACGAGGTCGAGCTGGTCCCCGACCCGGCGGCGTGGGAGTCCGAGGGCATGCGCATCCGGCTGGTGCGTCGTACCGGCTCGGGGATGCCCGACGAGGACGACCTGCGCGACGTCCACGACGTGCTCGAGGGCGCGTTCGTCGACCACTTCAACTCGTGGGAGGAGACCTTCGACGAGTTCCTGCACCGGCTGCGCGAGGACCCCGGGCACCGCTGGGACCACTGGTGGCTGGCCGAGCTCCTCGACGGGGACGAGCCGCAGCCGGTCGGCGCGCTGGTCGCCAACGTCTCCGAGAGCACCTCGGGCCCGGACGGGTCGTACGTCTCCTACATCGGCGTGCTCGAGGCCGCCCGCGGTCGCGGCGTGGCCAAGGGTCTGCTGCGCACCGTGATCGCCGACGCCGCCGCCCGCGGCCGGGACCGGGTCGGCCTCGAGGTCGACGCCGACTCGCCGACCGGCGCCCACGGCCTCTACTCGTCGATGGGCTGGGAGACGACGTACGTCACCGAGTCCTGGCACCGCGACGTCCCGGTCACCGACTGACGGTCCACCCGCATCGACGACAAGCTCACGCCGACTCGGCGTCGGCGAGGGAGGCGCGCAGGGCGCGGTGGATGCCGTCGGGGGTGAGGATGCCGACGACCTGCGGGCCGTCCTGGACGCCGATCACGCCGCGGTCGTCGCGCAGGAGCACGGCGAGCGCCTCCTCCAGCGAGGAGTCGACGTCGATGACCGCGCCGAGGGCGCCGGTGGTGACGCCGTCGACCGGCTCGAGGTGGGCGCGGTCGATGCGGGTCACGCTGAGCCGGCGCAGGCCGCGGGTCGAGCCCACGAAGTCGGCGACGAAGTCGTCGGCGGGCCGGCCGAGGACCTCGGCGGGGGTGCCGTACTGCGCGAGCCGGCCGCCGGTGGCGAAGACCGCCACCCGGTCGCCCATCCGCACCGCCTCGTCGATGTCGTGGGTGACCAGCACGACGGTCTTGCCGAGCTCGCGCTGCAGCCGCAGGAACTCGTCCTGCAGCCGCACGCGTACGACGGGGTCGACCGCGCCGAACGGCTCGTCCATGAGCAGCACCGGCGGGTTGGCCGCGAGCGCCCGCGCGACGCCGACGCGCTGGCGCTGACCACCCGAGAGCTGGTGGGGGTAGCGGTCGGCGTACGTCGCCGGCTCCAGGCCGACCAGCTCCATCAGCTCCAGCGCCCGCCGGCGGGCGGTGGCCTTCGACTCGCCGTACAGCAGGGGCACGGTCATCACGTTGGTGACGATCTTCTGGTGGGGGAACAGCCCCACCTGCTGGATGACGTAGCCGATCCCGCGGCGCAGCTCGACCGGGTCCTGGCCGGTGACGTCGCGGCCGTCGATCTCGATCGTCCCGGTCGTCGGCTCGATCAGCCGGTTGATCATCTTCAGCGTGGTCGACTTGCCGCAGCCGGAGGGGCCGACGAAGCAGACCAGCTCGCCCTGACCGACCTCGAGGTCGAGGCCCTGGACGGCGACGGTGCCGTCGTCGTACGTCTTTCCCACGCCCGACAGGCGGATCATCGCGTGGTCGTCCGCCGAACGGGTACGTTCCATGACCGTGACAGTACCCACGCTGGTCGCCCCGGCGGCGGAGCCGAGCTGCTACAGCCGGCTGACCAACGAGTGGATCTGCGGGCAGTACCTCTCCGACCGCCAGGACCAGATCGTCGACGCGACGGTCCAGCACCTCGCCATCACCGTCGCGGCGGTCGTCCTCGGGGTGCTGATCGCCTTCCCGCTCGCGCTGCTGGCCCGGCGCTACCCGCGCCTGGAGTCGACGGTGCTGGGCGTGAGCACGGGCGTCTACACGATCCCGTCGCTGGCGCTCTTCCCGCTGCTGGTGCCGTTCACCGGGCTGTCGCCGACCACGGTCGTGATCGGCCTGGCCCTCTACGCCCTGACCGTGCTGGTCCGGGCGATCCTGGAGGGGCTGCGGTCGGTGCCCGACGAGGTCCGTGAGTCCGCGACCGGTCTCGGGTACGGCGCCGGCCGGCTCCTCCTGCGGGTGGAGCTGCCGCTGGCGCTGCCGGTGATCATGGCCGGCCTGCGGGTCGCGACGGTCTCCACGGTCGCGCTCACGACCGTCGGCTCCCTGGTCGCGTACGGCGGGCTCGGCAACCTGATCAAGGACGGCGTCAGCACCAACTTCCGGGCCGAGCTGTTCACCGCCTCGGTGCTGTGCGTGCTGCTGGCCCTGGTCCTCGACGTCGTGCTCGTCCTCACCCAGCGCGTGCTGACGCCGTGGACGCGGGGGGTAGGCGCATGACCGTCCTCTCCGACGCCTGGGCCTACCTCACCGCCGGCGACAGCTGGACGGGCGACACCGGCATGCTGGCGCTGCTGCTCCAGCAGCTGCTGCTCACGGTCACCGCGCTGGGCCTCGCGATGCTGGTCGGGCTGCCGGTCGCGCTGTGGCTGGGGCACCTGGGTCGCGGCGGCTTCCTCGCGATCAACATCTCCAACATCGGCCGGGCGGTGCCGACCTTCGCGCTGCTGGCGCTCCTGGTCACCGCCGACTTCCCGGGGGCGCAGGAGTTCGGGCCCTACGGCCGGGCCGGCCTGGCCACCCTGATCGCGCTGGCGCTGTTCGCGCTGCCGCCGATCATCACCAACGCCTACGTCGCCGTCCGCGAGGTGCCGGCCGACGTCCGCGAGGCGGCGACCGGCATGGGCATGACCGGCTGGCAGCGGTTCGTGCGCGTCGAGCTCCCGCTGGCCCTGCCGCTGGTGGTCTCGGGCGTGCGGCTCGCGCTGGTGCAGGTGTGGGCGACCGCGACCATCGCCGCGCTGGTCGCCGGGCCGGGACTGGGCCGGGTCATCACCGACGGGTTCTACCGGACCAACTACGGCAAGGGCATCGCCGGCGCGGTGGTGGTCGCCCTGGTCGCGCTGCTGCTGGAGCTGCTGGCCGCCCTCGCGCAGCGGCTGTCGGACCCGGCCCGCCGGGGATCGTCACCGAATCGAGACCTGTCGGGTGAGGTGGGAATGTCGGTGACCGCTTCTAGTGTTGCGGACGACGCCGGCACCGTCGGCCGATAGCAGCATCCGGACACGCGTGGCCACGACGCCGCGGGACACAGAAGGAACCTCATGCTCGTACGACGCCAGTTGGCCGCGGTCCTCTCGGTCAGCACCCTCTTCCTCGCCACGGCCTGCGCCGGTGACGACCTCTCGTCGGACTCCGCCGACGACCCGGCCCCCTCCTCGGACTCCTCCGACGCCCCCGCGGGCGGCGGCGAGCTGACCCTGGCCGGCCAGAACTTCCCCGAGGCCACCCTGGTCGCCTCGATGTACGAGCAGCTGCTCGAGGACGCCGGCTACACCGTCGACGTCAAGCTGGTCGACGCCCGCGACGCCTACATGTCCACGTTCCCCGCGAGCGTCGACGTCGTCCCGGAGTACGTCGGCGGCATCGTCAACTTCCTCAACTCGCGCGAGAACGGCGCGGAGGCCGAGCCCTTCGAGGCCGGCGACGGCGACCAGTTGGCCAGCGACGGCCAGGCCCTGCTCGAGGGCGCCGGGATCTCGCTGCTCGACGTCTCCCCGGCGACCGACACCAACGCCTTCTTCGTCACCCAGGAGTACTCCGACGAGAACGGCGTCACCAAGCTCTCCGACCTGAAGGGCAAGTCGGTCAAGCTGGCCGCGGCGCCCGACTGCGAGGGTCGGCTCGACTGCGAGGGCGGGCTGAGCGAGCAGTACGGCATCGACGTCACCGACGTGCTGCCGCTCGGCTACGCCAGCGACCAGACCTACCAGTCGGTCCTCGACGGGGAGTCCGAGCTCGGCGAGACCAGCACCACGGACGGCACGCTCGAGGAGCAGGGTCTGGTGGTCCTCGAGGACGACCTGCAGATCCAGCCCGCCCAGAACCTCGTCCCCGCCGTGAGCACCGCGTTCCTCGACGAGCACCCGGACCTGGCCGACGTGCTCAACCCGCTGATGGCGGCGCTGACGACCGAGAACCTCACCGAGCTCAACGGCCGGGTCGCGGTCGACCGCGAGCTGCCCGAGGACGTCGCAGCTGACTTCCTGACCGCCGCCGGCCTGCTCTGACGCCGATCCGGACCCGACACCGGCCGGCCCGTCCCCCCTCGTGCAGGGGCGGACGGGCCGGCCGTCGGTGATGAGGCAGAATCCCCGCCGTGCTCCGTGATCTGCTGCCCGGCGGCCCGGGCGACGAGCTGACGCCGCGCCTCGGCGTGCTGGCCCGCCCCGCCCCGCTCCCGTCCCGCGAGCGGCGGCGCCGGGAGAAGGAGCGCCGGGAGGGCGTCGTCAGCGTGGTCATGCCCGCCTACAACGTGGCGCCCTACATCGCCGACGCCGTCGCGTCCGTGCTGGGCCAGAGCCACTGCGAGGTGGAGCTCGTCGTGGTCGACGACGGCTCGACCGACGGCACCCGCCGGCTCCTCGAGGAGCTGGCCGCGTCCGACCCGCGCCTCCAGGTCCACACCCAGGCCAACGGCGGTCCCAACGCAGCGCGCAACCTGGCCCTGAACCACGCCCGGGGCGAGTTCCTCACCTTCCTCGACGGCGACGACGTGGTCCTGCCGGGGGCCTACGCGCGGCTGGTCGGCTCGCTGCGGGCGACCGGCTCCGACTTCGCGCAGGCGTCGTACCTCCGGCTGCGCGGGAGCGAGCAGGAGCCGCCGATGCCGTGGATCAGCCGGGCGCACGGCCAGGAGCTGCTCGCCGCGTCCGTGACCGATCGGCCGTCGATGATGGTCAACGCGGTCCAGTGGAGCAAGGTCTACCGCCGGTCCTACTGGGACGAGGCGGTCCGGGAGTTCGCGGAGCCCGGCTACTACCAGGACCAGCTGGTGAGCGCCCGCGCGTTCGGCCACGCCCGCGCCGTCGACCACCTGGTCGAGCCGACCGTCGCCTGGCGCGCCCGTGACGACCGCAGCTCGATGACCCAGCAGGTGCTGTCCACGGCCAACCTGCGCGACCGCTTCCGCACGGCGAGCGAGGCGCTCGACATCCTGGCCACGGTCTCGGGTCCGAAGCTCCACGACGCGCGCCTGACCCAGTACCTCAACAACGACTTCGGCTCCACGATCCGCCGTGTCGACGAGGCCCCCGACGACTACTGGCAGGCGCTGGTCGCGGAGGTGCGCGCCTTCACCGCGCTGGTCCCCAAGCCGGCCTTCTGGGACCGCATCTATCCCCAGCACAAGGTCGTCTACCACCTGATCGTCGAGGAGCGGCGATCCGACGCCATCGCCTTCAACGAGGCGGGCGGGCGGGTGATGAGCGACTTCCCCTACCTCGACCTCGAGGACGCCTGCTACCTCCGGCTGCCGCTCTGGGACGACCCGTCGCTGCCCCGCCACCTCTTCCGGCTGCCGCCCCGCTTCACCCGCGGCCTGCGCAGCGGCGAGCGCGAGTGGCCGGCCGGCCGGGTCGACGCCTGACGCTCACCACCCGGGCGGCCGGTAGCATCGGTCCGCCCAGCAGGAGTCGTCGAGAGGAGAACCGTCGGTGCGTCCACGGCAGCGCGTGGCCGAGGCCCTGGTCCGAGCCGGCAAGGCGACGCCCCGGGGCATCCGCGGCCCGATCGGTCGGGCGAGCCGACGCTTCCGCAGCGGGTGGGGCGACCCCCTGGTGACCGTGGTCCTGGCCGTCAGCGACGAGGAGACGACCCGGATCGGTCCCCAGCTCGACGAGCTGCGCGGGCAGGTCTACCGCAACCTCGAGGTGCGGGTGCAGCCGTGGGGCCGCAGCACCGAGGTACGACGGGTCGCGGGCGAGCACGCCGACGCCGACTGGCGCATCCGGATCGCCAAGCACGACGCCCCGGACGCCGCGTCCGCCCGCAACGCGGGCGCCGACGCCGCGAAGGGCGCGTACCTCCTCTTCGCCGGGGGCGGCGACAACATCCCGCCGAAGGGCCTCGACCGGCTCGCCCAGGTCCTGCAGCGCTCCGGCTCCGACTTCGCCGTCGGCCGGATGGTCCTTCCGCCGGGGCCCGCGGGCCGGCACGTCGACTCGCCGTACCGCGCCGCCCACGAGGTGGAGCTGGTCGGCACCGATCTGGCGACCTCGCCGATCGCTGTCACCGACCTGGGCCTCGGCAACCGCCTGCTCCGCACCGAGTTCTGGCGCTCGTCCGGCCTGCGCTTCGCCCCCGACCGGTCGCGCGGCACCGACGTCGCGCTGGCGTCGTACGCGAAGGCGCGCGCGTTCGACCTGCTGGCCGAGGACACCTACGTGCCGGTCGGACGACGCGACGGCGTCAGCGTGGGCTCCATGACCGACGTGCTCGCCGGCCTGGACGCCTGGGTCGAGGAGCACGAGCAGACCTGGTCCCAGCTGGAGGCGCTCGGCGCCGACGACGTCAGCGACTGGTGGCTGTGGGGTGTCCTCGACACCGCGATCCAGCCGTTCGTCTCCGACGTCGAGCGGGCCACCGAGGAGCAGTGGACGCGGCTGCGCGAGCACGCCCGGCTGCTGGTCCGCGAGGGCGGCGACGCGGCGTGGCGCTCCCTCGGCGCCGAGTCCCGGGTGCGGCTCTGGCTGCTGCAGGCCGGGAAGCGCACGGAGCTGGAGGATCTGGTCACGGGCCGGCTCTTCGAGCGCGACAACCGGCCGACCCTGGTCGAGGGCGGCGTCGTGGTCGCCGACCTGCCCTTCCGTCAGGACCCCGAGGTCGGGGTCCCCGACGACTGCTACGTGATGACCGAGCAGGAGACCCCGCTGGTCGTGGTGCTCCGCAACGTCCGGTGGGCCCCCGGAGACCGGCTGCAGCTCGACCTGGCGGCGTACGTCGACCACGTCGGCCTCCCCGACTTCCCGGACCTGCGGGTCGAGCTGGTGCGCGGTGACGAGCGGGTCGCCCTCGAGGTCGAGCAGTACGTCGACTGGTCGATCAACCCCAGCGAGGGCCGGATGTACCAGGACCTGGCCCGCTCCGCGGCCCGGGTCACGGTCGACGCCCCCGCGCTGGCCGAGCTGACGCGGTCGGGCCCGGACGGGACGGCCCGCTGGACGGTCGAGGTGCAGTTGGAGACGCAGGGGCTGACCCGCCGCGGCGGGATCACCCGCTTCGACGAGCGCTCGGTGGCCAGCTCCCTCTGGCACGGGTACGTCGGCGGCCGCCGCTTCGGCGACCAGCGCGTCGACCCGACCCGGCGCGGGGCGCGCTTCCGCGTCGAGGTGCGCCCCGACCACGGGCCCCGGCTCGTCGAGGCGCGCGTGAACGGTCGGCGCGTCGTCGGTGCGCTGCGCCCCGGCACCGGTGCCCTGCGCGCGATCCAGGTCCAGATGGGCAGCCTGGAGAAGCGGGTGACCCTGCGGCCCGACGGCGACCTGCTGCGCTTCGACCTGGAGGTGCCGCAGCCCTGGGTGGGCCGCGAGCACGCCCGCTGGGACCTGCGGGCCGTCGGCGCGTCCGGCGACCTGCTCCCCGTCGGCTGGCCGGACCAGGAGGACCCCTGGCTCGCCGTGGGCGAGGGCGGCCTGGCGCTGAGCCGCTCCGGCACCGGCGACACCGACGTCGTCGAGGCCGACGGCGTCCTGGTCGTCCACGGCCTCGAGCTGGCCGACGGCGCCCTCGACCTGACCGGCTCCTGGCTGGGCCGGCCCGCGGCCCGGGGCCGCGTCGAGCTGCTCGGCCCGGCCCGGCTCACGGCCGACCTGACCACCGGGTCCGACGGCCTGGTGCACGCCGCGCTCCCGACCGTCTGGGACCCGTGGGGCCTCGGTCCCGCCCCGGTCCCGCCGGGCGCCTACACCTTCGAGCTCGACGGCGTCCCCGGGTCCGCGGCCCGGGTGATCTTCGACCCGGCGACCCTCGACCGCCTCCTCGACTTCTCCGTCGCCCACGGCTTCCGCTTCCGGCCCGCGCGCTCGGCCCGTGGCCTCGGCGTCCAGCTGCTCCCGCCGCTCGCCGACGACGAGCGCGGCCCGTTCGCCCAGGCCAGCCTGCAGGCCTGGGCACGCACCCACACCGAGCCGGTCGACGAGCGGGCCGTCTACCTCCAGTCGTACGACGGCGCGACGGCCACCGACAGCCAGCTGGCGATCCACCACGAGCTGCGTCGTACGCACCCGGAGCTGACGATCTACTGGGGCGTCTCCGACAGTGGCTCGCAGGTGCCCGAGGGCGGCGTCCCGGTCCTGATGCGCTCGCGCGAGTGGTACCGCGTGCTGACCACCGCCCGCTACCTCTGCCTCAACATCGACGTCGACCGCTGGTTCTTCAAGCGGCCGGGCCAGCAGCTGCTGCAGACCTTCCACGGCTACCCCGCGAAGTCGATGGGCATCCGGATGTGGGAGGCCAAGGGCTACACCCCGCGCCGGATCGCCCTCGAGCTGGCCCGCACCTCCGGCGACTGGGACCTGATCCTCACCCCGTCGCCCGAGATGGACGTCTACTACCGCACCGAGTACGAGTACGACGGCGCCATCCACAACCAGGGCTACCCGCGCGACGATGCGCTGGTCGCCCCGGACGCCGCGGAGCGGCGGGCCGACACCCGCCGTCGGCTCGGCATCGGTCCCGAGCAGAAGGTCGTGCTGTACGCGCCGACCTGGCGCGACGACCTGGCCACCGACTGGCGCTCGGCCGAGATGATCCACCACCTCGACCTCACCGCGGCCAGTCGCAAGCTCGGGCCTGACTACGTCCTGCTGATGCGCGGGCACCGCTTCCACGCCCGCCCGGACGCCGAGGCGGCCACCCAGGCCCGGCTGCTCGACGTCAGCGGCTACCCCGAGATCAACGACCTGATCCTGGCCTCCGACGCCGCGGTGCTCGACTACTCGTCACTGCGCTTCGACGTCGCCTTGGCCCGCGTCCCGACGCTGTTCCTGGTGCCCGACCTGGCGGCCTACACCGGCGGCGTGCGCGGCTTCCTCTACCCGTTCGAGGACTCCGCCCCCGGCCCGCTCCTCGACACCGCCGACGAGGTCATCGACTGGCTCAAGCGACTGCCCCGGCTCGCCGAGGAGTACGCCGGCGCGCAGGAGGACTTCCACCGCACCTACAACGCGCTGCAGGACGGTCGCAGCGCCGAGCGGGTCGTCCGGGCGTTCTGGGGCTGAGGAGCCCCGCCGCGCTGGCGGCCGCGGGGCTCAGGCCTCGTCGTACGCGGTCTCCTGCATGGCCAGGGCGATCGGGTCGGCGCGGCGCAGGTCGATGAGGTGGCCGGTGCCGCCGGCGATCAGGGTGTCCAGCGAGGCCCGGGCGACGGCGGTGGACTCCAGCAGCGAGTCGGCCGGCTCCTCGCCGAAGGCCTTGGTGCGCATCGGGGTGCCGGTGCGCTCGGGGTTGATGCAGTTGACGCGCACGTGGTCGGCGGCCCACTCGTCGGCGAGCGCCTGGGTCAGGTTGACCGTGGCGGCCTTCGCCGAGGAGTAGAGGCTGTAGCCGCTGCGGCCGCGGGTGTAGGAGCTGGAGGTGAAGAGCAGCAGGCTGCCCCGGGTCTCCTTCAGCAGGGGGTAGAACTCCTGGGCGATGAGGATCGGGCCGATGTAGTTGATCTCGGTGGCGGCCCAGATGGTCTCGTCACTGGTCTCGACGAGGGTCCCGCGGGGCAGCACGCCGGCGGTGTTGACGACGTAGTCGACCCGGCCGTGCTCGGCCACGACCTGCGCGGCGGCGCTGGCGATGTCCTCGCGGCGCTGCACGTGGGTGCCGGTGGTCGAGCGGCTGAAGGCGACCACGGTGGCGCCGTACTCCTCGCCGAGGCGGGCGATGTCGGCGCCGATGCCGTAGCTGCCGCCGAAGACGACCATCACCTTGCCGGCGAGCACGTCGCGGTAGGCCTCGGGCTCGCGGGTCGGGGGCAGGTCGCTCTGGGCGAGCTGGAAGAGCTTGTCGGCGAGGTAGATGTCGATCGGCTCGGTGACCTTCATGTTGCGCTCGTCGCCCGGGACCACCCAGATCGGGACGTCCGGCTGGTAGCGCAGCACGACGGTGCAGTCGTCGGTGGCCTCGAAGTCGGGGTCGAGCTCGGCGCGCGCGTAGGCGGCCTTCAGGACCGAGGCGAGGAAGGCCTGCGGGGTCTGCCCGCGGCGCAGCGACGCCCGCGGCGGGATGTCGCGGATCGTGTTGTCGGGGGCGACCTCGATGATCGTGTCGGCCGACGGGATGGCGACGTCGACGGCGCCGTAGGTCTCGAGGGCCTCGAAGCAGTCGCTGATGATCCGCGGGCTCAGCAGCGGGCGGACGGCGTCGTGCAGCAGCACCTTGCAGTCCTCGTCGCCGAGGGCGGCCAGCGCCCGCCGCGTCGTGTCGTTGCGGGTCTCGGCGCCCTCGAGGATCTGCGTGATCTTCTCGTAGCCGCCGGTGCGGACCATCGCGTGGACCGCGTCGAGGTGACCCGGGGTCATCAGCACCAGGATCTCGTCGACGTCCTCGTGGGCGTCGAGGATGGCCAGCGTGTGCTCCATGATCGGTCGTCCGGCGATCTTGATGAGCTGCTTGGGGACGTCGAGACCGACGCGGACGCCGACCCCGCCGGCCAGCAGAACGGCCACGTTCTTCACGAGCAGGTGATCCTTCGGTGGACGGCAGGAGGGCGTCGAGCAGCCTACAACGCGGGTCGGGCCCGGTCGGGGGCCGTACGGGCGGGGATCTCTCAGGCCGCCGATATAAGGTCGGACCCGTCCTGGTGGCCCCGGGGCGGACACCAACGAGGAGTTGACGGGTCGACATGCGCTCAACGGGGACGGCGCCGACGCTGCCGGACGGGTCGAAGGTCATCCACATCGGCATGCCCAAGACGGGCACGACCGCCCTGCAGACCGCGCTGGACGCCGTCCGCGAGCAGATCGCCGAGGACGGCGTACGCCTCATCGGCAAGGGGCGTCACGAGATGAAGACGGCCCTCGCCGCCGCGGGCACCCTCGCGCCGTACTACCAGGACCGGCGCGAGGAGCGCTGGCAGGAGCTGGCCACCAACTTCCGCACCTCCGACTCCCGGGTGACGATCTGGTCGAGCGAGGCGCTGTCCCAGGCGCTGCCGGAGCGGATCCCGCACATCGCCGAGATGCTCGGACCCGACGTCCACGTCGTCATCACCCTGCGCCCGCTCGCCCCGCTCCTCGCCTCGCAGTGGCAGGAGGTCATCCGCCGACGCGGCCTGGAGACGCTCGACGAGTGGCTTCGCCGGCACTTCTCGTGGGTGTCGCTCGACGGTGAGGTGCACACGACCTGGACCCGGGTGATGCCCGAGCTGCACCGCTTCAGCCTGCGACGGCTCGTCGAGCAGTGGGGCTCGGTCTTCGGCGAGGACCGGCTGACCTTCATCGTGTCCGATCCCCGGGACCGCACCACCAACCAGCGCGCCTTCGAGGCGCTGCTCGGGCTGGGCCCGGACACGCTCACGGCCGAGGAGCGCGCGAACGCCTCGCTGCCGATCGCCGAGGCCGAGCTGCTGCGCCAGTTCAACATCGCCTTCACCGAGCGCGACGGGGACCACCCGACCTACATGAACACCGTGAGCCGGTCCGGCAAGCTCGCCATGCGCGAGCTGACCGGACTGACCGGCCAGCCGATCCAGGCGCCGCGGTGGGCGGCCGAGCGCTGCAACGACTACACGCGGACCTGGATCGAGGCCGTCGAGGCCTCGGACGCGACGGTGGTCGGCGACCTCGACCACCTCCTCGTCGACCCGGCCGACTACCCCGAGGACATCAGCCCGCCCGACAGCATCAGCGTCTCGTCGGCGGGCCTGATCTCCGAGCTGCTCTTCGAGTCCGGTCTCCACCACGTCCCGGAGTCGCACAGCCTTCCGGGCCTGGACCGCTACCCGGGCGGCGACCTGGTGCGCGAGCTCGCCCGCCGCGCCCGCCAGCGGGTGGGACGACGTCGGTGAGGGCGCGAGCCGCCCGGGCCCTGGCCACCGTGCCGGGTGCCCGCCCCGTCGTACGTCGCCTGCGCGGGGGTCGCGCCGCCGTCCGCGGGTTCGCCCGCCGCCGGCGCTACGCCGAGCTGGCCGGCCTGGTCGCGGCCGCCGCAGACGGCGATGCCGTGGTCGTGGTCCTCGGCCCCGCCAGCCCCCGGCTGGTGGCCGCGATCCGCGCGGCCTCGCCCCGGGCGCAGGTGCGGGAGGTCGTCTCCGACGACGAGGAGCGGCACCTCGAGCTGGCGCTGCTCGGCCGGGTCGACGTGATCGTCGACCAGGAGGACGTCGCCGGGCGCCGGCACCGGTTCGAGGAGACGTTCTTCCACCTGCGGGCCGGGGGCTCGTACGTCGTCCCCGACGGCGCCGGCGAGCTGGCCGGCGGTCCCCGGACGCTGGGCGAGCTGCTCGACCCCGACGCCACCCGGCCGCGCGGCCCGCGCCGGGCCCGGATCCGCGTGCGCGACCTGCGCGAGGTCGTGGCTCAGCACGTCACCCACCGGGTGGCCGGACCGGATCTGGTGCTCAGTCACGACGCCGACGGCGTGCTGGCCAAGATGCGCGAGAGCGAGTTCAACGCCTACCTGGCGGCCGGGACGTCCCGGCACCGGCTGCTGAAGACCATCCCGGCCGGCAGCCCGCCGCCCGCCCCGCCCGGCACCGAGGGCCCGGTTCCGCGACGACCGCCGATGCACCGTCGGATCCAGCCGGCGGAGCTCAGCCTGCGCGACTACCGCGACGTGGTCGTCGGCCAGTGGCAGCGGGTGGTGTCCGACGACCTGCTGCTGCCCGACACCTTCCGGCACAACCAGTGGCCCGAGCTGGTCCACACGAAGCTGGTCGAGTACGGCCCGCGGTTCGCCGTACCTCGGCCGCGGATGCCCGCGGACGCCCCGCGCCTCGAGGGCACCTTCCTGCACCTCGACAACGAGTTCCGCGGCCACTTCGGCCACCTGCTCACCGAGAGCCTGTCGCGGGTCTGGACCTGGCGCGAGGCGCTGGCGATCGACCCGGACGTGCGGGTCCTGGTCGGGGCGACCAAGCCACGGCCGCGTCCCTTCGAGTACGAGCTGGAGCTCTACGAGGCCGCCGGCATCCCGCGCGACCGGATCGTCGTCATCGACCACCCGGTCCGCGTCGACCGGTTGATCTCCGGCACGCCGATGTTCAGCCACCCTCAGTACGTCCACCCGCTGATCGCCGAGACCTGGCGTGAGGTGGGCGACAACCTGGCCGCGCAGGCCGAGGACCGCGACTGGCCGGGCCGCTTCTTCGTCGGCCGGCGCAGCGACAAGCGCGCCTGCCTCAACGGTGCCGACGTCGAGGCGATCTTCGGCGAGTACGGCTTCGAGGTCGTCTACCCCGAGGACTTCACGCTCGGCGAGCAGATCCGGCTCTTCCGGGCCGCCGAGGTCGCAGGCGGGTACGCCGGCAGCGGGCTGTTCCAGATCGCGTTCGTGCCTGACCCCACGCACGTGATCATGGTCGGCGCGGCGACGTACACGCCGCGCAACGAGTACCTCATGGCCGCGGTCCACGGGCACCGGGTCGAGGCCGTCATCTGCCGGCCGGGCGGTCGCAGCATCCAGTCGTCGTACACCTTCGACGTGGAGCGCGAGGGGCCGTTCCTGCGGAAGCTGCTCGACCGGCTGCCCTGACCCACTGACGCATGGCCGACAGCCGTGTCGGTTACGTCACACGCGATCCGGTTCCGCGGAGCGAGCGCCGGACGTAGCCTCGAGTCGGAAGCAAGCATCGCTACAACCCGTCCGGTACCCACCCCGGCTCCGTCCTCGGACGGAGTGGTCGGAGGGACTGGAACGAGAGATGTGGAGCAGCAGCATGGTCCAGCAGTCCCCGCGACCCCGGCGCGTCGGCGTCATCGGTGCCGGCCGGGTCGGTGCCGTCCTGGCGGCCGGTCTGGCGAGCGCGGGTCACCCCGTGGTGGCCGCCGCCGGCGAGTCCGACGCGACGCGTGCGCGGATCGCCGCGCTGCTCCCGGGCGTCCGGCACGCGAAGCCGACCGACGTCGCGCGCGCCAGCGAGGTGCTGCTGCTGACGGTCCCCGACGACATGCTCGCCAACGTGGTCTCGATGCTGGCCGCGAGCGGCGCGCTGCGCCCGGGCCAGGTCGTGGTGCACACCTCGGGCCGGCACGGGCTGGCCGTGCTCGAGCCCGCCCGCGAGGTCGGGGCCCGCGTGGTGGCGCTGCACCCCGCGATGACCTTCACCGGCACGGCCGTCGACCTGGGTCGCCTGGCCGGCTGCGTCTTCGGGCTGACCGCCGCTCCGGCGGAGCGCGCGCTCGCCGAGAGCCTGGTCGCCGACCTCGGCGGCCGGCCGATGTGGGTGCCCGAGGAGATGCGCACGCTCTACCACGCGGGCCTGGCCCACGGCGCCAACCACCTGGTCACGCTGGTCAGCGAGGCCATGGAGATGCTGGCCGCCGCCGGGGCCGACGACCCGGCCGGCACGCTCCGCCCGCTGCTGACGGCCGCGCTCGACAACGCGCTCGCCCACGGCGACGCCGCGCTGACCGGACCCATCGTCCGCGGCGACCTCGGCACCGTCCGCGCCCACCTCGACGACCTGGCCACGAACGCCCCGCACACGCTGCCGTCGTACGTCGCCATGGCGCGCGCGACCCTGGCCCGCGCCGTCACCGACGGACGGCTGGTGCCGCTGCGCGCCCTGCGCATCCACGAGGCGCTGACCGAGGCGCTCGCCGACGCCCCCGCCCTGCCGATCCTCCCGGCCGAGACGCGATGAGCCGTGGGCCCGCCCTCGCGCACACGCGCGAGGAGCTCGCCGACCTGCTCGCACGCGCCCGGGGTGCGGGGGAGCGGGTGGGGTTCGTGCCGACCATGGGCGCGCTCCACGAGGGGCACGCCAGCCTGATGCGGACCGCCCGCGAGCGGGTCGGCACCGGACCCGTGGTGGCCTCCGTCTTCGTCAACCCGCTGCAGTTCGCCGCCGGTGAGGACCTCGACCGCTACCCCCGCACGCTCGAGGCCGATCTCGACGTCTGCGCGCGCGAGGGCGTCGACATCGTCTTCGCGCCCAGCGCCGAAGAGGTCTACCCGGGGTGGCCCCAGCAGCGGGAGCCCCAGGTCACCGTCGAGCCCGGACCGCTCGCGACGCTGCTGGAGGGCCGGGTCCGGCCCGGCCACTTCAAGGGTGTGCTGGTGGTCGTGGCCAAGCTGCTCGGCCTGGTCCGTCCCGACGTCGCGGTGTTCGGGCAGAAGGACTACCAGCAGCTGGTCCTGGTCCGGCAGATGGTCGCGGACCTGTGCATGGGCGTCGACGTCGTCGGCGCCGAGACCGTGCGCGAGCCCGACGGGCTGGCCCTGTCGAGTCGCAACCGCTACCTCGACGCCGACCAGCGGGCCGAGGCCGTGCACCTCAACCGGGCGCTGCGCGAGGCCCAGGACAACGCCCGGTACGGCGTCGCGGTCGCGCTCGACGCCGCCCGCGCCGAGCTGCGGCTGGGCAAGGGGGTCGACCTCGACTACCTGGTCGTGACCACCCCGGCGCTGGCCGAGCTGCCGCCCGTCGTACCGCCGGGGACGCAGGCGCGGATCCTCGTCGCCGCCCGGCTCGGCGCCACCCGCCTGATCGACAACCTGCCGCTGGTCCTCGGGACCACCGGGGAGGACGCCTGATGCTCCGCACCATGATGAAGAGCAAGATCCATCGCGCGACCGTGACCCAGGCCGACCTGCACTACGTGGGCTCGGTGACCGTCGACGAGGACCTCCTCGACGCGGCCGACCTGCTGCCCGGCGAGCTGGTCCACATCGTCGACGTCACCAACGGCGCCCGGCTGGAGACCTACACGATCGCCGGCGAGCGCGGCTCGGGCGTGATCGGCATCAACGGGGCGGCCGCCCACCTCGTCCACCCCGGCGACCTGGTGATTCTGATCGCCTACGCCCAGGTGGAGGACGCGGAGGCCCGCGAGCTGCGCCCGCACGTCGTCTTCGTCGACGCCGACAACCGGGTCCTGGCCACCGGCCTCGACCCGGCCGAGGCCGTCGCCGGCTCCGGTCTGGTCCGCGGTGACCGGCTGGTCGAGCGGTAGCCTGCCCGAATGCCTCTCTCTGCGGTACGCCGCGTGCCGGGCCGGCTCACGGCTCCGGATCCCGGGTGGACGACGCGGGCCGACGTCGTCGTCATCGGCTCCGGCATCGCGGGGCTCACCGCCGCGCTGCGCCTGCGGGAACACGTGGACCGGGTCCTGGTGGTCACCAAGGACGTGCTCGCCGCCGGCTCGACGCAGTGGGCCCAGGGCGGCATCGCGGCGGCGCTGGGCCCGGAGGACACCCCGGCCGAGCACGAGCACGACACGCTGGTGGCGGGCGCGGGCGCCTGTGACGCGGACGCCGTACGGGTCCTGGTCACGGAGGGCCCCGAGGCGGTCCACGAGCTGATCGCGCTGGGCGCGCAGTTCGACCACAGCCCGGACGGAGCCCTGTCGCTCACGCGGGAGGGCGGCCACCACCGCGACCGGATCGCCCACGCCGGCGGCGACGCGACCGGCGCCGAGATCCAGCGCGCCCTGATCGCGGCGGTCGAGGCGGCACCCGAGATCGAGGTGATCCAGCACGCGCTCGCGGTCGACCTCCTGCTCGACGGTCCCGCCGGCGAGGGCGGCGGGATCGCCGGCGTCACCCTGCACGTGATGGGCGAGGGGCAGCGTGACGGCGTCGGCGCCGTGCACTGCCGCGCCGTGGTGCTCGCCAGCGGTGGGCTGGGCCAGGTGTTCTCGCAGACGACGAACCCCGCGGTCTCGACCGGCGACGGCATGGCGATCGCGCTGCGCGCGGGCGCGACGCTGCGCGACCTGGAGTTCGTGCAGTTCCACCCGACGGTGATGTACCTCGGTCCGGACTCGGTCGGGCAGCAGCCGCTGATCTCCGAGGCCGTGCGCGGCGAGGGTGCGTTCCTGGTCGACTTCGAGGGACGCCGGATCATGGAGGGCGTCCACGAGCTGGCCGACCTGGCGCCGCGCGACGTGGTCGCCAAGGCGATCATGCGCCGGATGACCGAGACCGGGCACCCGCACATGTGGCTCGACGCCCGCCACCTCGGAGGCGCGTTCTGGGAGCGGCGGTTTCCCACCATCCTCGCGACCGCCCGGTCCCACGACATCGACCCGGTCACCGAGCTGATCCCGGTCGCGCCGGCCTGCCACTACGCCTCCGGCGGTGCGGCGACGGACCTGTGGGGCCGCACCGACGTCCCCGGCCTCTACGCCACCGGTGAGGCGGCCTGCTCCGGGGTGCACGGCGCCAACAGGCTCGCCTCGAACTCCCTGCTCGAGGGCCTGGTCTTCTCGCGCCGGATCGCCTCGGTCCTGCCGGACGAGCTGCGGCCCTGGGCCGAGCCGACCACCGACGAGCGGACGCCGGGCCTGGTGTCCGGGGCCGTCCGCCCGGAGCTGCAGGAGGTCATGTCGGCCCGCGCCGGCGTGCTCCGCAGCGCAGGCGGGCTCGGCGACGCCGCCGCTCACCTGGAGAAGCTGACCGGCGTCCCCGCCGACGCCCCCGACGTCGCCTCGTGGGAGACCACCAACCTGCTGACCATCGCGGGGGCCCTGGTCGAGGCGGCCGCGCTGCGCGAGGAGACCCGCGGGTCGCACTGGCGCGAGGACTTCCCCGAGCGGGACGACGCGCGCTGGGCGGGCCACTTCGACGTCCGGATGCGCGACGGCGAGACCACCATCGCCTTCGCCCCGGCGCCCGCCACGGACGGCCCGGCATGATCGCGCGGACGTCGTACGCCGACCTCCCGCGGCCGTTGATCGAGGAGCTGTCCGGGGCCGGGCTCGACCCGCGCAGCGTCTACGAGATGGTGGTCGCCGCGTTCGAGGAGGACCTGCCCGACGGCGCGGCCGACGTCACCAGCGCGGCGCTGCCGCCCCTGGGTCACGGCACCGGCGACTTCGCCGCCCGCGAGGCCGGGGTGGTGGCCGGGCTCGCGATCGCCGAGCTGGTCTTCGCCTACGCCCTCGGTGACCAGGTCGAGGTCACCGACCGGTTGGCCGACGGGACCCACGTCCGCCCGGGGGACGTGGTGCTGCGGGTGAGCGGTCCGTTCTCCGAGCTGCTCACCGCCGAGCGGACGGCGCTGAACTTCGCGTCGCACCTGTCCGGTGTCGCCACCGCCACCTCGCACTGGGTCGCGGCTCTCGAGGGCACCCGGGCGCGGGTGCTCGACACCCGCAAGACCCTGCCGACCTACCGCGCGCTGCAGAAGTACGCCGTGCGCTGCGGCGGCGGCGTCAACCACCGGTTCAGCCTGGCCGACCGGGCGATGGTCAAGGACAACCACGTGGTGGCCGCGGGCGGCGCGGTGCCGGCGTACGTCGCCGTCCGCGACGCCAATCCGGGGCTGCGGGTCGAGGTCGAGGTGACCGACCTCGACCAGCTGCGCGAGCTGCTCGACGCGGGCTGCACCGAGATCCTGCTCGACAACATGGACTCGCCGACGATGGCCGAGGCGGTCCGCCTCACCGCCGGGCGCGCCACCCTGGAGGCGTCCGGCGGGCTCACCCTCGACCGCGCCCGCGAGGTCGCCGAGACCGGCGTCGACTTCATCTCGGTGGGCGCGCTCACCCACTCGGTGAAGGTCTTCGACCTCGGCCTGGACCTGCACGAGGACTGAGCCCGGTGCCGCTCCTCGCCGCCGACATCGGCAACAGCCACACCGTCCTCGGCCTGCTCGAGGACGGCGAGGTGCTCGCCGACTGGCGGGTGGCGACCGACGAGCGTCGTACCTCCGATGAATGGGCCGTGCTGCTGCGCGGACTGCTCGCCGAGCACTACGCGCGAGTCGACGGCATCGCCGTCTGCTCGACCGTCCCGGCCGTGCTCCACGAATGGCGCGACATGCTCGTGCGGTATTTCCCGGACCGTCCGGCCGTGGTCGTCGAGCCAGGTGTGCGCACCGGTGTGCCCGTCCTCATGGACAATCCGCGCGAGGTGGGCTCGGACCGGATCATCAACGCCCTCGCGGCCGCGACCGAATACGGCGGGCCGGCGATCGTGGTGGATTTCGGCGGTACCGCCACGACGTTCGACGTCGTCAGCGTCCAGGGCCAGTACGTCGGCGGCGCGATCACCCCCGGTATCGAGATATCCCTGGAGGCTTTGGGTCGCCGGGGCGCGCAGTTGCGCAAGGTGGAGCTGCTCCGACCGCGATCGGTGATCGCCAAGAACACCGTCGAGGCGCTGCAGTCCGGCATGGTCTTCGGCGTCGCGAGCCAGGTGGAGGGCATCGTCGCCCGGATGATCGCCGAGCTCGACGTGGCGACGGAGTCCGTGCGCGTGATTGCCACCGGTTATCTCGCTCCGCTCGTGGTCGATGAATGCCGGTGTTTCACCGAGCACGATCCCTGGCTGACGCTGCGCGGCCTGGAGCTGGTTTTCCTCCGCAATTCCTGATTAATCGAATTGCTGACACGTCAGGTTCGGGTTGACGGCTTCGACGGGTTTGGAAAAGCGTCGTATGCCGTGCAACCATATCCGGGCGATATCCGAATAGTCGGGTGTCGTTCGGTGATTTCGACGAAAGAGGAATCATGGCTCAGAAGATCCACATCGTTCTCGAGGACGACCTCGACGGCAGCGAAGCCTCCGAGACGGTGACCTTCGGTCTCGACGGCACGAACTACGAGATCGATCTGAACGACAAGCACGCCGCCGCGCTGCGCGACGCCCTCGCCACCTACGTCGGCCACGGCCGCAAGGTCGGCAGTGCCCCGCGCCGTGGCCGCAAGGCCGCCGCCCCGTCCGCGACCTCGGGGCCGAGCGCCCGCGAGATCCGGGACTGGGCACGCGAGAACGGTCACGACGTCCCCGACCGGGGCCGCGTCTCGTCCGAGGTCCGCGAGGCGTACGACGCCGCGCACTGACCCCGCCGTACCCCTGCACCACGCCGAGTCGGCGTGAGCTCGCCGCCGAATCGGCGCTAGCTCGCGCCGATTCGGCGCTTGAGGGGGACTGGACCCCTGTTCGCTCACAGCGGATGACGGTTTCGGGCTGTGGGGGAACGCGTAGGCTGTCAGCGGGGTTAGTTCTCTCGTCACCTTCCCTGCTACCCAAGCGGGACGGGTCCCCTTTCGAAGTATCAGGAGCGATGCGCATGTTCGAGCGGTTCACAGACCGAGCCCGACGAGTTGTCGTGCTGGCCCAGGAAGAGGCCCGCATGCTCTCCCACAACTACATCGGCACCGAGCACATCCTGCTCGGGCTGATCCACGAGGGCGAGGGCGTCGCCGCGAAGGCGCTCGAGAGCCTCGACATCTCCCTGGAGGCGGTGCGCGCCCAGGTCGAGGAGATCATCGGCCAGGGCCAGCAGGCCCCGAGCGGCCACATCCCGTTCACGCCGCGCGCCAAGAAGGTGCTGGAGCTGTCCCTGCGCGAGGCGCTGCAGCTCGGCCACTCCTACATCGGCACCGAGCACATCCTGCTCGGCCTGATCCGCGAGGGCGAGGGCGTCGCCGCCCAGGTGCTGCAGAAGCTCGGCGCCGACCTCAACCGGGTCCGCCAGCAGGTCATCCAGCTGCTCTCCGGGTTCCAGGGCAAGGAGTCCTCGCAGTCCGCCGCGGCCGCCACCGGCGCCGGCGGCGACGCGCCGTCCTCCTCGCTGGTGCTCGACCAGTTCGGCCGCAACCTGACCCAGGACGCCCGCGAGGGCAAGCTCGACCCGGTCATCGGTCGCGAGCAGGAGATCGAGCGGGTCATGCAGATCCTCTCGCGCCGCACGAAGAACAACCCCGTGCTGATCGGCGAGCCGGGCGTCGGCAAGACGACGATCGTCGAGGGCCTGGCCCAGGACATCGTCAAGGGCAACGTGCCCGAGACGCTGAAGGACAAGCAGATCTACACCCTCGACCTGGGTGCCCTGGTGGCCGGCTCGCGCTACCGCGGTGACTTCGAGGAGCGCCTGAAGAAGGTGCTGAAGGAGATCCGCACCCGCGGTGACATCGTGCTGTTCATCGACGAGATCCACACCCTCGTCGGGGCCGGTGCGGCCGAGGGCGCCATCGACGCCGCCAGCATCCTCAAGCCGATGCTGGCCCGGGGCGAGCTCCAGACCATCGGCGCGACCACCCTCGACGAGTACCGCAAGTACCTCGAGAAGGACGCCGCCCTGGAGCGCCGCTTCCAGCCGATCCAGGTCGCCGAGCCGTCGATCGCCCACACGATCGAGATGCTCAAGGGGCTGCGCGACCGCTACGAGGCCCACCACCGCGTCACGATCACCGACGAGGCGCTCGTGAGCGCCGCGACGCTGGCCGACCGCTACATCTCCGACCGGTTCCTCCCGGACAAGGCGATCGACCTGATCGACGAGGCCGGCTCGCGGCTGCGGATCCGCCGGATGACGGCTCCGTCCGACCTGCGCGAGTTCGACGACAAGATCGGCGACGTCCGCCAGCGCAAGGAGGCGGCGATCGACGGGCAGGACTTCGAGGCCGCGGCCCGCCTGCGCGACGAGGAGAAGCAGCTCATCCTGAAGAAGTCCGAGCGCGAGAAGCAGTGGCGCGCGGGCGACATGGACGAGGTCGCCGAGGTCGACGAGGAGCTGATCGCCGAGGTGCTCGCCGTGGCGACCGGCATCCCGATCGTCAAGCTCTCCGAGGAGGAGTCCTCGCGGCTGCTCAAGATGGAGGACGAGCTGCACAAGCGGGTCATCGGCCAGGACGAGGCGGTCAAGGCGCTCAGTCGCGCGATCCGTCGTACCCGGGCCGGGCTGAAGGACCCCAAGCGGCCCGGCGGGTCGTTCATCTTCGCCGGCCCCTCCGGTGTCGGCAAGACCTGGCTGTCCAAGACGCTCGCCGAGTTCCTCTTCGGCGACGAGGACTCGCTGATCCAGCTCGACATGAGCGAGTTCGGCGAGAAGCACACCGTCTCGCGGCTGTTCGGCTCGCCTCCCGGCTACGTCGGCTACGAGGAGGGCGGCCAGCTCACCGAGAAGGTGCGGCGCAAGCCGTTCTCCGTGGTCCTCTTCGACGAGGTCGAGAAGGCCCACCCGGACATCTTCAACAGCCTGCTCCAGATCCTGGAGGAGGGGCGGCTCACCGACTCTCAGGGCCGGATCGTCGACTTCAAGAACACCGTCATCATCATGACGACCAACCTCGGCACCCGTGACATCAACAAGTCCGTCAACCTGGGCTTCCAGCAGACGGGCGACGCCGCGGGCTCCTACGAGCGGATGAAGAGCAAGGTGTCGGAGGAGCTCAAGCAGCACTTCCGGCCCGAGTTCCTCAACCGGGTCGACGAGATCATCGTGTTCCCGCCGCTGTCGCAGGCGCAGATCGTCCAGATGGTCGACAACATGATCGCCTCGGTCGAGCTGCGGATGCGCGATCGCGACATGAAGCTCGAGCTCACGCAGGCCGCCAAGGACCTGCTCGCGGTTCGTGGCTTCGACCCGGTCCTCGGCGCCCGGCCGCTGCGGCGCACGATCCAGCGCGAGATCGAGGACACCCTCGCCGAGAAGATGCTCTTCGGCGAGGTCGGTCCCGGCATGATCGTGCTGGTCGACGTCGAGGGCGAGGGCCCGACCGCGACGTTCACCTTCGACGGCCAGAAGGTCGGAGAGCTGCCCGACCTGCCCCCGTTCGAGACGGCCGAGATCGGCGGTTCGGAGCTCGAGGGCCCCGACGACTCCGACAGCGGCACCGACGTCCCGAAGGCCAACGGCCCCGACGCCTGATCCTGCACCACCCGCTCCACCCCGTCGGCCCGGCAGTCACCTGCCGGGCCGACGGCCATTTCGCCGTCCACAGGTCAGGGGAGGGCGTAGGTGTCCGGGCCGGCGGGGACGACCAGGCCGTCGGCGACCAGGCCGGCCAGGCAGCGGACCCGCTGGGCCTCCTCGGTCCACGCGGCGTCCAGTCGGCTGCGGTGCACCGGGCCGGGGTCGTCGCGCAGCACCGCGAGCAGCCGGCCGCGGCACTGGCGGTCCGTGCCGGCCCAGGTCTGCACCTTCCGCGGCGGCCCGTCGTACGGCGGATGGCCGGCGGTCCGCCACGCGCAGGCGTCGCGGACCGGGCATGCCTCGCAGCGCGGCTTGGTGGCCGTGCACACCAGGGCCCCGAGCTCCATCAGGGCGATCGACCAGGTGGCCGCGGTCGGCTCGTCGAGGGGGAGCAGCTCCGCGGCCACCTCGCGCTCGGCCCTGGTGACGGCCGTGGCCGGCAGCTCCACGCCCTGGACGACGCGGGCCAGGACTCGCCGCACGTTCGTGTCGAGGACGACGTGCCGGCGTCCGAAGGCGAAGGTGGCGATCGCTGCGGCCGTGTAGTCGCCGATGCCGGACAGGGCGCGGAGGTCGTCGTACGACGAGGGCACCTCGCCCCCGTGGTCGGCGACGATCGCGACCGCGGCGGCGTGCAGCCGCAGCGCCCGACGGGGGTAGCCGAGCCGACCCCAGGCCCGGACCGCCTCACCCACCGGCTCGGCCGCGAGGTCGGCGGGGGTGGGCCAGCGGGTCAGCCAGGCCTCGTGCACCGGGAGGACCCGCGCCACGGGTGTCTGCTGGAGCATGAACTCCGAGACCATCACCGACCACGCGGACGCCTGCGGACCGCGCCACGGCAGCTCGCGGGCGTGGTCGTCGTACCACCGCAGGAGGGGGTCGTGAAGGTCGCTCATCGGCGCCATTGTGGCCCGGCCGCCCGAGCCTCGGTGTGGCACCCCGGCCAGAGGCGTCGCGCTGGATAGCGTGGGCACCATGACCGCTCCGACTCGCGGGCCGCTGACCCGCGGGCCGCTCCCCGCCCAGGTCTACTGGCGCCGTCGCCTGGCCGTGCTCGGTGTGGCGGTGCTGCTCGTGGTGGGCGTCGCCCGGCTCCTCGGCTCCGGCAGCGACGGCTCGTCCGCGTCGGACCGGGCCGAGCTCGCCGACGCGCCCGCCTCCGCGGCGTCGAGCGCCACCTCCGACCCGACGACCTCGCCGACCCCCACCCCGAGCGCCTCACCGACCCCGGTGGCCCCCACGAGCACGGCGCCCGTCCCGGCCGTTCCCGACGGCCCGTGCGTCGACAGCGACGTCGCGGTCACCCCCGAGGTCACCGAGGCCGTGGCCGGCCCCCGCCACGGGGTGACGATCGCCCTGCAGGTCCGCACGATCACCGACGAGGCCTGCACCTGGACGGTCTCGGCGCGGACCCTGACCATGAAGATCACCTCGGGCAAGGACGACATCTGGTCCAGTCGCGAGTGCCCCCGGGTGCTGCCGAAGCAGCAGGTCACCCTGCGGCGGGCGGAGTCCACCACGCTGAACGTCACGTGGAACGCTCGGCGTTCTGACGAGGAGTGCTCGAAGCTGACCGCCTGGGCGATGCCGGGCTTCTACCACGTGTCCGCGGCCGCGCTGGCCGGCGAGCCGTCCGAGGTGCAGTTCGAGCTGCTGGCCCCGCAGCCGGCCGTGGTCACCAAGACCGTCGAGCCGCGACAGGAGAAGGGCTCGAAGAAGGGCACGAAGAAGGACCGGAAGCCCACGACGCCGACCGAGGAGCCCGCGTCGACCGGGGAGCCTTCGGGGGCTGTCGAGCCGGACTGAGGGTCTGTTCGCTCTGGTCTGCTCGGGACACCTGATGGGTCTCGACACGCGCCTTGCGACTTCGTTCCTCAGTCGCAGCGCTCGCTCGACCACCATCGACGAGCCCGCTGACGCGTCCTCGTCACACGTAGCGTTCGAGAATCGTTGACTCGGCGAGGCGGGACAGCCCTTCGCGGACGCTCCGGGCACGCAGCTCGCCGACGCCCTCGACGGCCTGGAGGTCGTCGATGCCGGCGGAGAGCAGCTTCTGGAGGGTGCCGAAGTGGTCGACCAGCCGGTCGACGACCGACCCGGGGAGTCGCGGGACCTTGGCCAGCAGGCGGTAGCCGCGGGGCGCGACCGCTCCGTCGAGGTGCTCGCCGTTGCCGAGGCCCAGGACCCGCGCCGCGGAGGCCGGGTCGACCAGCTCGGTGGCGGAGAGCGCCTCGAGCTTGGTGAGCAGCTCCTCGGGGCTGCGGGTCCGGCGGCCGGAGGGGAGGTAGTCGCGGATGACCAGCTCGCGCTCGGCGTCCACGCCGGTGACCAGCTCCTCCAGCTGCAGCGAGAGCAGGCGGCCGTCGGTGCCGAGCTCCAAGACGTAGTCCTCGATCTCGCGGGCGATCCGGGTGACCATCTCCAGGCGTTGGGCGACCACGGCGACGTCGCGCACGGTCACCAGGTCCTCGATCTCGAGCGCGGACAGCGTGCTGGAGACCTCGTCGAGGCGGAGCTTGTAGCGCTCCAGGGTCGCGAGGGCCTGGTTGGCGCGGGAGAGGATCTGGCCGGAGTCCTCCAGCACGTGGCGCGTCTCGCCGACGTAGGCCGCGATGATCTGCATCGACTGGGACACCGAGATGACCGGGAAGCCGGTCTGGCGCGCGACCCGGTCGGCCGTGCGGTGCCGGGTGCCGGTCTCCTCGGACGGGATGGTGTGGTCGGGCATCAGGTGGACCGCGGCCCGGATGATCCGGGTGAGGTCCTTGTCGACGATGATGCCGCCGTCCATCTTGGCCAGCTCGCGCAGGCCGGTGGCGGTGAACGGGACGTCGAGGACGAAGCCGCCGGTCGAGATCGACTCGACCGTCTTGTCGTTGCCCAGGACGATGAGCGCCCCGGTGCGGCCGCGCAGGATGCGCTCGAGGCCGTCACGCATGGCGGTGCCGGGGGCGATCGAGGCCAGGGTGGCTCGCAGGCGGAGCACCTCGTCCGAGCGGTCGGTGGCCAAGCCGGATCCCTTCGTCACCCTGGCGGAACGCGTCGTGTCCGCGTGCTCACCTTAACCGTCCGAGACGTCCCGGAGCGGCCGTTGCCGCCCGTCGGTCAGCTTCAGCAGTCGCAGCGCGGTGTCGACGTCGGGCACTTCGATCACCCGCATGCCGTCGACCATCCGGCTCTCCTGGCGCTGCGCGGCCCACGCGGGGGAGCGGCTGCCGGGCTGGGCGGGGACGACGGCGACCTGGAAGCCGAGCCGCGCCGCCTCGGCGAGTCGCTGGGGGAGGTCGCGGACCCGGCGCAGCTCGCCGGCCAGCCCGATCTCGCCCATGGCCACCACGCCGCGCGGCGGGACGGCGCCCTGGCTGGCCGAGGCGAGGGCGACGGCCATGGCGAGGTCGACCGCCGGCTCGCTCAGCTTGGCGCCACCGACCGTGGAGGCGAAGACGTCCTGGTTGTGGAACCGGATCCCGCAGTGCTGCTGCAGCACCGCCATCACCATCGCCATCCGCGACCCGTCGAGGCCCGAGGTGGTACGGCGGGGGCGCTCCAGCGCGGAGACGGTGACGAGGGCCTGGACCTCGGCCAGCAGCGGGCGCCGGCCCTCCATCGTGACCGCGACGCAGGTCCCGGGGACCTGGGCGTGGTGGTTCTCGACGAACAGCCCGGTCGGGTCGGTGACGGCGTTGATGCCGTCGCTGGAGAGGTCGAAGCAGCCGACCTCGTCGATCGGGCCGAAGCGGTTCTTCATCGCCCGCACCATGCGGAACCGGGAGTTGCGGTCGCCCTCGAAGTGGAGGACCACGTCGACGAGGTGCTCCAGCACCCGGGGGCCGGCGATCGAGCCGTCCTTGGTGACGTGGCCGACCATCACGGTCGTGATGTTGCGGGTCTTGGCGACCCGGATGAGCGCGGCGGCCACCTCCTTGACCTGGGTGACCCCGCCGGGGACGCCTTCGATGCCGGAGGCGCCGATGGTCTGCACCGAGTCGACGACCAGCAGGGTGGGCCGGACCTCCTCGATGTGGGTCAGCACCGCGCCCAGATCGGTCTCGGCCGCGAGGTAGAGCTCGTCGTGGACGCCACCGGTCCGGTCGGCGCGCAGCCGGACCTGGGACGCGGACTCCTCACCGGTGACGTAGAGCGTGCGGTGGCGGGTGCGCGCGGTCTGCGCGGCGACCTCCAGCAGCAGCGTGCTCTTGCCGACGCCGGGCTCGCCGGCCAGCAGGATCGCGGCTCCCGGGACCAGGCCACCGCCGAGGACCCGGTCGAGCTCGGGCACGCCGCTGGTGCGGAACGCCGACTCGGAGACCGACACCTCGCCGATCGGGACCGCCTTGGTGGTCACCGGCGCCGCGGCGGTGCGGAGGGTGGGTGCCGCGGCCTCGGCCACCGAGCCCCACGCCTGGCACTCGCCGCACCGGCCGACCCACTTGCCGGTCTCCCAGCCGCACTCGGCGCAGCGGTAGGCGGGACGCGGCGACTTGGGTGCGGGCTTCGGCATGTCCCCGACCGTAGGGGACGGCGCCGACAACGCCGGGACACCCGCGCGGGCGGCGGCGGACGGGCCCGTCCGGAGATCGGGCGCGCGGCCGCCGTACCGTCGTTATGCTGCCTTGGATCGATCAAGGCTGGAGGGCGGATGGGCAGGATGCCGGGACGTGTCCCGTCGGCCCCGCCGACCCTGGCCGACGTCGCGGAGCTGGCCGGCGTCTCGCGCCAGACGGTGTCGAACGCGGTCAACAACCCCGACCTGCTGCGCAGCGACACGCTGCTGCGGGTGCAGGACGCGATCGCGACGCTCGGCTACCTGCCCAACCGGGCCGCCCGCAACCTGCGCACCCGCTCCTCGCACCTCATCGGCCTGCGGATCACGGCCGCCCAGGAGGGCACGGCCAACGCGACCATGGACCGGTTCGTCCACTCGTTGGTCGACACCTCGCGGGAGGCCGGCTACCACGTGCTGCTCTTCGCCGGCGACCCCCTCGACCCCCTCGCCGGGTACGACGACCTCCTCCGCTCGACCGCCGTCGACGCGTTCGTGGTGACCGACACCTACCTCGGCAACCCGCAGGCCGCGTGGCTGCAGACCCGCCGCGCGCCGTTCGTGGCCTTCGGCCGGCCCTGGGCCGACCCGGAGGCCACCCACCCGTGGGTCGACGTCGACGGTGCCGCCGGCTGCGACCTGGCGACCTCCCACCTCCTCGACCGCGGCCACCAGCGGGTCGCGTGGATCGGCTGGCGCAAGGACTCCTTCATCGGCGAGGACCGGCGCTCGGGGTGGAGCCGGGCGATGCGGTCGCGGGGGCTGCCGACCACCGGCCTGGCCTCCCGGGTCGAGGACACGGTGTCGTCCGGGCGCGAGGCCAGCGCGGTACTGCTCGACGAGGCGCACCCGTCGGCCTTCGTCTGCGCCAGCGACACGCTGGCCATGGGGGTCCTGCACACCCTGTCCCAGCGCGGGCTGGTCCCGGGGCGCGACGTCGCCGTGGTCGGCTTCGACGACTCCCAGGTGGCGCAGGTCGTCCCGCCCGGCCTGACCTCGGTGCGCCAGCCGCTGGAGGACGTCGCCGCCGAGGTCGTCACCGCCCTCGAGAGCCTCCTCGGCCACCCGCCGGCGGCCCACCCCGGCGTCCTGCTGGAGCCGACCCTGGCGGTCCGCGGCTCGTCGTAGGACTGGGCGGCGCGGGCAGGGGTAGGAAGCCCGCGTGCTGATCCCCCTGTGGCTCCCGTGGGCCGTCGTCGCCGCGGCCGTGCTGTACGCCTTCCTGGCTCCCGGCGAGGCCCTGTCCGTCCCCGACCTGGGCCGCCGGGCGGTGGCCGTCGTCGCGATCGCGGTCGCCCTGGGCGTCACCGTGGACCGCTACTCCGTCAGCGAGACGGAGCTGTACGACGCGACCCTGCACGTCACCGCTCCCCTCGACGGTCGCGCCGGCTACGTCTTGTCGCCGAGCGTCCGGGTGCTGGTCGAGGAGCGGCTCGGGCAGGAGGTCCTCCTCGAAAGCGTCACCGCCGACGACGCGGTCAGCCCGTACGAGCAGGTCAGCGAGCTCGAGGTCCGGGCGGGGGAGGGGGGTCCCGTCGCGTGCCTGGAGCTGCGGACCGCGCTGAGCAAGACGGGCCCCCCGATCACCTACACGTCGGTCCAGGCCGGCGCCTGCCGCCGGTCGGACTAGTAGTCCTTCGACCAGACGTTGACCGCGTAGTCGACCTCGGTGCCCTCGTGCCCGGCGAGGGCGGCCTCGGCGGCGCCGGGCGTCAGCTCGATCCGGACGACCGCCTCGAGGTCCGCGCGCGAGGAGAAGGACCACCGCATGTCCACCGGCGTACGACGCCAGCCGCGGCCCGTCCAGAACCGCTGCACCGCCTCGGGGTCGACCTCCGGGAAGGACCGGCGGAACCAGCCGCCGAAGGTCGAGCGGGTCGGGTCGTTGTCGATGACGAACGCCGTGCCGCCCCGCCGTACGACGCGGTCGAGCTCGGCCAGCCCCGGCTCGCAGCCCGGCCCGAAGAAGTAGGCCCACCGGGCGTGCACGACGTCGACGGACGCGTCCGGCAGCGGCAGGTCCTGGGCGGTGCCCTGCAGCACCGAGACGTGCCGCAGCCGCTTGGTCCGGCGCCGGGCGATGGCGGCCAGGTCGTGGTGCGGCTCGACGCCGAAGACCGAGGCGGCGGCCTCGGCGAAGCGCGGCAGGTGGAAGCCGGTGCCGCAGCCGACGTCGAGCACGGTCCGGCCGGCCCAGGACGCCTGCGCGGCCATCGTCGTCTCGAGGAGGCCGTCAGGGTCGACGGCCCGGTTCTCGATCTCGTACGTCGCCGTGTGGTGCCAGATGTTGGGGCTCGGCCGGGCCCCGGGGGAGACGCCTCGCGAGCCGGATCCGGATCTCGACACGCCCGTCACGACCTCGTTCCTCGGTCGTGGGGCTGCTCGATCCGATCTCCCCGCGCAGCCCGTTCGTTCCTCACGGCCTGCTGGCGATCAGATGCGGACGAGGCCGTTCGGGGTCTGCACCTGCGCCGCGATCACGCCGGGCGTGCCGTGCGGGGCGACCCACTCGACCTTGACGTCCTCCAGCGGCGCCTCGACGGTCTCGCCGAGCCACTCGCTGACCCGCTGGGGGTCACCGGCGATCTCCAGGCAGGCCAGGGAGTAGGCGCCGTCGGCACCGGCGCTGGGCCGCTGCTCGACCGGGCTCTGCCACTCGATGAAGAACGGCAGCTGCGGGTCGGCGATCAGGCCGTGGACGCCGATCTGCTTCCAGCGCAGGTCGGTGCCGTCGGGGACGTGCCGGTTGCCCTGCACGGCCTCGCGGCCGAGCCGGGTCTCGACGGTGCTGATGTCGGGCACGGAGACGACCCAGCCGAGCCAGCCGCCGCCGAGGGCCGAGCGGGCCCGGACGGCCTGGCCGAACGGCGCCTTGTCGGAGGCGGGGTGGTCGAGCACCTCGACGATCTCCAGGTAGGTGCCGCCGCCGAGGGCGAGCGTCATGTTGCGGGTGCCGAAGCGGGGGTGCACGCCGCCGTCGACGAAGGACCGGCCGAGCAGGGCCCCGATGCGCTGGGCGGTGCTCGCGAGGCCATCCGGTCCGGCTGCGTAAGAGAGATGGTCCAGGCGCATGCCACAGATTGTGGGCGACCGCCATGGGCCGACCGGACACCGGGGTCGGGTCTCTTGACGTCGAGAGGACGACGAAACGTTTCAGTAACGCAGCGCGGGTGTCAGCGCGGGTCGGCCGGGTGCAGCGCCAGCGCCGAGCGCGACCGCACGTGCGCCTCGCAGTGCCGGTGCAGCTCGTCGTACGCCTCCTGGCCCATCAGGGCCACCAGCTCGGGGGCGGAGGTGAGGTAGAGCGGCTCCACGGCGACGTGCGCCTCGGTGTTGCCGGTGCAGTACCAGTCGAGGTCGTGGCCGCCCGGGCCCCAGCCGCGCCGGTCGTACTCGCTGATCGACACCTCGGTGTACGACGTGCCGTCGGTGCGCTCCACCTCGCGGAAGGTACGACGGATCGGCAGCTGCCAGCAGACGTCCGGCTTGGTCTCCAGCGGGTTGAGCTCGAGCGTGAACGCCAGCGCGTGCAGCGCGCAGCCGGCGCCGGCGGCGAAGTCGGTGCGGTTGTGGAAGACGCAGGCCCGCTGGCCGTCGACCTCGACGGTCCGGGTCTTGCGCTCGCCCTCGTCGTCGAGCTCGACCCAGTCCTCGCGGCGCAGCTCGCCGGTGGGCCGGTGCTGCCAGAGCCCGTCGGTGAGCTGGTCGACGAAGCCGGCGACCCGCTCCTCGTCCTCGTCGTCGGCGAAGTGGGCGCCGAGGGTGCAGCAGCCGACGTCGGGGGCGTCGGCGTAGATGCCGGGGCAGCCCTGGCCGAAGATGCAGGTGTAGCTCGACGTCAGCCAGGTGAGGTCGCAGCGCAGCACCTCGGTCTCGTCGGCCGGGTTGACGAACTCCACCCAGGCGCGGGGGAACACCAGGTCGACCTCGGGCACCGACCCAGCCTACGGGCCCGGCACGCGGCGAGTACGTTGGAGCCATGCGCGTGGGCGTCCTCGACATCGGGTCCAACACCGGCCACCTGCTGGTGGTCGACGCCCACGGGGGCGCGGCCCCGCTCCCGGCGTACTCCCACAAGGAGCCGCTGCGCCTCGCCGAGCACCTCGACGACACCGGCGCGGTGACCCGGGACGGCATCGACGCCCTCACCGCCTTCACCGCCGGCGCGCTGGTCGTCGCGGAGGACAAGGGCTGCGAGGACATGCTCGCGTTCGCGACCTCGGCGGTCCGCGACGCCTCGAACTCCGACGCCGTGCTCGGCCACGTCCGCGAGCGCACCGGCGTCGACATCGGCGTGCTGTCGGGGGAGGACGAGGCCCGGCTGACCTTCCTCGCCGTACGACGGTGGTTCGGCTGGTCCGCCGGTCGCCTCGCCGTCTTCGACATCGGCGGCGGGTCGCTGGAGATCGCCGGCGGTGCGGACGAGGCCCCCGACGTGGCCTGGTCGATGCCGCTGGGCGCGGCCCGGCTGGCCCGCACCTGGTTCGGCGGCGGCCAGCCCGACGACGACGCGATCCGGCGGCTGCGCAAGGAGATCCGGGCCCAGATCGCCCGCGACGCCGGCAACCTCCTGCGCGCCGGCGTACCCGACCGGGCGGCCGCGACGTCGAAGACCTTCCGCTCGCTCGCGCGGATCTGCGGCGCGGCGCCGTCGGGCGACGGCGCGCTGGTGCCCCGCAGCCTGCCCTGCGCCGAGCTGTCCGAGTGGATCCCCAAGCTGGTGGCGATGTCCACGGCCGAGCTCGCCGACCTCCCGGGCGTCTCGCCGAGCCGGGCCCACCAGATCGTGCCGGGCGCGCTGGTCGCGGAGGCCTGCATGGACATCTTCGACCTGACCGAGCTGGAGATCTGCCCCTGGGCGCTCCGCGAGGGCGTGATCCTCGAGCGCCTCGACCAGCTGTCGGTCCTGGCGGGCTCATGACCGGCGTACGGGTCGGTCTGTCCACCTCCTCGGTCTACCCCGAGTCGTCGGCCCATGCCTTCGGCTACGCCGCCGCCGTCGGGTACGACGCCGTCGAGGTGATGGTCGGCATCGACGCGCTGAGCCAGCAGACCAGCGCGATCCTCCAGCTGTCCGAGCACCACGGGATCCCGGTCTCCGCCGTGCACGCCCCCTGCCTGCTCTTCACCCAGCGGGTCTGGGGCACCGAGCCGTGGGGCAAGCTGGAGCGCTCGGCCGAGATGGCCCACGACGTCGGCGCGGCGGTGGTCGTCGTACACCCGCCGTTCCGGTGGCAGAAGGAGTACGCCGCCAACTTCGTCAACGGGATCGCCGCGCTGGAGGAGTCGACCGGCATCGCCTTCGCCGTCGAGAACATGTATCCCTGGCGGGCCTCGCAGAAGCGGGGGATGGAGATGTACCTGCCCGGCTGGGACCCCTCCGCGGAGCCGTACGCCAACACCACCATCGATCTCTCCCACGCCGCGATCGCCCAGTCCGACGTCATCGCGATGGCCGAGCGGCTCGGCAGCCGGCTGCGCCACGTCCACCTCACCGACGGCACCGGCTCGGCCAAGGACGAGCACCTGGTGCCCGGCCGCGGCGGGATGGGCGCCGCGGCGTTCTTGGCGCACCTGGCGGCCACCGGCTTCAGCGGCGAGATCGTCGTCGAGATCAACACCCGGCGCTGCAGCACCCGCGAGGAGCGGGAGGCCGACCTGCGCGAGTCGCTGGAGTTCGCCCGCGAGCACTTCGCGGTCACGACCCCCTGACGGGTCAGCGGTCGGTGAGCCCGAGGCGCTCGCTGACCTCCTGCCAGGCGTCGAAGGCGACCTGCCAGTAGAGGTGGGCGTCGCGGTGCTCCGACCGCAGGGTGCGGTAGACCCCGAGGGACCCGGGGTCCGGGACCTGCCCTGTCGCGAGGGCGTCGGCGATGATCCGGGACTGGGCGTCGCGGCGGCGCCCGGCCTGCTCCAGGGCGTCGCTCGCCGAGCGCAGCGCCACCCGGGTGCGGGTCAGGTCGGGGCTGACGACTCCCCGGGGGAGCGGGAGCTCCTCGGGATCCGGCGCGGGCGAGCTCGGGTCGGCGAGCCGGGCCTCGAGCACGTGCACCTCACGGAGCAGTCGCCGCTCGCGCTCGGCCGAGCGGACCGAGTGGACCGCCACGCCGAGGTCGCGGCCGATGTCGAGGGCCGCCACGGCCTCGACCGAGGTCCAGTCGGGGCCCTCCGCGTCCCGGGTCAGCGCCAGCACCCCGAGGCACTGGTGGCCGGCGCCGAGCGGCACGAGCAGCACCGACTCGACGTCGAGGCTCGTGATGAAGGTCTCCACCGCGCGCGACTCGGCCTGGGTGAGCAGCCGGGACGGTCGCCGAGGGCTGAGCACGGTCGTGTGCTGGTGGTCCCAGAGCCGATGCGCCAGCTTGGCGGAGATCTGGTGGACCTCCGGGGTGAACTCGATCGTCCGGCCGTCGGCGGAGTAGACGGTGCTGCGGCCGAGTCCGTCCTCGTCGAAGGTCTGGATCCACATCCCGAGAGCGCCGAAGCCCTCGAGCAGCGCCGGTCGCGCCGTCTCGAGCACGTGCTGGAGCGAGCGCTCCTCCGACGCCTGGCGTACGACGTGCCGCGCGGTCTCGGCCAGGTGCAGCCGGTCGGCCAGCCGCTCGCGGTGGAGCGTGGCCGCGACCGCCCGCGAGGCATGCGCGGCGTACGCCTCGAAGACCCGCAGGGCGCCGGTGCCCGGCGCGGGGGTCCCCTGCGGCAGGTACGCCGTCAGCGCGCCGCGGACCTCGCCGTGCTCGTCGCGCAGCGGTGCGCGGAGCCGGTCCGGGAGGACCTCGAGGCCGGCTGCGGCCTCGGAGTCGGGGGATCGGACCTCGTCGCCCGCGCTCGCCACGACGTCGAGGTGGCCGTCGTCGCGGACGATCTCCGCGGTCGCCAGGGTCGCGCCGGTGAACGCAGCGACACCCTCGGCGATCAGCTGGAGCGCGTCGTACGACGGCAGCGAAGTCGGTTCTGCCACGGACAATCCCCCACGTCACCCCCCGGTGCAGTTCGGGTCGATCTTCCCCCACCTCCCCGTCACAGGGGAACCGGGTCGGGCGAATCCGTTCAGCTGGCGCGTGCCGCCGCCCCCGGTCGGGCCTGGTAGACCGACGACTTGCCGGCCGGGATCCGGTCCCACGCGTCGTCGACGCCCATGGTCATCTCGGCGGCACCCAGGAACAGGTAGCCGTCGGGAGCCATCACGTCGCGGACCCGGCGCAGGATGTCGCGCTTGGTCTGGACGTCGAAGTAGATGAGGACGTTGCGGAGGAAGACGACGTCGAACTTGCCCATCGGCGGGAACGGCCGGGTCAGGTTGGCGGTGCGGAAGCTGACGCCCTGCTTGATACTCGGGTGGATCCGCCAGCCGGCCCCGGCGCGCTCGAAGTGGCGCACGAGGGAGGTGGCGGGCAGGCCGCGGTTGACCTCCAGCTGGGAGTACTCGCCGGTGCTGGCGCGCTTGACCATCGCCTCGGACAGGTCGGTGCCGATCACCTCGAGCTTCCAGCCGGAGACGGCCGGGGTCTCCGAGGCGACCATCGAGATGCTGTAGGCCTCCTGCCCGCTGGAGCAGGCGGCCGACCAGACGCGCAGCTGGCGGCTCGGCCGGCTCTTCGCGAGGGTCGGGAAGACGGTGGTCTTCAGCGTGTTGAACGGGTCCGCGTCGCGGAACCAGGACGTCTCGTTGGTGGTCAGCGCCTCGACGACCGCGCGCAGCGCGGCCGGGTTGCGGCGGCTCTGGAGCTCGGCCACGTAGCTGTCGACGTCGGTGTGTCCGGCCGCCTTGGCCAGCGGGATCAGCCGCGACTCGACCAGGTACTCCTTGCCAGCGTTCAGGACGATGGCGCTCTCCGTGCGTACGACGTCGCACACGAAGGAGAAGGAGGCCGTGCTGATGCTCATGAGTTCCGTCCCGTCATGACGGCGATCCCGGACGGCACCAGCCGTCGCGCGATCGCGGCTGCGATCTGATCCAGCGGAAGGATCTCCTCCGCCAGGCCTGCGCCGGCGATGGCGCCGGGCATTCCCCAGACCACGGACGTGGCCTGGTCCTGGGCGACGACGCTCCCGCCGGCTGCGACGATCGGCGCAGCGCCCTTGGCGCCGTCCGATCCCATGCCGGTGAGGACGACGGCGAGCGTGGCCGCCCCTGTGACGTGTGCCGCACTGCGGAACAGCACGTCGACCGCGGGCCGGCAGAAGTTCTCGGCGGGCCCCTGGGAGAGCTTGGTGACCAGGCCGCGGGCGTCGCGGACGACCTCCATGTGGAAGTCACCCGGCGCGATCGCGACCATGCCCGGTCGGAGCACCTGGTTGTGCTCGGCCTCGACGACGTCGAAGCGGGTCTGCCGGTCGAGGCGCTGCGCGAACTGGCGGGTGAAGAGCGGCGGCATGTGCTGGACCAGGGCGATCGGCACCGGCAGCGGCGGGAGGGCCGTGAGCAGCTTCTGGACCGCGTCCGGTCCGCCGGTCGAGCTGCCGACGACGAGGAGCTTGTGGCCACCGGCCGGCACGGGGGCGGCGGGGCGCAGCGACACCGGGCCGCCGGTCGGGGCGGGGCGCGCGGTGGCGCCGGCCTGGGGCGCGGCGGCGAGACCGCGGGACGGCACGAGCGCCTTGATCCGGGGGATCAGCGCGTCCCGGACCTGCTCCATCGAGCGGCCGACGCTGCCGACGTTGGCCGGCTTGGCGACGTAGTCGGAGGCACCGGCGGCCAGGGCGTCCAGGGTGGCGGAGGCGCCGCGCTCGGTGAGGGTGCTGAACATGATGATCGGGACCGTGTGACCGGCCGCGCGGATGCGTCGTACGCCCTCGATGCCGTCGACCTCGGGCATCTCCACGTCCATGGTCACCAGGTCGGGGCGCAGCTGCTCGATCTTCTGCAGCGAGGCCCGGCCGTTGATCGCCGTACCGACGACCTCGATCGCGGGGTCGTCGTTGAGGACGCCGCTGACGAGCCGACGGATGACCACCGAGTCGTCGGTGACGAGCACACGGATCTTGCTCACGTGGGTGTCCATTCCTGTCGGTGGCCGCGGCACCAGCGGAGTGGCGGTGCGTCCGAAGCATCGGCGCGCCGACGGGCGACCTGAGGAAGTAGGACGGCGGCCTACGCCGCGGGCCCGGCCTCGCGCCAGGGGCGCAGCAGCACGTCCGCGGTCTCGTCGGCGAGCAGGTCGGCGGCGACGGTCGCCTGGACCACGCCGGACAGGGCGTTCCAGACGCCGTACGCCGCGTCCTGGAGCGTGAAGCCGGCCTGCCGGAAGGCCATGGCGGCCGCGAGCTGCGCGTCGGCGCCGGCGCGCAGCCGGTCGGCGAGCGAGAGGGCCCAGGTGGCGTCGTGCATCGCGGGGGCCCACTCGGCGGTGCGGGCGCGGTGGCGCTCGACGCTCTCCCGCCAGGCCCGGCGGGTGGCCTCGTCGGCCGAGAGCAGGTCCTGCAGCACCGGGTCCACGGCGGGCACGGCGGTGCGGCCCGGGTCGTCGGGCAGGGCGAGGCCGGCCAGCAGGAAGGGCCGGCTCATGGCTCGGCGGACGCCGTCGGGCAGCTCGGTCCCGAGGTAGGCGGCGACGGCGGCATCGGACAGGACGTCGGCCGCGAGGGAGGCGACGGGGTCCTGGGAGAGCAGGCCGCCGGACCCGATCCAGGTCCAGTCGAGGAGGTCGCGTCGGACGAACCGGTCGACGGCGTCGGCGTCGCCGATCCGGCTGGTCTCGAGACGGCGCAGGAGGGTGGTGTCGCCGTCGACGGCCCCGTCGAGGGCCGCGCCGGCGAGGCCGAGCGCGCTGCCGACCTGCCAGGGCGCGTCGGTGGCGTCGGGAACGCGGGTACGACGCCAGTCCTCGCGGACCCGGTCACCCGGGTGCGCGTCGGCCAGCCGGTCGACCTCCGACGGACCGGCGGCGAGCCCGGTCCGCAGGACGACGGCGACCAGCTCGCCCCCGGGGGAGCGGGTCAGGTCGAAGCCGATGGTCGACGAGCCGACTAGCGAGTACACGGGGCCATCCTTCCGCAGTGGTCCGGTGAACCGTCGCGGTGGGACGGCCCCGTGCTGGCTCGGGGGTTCAGGCCTTGAACTGGCCGACGGTGGTGCGCAGCGAGCCGGCCAGCTGGGCCAGCTCGTCGACAGCGGTCTGGGTCTGGGCCAGGGCGGCCGTCGTCGACTCCGCCGCGGCGGAGACCCCCGAGATGTTGGCGGCGATCTCCCCGGAGCCGGTGGCGGCCTCGGCGACGTTGCGGCTCATCTCGTTGGTGGTGGCGGTCTGCTCCTCGACCGCGGCGGCGATGGTGTTCTGGTAGTCGTTGATCGAGGTGATGATCGTGGCGATCTCCCCGATCGCGACCACGGCGCCGGACGTGTCGGCCTGGATGGCCTCGACCCGACGGGCGATGTCCTCGGTGGCGCGGGCGGTCTCCTGGGCCAGCTCCTTGACCTCGTTGGCGACGACGGCGAAGCCCTTGCCGGCCTCGCCGGCGCGGGCGGCCTCGATGGTCGCGTTGAGGGCCAGCAGGTTGGTCTGCTCGGCGATCGAGGTGATCGTCTTGACGACCGCGCCGATCTCCTGCGAGGAGACGCCGAGCTTGGCGACGGTCTCGTTGGTGACCTCGACGGAGGTGACGGCCTCGCCGGCGACGCGGGCGGCCTCGTTGGCGGAGTGGGCGATCTCGCGGATGGACGCCCCCATCTCCTCGGCACCCGCGGAGACGGTCCCGACGTTGCGGGAGACCTCCTCGGCGGCGCCGGTGACGACGCCGGCCTGGACCGAGGTCTCCTCGGCGCCGGCGGCGATCTGCTGCGACGACGCGGAGAGCTCCTCCGACGACGCGGCGACCGCGTCGGCCGAGGACATCACCGAGTTCATCAGCTCGCGGAGCTTCTCGGTGGCGACGTCGAGGCTGGCGGCCATCCGGCCGACCTCGTCCTCGGAGTCGACCTCGGCGCGCCGGGTGAGGTCGCCGTCGGCGAGGGCGTCGGCGACGTCCTTGACCTTCCCGACGTTGCGGGCCTGGACGTTCGCCACCCACAGGCCCAGGGCCAGGGAGAGGGCGACGCCGATGACCAGCACCAGGATCGCGGTGAGCCGGTTGGCCTCGTAAGAGTCCTGAACCAGCGTCACGGCCTCGGCGGCTTCCGTTGCCTCGATCTCGTTCAGGGTCGCGATGGAGTCCGTCATCGCGGCGGTGAACGGTTTGATGACGGTGTCGTTGGCCTTCGTCCATTCGGCTCGGTCGCCCTTCACGGCCAGGGGCGCCATGACGCTCTGCTGGGCGTCGACGTAGCCGGCGAGGGCGGTGGTGAGGGCGTCGAGTGCGTCCTGCCGCTCTGGGTCGACTCCGCTCTCGATGTAGCGAGACTCGGCCTCGTCGAAGTCGTCCTGCAGGTCGACGAGCTCGCCGAGCGCCGTCTGGGTGTCCTCGGGCGATGCCGCGATCAGGGCGTCGCGAGCCTTCTGGCGCATCTGGAAGACGACGATCTCCATGTCGGCGGCCGCGGCGCTGCCCTGGAGGTTGCTGGCGTACATGCTCTCGGCCGCATCGGCCGAGGCACCGAGGGAGCGGAGCCCCATCACGCCCACGACCAGGGCCACGATCGCCGTCAGGAGGACGGCGCTGAGGATCTTGGTGCGGACACCCCGGTTGCGTGCCCACTTCAAGGGTGAGGTCCGGGCGGGTGCGGTGACGGTGGACATGAGGGGGGCTCCTGGCAGGGGGATCAGGCGGTGCGGAACCGCGCGACCTCGGAGTTGAGGTCGGCGGCCATGGTGGCCAGCTCGGAGATCGCGGTCAGCGTCTGGTTGACGGCCTGGGTCGTGGTCTCGGCCGCGGTGGCCACGCCGGAGATGTTGGTCGCGATCTCGCCGGAGCCGGTGGAGGCCTCCCCGACGTTGCGGGACATCTCGTTGGTGGTGGCGGTCTGCTCCTCGACCGCGGAGGCGATCGTGAGCTGGTAGTCGTTGATGCTGGTGATGATCGTGGCGATCTCGCCGATCGCGTCGACGGCACCGCCAGTGTCGGCCTGGATGGCCTCGACGCGCCGGGCGATGTCCTCGGTGGCGCGGGCGGTCTCCTGGGCCAGCTCCTTGACCTCGTTGGCGACGACGGCGAAGCCCTTGCCGGCCTCGCCGGCGCGGGCGGCCTCGATGGTGGCGTTGAGGGCGAGGAGGTTGGTCTGCTCGGCGATCGAGGTGATCACCTTGACCACGTTGCCGATCTCCTGGCTCGACGTCCCGAGCTTCGCGACGGTCTCGTTGGTCGTGTCGACCATGGAGACGGCCTGGGAGGCGACGCGGGCGGCCTCGTTGGCGGAGTGGGCGATCTCGCGGATCGAGGCGCCCATCTCCTCGGCGCCGGCGGCGACGGTCCCGACGTTGCGGGAGACCTCCTCGGCGGCACCCGAGACGACGCCGGCCTGGACCGAGGTCTCCTCGGCACCGGCGGCGATCTGCTGCGAGCTGGCGGACAGCTCCTCGGAGGAGGCGGCCACGGCGTGGGCCGACGCGGAGACGGCCCCGATGATCCGGCCGACGGAGTCGACGGACTGGTTGAGCGCGTGCTCGAGCTCGCCGAGCTCGGCGGCCGACTTCTCCTCCGCGCGCTGGGTGAGGTCACCGTCGGCGAAGGCCTTCAGGACGTCGATGCTGCTGCGCAGCGGGAGGGTGATCGAGCGGGCGATCAGGAAGGCGAGGGAGACCAGCGCGAGCAGGCCCACGAGGCCGGCGATGATCAGCAGCCGCTGGGCGGAGCCCAGGCTCTCGTCCATCTGCTCGCTCTCGGTGTCGGACAGCGCGGTGACCGCCTCGATCGCGGCACCGACGACGGCGTCGGTGGCGTCGTTGGCGGCCTGCACCTCCTCGACGATCTGCGGACCCTTGGCCTGCCACTGCTGCTGGTCGGCCGCGACCTTCGCGACGATGCCGCCGATGGCCTCGCCGTAGGTGGTGAAGGCCTGGGCGAACGCCTGGGCCTCCTCGCCGCCGTCGTCGAGCCCGAGGTCGCGAAGATCCTCGAGGTACCCCTGCACCTGGGCGAGGTCGTCCTCGACGTCCGCCTGCAGCGCGCCCGGGTCGTCCGAGGCGAGCGCCTTCAGGCCGGTGACCTTCAGCTCGCTCGCCCGGGTGTCGATGGCGCGCAGGACGACGACGGCGTCGTCGTACTTCTCGACCTCGTTGTTCTGGTGGTCGAGGGTGCGGAGTCCGTTGAGCGCGACGCCTCCGATGACGACGGCCGTGACGGCGCCGATGCCGGAGATGGCCGCCAGCCGACGGCCCACCGTCCAGGTGATGGGGCTCTTCATGATGGATCTGGTCCTTTCGGGACGTTGAGGTCAGGCGGCGACCGCACGGTCGACGTCCAGGGCGAGCAACAGCTGGTCGTCGAGCTTGTAGGCCCCGAGGATCAGCTCCCGAGAGGGTCCGGACAGGGTGTCCGGGGGAGATTCGAACTGGTCGTCCTCGACGTCCACGACGGAGCCGATGGAGTCGACCAGGAACGCGACCGGCTCGCCGGCCACGCGGATGACCACGAGCATCGGCTCGTGCTCGGTGCTGCGCGGGGGCAGCTGGAGCTGCTCGCGCAGGTCGACGGCGCTGAGCACCTGCCCACGCAGGTTGATCAGGCCCGCCAGGGTCTGCGGGGCGAGCGGGATCCGGGTGCGGGGGAGACCGCGCAGGACCTCCTGGACCGCGCCCACGCCGACGCCGTACATCCGGTCGTCGAGGGTGAAGGTCACCAGCCGGGTGCTCACATCGCCTCCTGGAGCTCGTTCGTCGCGAGGCCGGCGAGCTCCGCGTCGGTGATGGAGTAGAACTTCGGGTCGGCCGCGAGGATCGCGGCGCGGACGTCGAGGACCTCGACGATCCGGTCGCGGATGAGCGCGCTGCCGAGCAGCCCGTGGTCGTCGATGTCGCTGCTGACCTGGGCCTCGTCGTCGACGATGTCGACGATCTCGTCGACCACGATCGCGACGCTGCGCGAGCCGGCCGAGTAGACGACGACCACCAGGTCCTCGCCCTCGCGCTCGCTGTAGGCGCCGAGGTGGCTGTTGAGACGCAGCAGCGGCAGGATCGCGCCGCGGTACTGCACGACCTCGCGGCTGCCGACCTGCTCGACCTGGTCGGTCGGGATGTTCTCCAACCGGGTGACCGAGGACAGCGGGATCGCCACGCGACGACCACCGCCGATGCCGGCGATCAGCATCCGCAGGTGCTCGCTGGTGCCGAGGGTCTCGTCGGTGACCGAGGTGTCGGTGCGCTCGGAGACGTCGGCGACCAGGGCCCGGCGGGCCAGGGCCTGCACGTCGAGGATGAGGGCCACGCGGCCGTCGCCCAGGATCGTCGCGCCGGAGTAGGTGCCGAGCGCCTTCAGCTGCGAGCCGAGCGGCTTGACCACGATCTCCTCGGTGTTGAGGACGCGGTCGATGACCAGGCCGAAGCGCTTGGAGTCGGCCTGCAGCACGGCGATCAGCACGTGGCCGTCCGAGCGGTCGGACTCGACGCCCAGGACGTCGGTGAGCCGGACCAGGGGCAGCAGCGTGCCGCGCAGGCGGTAGACCGAGGCGCCGTTGACGTCCTCGACGGCCGTCGCGGCGCGGTCGGCGTCCAGCGCCACCAGCTCCAGCAGGCTGACCTGCGGAATGGCGTAGCGGTCGCCGGCGCACTCGACGGTGAGCGCGGGGACGATGGCGAGGGTGAGCGGGATCCGCAGGCGGCACGTCGTACCGCGCCCGACGACGGACTCGACCTCGATGTTGCCGCCGATGCCCTCGATGTTGGTGCGGACGACGTCCATGCCGACACCGCGCCCGGAGACGTTGGTGACGGCCGCGGCGGTCGAGAAGCCGGGCAGGAAGATCAGCTGCAGGATGTCGGCCTGCGACATCGCGGCGACCTGGGCCTCGGTGCGCAGCCCGCGCTGGACCGCCTTGGCGGCGATCTTCTCGGCGTCGATGCCGCCGCCGTCGTCGCAGACCTCGACGACGACCTGGCCGCCCTCGTGGTAGGCGCGCAGCGTCAGGGTGCCCTCGGCCGACTTGCCGGCGGCGACGCGCTCCTCCGGGCTCTCGAGCCCGTGGTCGACGGCGTTGCGGACCAGGTGGGTCAGCGGGTCCTTGACCGACTCCAGGAGCGAGCGGTCGAGCTCGGTCTCGCGACCGACCATCGCCAGGGAGACCTTCTTGCCGCACTGGGCACCCAGGTCGCGCACGACGCGGGGCAGCTTGGACCAGAGGTGGTCGATCGGCTGCATGCGCGTCTTCATGACGCCCTCCTGCAGCTCGGTCGCGATCAGGTTCAGCCGCTGCGAGGAGCGGGCGAGGTCCTGGTCGGCCTGCTCGCCGGCCTGGCGGACGATCTGGTTGCGGGTCAGCACCAGCTCGCCCACGAGGCGCATCAGGGTGTCGAGCACGTCGACGTCGACGCGGATCGAGGACTCGGCGACGGTACGACGCGCGGCGGGCTCGTCGGTGGTCTGTTCGGCCTTGGGCGCCTTCGCCGGAGCGGGCGCGGGAGCCGGAGCGGCCGGGACCTCGGCGACCGGCGCGGGGGCCGGCTCGGGCTCGACGGCCTGCTCGGCCACGGCGGTGCTGAGCTCCTCGAGGAGCTCGGCCACGACCTCGGCGACCGGCTCGGCGACGGGCTCGGTCACGACCTCGGCGACCGGCTCGGGGGCCTCCGCGACCTCCGGGGCGGCGGCGACCGGCGCGGGGGCGACCTGGCCGCCCTCCAGCACGATGGTGATGTCGGCGACCACGCTGTCGACGACGACGCCGCTCTCGTTGCCCGAGGCCTCGATCGCGGACAGCAGCTCGCGGACCTTGTCCACCATGGCGAGCAGCACGTCCGTCGTCTGGGGCGTCATCGACATCTTGCCGTCGCGCAGCCGGGCCAGGAGGTTCTCGCCCACGTGGGCGACCGCCTCGAGGCTGCCGAACGCGAGGAAGCCGCTCGTGCCCTTGATCGTGTGGATCGTCCGGAAGATGCTGCCGAGCAGCTCCCGCGACCCGGGGGACTGCTCGAGTGCGACCAGGTCACGATCGAGCTGGTCCAGGTTCTCGTGGCTCTCCACGAGGAACTCCTGGACGATCTCGTCCATCTCCTCCACGGTGCCCGCCTTTCGTATGGTCACATCCGTCGATGTCCTGCCCATCGACCGCTGGGCGGGGGACCTGAGGCGAACGCGGGCGCCGTCCGGGGCGCGACGTAGCCTGAGGGCATGTCGTTGCTCCGCCAGCCGATCCTGCTGCTCGCGCGCAGCCACCGGGTCAAGTCGCTCGTCAGCACGCTCCCGGTCTCGGCGGGCATCGTCACGGGCTACGTGCCCGGCGAGACGACCGAGGCCGCGGTCGCGGCGACCGGCCGGCTCGCCGCGGACGGCCTCCGGGCCACGCTCGACCACCTGGGCGAGGACACGCTGGACTCCGGCCAGGCCGACGCGACGACCGAGGCGTACGTCGTACTCCTGCGCGAGCTGGCCGCGGCCGGGCTCACCCCCGGTGCCGAGGTGTCGGTGAAGCTCTCGGCGATCGGTCAGGCGCTGCCCGACATCGGGCCCAAGGTCGCGCTCGAGAACGCCCGCACCATCTGCCGCGCGGCCCGCAACGCCGGCACCACGGTCACCCTCGACATGGAGGACCACACCACCACCGACTCGACGCTGGCGATCCTGCGCGAGCTGCGCAAGGACTTCCCCGAGACCGGGGCCGTGCTCCAGGCCTACCTGCGCCGTACCGAGGCCGACTGCCGCGCGCTCTCCTACGAGGGCTCGCGCGTCCGGCTCTGCAAGGGCGCCTACTCCGAGCCGGAGAGCGTGGCCTTCACCGACCGCCTCGACGTCGACAGGTCCTACGTCCGCTGCCTGAAGGTGCTGCTGGCCGGCCGCGGCTACCCGATGATCGCCACCCACGACCCGCGGATGGTCGAGATCGCCTCGTCACTGGCCAGCCGCTTCAGCCGGGCGCCGGGCTCCTACGAGTTCCAGATGCTCTACGGCATCCGTCCCGAGGAGCAGAAGCGGCTCGCGGCCGCGGGCGAGACCGTCCGGGTCTACGTCCCCTACGGCGCCGAGTGGTACGGCTACCTCATGCGCCGGCTCGCCGAGCGTCCGCAGAACCTGTCATTCTTCGCCCGGTCCCTGATCAGCAAGAAGTGAACTAGGAGAACGATGAGCTCGCAGACCGCCATCCTCGGCGCCGGGGTGATGGGCGAGACCCTGCTCTCCGGCCTGGTCCGCGCCGGTCGCCGGGTCGACCACCTGCTGGTGGGCGAGAAGCGTCCCGAGCGGGCCCGCGAGCTGGAGGAGCGGTACGGCGTCGCCGTCGTCGGCAACGTCGAGGCGGCCCGCCGGGCCGACACCGTGGCGCTCGTGGTGAAGCCGCAGGACATGGCCGACGTGCTGGCCGAGATCGCCCCCGAGCTCCGGCCCGGGCAGCTGCTGGTCTCCCTGGCCGCCGGCATCACCACCGCGTTCATCGAGTCCCGGGTGCCGGCGGGCGTCGCCGTCGTCCGGGTCATGCCGAACACGCCGGCGCTGGTCGACGAGGGCATGGCCGCGATCTCGCCCGGCTCCCACTGCAGCGAGGACCACCTCGCCGAGGCCGAGGCGCTGATGGGCTCGGTCGGCAAGGTGCTGCGCATCCCCGAGCGGCAGCAGGACGCGGTCACGGCCATCTCGGGCAGCGGGCCGGCGTACATCTTCTTCGTGGTGGAGTCGATGATTGAGGCCGGCGTCCACCTCGGCCTGCCCCGCTCGACCGCCACCGACCTGGTCATCCAGACCCTGGTCGGCTCGGCCAAGATGCTCCGCGAGACCGGCACCCACCCGACGGTCCTGCGCGAGCAGGTCACCTCGCCCGCCGGCACCACCGCTGCGGCCCTGCGCGAGCTGGAGATCCACAAGGTCCGGGCCGCGTTCCTGGCCGCGATGGAGGCCGCGCGCGACCGCTCGCGGGCCCTGGCCGAGGGCAGCTGATGCTTCCCGCTCGTCTGGGGTGCCACCCCGGACGAGCACGCCCGGCCCTACCCGGCCGACCTCCTGGTCGACCGGCCGCTGCTGCTGACCCGCGCGGTCGCCGTCGCCGCGCCGGTGGAGCTGATCTGGCGCTGGCTGTGCCAGGTCGCGGTCGCGCCGTACTCCTACGACCTGATCGACAACCGGGGCCGCCGCTCGCCGCGCTCACTCACCCCGGGCGCCGACCGCCTGGAGCTCGGCCAGACCATGGCCATGGTCTTCACGCTGACGTCGTACGACGTGCCGCGGCAGTGGACGGCCCTCACCGACGCCCGCGGGCAGCGGCTGTTCGGCCCGTGCGCGATGACCTACGCCGCCGAGCCGGACGGGCCGGGTGCCTCCCGGATCGTGTGTCGCCTGGCGGCCGCCGCGGGCGGCGTGCGGACCCTCCGCGCCCACGCGCTCGCCTGGGGCGACCTGGTGATGATGCGCAAGCAGCTGCGCACCCTGCGCGACCTCGCCGAGCGGGATGCGCGAACGGCCGGTCCGGATGCGCCGGCACCGGTTCCTGAACGGGCACGACGACCGCCCGACACGTGACCGACCTCGTCTTGGGCCCGGGCGACGTGACCAGGCGCCACCCGTCGTGGGCCGTGGGCTCAGCCCGGTCTCCGCGCCCTCGAAGTCGCGAGCTGAGTCTTCCGCCTCCACCTCGTAGCCGCGCTGGGTGGCGAAGGCGAGCTCCTGGTGCCGGCGACGAAGCTCCTCGATGTCTCCCGCGGTGCACCCGGCCGACGGGGTGACAGGACCGGGCCGGTCGCGGGCCCACCGAGGCCTGAACATGCCGCTGAGTGTGACTCCGGAGCGGCCCAGGACGCCAACATCCATCGACGTGTGCGTGTGGGGGCATGCCCGTGGCCCTGCCGAGGGTTCTCGGTCAGGGCTGCGGGGTGGTGGTGCCGGTGTGGTCGCGCGTGAAGGTCAGTCCGTTGGGGCTGCGCCAGACGAATGTCGTGTCGTCGATCTTGTTGTAGCGCCATCTGGTGTGGGTCTTGGCGCGGTGATGTCGTCGGCAGAGTGGGGCGATGTTGCAGTCGCAGGTCGGACCGCCTCTGGATGCTGGGTCGTTGTGGTCGTGGTCGCACGACCTGGCCCTGCGGCGGCACCAGGGGAAGACACAGGATTGCTGAAGCAGGGCCTGGCGTTCCTTCAACCTGTCCGGGACCTCGTAGGCATCCACGTGCACGTGACCGGCCAGGTCGATCACGGGCTTGATGACGACCTGACTGTCTCCGTCCTGACACCAGCTCTTGACCTGCTCGACGGAGATCATCGACCGGGTGTTCTCGACGCGGGCGATGGCGGCGTCGGCGAGGTGCACGTGCACCACGACCTGCCGGGGTCGCTTCCGGTCCGGGTCGGGTTCGGGTTCGGCGTTCAGGTCGAGGGTGAGCTGGCGGCGGGCCAGGTCACCGACGGCGATGGATCGGCGTACGTCGAGGGAGAGGTCGGCGGCGATCGTTCCGAGGTGGGTCGCACCCCGCGCGACGGCATCCTCCAGATCCAGTGCGTCGACCAGGTCCAAGGTGCCGCGGACTTCGACGTGGCCGTCGTAGGAGACCTGCTGCACCTCGATGTCGAAGTGCCGCACCTCGGCCGCATCCCGGGCCCGCTGCCGGGCTGCTTCGGGGTCGAAGCGGGTGCGGGCTTCTTCGATGGTCCGGTCGAGTTGGGCGATCGAGATCTTGTGCGCCACTGAGGCGACGTGGGTGTCGACGAACTCGGCGCCGTCTTCGGGGAGGTCGATGGTCTCGGCGGCGATGCGTCGGGCCTTCCACACCGGAAGGTCCAACGACTGGACGCGTTCGTAGACCCTGGGGAGTCGGTGGGCGAGCTCGACGGCGTGTCCGAGGTAGATCCGCCCGGAGTCGGACGACAGGCCGAGCGCAGCGGAGAACTCCAGCACGGAGAACTCAGCGATCAGGGGTGCGCCGGGTCCGGCGATAGCCATCTCGTCCTCACAACCCGGCACCCAGACGGCGGCAGCGTCGGTCAGGGAGTCGGTGGAGTGCATGCCGGCCCAGGTGACGGCGGCAGCGAGCTGGTCGGCCTCGGCCTGGAGCTGCACGGTGCGTCGGGCGCGCACGAAGGCGAGCACCGTGGGTGCGGTGTCGCAGTCGTCGAGGTCCCGAGCCATGCCGTCATTCTAGTCGAACAGGTGATCGAATGCGAGGGTTGTTCACAGCCTTGGCCGAACGGTCGACCCCAAGAGACCGAAAGCTAGAAGCAGGCTCGTGATGGCCCTTGATCACCGCGGACGGTGAGCACCCTTTCTTTCAGTAAATGTCTTTGAACCGGCCTGGTGCCAGGCGCAGACGCCACGGCAGAGGCCGGCTCGAACGAGGTCAGCGGCAGGGCTGCGGGGGTCTCGACGGGCGTTCAGGACTTCGTCCTTCACTGCTCGACCACCGGTGGGGCGACTGGTCCGAACAAGGTCAGTGGCAGGGCTGCGGGGGTCTCGACGGGCGTTCAGGACTTCGTCCTTCACTGCTCGACCACCGGTGGCGCGACCGGCTCGAACGAGGTGAGCGGCAGGGCTGCAGGGGTCTCGACGGGCGCTCGACCGCTAAGGCGGCCTCGCTGCTCGACCACTGGAGGGGCGAGGTCAGCCGCGCAGGGCGGCCACCAGCCCGAGCACGTCGTCGACGAGCCCGCGCACGAGGGGCAACCGCGACATTCGGACGATCCGGTCCACGACCGGGACGATCCGGGTGACCAGCTCGCGGGAGCGCCGCTGCTCGGGGCTGTCGTCGTACACCCAGAAGAGCACGACGCCCATCTGGAGCAGCCACAGCAGCTCGGGCAGCTCGCGACGCACGTTGGGGGCGAGCTTGAGGTCGGTGCCCTCGACGACCCGGGCGTAGAGCCCGGTGGAGGCGGCGCGCGCGGGCGCCGACTCGGCGCTGAAGGGGGACAGGGGCGAGCGCGGGTCGGCGGCGTTCTTGAAGAACTGTCCCGCGAACTCGTGGCTCGGAGCGGCGACGTCGAGCCACACCTCGAGGACGCCGCGCAGTCGGGCGTCGAAGGCGGTCTCCCGCTTGAGCACGTCGGCGGCCGCGTCGGCGTGCTCGTCCTGCATCCGGTCGTAGAACGCCTGGATCAGGTGTTCCTTGGAGCCGAAGTAGTAGTAGGCGTTGCCGACCGAGACGCCGGCCTCGGCCGCGATGGCCCGCATGGTGGTCCGGTCGTAGCCGTCGCGGCGGAACAGTCGCATCGCCGACTCCAGGATGGTGCCGCGGGTCTGCTCAGCCTTGGGCGAGCGGGGCGCAGGATCCGGCACAGGGCTCAGGGTAGTCACCCCTCTCGCGAACCGGGGCGGAGTGCAGCAGGTGACGCAGTCCGGCGGCCGAGTACGCCGCGCCGCGGGCGAGGGGCAGCCACTGCGGTCGGGCCAGCCGCTCGGCGAGGCCGCGGTGCGTCCGGGTGGCCCACAGGCACATCACCCAGGCGTGCTCGTTGGTCCACACCGACCCGTCCGACCCGACGACCGTGATGTCGCGCAGCGTCGCTGCGTGGTCGAGCGTCGGGAACATCCGCCGAGCCTCATCCGAGCCGGCCGGCACCAGGTCGAGCGGCACCAGGAAAGCCTGGCCGGCCAGCCACGACGCGAACCGCCGGCAGAGCGGGCAGCCCGGGTCGTGGAGGACGACGAGCCGGTCGACGTCGATCACGGGAGCGTCACCGCCCCGGCGCCGGGTACGGCGCGGCGTACGGCGCCACGTGCGCCTGGGGCGGGACGGGTGCGCTGCGCAGCGACTCCATCCGGCCGCGGCGACGGATCGCGTTGAAGACGTAGACGTTGAAGAAGTGCAGGACGCCGAGGACCAGGGTCACGACCCCGACCTTCACGCTGAGCTCCTCGAACAGTCCGGCGGCGTCCGGGACGGTGGTCCCGATCCGCAGGTAGAGGCTGACGAAACCCAGGTTGAGCAGGTAGAAGCCGACGACCAGCAGCGTGTTGACGGCCTCGGCGAGCCGGTCGTTGCCGGCGAAGACGTCCTCCAGGAACACCTTCCCGTTGCGCGACAGGGTGGTGGCCACCCACACGGTCAACGGCACGGTCACCAGCAGGTAGACCACGTAGGTTCCGACGGTCCAGGTCATCTCAATCTCCTTGAACGTGTTCAAAAATGGGATGTCCCGAACTGTAGAGCAAGTTCTGAACGCGTTCAACTACAGGCCGACGGCGGCCTCGGCCGCGGCCAGCACCGGCGACGCCAGGGCACGGGCGCGGACCGCGCCGGCGTCGTACACCTCCGAGACGTGGGCGGCGTCGGCCGCGAGCTCGGCGTAGCGCTCCTGCAGCGGCCCGAGCTCGGCCACCACCGCGTCGGTCACCGCCTTCTTCAGGGCGCCGTACGTCGTCAGCCCGTCGGCCGACCCGCCGCAGGCGACCAGGATCTCCAGCAGGTTCGTGACCCCAGGCTTCGCGGCTCGGTCCGCGCGGACGGCGGCCGGCCCGGTCTCGGAGTCGGTGACCGCGCGCGCCACCTTCCGTCGTACGACGTCCGGCGGGTCGAGCAGGAGGATGCTGCCGGCGGCGTCGGCCGACTTGCTCATCTTGCGGGTCGGCTCGGCGAGGTCCATGACCCGCGCCCCGGCCGCGGGCGTGACGGCCTCGGGCACGATGAAGACCTCGCCGTACGTCCGGTTGAAGCGGAGGGCGAGGTCGCGGGTCAGCTCGACGTGCTGGCGCTGGTCGTCGCCGACGGGGACCTGGGTCGGGCGGTAGAGCAGGATGTCGGCCGCCATCAGCACCGGGTAGGTGAGCAGTGAGGTCCGCGACGACGAGCGGCCCTTCTCCTTGTACTGGATCATCCGCCCCAGCTCGCCGGTGGTCGCGACGCACTCGAGCAGGTAGGCCAGCTCCCGGTGAGCAGGTACGGCGCTCTGCCGGAACAGCGTCGCCCGGTCCAGTCCGGCCGCCAGCAGCAGCGTGGCAATCTCGAGCGATCGCGCGCGCAGCTCGGCCGGGTCGTGGGGGACGGTCATCGCGTGCAGGTCGGACAGCCCGTAGAGGGCGTCGTCCTGTCGAGCGGCCATCGGTCGCAGCGCGCCGAGCAGGTTGCCGAGCGTGAGCCGGCCGGAGGGGGTGAGGAGGGAGAGGGTGCGGGTCATCGGGGCTCCTGGACGAAGGTGGGTGAGGCCCACCGGGAGCGCCGAGAAATCGACGACGGCCGCCCGGAGGGCGGCCGTGGGTGAAGTGCGTGCTTCAGACGTGGTCCGCCGTCAGGCGGGCCACCACTGCAGGGCGAGCGGGGTCGTGAGCACGGACACATCATGGCACGGCGGGCGGCGGCGGGTAGCGTCGCGGACATGCCCGCCTGCGAGGGACCGGCCACGGTCGTCTTCGACCCGACGCTCACCGAGTACGACTTCGGTCCCGCCCACCCGATGTCGCCGCTGCGGGTCGACCTGACGATGCGGCTGGCGACCGAGCTCGGGGTGGTGGGCGCCGGCGGACTGAGGACGGTCGCGGCCCCGATCGCCGACCTCGACCTGCTGGCCACGGTCCACGACCCGGCCATGATCGAGGCGGTGATGCGGGCCGGCCGCACGGTCGCGCCCGACGAGGCGTTCGGCCTGGGCACCGACGACAACCCGGTCTTCGCCGGCATGCACGACGCCTCCTCCCACGTCGTCGGCGCGACCGTCGAGGCGTTCCGGCAGGTGTGGAGCGGCGAGTCGCTGCACTCCGCCAGCATTTGCGGCGGCCTGCACCACGCGATGCCCGAACGGGCCAGCGGCTTCTGCATCTACAACGACGTCGCCGTCGGTATCCGCAGCCTGCTCGACCAGGGGGCGCAGCGGGTGGCTTACGTCGATGTCGACGTCCACCACGGCGACGGCGTCGAGAAGGTCTTCTGGGACGACCCGCGGGTGCTCACCATCTCCCTGCACGAGACCGGCCAGATGCTCTTCCCCGGCACCGGGTTCGCCCACGACGTGGGCGGCCCGGACGCGCAGGGGAGTGCGGTCAACGTCGCGCTCCCGCCCGGCACCGGCGACGGCGGCTGGCTGCGCGCGTTCCATGCGGTCGTGCCCCCGCTGCTGCGCGAGTTCAAGCCCGAGGTGCTGGTCACTCAGCACGGCTGCGACTCCCACGCCGAGGACCCGCTGGCCCACCTGATGCTGACCGTGGACGGGCAGCGGGCGGCCTACCAGGCCCTGCACGACCTGGCCCACGAGGTCGCCGGCGGGCGCTGGGTGGTCACCGGCGGGGGCGGCTACGCGCTGGTCGAGGTGGTGCCGCGTGCCTGGACCCACCTGCTGGGCATCGTCGGCGGCCGGCCCGTCGACCCGCAGACCGAGACGCCGGGCGGCTGGCGCGAGTACGTCGCCGAGTACCTCGGCCGCACCGCGCCGTACCGGCTCACGGACGGGCGGAACCCGGCGTACCGCGACTGGCGCGAGGGCTACGACCCGGACACCTGGCTCGATCGGGCGGTGCACGCGACGCGCACCGAGGTCTTCCCCCTGCACGGCCTCGATCCGCTGCCCTGAGGTCGCCCTGACTCCCACAGGGAGGTTCTGCAAGTCAACACGCCGTAGACCACTGGTGTTTCTTTCGTCCATCCCTTCCCACGAGTCACACCAGGCCCTATTCTCACGACAGCGCCGCCCGTGTGATCACCGGTGGGGAAGCCGGTGGCGGGCGCACAAGAAAGAGAGCTGGTGCACGATGGCTGCCAACTCGTCCGGGGACATCTCCGAAGCGAAGTTTCTGACCGTCGCCGAGGTCGCGTCGATGATGCGGGTCTCGAAGATGACCGTCTACCGCCTGGTCCACAACGGTGACCTGCCCGCCGTGCGGGTCGGCCGGTCGTTCCGCGTCCGCGAGGAGGACGCGAACGAGTACCTCCGCAAGAGCTTCTACGACGCCGGCTGACCGGCCCTCGGGCCGCGATTCTCACCTGCCACCCTGCGGCGGATAGGCTGTCTTGGTCCTGCGGTGTCTCCGCCGGATCGCCTCACAGCTGTTGAAAGGTATCCCGTGGGTTCTGTCATCAAGAAGCGGCGCAAGCGTATGGCCAAGAAGAAGCACCGCAAGCTGCTGAAGAAGACGCGCGTCCAGCGCCGCAAGCTCGGCAAGTAAGCCACCTCCCAGGTCGAGGGGTCGCCATGGGCAGCGCTGGCTCGGTCGTCCTGGTCACGGGCGTGTCCCGCGACCTGGGGCGGAAGTTCGCGCGGTCCGTCGCAGTCGACCCTGCCGTCGACCGGGTGATCGGAGTCGACGTCGTCCCCCCGCGGGGCGACCTCGGCGACGTCTCGTTCGTCCGCGCGGACATCCGCAACCCGGTGATCGCCAAGGTGATCGCCAAGGAGGACGTCGACACCGTCGTCCACATGAGCGTCATCTCGACGCCGGGGAGCGCCGGTGGGCGCAACAGCATGAAAGAGCTGAACGTCATCGGGACGATGCAGCTCCTCGCCGCGTGCCAGAAGGCACCCGGGCTGCGCAACCTCGTGGTCAAGTCGACGACCACCATGTACGGCGCGAGCAGTCGCGACCCTGCGATGTTCACCGAGGACATGGAGCCCCGGCGCGCCCCGCGCTCGGGCTACGCGAAGGACGTCGCCGAGATCGAGGGCTACGTCCGCGGCTTCGCCCGGCGGCGCTCCGACGTACGCGTGGCGACGATCCGGGCGGCCAACGTCATCGGGCCCTACGTCTCGAGCCCGATCACGTCGTACTTCCGGCTGCCGGTGATCCCGACCGTGCTCGGCTTCGACGCGCGGCTGCAGTTCCTCCACGAGCAGGACCTGCTCGAGGTGCTGCGGCAGGCCGTGACCCGCGAGGTCGCCGGCACCTTCAACGTCGCCGGCGACGGCATCCTGATGCTCTCCCAGGCCGTACGACGCCTGCAGCGCCCGACGGTGCCGATGCCCGGGATCCTGGTCGGCAACCTCGGGTCCGTGCTCCGCTCCGCCCGGCTCGCCGACTTCTCGCCCGAGCAGCTGGCGTTCCTGACCTACGGCCGCGGCGTCGACACGACCCGGATGCGCGAGGTGCTCGGCTTCGAGCCGTCGTACTCCACGGCGGAGGCCTTCGCCGACTTCGCCTCGACCCTCACGCCGACCGGCGGTCGCGCCGACCGGGCGCTCGCCGGCGTCGAGCGCCAGCTCACGACCGGCCCTGCAGTGCGCTCGGGAGGCGACCATGGGTGACGCCGAGATCATCCCCATCGGCACCCGCGGCCGGCCCGGCCGCGGCACCGGCAAGCAGCCGTCCTCGGCGGCGCGCGGCCTCGCCGGCGGGTCCAAGCCGGCGAAGCCCCGGGCGGCGACGCGCAAGGCCCGCCCGGCTCCCGAGCCGGCGGGGGTCGAGGAGCCGGTCGAGACCGTCGAGGTGCCCGAGGTGCCCCAGGTGGTCGAGGCCGCCGAGCGTCCGCCGGTGACGACGGTCGACCGCGGCCCGCTCACCGGCATCCCCGCCGCCGACTGGCTCTCGGCGTTCCAGCACGCCGCGCTCGAGGTCTTCGGCGACCAGTGGGAGCCCCAGCTGGCCCGGTTCCTCGCCTTCCTGCGCCGCCGGGTCACCGGCGACTACGCCGTCGACGAGTACGGCTTCGACCAGGAGATCACCGAGCGCTTCTTCATGGCCGCGCTGCGCCCGATCGCCGAGCGGTGGTTCCGGATCGAGGTCCGGGGCATCGAGAACATCCCGACCGAGGGCGGCGCCCTGGTCGTCTCCAACCACTCCGGCACCGTGCCCGTCGACGGGCTGATGACGATGGTCTCGGTCCACGACCAGACCGGCCGGTTCCTCCGGCCGCTCGGCGCTGACCTGGTCTTCCGGCTGCCGGTCGTCTCGGCGCTGGCCCGCAAGAGCGGGGCCACCCTGGCCTGCACCGAGGACGCGGAGCGGATGCTGAGCGGGGGCGAGCTGGTCGGCGTGTGGCCGGAGGGCTTCAAGGGCATCGGCAAGCCCTACTCGGAGCGCTACAAGCTCCAGCGGTTCGGGCGGGGCGGATTCGTCTCCGCCGCGCTGCGCACCGGCGTGCCGATCGTGCCGCTGTCGGTGGTCGGCGCCGAGGAGATCTACCCGCTGGTCGGCAACGTCCCGTCGCTGGCCCGGTTGCTCGGCGTCCCCTACATCCCCATCACGCCGCTCTTCCCGCTGCTGGGGCCGCTCGGCCTGGTGCCGCTGCCGTCGAAGTGGCTGCTGGAGTTCGGCGAGCCGATCCGCACCGACGAGTACGACCGGGGCGCTGCGGACGACCCGATGCTGGTCTTCAACGTCACCGACCAGGTGCGCGAGACGATCCAGCAGACCCTCTACTCGCTGCTGATGAAGCGGGAGTCGGTCTTCCGCTGACCGGAGTGGTCAGGGCTTGGTGGTCGGCTTCGGCGGGTTGAGCAGGCCGCCCACGATGTCGCCGACGCCTTCGAGCGTGTCGGTCACGATCGGGATCTCGGGGTCCTCGGTGGGCGTCGAGCTGCTGCCGCCGCCGAGCAGCCCGTTGACCAGGTCCTCGACGGGGTTCTTGCCGCCCGAGGAGCCGGAGCCGCCCGAGCCACCCGAGCCGCCGGAGCCGCCCGAGCCGCCGGAGCCGTTGCCCCCACCCGGCGTGGGCAGGGGTACGGCGGGCGCCGTCGGGACCCCGGCCGAGGGCGCGGACTTCCCGGGCTTCGGGGAGGTCGGCTTGCCCCCGCCCGAACCGGGCTTGGGGTCGGCCGTCGTCGGGGCCTGGCCGGTCCCGGAGGAGATCAGCTGGTCGAGGGTGTTGCCGACCGGCTGGAGGAGCGACTGCGGCAGCTGGGTCAGCGACACCACGCAGCTGGGGCAGGCCTGCTGGACGGCGGCCTCGATCGCGGCCAGCACGTTGCCGACCGGCACCAGTGCCTCGCGCACCTCATCGGTGGCGTCGGAGGCCAGCTGGTCGAGGAGGGTGAAGCCGCGGTCGGTGAAGTCCTGCAGCTCGCTCAGCGCCTCGTCGTCGCCCTCGGCGTCGTAGGCGGCGAGCAGCAGGTCACTGGCCTCGGTCGCCTGGGCCGTGAACAGCACGACGGTCTCCTCGACCGCGCGGACGTCGACCTCGCCGGATGCCGAGGCGCGGGTGAGACGGTCGACCTCCTCGAGCCGGCCGCTCGCGTTGGCCAGCAGCGTCGAGCCCTTCTGCTCGTCGTCGACGCTGAGCCCGGTGTGGGCGTTCTCGATGGCCCGCTTGAGCGGGTAGAGCACGTCGCCCGGGAGCGCGGACTGCGCGGCGACCGCCATCGAGGTGGTCGCGCCGATGATGGCGAACCCGCCGACGACGGCGGCCAGTCGGCGCTCGCGCGGCGAGCGGCGTGTCACGGTGAGCCGATCCTGGACGGCGGCGGTCGGCGCGGCGGGGACCAGCTCGGTCTCGGCCGCGGTCATCAGCCGCTCGCGGAGGTCGGCGACGAAGGCGGGCCGGGGCTCGACCGGGGCGGTCGCGCGGAGCGTGCCCACCAGCGCCAGAAGCTCGTCGTACCGTGCGGGGTCGACCGGCCCGGTCGAGGTTCCCTCGACCAGGGAGTCGAACTCCTCGGCGCGTCTGCGCGCCGCGAACACGGGGCTCATCGGTGGATCCGTCCTGTTGTCTCGGCCATGACCGGGCGCGCGGTGGCGCTCCCGGACGAACGTTTCAACGACGGGCGGACGGCGGAGGTTACGGCGTGTGACGCAGGCGTCAGGACGACTTCAGCACGGGTGCTCATCAGCCGCGGATCCCCTCCGGCATCAGCTTGGCGAGGTTGCGCACCCCACGCAGCTGGAGCTGCTTGATCGCGCCGTCGCTGCGGCCCAGGACGGCGGCCGTCTCGGCGATGCTCATGCCCTGCAGGAACCGCATCACCAGGCAGTCGCGCTGCTCGACGGGCAGCTCGGTCAGGGCCCGCAGCAGGATCTCGTTGGTCAGCCCGGCCAGCACCGCGGCCTCGGGGCCCTCGGTGGCGTCGTCGTGCTGACCCATGTCCTCGGTGGCCATCTCCAGCCGGGTCCGGCCCGCCTTGAAGTGGTCGGTGGCCAGGTTGCGCGCGATGGTCATCAGCCAGGCGCCGAAGTCCTTGCCCTGCCAGCGGAAGCTGGTCATGCTCCGCAGCGCCCGGAAGAAGGTCTCCGAGGTCAGGTCCTCGGCGAGCGTGCTCGAGCGGGTCCGGTAGAACAGGAAGCGGTAGACCGAGCCCTGGTAGTGGTCGTAGAGCAGGCCGAACGCCTCGGAGTCGCCCTGGCGGGCCAGCTCGACCAGGGCGATCAGCCGGGTGCGCTCGGCCTCGGACTCCTCCGAGGAGGCGGCCAGCTCGCTGTCGTCGTACGACGAGCCGGGGCCGGTCGGGACCGGGCCACCCTCGCCGGTGAGCGCTTCGGCCAGGAGCATCCCGGGACCCGGCGTGGCGAGGGGCGGCGGGGCCAGCAGCCGCGCGACCTCGGCGCGCAGGGCATCGAGCCCCCGCGCGGCGTCGCGCACGCCATCGCCACGGTGCCACGGCATCTGGTCGATCCCCTCCCGGAAACGCTCGGCCCCATCGAGCGTTCTTCCCACCTTACGCACGAGTAGTCCGGCATGTGAACGAAACCGTCCGCAAAATCCCGGGCAGGGGAAAGCGGTTCAGTGCCGCCGGCGGACGGCCAGACCCGCCGCGACCGCGCCGGTGGCGGCGCCGGTCATCGCGCCGACCAGGAGCCCGGCGCGAGCGGCCTTGCGGCCGGTGCGGTAGTCGCGGACCCGCCAGCCCTGCTCGCGGGCGTGGGCACGCAGCCGGGCGTCGGGATTGATGGCGCACGGGTCGCCCACCATCGAGAGCATGGGGAGGTCGTTGTAGGAGTCGGAGTACGCCGAGCAGGCGGCCAGCTCGAGCTCCTCGCGCGCGGCGAGCGCCTTGACCGCCTCCGCCTTGGCGGGCCCGTGCAGCATGTCGCCGACCAGTCGCCCGGTGTAGACGCCGTCGTCGTGCTCGGCGACGGTGCCCATCGCCCCGGTCAGCCCGAGCCGGCGGGCGATGATCTGGGCGATCTCGATGGGCGCGGCCGTGACCAGCCAGACCCGCTGGCCCTGGTCGAGGTGCATCTGGGCGAGGGCGCGGGTGCCGGGCCAGATCCGGTGGGCCATCGCCTCGTCGAAGATCTCCTCGCCCAGCTCCTCGAGCTCGGTGACGGTGTGGCCGGCGATGAAGGAGAGCGCGGAGTTGCGGGCGTCGGCGACGTGCTCGGGGTCCTCGACGCCGACCACCCGGAAGTAGGCCTGCTTCCAGGCGGCGCCCGCGATCTCGCGGGTGGTGAAGAACTTGCGGCGGTGCAGGCCGCGGGCCAGGTGGAAGATGCTCGCGCCCTGCATCACGGTGTTGTCGACGTCGAAGAACGCCGCCGAGCGGGCGTCGGCCGGGGTGTGCAGGGCCGTCTCGACCTCGGCGGCCGCCGCGGCGGCCTCGCCGGCCAGCGTGGACCGCTGCTGGAGGTTGGGGAGGCTGCGCCGTTCGGCGGGCGGGGTCACCCGGCCAGGGTAGAGCCCCGACCGGTGTCCGGAGGAGTCCGCCGCGTGCCGTTGCGTGGTGTGGAAGTATCCCTCCATGCCTGCCTCAGCCGAGGTTCCCGACGTCCGTGACGTGGCCGACCTGGTCGCCGCCGCCGCTGTGGAGAGCCCGGACAAGCTGGCGGTCGTCGAGGCCGGCGGTCGCAGCATGACCTGGGCGGAGCTCGACGACGAGGTCGGCCGGATCGCCACAGGCCTCGGCGCGGCGGGCATCGTGGCCGGCTACCGCGTGATGCTCGTGCTCGGCAACCGCCTGGAGTTCGTCGCGACGTACTTCGGGGTGCTGCGGTCGCAGGCGGTCGCCGTACCCGTGAACCCGCTGGCGACCCCGGGTGAGCTGGCCCGGATGATCGCCGACTCCGGGGCGAAGATGGTCGTGACCGACCTCGCCGCGGTGCGGGCCGTCCGCGAGGGCGTCGCACTGCTCGCCCGGGCGGTCGACGACCACGCCGCGGGCCGCGCCCCCGAGCTCGACCCCGAGCTGCTGACCCGGGCGGTCACGCCGCGCGTCGTGGTCGCGGGGGCCACGCTGCTGCCCGGCGAGCGCTCCTACGACCACCTGCGCGCCGATCGGGCCCGGTTCGTCCCGCCGCTCCAGGACCCCGAGAAGCTCGCGTGCCTCCTCTACACCAGCGGCACCTCGGGCCGCCCGCGCGCGGCGATGCTCACCCACCGCGCCCTGCTCGCCAACATCGAGCAGGTCGCGGTCGTCGACCCGCCGATGATGCACGGCGACGACGTCGTGCTCGGCGTGCTGCCGCTCTTCCACGTCTACGGCCTCAACGCGGTGCTCGGCGGTGTCGTGCGGCACCGCGCCAAGCTGGTGCTGGTCGAGCGATTCGACCCCCAGGGCACCCTCGACATCATCGACGACGAGGCCTGCAGCGTCGTCCCGGTGGCCCCGCCGGTCTTCGCCTACTGGCGGGGCGAGGACCACCTGGCCGAACGGCTCGGCCCGGTCCGGCTGGTGCTGTCCGGCTCCGCGCCGCTCGCCCCCGAGCTCGTCGAGGAGTTCGTCGTGCGCACCGAGATCCCGGTGCACCAGGGCTACGGCCTCACCGAGGCGTCCCCGGTGGTGACCAGCACCCTCTGCAGCACGCGGCCACCGGCGGCCGGCTCGGTCGGTGCCGCGCTGCCCGGGATCGACCTGCGCCTGATCGACGACGCCGGCCGCGAGCCCGAGGGGGAGGACCCCGGGCAGATCCAGGTGCGGGGGGCCAACCTGTTCAGCGGCTACTGGCCCGACGGCGCCGACGGCCCGGACGACGACGGCTGGTGGTCGACCGGCGACGTCGGCTTCCTCGACGCCGAGGGCGACCTCTTCCTCGTCGACCGGCTCAAGGAGATGGTCATCGTCTCCGGGTTCAACGTCTACCCGGTCGAGGTCGAGGAGGTCATCCGCGAGCTCGACCAGGTGCTGGAGGCCGCCGTCATCGGCGTCGCCGACGAGCACACGGGCGAGGCCGTGGTCGCCTACGTCGTGGCGAACGGTGACGACCCGGCCATCGTCGGCGCCGCCGTCCGCGACCACTGCGAGGCCCGGCTGGCCCGCTTCAAGCGCCCGCAGCGCATCGAGGTCGTCGCCGAGCTCCCGCTCACCGTCACGGGCAAGGTGCAGAAGGGCCGGCTGCGCGGCATCGAGCGCCGCCGCGCGCTGGGCCTGCTGGAGGAGGCGCCGTGACCGCCCGGGTCACGCTCTACTCCAAGCCGGGGTGCCACCTGTGCGACGACGCCCGTGCGGTGGTCGCGCGGGTCTGCGCCGAGCTCGGTGAGGAGTACGACGAGATCTCAATCCTCGACGACCCCGCCCTGCTCGAGCGGTACGGCGAGGAGATCCCGGTGACCCTCGTCGACGGCCGGCAGCACGACTTCTGGCGGGTCAGCGAGGACCGCTTGCGCACGGCTCTCACCTCGTAGCCACCCCTCCGCGGGTGGGACATGTCACATGTGCTAGGCGTGCCCCCGGACGAGGCTTCCGCCGGTTTGTTCTCTCGTTCACAAACTCCTACAGTGAGCGAGCCGTCGGACGAATCCGGGCTGCGCCGGCCCCCATCTGCGGCAGCTACTTGCCCCTCGTGGCATGGAGAGAAGACGCACGTGACCGCACGGACGCCCAGCGAGACCGCCCGGGACATTCCCGAGGCCACCGTCGCGCGGCTGCCCGTCTACCTCCGGGCCCTGACGTCACTGTCGGAGGCCGGTACGTCGACGTGCTCGAGCGAGGCGCTCGCGGCGTCGGCAGGGGTCAACAGCGCGATGCTCCGCAAGGACCTGTCCTACCTCGGCAGCTACGGCACGCGCGGGGTCGGCTACGACGTCGACTACCTGCGCTACCAGATCGCCCGCGAGATCGGCGTGACCCAGGACTGGCCGGTGGTGATCGTCGGGATCGGCAACCTCGGGCACGCGCTGGCCAACTACTCCGGGTTCCGCAGTCGCGGGTTCCGCACCGTGGCGCTGCTCGACGCCGACCCGGCGCGGACCGGTGAGACGGTCGCGGGCATCGACGTACGCCCGTTCGACGACCTGGAGGGCATCGTGGCCGAGCACGGCGTGGCGATCGGGGTCATCGCGACCCCGGCCCCGGCCGCCCAGGCCGTGGCCGACCGGATGGTCGCCGCCGGCATCAGCAGCATCCTCAACTTCGCCGCCTCCGTGCTGACCGTTCCCGCGGGGGTCGACGTCCGCAAGGTCGACCTGTCCATCGAGCTGCAGATCCTCGCGTACCACGAGCAGCGCAAGGCGCAGGACCAGCAGCAGGAGGAACCGGCATGAGCATCCTGGTCGTCGGCATCTCCCACAACTCCGCTCCCGTCGCTCTCCTGGAGAGCGTCGCGCTGACCTCCGACGGTGTGCAGAAGCTGGTCACCGACGTCGCGTCGTGCACCCACGTCACCGAGGCCACGGTGATCTCCACCTGCAACCGGCTGGAGATCTACACCGAGGTCGACCGGTTCCACGGCTCCGTGGAGGAGCTGTCGCGGCTGCTGGTCGAGCGCGCCGGTCGGAGCGCGGAGACGATGCTCCCGCACCTCTACGTCCACTACGACGACGGCGCCGTCTCCCACCTCTTCCAGGTGGCCGCGGGCCTCGACTCGATGGCCGTCGGCGAGGGCCAGATCCTCGGCCAGGCCCGAGAGGCGCTGCGCCTGGGCCAGGAGCTCGGCACCGTCGGCCCCGCCCTCAACGTGCTCTTCCAGCAGGCCCTGCGCGTCGGCAAGCGCTCGCGCGCCGAGACCGACATCGACCGGGTCGCGCCCTCCCTGGTGACCGCCGCCCTGGAGCGCTCCGAGCTCGCGGGCGGCGGCGTCGCCGGTCGCCGGGTGCTCGTGGTCGGGGCCGGTGCGATGGCCGGTCTGGCCACCGCGACGGTCGCGCGCCTCGGTGCCGGCGAGATCGTCGTCGCCAACCGCAGCCAGGAGCGGGCCGACCGACTCGCCCGCGAGTACGACGCCCGTCCGGCCCCGCTCGCCGACCTCGAGGCCGAGCTGGCCCACGCCGACCTGGTCGTGAGCTGCACCGGCTCGACCGGCGTGCTCGTCACCCGCGCCATGCTCGAGCGGTCCCGTCCCGACAATCGCCCGGTCGTGCTCATCGACCTCGCCCTGCCGCACGACGTCGACCCGGGCGTGACCGAGCTGGACGGGGTGACCCTGCTCGGCCTGGCCGAGCTCGCCGACGACCTGCACGCCTCCGACGCCGGACGCGAGGTCGTCGAGGTCCGCCGGATCGTCGGCCAGGAGGTCGCCGCGTTCCTGGCGGCCCGGCGCCAGGCCAGCGTCACCCCCACGGTCGTGGCGCTGCGCTCGATGGCCACCGCCGTCGTCGACGCCGAGATGGAGCGGCTGGACGGCCGGCTGCCCGGCCTCGACGACACCACCCGCGCCGAGGTGCTGCACACCGTGCGCCGGGTCGCCGACAAGCTGCTGCACGAGCCGACGGTGCGCGTGAAGGAGCTGGCCAACGAGGCCGGCGCCGTGTCGTACGCCGCCGCGCTCGCCGAGCTCTTCGCCCTCGACCCCGAGGCGGTCGACGCGGTCACCCGTCCGGAGGGTCTGCGGTGAGCGCCGCGACCGTGCGCGTCGGCACCCGCGCCTCGCTGCTGGCGACCACCCAGGCCGGTCACGTCGCCGAGCTGATCCGCACCCGGCTGGGCCGCGAGGCCGAGCTGGTCGAGATCGCCACCGACGGCGACCGCAGCCAGGCCGCCGGCACGCCGCTGACCGCCGTGGGCGGCACCGGTGTCTTCGTCGGCGCGCTCCGCGACGCGCTGCTGCGCGGCGAGGTCGACGTGGCGGTGCACTCCCTGAAGGACCTGCCGACCTACCCCGCGGACGGGATCGCGCTGGCCGCCGTACCCGGTCGCGAGGACCCGCGCGACGTGGTCGTCGCCCGCGACGGACTGACCCTGGGCGAGCTCCCGGTCGGGTCGCGGGTCGGCACCGGCTCCCCCCGACGGGCGGCCCAGCTGCACGCCCTCGGCCTCGGTTTGGACGTCGTCGGCGTCCGTGGCAACGTCGACACCCGGATCGGCAAGGTCCGGTCGGGCGAGTACGACGCCGTCGTGCTCGCGCGCGCCGGCCTGGCCCGGATCGGCCGGCTGGAGGAGGCGACGGAGGTGCTCGACCCGCTGCAGATGCTCCCCGCCCCCGGCCAGGGGGCGCTGGGCGTCGAGTGCCGCAGCGACGACGCGCTCGCCGCAGACCTGGCCGTCCTCGACGACCCGCGCGCGCGGGCCGCGGTCGAGGCGGAGCGGGCCGTGCTGGCCACCCTCGAAGGTGGCTGCTCGGCCCCGATCGGCGCCCTCGCCGAGGTTGCCGAGGGCGATGACGGAGACGAGATCTGGGTGCGCGCCATCGCGCTCTCACCCGACGGGGCCCTCGCGGTGCGGATGTCCGCGTCGGGAGACCCCGCCGACGCCGTGGGCGTCGGCAACCGGCTGGCGGCAGAGATGCTCGCCGACGGGGCCGGACAGCTGGACACACGACAGCACGACGAGTCAGAACAGGTGCGCAACGCATGACCCGAGGCAAGACCACCACCGCCACCCCGACCCGCGGATGGGTGTCCTTCGTGGGCAGCGGACCCGGCGACCCGGAGCTGCTCACGGTCCGCGCCGTGGGCCTGATCGAGCAGGCCGACGTGATCGTCACCGAGGCGCCGGAGCACGCCGCCCTGGTGCGGCACCTGCTCGGCCTGGCCGACCCGGCCGACCTTCCCGAGGGTGAGCCGGTCCCCGGCCCCGAGCTGGTCGACGGCGGGTTCGGCGAGGACGGCCAGCCGCTGACCCACGCCGCCCGCGCGAAGGTCGTCGTCAAGCAGGCCAAGCGCGGACACCGCGTCGTGCGGCTGATGACCGGCGACCCGTTCCTCTACGCCTCGGGCCCCGAGGAGGCGCAGGCCTGCGCCAAGGCGGGCCTCGGCTTCGAGATCGTGCCCGGCGTCTCGTCGGTCAGCGCGGTCCCGGCGTACGCCGGCATCCCGCTCACCACCAAGGACCACCGCGAGGTCGCGGTCGTCACCTGTGGCGAGAAGATCGACTGGAGCCACTACGCCGACCGGCGCACCCTGGTGCTGCTCTCGGCCGTCGGCCAGATCGGCGAGGTTAGCAAGGCGCTGGTCGCCGCGGGCCGCTCGCCGCAGACCCCGGTCGCAATGACCCGGGTCGGCACCACCACCACCCAGAGCACCGTCACCTCGACGCTGGAGCACATCGCCACCGACGCCCGCGCGGCCCGGATGGCCCCCCCGGCGATCACCGTGGTCGGCGACGTCGTCGACCTGCGCGACACGCTCTCGTGGTTCGAGACCAAGCCGCTCTTCGGCTGGCGGGTCCTGGTGCCTCGCACCAAGGACCAGGCCGGCCCGCTGGTCAACCGGCTGCGCGGCTACGGCGCCGTCCCCGACGAGGTGCCGACCATCTCGGTCGAGCCGCCCCGCAACCCGCAGCAGATGGACAAGGCCGTCCGCGGCCTGGTCGAGGGTCGCTACGAGTGGATCGCCTTCACCTCCGTCAACGCGGTCCGCGCGGTCCGCGAGAAGTTCGAGGAGTACGGTCTCGACGCCCGGGCCTTCTCCGGCCTGAAGATCGCCGCCGTCGGTGACAAGACCGCCCAGTCCATCGCCGACTGGGGTCTGCGGGCCGACCTGGTCCCCTCGGGCGAGCAGTCCGCGGCCGGCCTGCTCGCCGACTGGCCCGAGTACGACGACGTCCTCGACCCGATCAACCGGGTCTTCCTCCCGCGCGCCGACATCGCCACCGAGACCCTGGTCGCCGGCCTGGTCGACCTCGGCTGGGAGTGCGACGACGTCACGGCCTACCGCACCGTGCGGGCCACCCCGCCGCCGGCGCCCACCCGCGACGCGATCAAGACCGGCAAGTTCGACGCGGTCGTCTTCACCTCGTCCTCGACGGTGCGCAACCTGGTCGGCATCGCCGGCAAGCCGCACCCGTCGACGATCATCGCGGTGATCGGTCCGGCCACGGCCAAGACCGCCGAGGAGCACGGCCTGCGGGTCGACGTCCTGGCCCCCAAGCCGGACGTCGACGAGCTGGTCGACGCGCTCGCCGACTTCGGCTCCGCTCGCCGGGCCGCGATGGTCGAGGCGGGCCAGGAGGTCACCCGGCCGTCCGAGCGCAAGCCGTCGGGCCGCCGGAAGACCACCACCGCGCGATGACCGGCCCCGTCATCCGGCCGCGGCGCCTGCGGACCACCGCGGCGCTGCGGCAGATGGTGGCCGAGACCTCGGTGGAGGCGCGGCAGCTGGTGCTGCCGCTCTTCGTCCGCGAGGGCATCGACGAGCCGGTCCCGATCTCCTCGATGCCGGGCGTCGTCCAGCACTCCCGCTCCAGCGTGCTGGCTGCGGTGAGCGAGGCGGCCGAGCTGGGTCTCGGCGGGGTGATCCTGTTCGGCGTCCCCGAGACCAAGGACGCTGTCGGGTCCGGTGCGGTCGACCCGGCCGGGATCCTCAACGTCGCGATCACCGACGTGGTCGCCGAGGTCGGCGACGCGATCACCGTGATCGGCGACCTGTGCATCGACGAGTTCACCGACCACGGCCACTGCGGGGTGCTCACCCCCGACGGTCGGGTCGACAACGACCGGACCCTCGAGGTGTACGCCGAGATGGCCCGGGCCATGGCCGCGGCCGGCGCCGACATGGTCGCGCCCAGCGGCATGATGGACGGCCAGGTCGCGGCCATCCGCGAGGCGCTGGACGGCGCCGCGCACACCGACGTCTCGATCATGGCCTACTCCACGAAGTACACCTCTGCCTTCTACGGGCCGTTCCGCGAAGCCGTGGACTCCTCGTTGACCGGCGACCGCCGTACCTACCAGCAGGACGGCGGCAACGCGGTCGAGGGCGTCCGCGAGGCGCTGCTCGACGTCGCGCAGGGCGCCGACCTGGTCATGGTGAAGCCCGCGCTGGCCTACCTCGACGTGCTCCGCCGGGTGCGCGACGCCGTCGACGTCCCGGTCGCCGCCTACAACGTCTCCGGCGAGTACGCGATGCTCGAGGCGGCCGCGGCGCAGGGCTGGATCGATCGTGAGGCCGCGATACTCGAGACGCTGACGTCGATCCGCCGCGCGGGTGCCGACGTGGTGCTGACCTACTGGGCGGCCGAGGCCGCCCGGCTGCTCGCCCGCTGACGCGACCCGGTCAGGGGTTCGTGTACTTGGCGATGCAGGCCTCGGTCGCCTCGGCGCCCACCACGGTGTTGAGCAGGCTGAGGATCACGTTGACCAGGCCGTTGACGTCGACCTTCAGGCCGTAGTCGAGCGCGCACTGCACGATCGCCTGGGCCCGGGTCAGGGTCTCGTCGACCGGGGTGACCCCGGTGCTCGGCAGCGTCGGCACGACCACCGGCGGGATGCTGGGGGCCTTCGTGGGCTTGCCGCCGCCCTTGCCGCCGCCGTCGCCCTTGCCGCCGCCGGACGGCGCGGTGGGCGTCGGGGTGGTGGGCGCGGCCGGCGCGGTGGCCTCGGGCTGGTTCGCGCCGGGCTTGCTCTCCTTGACCACCTTCGGGCCGGAGCTCGCGCTCGGCGGCGGGGTGTACGACGTGTCGGGCTGGATGTAGCCCGCGGCCGTGGTGCCGTTCGGGACCGAGGTGTAGGAGCCGGCCAGGTAGTTGCTCATGATCGAGAGCACCAGGTCGACGTAGGAGTCGCTGTGGTTGTAGCGGTAGACCGCGGTGCGCTGCCCGGCGGTCGTCGACAGGTCGTCGTCGCCGGAGCAGAGGTAGACCGCTGAGGCCAGGGCCGCGTCGTCGATGTCCTGCGGGTCGCGCCGGCCGTCGCCGTCGGCGTCCACGCCCACGACCGACCAGGTCGAGGGGATGAACTGCAGCGGGCCGACCGCGCGGTCCCACTTCGCGTCGCCGTCGAACTGGCCGGCGTCGGTGTCGGCGATGGCCTGGGTCTTGTTGGTGCCGTCGAGGGCGATGCCGAAGATGCCGGGGCGGGCGACGCCCTGGTCGTCGAGGGTGTTGCCGCCGTAGCGACCGTGGTCGGACTCGACCCGGCCGATGGCCGCGACCAGCTGCCAGGTGAGGTTGCAGCTCTCGTCGGCGGCGTTGATGACGGTCTCGGCGCGCTGGTAGGCGGCCAGGGCGACCGAGGGGATGCCGGCCGTGGAGGCGGTCGAGACGGCCTGGGCCGCCCCGCCGGCACCTATGCCGGGGGCGACGCCGTCGGGGGAGGAGACGCTGGCGGGGGCCTCGATGGCCTGGGTCGGGACGCTGGTCCCGTCGGGCAGGCTGGTGGCCGGGAGCGGGTCGGGGGTCTGGGTGGCCGTGGCCGACCCCGCGCCGACGCCGGCGAGGCTGGCGGTCCAGGCGGCGGACAACAGCGCGAGCGGCACCAGGGCCGTCGCGCGCTGCGCGCGTCCGAGTCGCTTTGCCATGCGGTCTACTCCCGATCTTCGAGCGATGTGTCGTCCCCGAGCGTTCCGACGTCCGTGGGCGATCAACGAATCGTGTCACGGGCAAGTTACGCGGAGGTTCGAATCAGCCGAACAACTCGGACGAGCTTGAGTGGTCGGCGTCACGATGGTGCCCGACCGGCATGAGCGCGAAACGACCGAGTCCACTGAGTGGGCCATACCACTGTGACGGACGGTGGTCGAGGACCCTCGCCGACGGTCGGTTGGGCGGCTGGGCGACAATGAGGCGATGTCTGCCGCGATCCGTCCCACCCCTGCCTCTGAGGCGCTGTTCACGCGCGCCCGCGCGGTCACGCCCGGGGGCGTGAACTCCCCGGTCCGGGCCTTCAACGCGGTCGGCGGCACCCCGCGCTTCATCCGCTCCGCCGCCGGCGCCTGGCTCACCGACGTCGACGGACACGAGTACGTCGACCTCATCTGCTCGTGGGGCCCGATGCTGCTCGGGCACGCCCACCCGGAGGTGCAGGCCGCGGTGCAGGCCGCGGTGGCCCGCGGCACGTCGTACGGCACGCCGACGGAGCCGGAGGTGGAGCTCGCCGAGGAGATCGTCGACCGCGCGCCGGTCGACCGGGTGCGCTTCGTGTCCTCCGGCACCGAGGCGACCATGTCGGCGATCCGGCTGGCCCGCGGCTTCACCGGCCGTGACGTCGTCGTGAAGTTCGCCGGCTGCTACCACGGCCACGTCGACGCCCTGCTCGCGTCGGCCGGGTCGGGGCTCGCGACGTTCGCGGTCCCGGGGACGCCGGGCGTGCCCGCGTCGTCGACCGAGCTGACCCTGGTGCTGCCCTACAACGACCGCGCCGCGGTGGAGCGGGTCTTCGCCGAGCACGGCGACCGGATCGCCTGCCTGGTCACCGAGGCCGCTCCCGGGAACATGGGCGTCGTCCCGCCGGAGCCAGGCTTCAACCGGTTCCTGTCCGAGACCTGCGCCCGCCACGGCGCGCTGTTCGTGAGCGACGAGGTGATGACCGGCTTCCGTGCGTCGCGGCAGGGGCAGTGGGGCCTCGACGGGGCGGTCGAGGGCTGGCGGCCCGACCTGGTCACCTTCGGCAAGGTGATGGGCGGCGGCTTCCCGGCCGCGGCCTTCGGTGGTCGCGCCGACGTGATGGGCCGCTTGGCGCCGGACGGGCCCGTCTACCAGGCCGGCACGCTGTCGGGGAACCCGATCGCGACCACCGCCGGGCTGACCACGCTGCGGCTGGCCACCGACGAGGTCTACGCCCACATCGGGGCGGCGGGCGAGACGATCAAGGCGGCCGCGACCGAGGCGCTGAGCGCCGCCGGCGTACCTCACGTCGTGCAGGCGAGCGGCACCATGTTCTCCGTGTTCCTCACCGACGGACCGGTCCGCGACTTCGCGGACGCCTCGCGCACCAGCGCCCCGGCGTACGCCGCCTTCTTCCACGCGATGCTCGACGCGGGGGTCTACCTGCCGCCCTCGGCGTACGAGGCGTGGTTCCTCTCCAGCGCCCACGACGACCGCGCCGTCCAGACCGTGGTCGACGCCCTGCCCGGAGCCGCCCGCGCGGCCGCTGCCGCCCTGGAGACCGCATGAGCGCCACCCCCGACACGATCGTCCACCTGCTGCGCCACGGCGAGGTGCACAACCCGCAGGGCGTGCTCTACGGCCGGCGCGACGGCTTCCACCTGTCGGCGCTGGGCAACCGGATGGCCGAGCGGATCGCCGAGTCGATCGGCGACCGCGACATCACCCACCTGGTCGCCTCGCCGCTGGAGCGGGCCCAGGAGACCGCCCGCCCGCTGGCGGCGGCCCGGGGCCTGGAGATCGTCACCGACGAGCGGGTCATCGAGTCCACGACCGTCTTCGAGGGGCTGAGCTTCGGCGAGGGCGCGATGACGCTGGTCAAGCGGCCCAGCCTGTGGAAGCACCTGCGCAACCCGTTCACGCCGTCCTGGGGCGAGTCGTACAAGGCGATCGCCGCCCGGATGATGGCGGCCGTCGAGGACGCCCGGGTCGCGGCGCAGGGCCACGAGGCCGTCCTGGTCTCCCACCAGCTGCCGATCTGGACGACCCGGCTGCACGTCGAGAAGCGCTCCTTCCTGCACGACCCGCGCAGCCGGCAGTGCACCCTGTGCTCGCTGACGTCGTTCCACTTCGTGGGGGAGCGGCTCGCGCAGGTCTCCTACTCCGAGCCCGCCGGTGACCTGATCCCGGCCGGCGACCGCAAGGCCCCGTTCTCGGCCGGTGGCGCGCCTGAGGAGAACCGGCCCTGACATGAGGTTCTCCCGCGCCCTCTCCGGCGCCCTTCTCGCCGGTGCCCTGGTGATCACCGGCGGCTGCACGTCCGTCGGCCAGACGAACCCGAACGGCTACATCGAGGGCGACAGCCAGGTCATCCAGTTCGGCGTCGACGAGCGGAAGGATCCTATCGAGCTGTCGGCCGAGACCATCGCGGGCGACGAGCTCGACCTCGCCGACTATCGCGGCCAGATCGTCGTCGTCAACGCGTGGGGCTCGTGGTGCGGCCCGTGCAACCGGGAGATGCCGCTGCTCGCCGAGGCCGCCGAGGAGCTCGGCGACCGGGCCGCCTTCCTGGGCATCAACATCCGCGACTCCAGCCGCGACGACGCGCTGGCCTTCGAGCGCTCGCACGGCGTCGAGTACCCCTCGCTGGACGGGTCGAGCGACCCGTCGGTGCTGCTCGCCTTCCGTGGCTCCTTCCGGCCGGCCAGCGTGCCCTCGACGGCCGTCCTCGACGAGCAGGGGCGGGTGGCCGCGATCGTCAGCGGCGAGGTCCCGTCCGTGCGCACCCTCGTCGGCATGGTCGAGGACGTCGAGAAGGGGAGCGGGTAGCGGCGTGGGTGACTGGTTCGGCCAGACCGCAGGCTCCGGCTCGCTGGTCCTGGCCATCCCCGTGGCGCTGCTCGCAGGCCTGGTGTCGTTCTTCTCCCCCTGCGTGATCCCGCTGCTGCCGGCGTACTTCTCCTACGCCACCGGGCTCTCCGGCGCCGACCTCGCGACCGGCAACGTCAAGCGCGGGCGGATGGTCGCGGGGTCGACGCTGTTCGTGCTCGGCTTCTCGGTCGTGTTCGTGCTGCTGGGCGTCGCGACCGGGTCGGTCGCCACCTGGCTGCTGGTCAACGAGGACACCCTCAACGTCGTCCTGGGCTGCTTCGCGATCGCCATGGGCCTGGTCTTCATCGGGCTGGTCCCGCTGCTGCAGCGCGACGTCCGGTTCCACAAGGTCCCCTCCGTCGGGCTGGCCGCCGCGCCGCTGCTGGGCTTCCTCTTCGGACTGGGCTGGCAGCCCTGCATCGGTCCGACCCTCGGCGTGATCATCACCCTCGGGTACGACGAGGGCACCGCCGGGCGGAGCGGGCTGCTGCTGGCCTGCTACTCCCTGGGGCTCGGCATCCCGTTCATCCTGGCCGGGCTGTTCTGGCAGCGCGCGCTCGGCGCCCTCGGCTTCGTGCGCCGCCACCAGCAGTGGGTCACCCGGGTCGGCGGCGTGATGCTGGTGCTGGTCGGGCTGATGCTCGTCACCGGCTGGTGGGACTACGCCGTCACCTGGCTGCAGATCCACCTGGTCAGCGACTTCGAGGTGGGCGTGTGAGCGACACCCCCGAGACCGGCCGCCGGTCCGGCGAGCTCTCGCCGCTGGAGCTGCTGCGCTGGACCTGGCGACAGCTCACGTCGATGCGGACCGCGCTGATCCTGCTGCTGCTGCTCGCGCTGGCCGCCGTACCGGGGTCGGTGATCCCGCAGCAGGGCGTCGACTCGCTCAAGACGACCCAGTGGCAGGAGGCGCACCCCGACCTGACGCCGATCTACGAGAGGCTCGGGCTGTTCAACGTCTACAGCAGCCCGTGGTTCGCCGCGATCTTCGTGCTGCTGATGGTCTCGCTGGTCGGCTGCATCATCCCGCGCACCCTGGTCTACCTGCGCGCGATCAAGGCGCCGCCCCCGCGCGCCCCCCGCAACCTCGGCCGGCTGCCCGACCACGCGTCGTACCGCACGGACGACGACGCCGAGGAGGTGCTGGCCCGCGCCCGCCAGGTGCTGAAGCGACGGCGCTACCGGGTCCGCCCGGCGGACGCCGGGGACGCCGCGGTGAGCAGCGAGCGCGGCTACCTCCGCGAGGTCGGCAACCTGGTCTTCCACCTGTCGGTCGTGGTGGTGCTGGTCGGCTTCGCCGTCGGTGGCCTGTTCGGCTACAAGGGCGGCGTCATCCTGACCGTCGGCACGCCGTTCTCGAACACCCTGACCCAGTACGACGACTTCGTCCCCGGCCGGCTCTTCGACCCCGAGTCGATGGAGCCGTTCTGCTTCACCGTCGACGACTTCTCGGTGGAGTGGCTCGTCGACGGTCCCCGCCGCGGCATGTCCCGCGGCTTCAGCGCCGACACCCGCTACCGCGAGGACTGCACGGACCAGTCCGGCGAGGAGCGCGAGCACGACCTGCGGGTCAACCACCCGCTCGCCATCGGGGGCACCGACGTGTTCCTGATCGGGCACGGCTACGCGCCGGTGATCACGGTCCGCGACGGGGACGGCAACATCGCCGCCACCGGCCCGAAGCCGTTCCTGCCCCAGGACCAGAGCCTCTTCTCCTTCGGGGTGGTGAAGGCCAGCGGGGCCGAGCCCCAGCAGATCGGGCTCGAGGGCGTGTTCTTCCCGACGTTCTTCCTCAACGAGGACGGCGACCCGGTCAACCTGATGGGTGAGCTGAACAACCCGCTGCTGTCGCTGAGCGTCTTCACCGGCGATCTGAACCTCGGGGAGCCCCAGTCGGTCTACGTGCTCGACAAGTCCCAGATGTCGCAGGTCGAGAACCCCGACGGGACGCCGCTGCGCCTTGACCTGCAGGAGGGCGAGACCGTCGAGCTCCCGGACGGGCTCGGGTCGGTGACCTTCGAGGGCATCGAGCAGTGGAACCGGCTGCAGATCAGCAAGACCCCCGGCAAGCTGGTGACCCTGGCGGGCGTCGTGCTCGCGCTGGCGGGGCTGCTGGGCTCGCTGTTCGTCCGTCCGCGCCGCGTCTGGGTTCGCGCCCGGGTGGTCGACGGGGAGACACTGGTCGAGGTCGCCGCCCTCGACCGCTCCGGTGGGGGAGACGTGCGGCCCGAGATCGACGAGGTCGTGGCCGCGTTGCGCGGCGCTGACGTCGTACCGACTGGCGAGGAGAAGTCGTGACCAACGCATCGTGGGAGACCCTGAGCAACCAGGCCGTCGCGTTCTGCGGGGTGATCTACTTCCTCGCGCTGCTGAGCCACCTGGTCGAGTGGTCGGCGCTGCGCCGACTGCCGGTCTCGGCCGGCTCGGTCACCCTCCCGGCCCGTCGTACGGGCTCGGGCTCGATCGCCGTCGCCGAGGGCGGGTCCGACGACGCGGAGGTGGACGAGGACGTCGAGCGCCGGACGAACCTCTTCGGTCGCCTCGGCCTGCTGCTCACGGTCCTCGCGCTCGCGGTGCACTTCGTCGCCCTGCTCGGCCGGGGCATGGCCGCGGACCCGAACCGGGTGCCGTGGGGCAACATGTACGAGTTCACGCTCGCCGGCACGTTCTTCGTGACCCTCAGCTACCTGGCGCTCTACAAGCGGTTCTCGCTGGCCTGGATGGCCCCGATCGTCACCGGCGTCGTCCTGGTGCTGCTGATGGTCGACGTGATCGTCCTGCACGAGGAGGTCGCGCCGCTCACCGAGGCCCTGGACTCGCCCTGGCTGGTCATCCACGTCGTCTCCGCCGTGATCGCGACCGGCGCCTTCACCGTCGGCGGCATCGTGTCGGTGCTCTTCCTGGTCCAGGAGCGAGCCGAGCGACGCGGTCGCACCGGCGGTGGCTACCTCGGCCGGGTGCCCGACACCGCGACGCTCGACCGGGTCGCCTACCGGATCAACGCGTTCGCGTTCCCCGTCTGGACCTTCGCCGTCCTGATCACCGGCCCGATCTGGGCCTTCCACGCCTGGGGCTCCTACTGGAACTGGGACCCCAAGGAGGTCTGGGCGTTCATCACCTGGGTGCTGTACGCCGGCTACCTGCACGCCCGGGCCACGGCCGGCTGGAAGGGCCGCAACGCCGCGATCCTGGCCCTCTGCGGGATGGCGACGCTGTGGTTCAGCTTCATCGGCGTCAACTTCTTCATCTCCAGCATCCACTCCTACGCCTAGGTCACCCGGCTAGGTCTCGGCCAGGCTCTCCAGGAGGGCGCGGTACGTCGCGTCCGGGTCGCCCTCGGGACTGGTGACCACCACCGCGTCCGGGCGCTCGGCGACGAGCCGGACCAGCCGTGCGTGGTAGTCCAGCAGCACCTGGTCCCCGCCCTGCACGGCCACGATCTCGCGGACCCGGTCGTGCCACGGGTCGGGTGCCTCGTCGCCGACGCCGCGCCGGTGGAACCGGGAGACGGCCGCGGCCGGGGTGTCGAGCAGGACCCGTTCGACGTACGCCGCGCCGGCGCGGGTCGCGGCCGCCTCGAACCGCTGCAGCTCGGACGGGCGGACGAGCATCTGGGGGAGCACGACGTCGCGGCCCTCGCGCAGGTGCGTCTCGATCATCGCGAGCGCGAGCGGCCGGATCACGGCACCGGCGATGGCGAAGTCGTCGCGCCAACCCCCGATCAGCGTGCGCAGGACGTCGATGTCGCAGCACAGGACGCCGGGGTGCTCGTCGGCGTACCGGCGCGCGATCATGGACTTGCCGATCCCCGGCGGTCCGTTGAGGTGGATCAGGCGGCTCATGCGTCCGCGGCTCAGGCGGAGTCGGGATCCTCGGGGTCCTCGGGGAGTCGACGCTTGCGGTCGAGGTCGCGCAGGAAGTCCTCGTCGTCGTCGGGAGCGACGATGCGGGGCTGGGGGCGAGGACCGGGGCGCTTCGTGCCGCCCGGGGTCGGCGGCAGGATGCCGCGGCGCTGGATGACGCGGACGACGAGGTACGTCGCCAGCGCGAAGAGCGCAACCACGAACAGGAACTTCAGCACACCTCCAATGTAGGCCCCGACTGGTGACGATCTACCCTGGAGGGGTGAAGGAGTTCTGGGTCTACACCGGTCTGCGCCTCGCGCTGTTCGTCGCGTCGCTCGCGGTGGTGTTCTCCGCCTGGCTCCTGATCGCCGGCGAGGCCAACATCCTGGTGTGCGTCGTGATCGCGTTCGTGGTCAGCGGCATCGGCTCGTACTTCCTCCTCGAACGTCAGCGCCTCGCCCTCGCCCAGCACGTCGAGGCCCGGGCCACCCGCGCCACCGCGCGGTTCGAGGAGATGAAGACGAAGGAGGACGTCGACTAGCTCGACGTCCCGGCCGCCCGCCGTCGCCCCTCAGAGCCCACGCGCGGCGTTCCACGTCGGCACCGAGCCACCCACCAGCTCCAGCCGCGGATCGCCGGACTGTGGCCAGCGCGATCAAGCGGATCGCCCACGAGCATCGCGGTGTGCGCAGTCTCGGCCAGGACGTCGAGCAGCGACTGCGCGGTGGGCCGATCGACCTCGACGAACTGGTCGAAGCCGACGAGCGCCAGCACCAGTCCGTTGCTCCTGTCGGCCAGCCGTACTGCCCGTGGGCGACCTCGTCCAGGCAGTCGTTGAGCGCGTCGAGGTTGTGCCCGTAGGAGGGCGGGAAACCGAACGTCTCCGCCGGAGTGCTGTGCATCTCGGACTCCGATCCCCGCCGCGCAGCCGCGAGGGTGACGCAGTGGTACCCCTCGTCGCTCAGCCACCGCACGGTCTCGTCCAGGACCGACGTCTGCCAGAACAAGGTCACGAAGCAGTCCTGCACGAGACGGAGGTCGAGCGCGTCCGCCGGGAGAGTGCCCGGCTCCCAGGAAGCCAGCGCGGCAGCGCAGCTGCCTCCGGGCGCGCCCGTAGCCCTGAGCGGGCGGGCCGTCAGGACTGCGGGGTGGTGCCGGTGTAGTCGCGGACGAAGGTCAGTCCGTTGGGGCTGCGCCAGATGAAGGTGGTGTCGTCGATCTTGTCGTAGCGCCATCTGGTGTGGGTCTTGGTGCGGTGATGTCGCCGGCAGAGTGGGGCGATGTTGCAGTCGCACGTGGCGCCGCCGTGGGCGGCGGGGTCGCTGTGGTCGTGGTCGCACGACCGGGCTCTGCGGCGGCACCACGGGAACACGCAGGAGTGCTGCAGGAGGGCCTGGCGTTCTTTGAGCCTGTCGGGGACTTCGTAAGCGTCGACGTGGACGTGGTCGGCCAGGTCGATCACGGGCTTGATGACGACCTGGCTGTCGCCGTCCTGACACCAGGACCGCACCTGCTCGACCGAGATCATCGACCGGGTGTTCTCGACGCGGGCGATCGCGGCGTCGGCGAGGTGCACGTGCACGACGACCTGGCGGGGGCGTTTGCGGTCGGGGTCGGGTTCGGCGTTGAGGTCGAGGGTGAGCTGGCGTCGGGCGAGGTCACCGACCGCGATCGAGCGCCGTACATCGAGGGAGAGCCCGTCGGCGATCGTGGCGAGGTGGGTAGCGCCGCGGGCGACGGCGTCTTCGAGGTCGAGTGCGTCGACGAGGTCGAGGGTGCCGCGGACTTCGACGTGGCCGTCGTAGGAGACCTGCTGGGTGTCGAGGTCGAAGTGCCGCATCTCGGCCGCGTCACGCACGCGCTGGGCCGCGGTGTCGGGGTCGAAGCGGGTGCGGGCTTCTTCGATGGTGCGGTCGAGCTGGGCGATCGAGATCTTGTGCGCGACGCGGTGGACGTGAAGGTCGACGAACTCCGCACCGTCCTCAGGCAGGTCGATGGTCTCCGCCGCGATGCGTCGGGCCTTCCAGACCGGGAGGTCAAGGGACTGGACGCGCTCGTAGACCCTGGGCAGGCGGTGGGCGAGCTCGACGGCGTGTCCGAGGTAGATCCGCCCGGAGTCCGATGACAGGCCCAGTGCGGCGGAGAACTCCAGCACACTGAACTCGGCGATGAGGGGTGCGCCGGGGCCGGCGATGGCCATCTCGTCCTCGCAGCCGGGGATCCACACCGCGGCGGCATCGTGCAGGGAGTCGGTGGAGTGCATGCCGGCCCAGGTGACGGCGGCGGCGAGCTGGTTCGCGGCCGCGCGCAGCTCGTCTCGTCGCTCGAAGCGCACGTACGACAGCACCGCCGAGGCGGTGTCGCAGTCGTCGAGGTCCCGAACCATGGCCTCATTCTAGTCGAACAGGTGATCGAATGCGAGGTTGTTCACAGCCTTGTTCGAACGGTCGACCCGAAGAGTCCGAAAGCTAGAAGCAGGCTCGTGATGGCCCTTGATCACCGCGGACGGTGAGCCCCCTTGTCTCTGTAAAAAGTCTTTGAACCGACCTGGTGTACCGAGCAGACGCCGCGGCAGGGACCGGCCTACCGCGAGGTCGCTTGTTGGTTGCGGGGGTCTCGACGGGCGCTCAGGACTTCGTCCTTCACTGCTCGACCACCGGAGGCAGGGACCGGCGGCGGGGGCTGGCCTACTGAGAGGTTGCTTGTTGGTTGCGGGGGTCTCGACGGGCGTTCAGGACTTCGTCCTTCACGGGAGAGACCACCGGAGGCAGGGACCGGCGGCGGGGCCGGCCTACCGAGAGGTTGCTTGTTGGTTGCGGGGGTCTCGACGGGCGCTCAGGACTTCGTCCTTCACTGCTCGACCACCGGCGACAGCGACCGGCGGCAGGGCTTACCTACCGGAGGTCGCCTGCTGGCGGCGGGAGTGGTCAGGCGCAGGTGATGAGGGCGGCGGTGGTGAGGGCGGCCCAGGCGAGCTCGGCGGTGCCGGTGGACTGCAGGACGGGGATGAGGTCGGGGCCGGTGGCGTCGCCGAGGACCAGGCGGAGGCCGGGGGCGGCGAGCACGAGGAAGAGGAGGCCGACCAGGACGCACCAGGACGTCGTGGCGGCGAGCGCGACGACGGCGAGGGCGGCGACCAGCACGAGGGCGGCGTACAGGAGGCGGGTGGCGCGGTCGCCGAGGACGACGGCGAGGGTGCGCTTGCCGGCGATCGTGTCGGTGGGGATGTCGCGCAGGTTGTTGACGACCAGGATCGCGCAGGCGAGCGCGCCGATGCCGACGGCGGCGTACAGGGCGGCGAGCTCCCAGGTCTCGGTCTGGACGTACGTCGTGCCGATGACGGCGACCAGCCCGAAGAAGACGAAGACCATCACCTCGCCGAGGCCGAGGTAGCCGTAGGGCTTCGAGCCGCCGGTGTAGTACCAGGCGGCGAGCACCGAGACGGCGCCGACGGCGAGCAGCCACCACGCGGTGGAGGCGGCCAGGACCAGGCCGGCGACGCCGGCGACGCCGAAGGCCAGGAAGGCGGCCCGCTTCACCGCCGACGGGGAGGCCGCGCCGGACCCGACGAGGCGCATCGGGCCGACCCGGTCGTCGTCGGTGCCGCGGATGCCGTCGGAGTAGTCGTTGGCGTAGTTGACGCCGACCTGGAGGGCCAGGCTCACCACCAGGGCGAGCAGCGCCTTCCAGAGCACCAGCCCGTCGACGTACGACGCGACGCCGGTGCCGGCCAGCACCGGCGAGACCGCGGCCGGGAGCGTGCGGGGCCGGGCACCGGCCAGCCAGTCACCAGGAGTCGCCACGAGGGGTGATTGTGGCAGTCGGCCCGGGGTGGTCGGGTCAGAGGGGCCGGGCCACGGCCCCGGGGACGTCGCCGCCGGGCTCGCCGGGCTGGGTGGCCGAGGGCGGCCCGAGGGGCGGGGGCTCCTCCTCAGCGCTCGCCTCCGAGGCCGAGGCCTCGGCCAGGACGTCGGCCGGGACGTGCTGTTCCAGGAAGCGCCGGGCCATGGCCGTCGCGGGGTGCAGACCGGCCGCGGCGACGGTGATGAGGCCGGCGATGACCAGCCAGCCGGTCGCCCCCCAGTTCATCGCGAGGAACGTGTAGACCGCCGGAGCCCAGACCCGGCCGAGGGTGCTGCTCAGCTCGGCGCTGCCCTGGTACTCACCGCGGCGGCGGGGGTCCATCAGCTCGGCCTCGAAGGTCCAGCTGGCCGCCGAGAGGAACAGCTCGGCGCCGGTGAGCGTGACGTGGCCCAGGAAGAACAGGGCGATGGTGAGCCAGCCGACGCTCTGGTGGGTCGAGAGGGTGATGACGCAGGAGACGACGAAGAAGACCGTCGAGACCCGGATGGCGCGCAGAGCCGTCGTACGGTCCCGGACGCCGCGGGCGGCGGCCAGGGGCAGGAAGATGCACATCACGGTGTTGGTGCCGAAGAGCAGGGCGAGCACCGACCACGGGGCGTCGGTCTTCTCGACCAGCCACAGCGGGATGACCATGTGCAGGAGCACCTGGTTGGTCCACAGCACGCCGGAGAAGAACGACGAGAGCAGCCAGCCCGGGTTGCGCATCGGCCCGGGTCCGGGGACCTTGGCCGCCCGCTCCTCGGCGGTTTTCAGGTCGTGCGGGGCCTTGGGCAGGCGGGTGATGAAGAAGGCGTTGACCAGGAAGACCGCGGCGGTGAACAGGGGCACCAGCTCAAGGAGCGTGATCGACTCGAAGGCCAGGGCGATGCCGCCGACCAGGGAGCCGAGGGTGAAGCCGACGTTGAGCGCCGAGTACATGTAGGCGCGCGAGGTGACCCGCTCGCGCGGGGGCAGGACGTCGATCGTGTACGCGCCGTGGGCGGTGCTGCCGAGCGCGCCCACCACCTCCATCACCACGGCCATGACGAGGTAGCCGGTGAAGCTGTCGATGAACGGCCACACGGCGAACATCGCCGACTGGCCGAGCGAGCTGACCGCCCACGCGCGCTTGGGTCCGATCCGGTCGACGAGGCGGCCCATCGGGTAGGCCGCGATGAAGGCGGCGACGCCGGCCAGGGTCAGCCCGAGGCCGACCTGGGCGGCACTCAGGCCCACGACCTGGGTGAAGAAGACGGCGGAGCCGGTCAGGAAGGTGCCTTCTCCGACGGCGAAGAGCACCGACTGCAGGGACAGGCGTCCCGCGAGGGGAGACGGCGGAGCGAAGCGCCCGAGAAGGGTTGGCACGGGCGCATCCCATCACGAGGACTAGGTTTCGGCCTATGGGGATTGCGGTGGCCGACTGGCTGGCCGCGGCCGACGAGCCGCGGCCGTGGGTCGTGGAGACGTCGGGGTCGACCGGCCGGCCCAAGCGGGTGCTGCTGCCGCGCCGGTCCCTGCTGGCCTCCGTCGAGGCCTCCGCCCGCCGCCTCGGCGCCGCGGGGCAGTGGCTGCTCGCCCTCCCCGAGGAGTACGTCGCCGGACTGCAGGTCGTCTGCCGCTCGCTGGTGGCCGGCCGGGCGCCGGTCCGCCTCGACGACCACCCCGCCTTCGCGGCGGCCGCGGCGGCGATGACCGGCGAGCACCGGTTCGTGTCCCTGGTCCCGACGCAGCTGCACCGGCTGCTGGAGACCGACGCCGAGGTGCTGGCCGGGTTCCACACCGTGCTGCTCGGCGGCGGGCCGATCGACCCGGCGCTGCGGGACCGGGCGGCCGCGGCCGGCGTCCGGGTGGTGACGACGTACGGCTCGGCGGAGACCGCCGGCGGCTGCGTGTACGACGGGCTGCCGTTGGACGGCGTCGGGCTCGCGATCGGCACCGGCGGCCGGGTGCGGATCAGCGGGCCCACCCTCTTCGCGGGCTACGACGGCGACCCGGAGCTGACCGCGGAGGTGCTGGTCGACGGCTGGTTCCTCACCTCGGACGCCGGTCGGCTCGACGAGGACGGCCGGCTGCAGGTGCTCGGCCGGCTGGACGACGTGGTGGTGACCGGCGGGGTCAACGTGCCCGCCCCCGCGGTCGCGGCGCGGCTGCGCGCGCACCCCGCGGTCGAACAGGCCGAGGTGCTCGGCGTCCCCGACGAGGAGTGGGGCAACCGGCTGGTCGCGTTCGTCGTGGGCGACATCGACCTCGACGCCGCTCGCGACTGGGTGGCCGCCGAGCGACCCCGCTCCTGGGCGCCGCGCCAGCTGGTCGCACTCGCCGAGATCCCGCTGCTGCCCAACGGCAAGCCCGACCGGCTGCGGTTGAAGGAGCTCGCGTGAGAGTCGTCTCGATCCCGATGCGCACCCGCTTCCGCGGCATCACCGTCCGCGAGGCGGTGCTGCTGGAGGGCCCGGCGGGGTGGGGCGAGTGGAGCCCCTTCCTGGAGTACGACGACGAGGTCGCCGCCCCCTGGCTGCGCTGCGCCGAGGAGGCCGCCGCGGGCGACTGGCCGGCGCCGCTGCGCACCCGGGTGCCCGTCAACGTGACCGTGCCCGCGGTCGGGCCCGAGCAGGCGCACGCGATCGTCAAGCGCGGCTGGTGCGCCACCGCCAAGGTGAAGGTGGCCGAGCCCGGCCAGACCCTGGCCGACGACCTGGCCCGGGTCGAGGCGGTCCGCGACGCCCTCGGGACGACCGGGCACGTGCGGGTCGACGCCAACGGCGCCTGGGACGTCGACACCGCGGTCGCGTCGATCGCGGCGCTCGACCGCGCCGCGGGCGGCCTGGAGTACGCCGAGCAGCCGGTGGCGAGCGTCGAGGACCTCGCGACGGTCCGCCGGCGGGTCGGCGTGCCGATCGCGGCCGACGAGTCCATCCGCCGCGCGGCCGACCCCTACCGGGTCCGCGACCTGGAGGCGGCCGACATCGCCGTGCTGAAGGTGCAGCCGCTGGGCGGGGTGCGCGCGTGCCTGCGCATCGCCGAGGACATCGGGCTGCCCGTCGTCGTGTCGTCCGCGCTCGAGACCAGCGTCGGGATCGCCGCCGGGGTCGCGCTGGCCGCCGCGCTGCCGGAGCTGCCCTACGCCTGCGGGCTCGCGACCGTCCAGCTGCTCACCGACGACGTGACCGGCCGCTCGCTGCTCCCGATCGAGGGCGCGCTGCCGGTGGAGGTCCCGCGGGTGGACGGGGCCGCGCTCGACCGGCTGGCCGCGAGCCCCGACCGGGTCGCCCACTGGGAGGCCCGCCTGGCCGCCGTCCTGGCGGTCGGGCAGGATCGGTGACGTGACCAGCACCGACCTCGCCCGCAGCGTCGTCCGGGCGCTGCTCGACGGCGGGGTCACCGAGGTCGTGGTCGCGCCGGGCTCGCGCAACGCCCCCCTCTCCTTCGCCGTGTACGACGCCGCGCAGGCCGGCCTGCTGCGCCTGCACACCCGCATCGACGAGCGGTCCGCCGGCTTCCTGGCCCTGGGGCTGACCACGGTGCACGCGCGGGCGGCCGTGGTGTGCACCTCCGGCACCGCCGTCGCCAACCTGCACCCGGCCGTCCTGGAGGCGGCGCACGCCGGCGTACCGCTCGTGGCGGTGACCGCCGACCGGCCGGCCCGGTTGCGCGGGACCAGTGCCAACCAGACCACCGACCAGCTCGGGATCTTCGGGCCGCTGGTGCCGACCAGCAACCTGACCGAGCCCGGCCCGGTGCACCTGGTCGAGGACGGCCCCACCCACCTCAACGTGCAGCTCGACGACCCGCTCGTCCCGACCGACCGGTGGCAGCCGTGAACGTCCTCCCGGCCGGCCCCCGCACCGTCGTCGTCGCCGGCGACGACTCCGGCCCGCCGCCGCGGATCCTCGCCCAGGACGGCGGCTGGCCGCTGCTCGCCGAGCCCACCAGCGGCGCGCGCACCGGCGACCACGCCCTGCGCTGCTACCGGCTGCTGCTCGACGGCGAGCTCGGCCGGAGCATCGAGCGGGTGGTGGTCTTCGGCCGACCGACGCTCTCCCGACCGGTCACCCGGCTGCTGTCGCGCCCCGACGTCGAGGTCCTCGCCGCCCCCGCCCGCGGCGCCTGGTCGACCTCGCCCTTCCCGGTCGACGGCACCGTCGACCGCGACACCCGCCCGGAGGCCCGCGACGACACCGACTGGTTCGCGGCCTGGGTCGAGGCGGACCGCTCCGTCGGCCGGCAGCTCGACCGGCTGCTGCACGAGGAGCCCGGACTCACCCCCCACGAGGTGGCCGGGGCCGTCGGCCGCGCCGTCCCTCCCGGCGGGCTGTTCGTGGTCGGTCCCTCCAGCCCGATCCGCGACCTCGACCTGATGGTGCGGGGGTACGCCGTCGGCGACCGCCGCAAGCTGATCGCCAACCGTGGGCTCTCCGGCATCGACGGCGTCGTGTCGACCGCGATCGGCGCCGCCCTCGGCCGCCCGCACTCGACCCGCAGCCTGGCGCTGATGGGCGACGTGACCTTCCTCCACGACACCAACGGCCTGGTCCTCGGCCCGGGTGAGCCCGAGCCCGACCTGACGATCGTCGTCGTCAACGACGACGGCGGCTCGATCTTCACGATGCTGGAGCAGGGCGCCCCCGAGCACGCGCAGCAGTTCGAGCGGCTCTTCGGCACCCCCCACGGCGTCGACCTGTCCCAGCTCTGCGCGGCGACCCGGACGCCGCACTGGCGGGTCGGGTCGCTCGCCGAGCTGGAGCACGCGCTCGGCTCGCCCAACGGGGGCATCGAGGTCGTCGAGGCCGTCGTACGACGGGACAACCGGCGCGAGCTCGACGAGCGGATCCGTAGGCTCGTCCCGTGAGCGAGCAGCAGGCCCCCGCCGGCGTCATCCCGTACGTCGAGCACCATCTCGGAGAGCGCCGCGTCCTCACGCTGCACCTCACCACCGGCAACTCGCTGCTCGGCGGGAAGACGACGCCGGTGGTCGGCATCGACGGCCGTCAGTACCTCGTCTACTGGGGCTCGGTCTCCTTCGAGGTGCCGGCCGACCGGGCCGTCCACGTCAGCGTGCACGTCGAGGTGGAGCGGGTCGGACAGGTCGCCTCCGCGCTGCTGCCGCCGGGCGGCTCGCTCGCGATGACCTACGCCACCGACTTCATGTCCGGGGTGGGCTCGCTGCACTGACCCCTCCGGGTGGAGGATCAGGTCGTGGACATCGCCCTGCTCCTATGCGGTCTCGCGGTCGGGGTCCTGATCTCGACCGAGATCGCGCGCCGTCTCGACATCCCGGCGCCGTTCCTGCTGATCGCCGTGGGCGTCGCGGCGTCGTACGTCCCGCAGGTGCCGCAGGTCTACCTGGACCACGACGTGGTGCTCCTCGGCCTGCTGCCCCCGCTGCTGTACGCCGCCGCGCAGCAGACGTCGCTGGTCGACTTCACCGCCAACCGCCGGCCGATCCTGGCCCTCTCGGTGGGGCTGGTGATCTTCACGACGGCCGGCGTCGGCTGGGTGGTGCATCTGCTGCTGCCAGGCATCTCGTGGGCGGTCGCGCTCGCGATCGGCGCGGTCGTCGCCCCGCCGGACGCGGTCTCCGCGACCGCGATCGGACGGCGGATCGGGCTGCCGAGGCGCATCGTCACGATCCTGGAGGGCGAGTCGCTGGTCAACGACGCGACCGCGCTGGTCAGCCTGCGGACCGCCCTGGCCGTGGCTGCCGGCACGGGGCTCGACGCCTGGGAGGTCTCGCTCGACTTCGTCTGGGCGGCCGGCGGCGGCGTCGCGGTCGGGTTCGTCTTCTTCGTCGGGGTCGCCAAGCTCCGCCGGCTGATCGCCGACCCGGTGACCGACAGCGCGGTGTCGCTGGTGGTGCCGTTCGCGGCGTACGTCGGCGCGGAGGAGCTGCACGCCTCGGGCGTGATTGCCGTGGTCGTCGCCGGCCTGCTGCTGGGCCACAAGGCGGCGGTCCTGCAGACCGCCCAGTCCCGGATCGCCGAGCGGCTCAACTGGCGCACGATCGCCTTCGGGCTCGAGAACGCCGTCTTCCTGCTGATCGGGCTGCAGGCGTGGTGGATCGTCGAGGGCGCCGCGGACAGCGACCTGGGCGTGGGGCGGATCGTCGCGGTCTGCGCGGCGGTGCTCGCGACGGTGGTGGTGCTGCGGCTGGTCTGGGTCTTCCCGTCGCGCTACCTCTTCGTGCGGCCCAGCGTCGATCCCGACAGCGGCGTCACGCCGCCGTGGACCTACACCTTCCTGCTCGGCTGGGCCGGCATGCGCGGGGTCGTCACGCTGGCCGCGGCGTTCGTCATCCCGGAGGACACCGAGTACCGCGAGGTGCTGCTGCTCATCGCCTTCTCGGTCGTGGCCGGCACGCTCTTCCTGCAGGGCATGTCGCTGCCCTGGTTCGCCCGGGTGCTGCGGGTGCCCTCGCCCGACCCGGCCGAGGACGCCCTGGCCCGCGCGACGCTGCTCCAGCAGGCGTCGAAGGCCGCGCTGCACCGCCTCGACGAGATCGAGTACGACGACCGCCACGGCGTGGTCGACCTGATCCGCCAGCGTCTCGACCAGCGCAACTTCGCGGCCTGGGAGCGGTTGGCCACCGTCGAGGACCAGGAGTCGCCCAGCGACCTCTACAACCGGGTGCGGCTCGAGCTGATCGAGGCCGAGCGGAGTCGGGTGCTGGAGATCCGGTCCTCCGGCACGGTCGCGGCCGAGGTGGTCGCCGACGTGCTGGCCATGCTCGACGTCGAGGAGTCGATGCTCGACGTCGCGGCCGAGGAGCGGCGGGAGGTCCGGGTGGGCGCGGCCCGTCGTACCGGCGAGGTCTGCGCGGAGCTCGAGCACCACCCGGCGGTCGAGACCGCGACCGACCCGGTCTGCCAGGACTGCCTCGACGAGGGCTTGGAGTGGGTCGCGCTGCGGCAGTGCCTCGAGTGCGGGAACGTCGGCTGCTGCGACTCGTCGGTCGGGCAGCACGCGACCCGCCACTTCCACGAGACGACCCACCCGGTCATGCAGTCGGCCGAGCCGGGCGAGGACTGGCGCTGGTGCTACGTCCACCACCTCACCGCGTGACGCCGCTCTCTCCCTAGGCTTGAGGGGTGAGCCAGGAGCAGTCAGCGTGCGGGCAGGGCCAGGACGACGAGTTCGCGCGGCAGACGGGACACCAGCTCCGGCGCTTCATCCGCACCGAGGCCGGCAGCGCCGGGCTGCTGGTCGTGGCCTCCCTGGTCGCCCTGGTGTGGGCGAACTCGCCCTGGTCGGATTCGTACGTCGACCTCTGGCACACCACCGTCGAGATCACCGTCGGCTCGATGGGCGGGCTCTCGATGGACCTGCACCACTGGGTCAACGACGGCCTGATGGTGGTGTTCTTCTTCGTCATCGGTCTGGAGGTCCGCCGCGAGTTCTCGGTCGGTGAGCTCACCGACCGGCGCCGGCTGGTCGTGCCGCTGGTCGCGGGCCTCGGCGGCATGCTGGTGCCGGCGCTCGTCTACCTGGCCCTGAACTCCTCGGGCGAGGCGGCCAACGGCTGGGGCGTGGTGATCGGCACCGACACGGCGTTCCTGCTCGGGGTGCTGGCCCTGGTCGGCCCGCGGGTCTCCACCCAGCTGCGGATCTTCCTGCTGACCCTGACCGTCATCGACGACATCGTCGCGGTCAGCGTGATCGGGCTGGTCTACTCCGAGTCCATCGAGACCGTGCCGCTGCTGGTGGCCGCCGCCGGCCTGGTCGCGCTGGTCGTCCTGGCCCGGGTCGGCGAGTGGCGCGCGTCGCCGTACGTCGCGGTCGTCGTGGTGATGTGGATCGCGACCCTGGAGTCGGGCCTGCACGCCTCGATCGCCGGCATGCTCGCCGGCCTGCTGGTGCCGGCCCTGAACCCGACCCGCAGCGACGTCGAGTCGGCCGCGTCGAGCTTCCGGGCGTTCCGGCAGTCGCCGATGCCCGGCGTGCAGCGCACCGCCCGGCAGAGCCTGACCCGGGCCATCTCGGTCAACGAGCGGCTCCAGGAGGCGCTGCACGGCTGGACGAGCTACGTCGTGGTCCCGGTGTTCGCGCTCGCGAACGCCGGCATCGACCTGCGCGACGGCGTCCTGGGCGAGGCGCTGCGCTCGCCCGTGACCTGGGGCGTCACCCTCGGCCTGGTGCTCGGGAAGCTGGCCGGCATCGGGCTCGGCACGTTCGGCAGCGTCCGGCTCCGGCTGGGCAGCCTGCCGCAGGGCGTCGGTCAGGGCCACACGCTCGCCGGCGCCGCGCTGTCCGGCATCGGGTTCACCGTCTCGCTGCTGATCGTCGGGCTGGCCTTCGAGGACCCCGACCTGCAGGCCCAGGCCGCGGTCGGCGTGCTGATGTCGGCGGTGCTCGCCAGCGTCGTGGGCTGGCTGGTCTTCGCCCTGGCCGCCCGCTTCTTCGACCAGCGCGACGCCGCGCTCCCTCGGCTGCTCAGCGACCCCGTCGACCCCGAGGTCGACCACGTGCGCGGACCGGCCGACGCCGAGCTCACCCTCGTCGAGTACCTCGACTACGAGTGCCCGTTCTGCGCCAAGGCGACGGGTGCCGCCAACGAGGTCCGCGCCCACTTCGGCGACCGGCTGCGCTACGTCAGCCGGCACCTGCCGCTGACCGTCCACGTGCACGCCGACATCGCCGCCCTGGCGGCCGAGGCGGCGGCCGAGCAGGGCCGGTTCTGGGAGATGCACGAGCTGCTCTTCGCCCACCAGGACGAGCTGGAGGTCGAGGACCTCGCCGGCTACGCCGCCGACCTCGGCCTGGACGTCGAGGAGTTCCTCCGGGCGCTCGACGAGGAGCGGCTCGCCGCCCGCGTCCGCCGCGACCTGGTCAGCGCCGAGGCCAGCGGCGTGCGTGGCACCCCGACGTTCTTCGTCGGCGACCAGCGCCACCTCGGTGCCCACGACGCCCGGTCGCTGATCGAGGAGCTGGAGCGGTCGGCCCGTCGTACGACCGGGCGGTTCGGGGCGTGAGGGCCGAGGAGCGACAGGTCCTCGCCCAGGAGGTCGAGCGGTGGCGCCGCACGTCGTACGACGACCTTCGCGCGCAGTGGCAGGACGCCCCCGACGCCTACGAGGCGACCGGTCCCGGGGCCGGACGCACCAGGTCGAGGTCGAGGCCTGCTGGGAAGACCCGCGTCGCCCGGGCGACCTGCGGGTCGTCGTCGCCGTCGGCAGCGGCTTCAGCCCGCCCAGCGCCTCGTTCATCGTGGCGGCGGACGGGGCCTTCGTCGGCGAGTGAGCGCCCCGGCTCAGCCGGTGGTGTGCGCGATGTAGACGTCGCACGGCGCCTTGCGGACGACGTCGACGGCCACGCTGCCGAGGATCCGCGAGACGCCCTGGACCCGCTTGTTGCCGATCACGATCAGGGTGGCGCCGGCCGTCTCCGCGGCGTTCACCAACGCCTCGGCGGGCTTGCCCGGCTCGGCGTCGCTGTTCACCGTCAGGTCGGGGTACGCCGACCGCAGCGCGCCGGCGGTGGTGAGCGCGAGCTCCTCGGCCGTGTCGCGGGAGGTCGGCCCGGTGGCGTCGGTCGGGCCGGGGTTGCCGGTGGGGAAGGCGGAGACGACGTGCAGCGACGTCCCGAGCGCGCTGGCCAGACCGGCGGCCGTCGACGCCGCCTGTGCTGCGGTCTCGCTCCCGTCCACTCCCACGACGATGACGCTCATGACGGTCCTCCACACTCTCGGGTTGCTTGGTGGACCGAACCCTAGCCAGATTTCGACTGCAACGATTCAACCGTCCGTCAGGGCGGCCTCGATCGGGCGGGCCGGGCGGCCGGTGACCCGCTCGACGTCGCCCGTCACCTCGGCGACGGAGCCGTCGGCGATCGCCGTGTAGGTGCTCACCCAGGCGTCCAGCTGCCAGTCCTCGGCCTCGGGGTACGACGCCCGCCGCGAGGCGTAGGCCTCCGCGACGGTCTCGTCCACGAAGCGCAGCTCGCGCCCGAGCGCGGAGCCTGCCCGGCTCGCGACCTCCGCGAGGGTGAGGGCCTCCGGGCCGGTGAGGGCGTAGACGGCGCCCGCGTGGCCGGCGGGGTCGCGCAGCACGGCTGCCGCCACCGCGGCCACGTCGGCCCGGGCGACCGCCGCCACCCGCCCGCTGCCGGCCGGTCCGCGGATCGTGCCGGTGGCGTCGGCGAAGGAGGGCAACAGGTCGCTGTAGAAGTTGTCGCGCAGGATGGTGGCCGCGAGCCCGGTCTCGCGGATCGCCGCCTCGGCGTCGAAGTGGTCGCGGCCCAGCGTGAAGGTCGCGTCGGCCGCGGCGCCCGCGAACGAGGTGTAGACGAGGTGCCCGACCCCGGCCTCGGCCGCGGCCCGGATGAAGGTGCGGTGCTGCTCGCGCCGGTCCGGCGCCTCGGCCGCTGAGACCATGAACAGGGTGTCGACGCCGCGCAGGGCCTCGACGGAGGCGTCCCGGTCGGCGTAGGTGCACACCCGGACGTCGGTGTCGTAGTCGGGCGCCCGCGCCGCGTCGCGTACGACGAGCCGCAGGTCGGTGCGCAGGTCGTCGGCGAGCGAGCGGGCGACCAGCCCGCCCACGGCGCCGGTGGAGCCGGTGATGGCGATCGTCATGCCACCCAGTCTGCCGAGTCAGCAGAAGTAGTGGGTCGAGTCAGCACCAGTAGTGCTGACTCGACGGTCAGCGGCCGGGGGTGAAGCGGATCGGGAACTCCAGCGCCCCGGTGTTGCCGCTGACCGGCAGCCAGCGGCCGGGTCCGTCGGGGGCCGCGTCGGGCATCCGCCGGGCCAGCAGCGGCAGCGCGACGGCCATGTCGGTGCGGGCGACGAAGTGTCCGAGGCAGTGGTGCACGCCGGCGCCGAAGCCGTGATGCGGCGGGCGCTGCTGGGTGATGTCGAACGACGGGTCCGGCATCGCGGCCGGGTCGGTGCCGGCGCTGTGGGAGAGCATCTGGACGATCCCGCCACGGGGAATGCGCAGGCCCTGGAACTCCACGTCCTCGAGTGCCTCGCGGGTCACCCAGGTGACCGTCGGGTTGACCCGCATCACCTCCTCGACGGCACGCCCGCCGAGGTCGGGACGCTCGCCCAGGAGCCGCCACTGGTCGGGGTGCTGGAGCAGGGTCTGCAGGGCCAGCCCGAGCTGGTTGCGGGTGGTCTCCATGCCGGCGAAGGCGAGGAAGACCAGGGCCACGCCGAGCTCATGGCGGCTGAGCCGCTCGCCCTCGACCGAGGCCTGGACGAGCGTCGTCACGAGGTCCTCGCGGGGGTGGGCCATCCGGTCCTCGACGATCTCGTCCAGGTAGCCGTGCAGCCCGCTCAGGGCCGCCTCGATCCGCGGCACCTGCCGGCCGACGTCGATGGAGAACGACGCTCCGAGGTCGTCGGCCCAGTGCGCGACCTGACGCCAGTGCGACTCGTCGAGGCCGAGCAGCAGGCAGATGATCCGGGCGGCGTACGGCTCGGCGAACTCCGAGATGAACTCCACCGAGCCCCGGTCGGCGAATCCGTCGACCAGCTCGTCGGCGAGCGCCTGGAACCGCGGCACCATCGCCTCGATCGCCCGCTTCTTGAACGCCGGGACCATCAGTCGCCGGATCCGGGCGTGGTCGTCGCCCTCCAGGCTCAGCAGGGTCTCCTGCCACCAGTCGCTGAACAGCCCGGAGTGGATGCCGTTCTGGGCCGGCCAGCGGGCGTTGCCCTGGCGGAACCGGCGGTCGCGGAGCAGCGCCGAGACCTCGGCGTACCGCAGCACGGCCCAGCCCCAGTTCGTCTCGACGTACCAGTCCTGGTCGCGGGCGGCGTGCACCTCGTCCGAGGTCACGTCGAAGGCCGGGTCGGACAGGTCGAACCTCACGTGCCGCTCCTGACCATCCGCACGTGCAGCCCCTCGTCGTGCTCGTCCTCGGTGCCGTCGAGCCGGAAGCCCTGGCGCTCGTAGAACCGCAGGGCCCGGTCGTTCCCCCCGAGCACCCAGAGGTACGCCGCGCGGTCGCCGATCGCCTCCTGCAGCAGGGCGTAGCCGACCCCGGTGCCCCAGTGCGTGGCCCGCACGTACAGGGCCATCAGCTCCAGGTCCAGGTCGACGTCGTTGTCGCGACCCGGTCCGGCCGAGGCGAACCCGACCAGCCCGTCCGGGCCCACGGCGAGGTACGTCGGGTTCCCGCTCGTCGTGAGGATGTCGCGCCAGCGCTCGACCCGTTCGGCCACCTTCTCGCGGCGGTCGTCGAGGATGCCCTGGGGCATCAGGCCCGTGTAGGCGTCGTCCCAGACGTCGAGGTGCAGGTGCGCGAGCGCTTCCGCGTCGACGGGGGTGGCGAGGCGGATCGTGACGTTCACCCGCGCATCCTAGGGACTACGTTGGGTCCCATGCGGATCACGAAGTTCGGCCACTCCTGCGTCCGGGTGGAGCACGACGGGGCCACGATCGTCCTCGACCCCGGCGTCTTCACCGACCGCTCCGCGCTCGACGGCGCGGACGCGGTGCTGATCACCCACGAGCACCCCGACCACTACCTGCCCGACCACCTCGCGGCGGTCGACGTACCGGTCTTCACGATCGACGCGGTGGCGGCCAAGATCCGCGCCGACGTCCCCGACGTCGGCGAGCGGACGACGGTGGTGGCGCCGGGCGACTCCTTCGAGGTCGTCGGGATCCCGGTGCGCGCCGTCGGCGAGCTGCACGCGGTGATCCACCCCGAGCTGCCGCGCTTCCACAACAGCGGCTACGTCATCACGGCCGGGACCGAGAAGGTCTTCCACCCGGGCGACGCGCTGACCGGGCCCGACGAGGCCGTCGACGTGCTCCTGGCCCCCGTCTGCGCCCCGTGGATGCGGGTCTCCGAGGGCGTCGACTTCGCGCGCTCGGTCGGGGCGCCGCGCAACGTCGCGATCCACGACCGGGTCTTCTCCGACGCCGGGCTCGGCATCGCCGACACCCAGATGACGACGTTCCTGTCGAAGCAGGGGCTCAGCTACGTCCGGCTGGCCGACGGCGACGACCTGGCCTGAGCTGGCCTGAGCTGGCCTGAGCTGGCCTGAGCTACGGCGCGAGGGCGTCCCGGACCGGGACGAACTTGGCCTGCGCCTCGGCGAGCTCGGCCTCCGGGTCGGAGTCGCCGACGATCCCGCAGCCGGCGAAGAGCCGGACCGTGGCGCTGTCGACCGACGCCGAGCGCAGGGCGATGCCCCACTCGCCGTCGCCGGAGGCGTCCATCCAGCCGACCGGGCCGGCGTACCGACCGCGGTCCATGCCCTCGATCTCGGTGATCAGGGCGGTGGCGACGGGGGTCGGGGTCCCGCCGACGGCGGCCGACGGGTGCAGCGCCTCGGCGAGCTGCAGCGACGACACGGTGGTGGCGTCGTGGACGACGCCGTTCACGTCGGTCGCGAGGTGCATGACGTTCGGCAGGTGCAGCACGAACGGGGCCTCGGGGACGTTCATCGAGGAGCAGTGCGGCTCGAGCGCGTCGGCGACCGAGCGGACGGCGTACTCGTGCTCCTCGAGGTCCTTCGACGAACGGGCGAGGGTGGCGGCGAGGGCGAGGTCGCGCTCGTCGTCGCCGGTACGACGGATCGTGCCGGCCAGCACGCGGGAGGTGACCAGGCCGCGCTCGCGGCGCACCAGCATCTCGGGGGTGGCCCCGAACAGCCCGTCGACGTGGAAGGTCCAGCACATCGGGTAGCCCTCCGTCAGCCGGCGCAGCGGCCAGCGGACGTCGACCGGCTCGGTGGCGGTCGCGATCAGGTCGCGGGCCAGGACCACCTTCTCCAGGTCGCCGGCCTCGATCCGGCGCACGGCGTCGGCGACGACCGACATCCACTGCTCGCCGTTGAGGGCACCGTCGGCGAAGCGGACGCCGACCGGGGCGGGCGGCACGTCCTGCGCGACCGGCACCTCGACGTCGGCGCCGACGGTGGTCAGCCAGGCGGAGTCACCGTGGCGCCCCACGACGACCGATGGCACGACCAGGACCGAGTCGCCCGGCTCGTCGGCGAAGGCGAAGGAGCCGAACGACACCAGCCCGGTGCCGGGCTCCTGGACGTGGTCGTGGACGACGGCGCGGGCCGTGGTCTCGCTCCACCACTTCGCGGCGTCGGCGAACCGGGTCGGGCCGCTGGTGCGGACCTCGGCGGCGACGCCCCAGCCGACCAGGCCCTGGCCGCGGCGCAACCAGGTCACCGGACGGTCGGTGGGCAGCAGGTCGAGCAGGGATCCCGCGACGGCGGGGTCGAGCGGCACGGTCCTCGCGACCAGTGGGCTCGACGTCACGGCCGCGAGCCTACGCCCGGGAACGCGCTCAGCCCGCCTCCACCCCGACGTCATCCTCGTCACGTGGGGCGAACCCGGCCAGCACGTCCCGGACGTCGACCAGCCGCGGGCGGGCCGCCGGGTCGAGGTCGACGCACGCCAGCAGCAGCCCGCGCAGCGGCTCCGGCAGACCCTCCGGTACGGCGCGCGGCCCGCTCGGCATCCGCCGCCCGACCGCCGACCATCGTGGCGACCATCGGGTCGACCAGCGCCGCCGGCTGTCCCAGGTGGCCTCGTCACCGAACGGCGGTTCGCCGCTCAGCGACTCCAGCAGCGTGACCCCGAGCGCCCACACGTCGGTGGCCGGGCCGACGTGGTCGCCGCGGGCCTGCTCGGGCGCGAGGTAGCCGGGCGTCCCGGCCCCGGCCCGCGCGGGTCCCGGCCGGCCGGCGAGGCTGAGGTCGATGAGCACCGCCTTGCCGTGCTCGACCACCACGTTGGCCGGCTTGAGATCGAGGTGCAGCCAGTCGTGGCGGTGCAGCCAGCCCAGCACGGACGAGAGTTGCAGCCCGAGGAGCGCGACGTCGGGCAGGTCGAGGGCGGCGTCCTCGACGACCGCGGCCAGGGTGGCCCCGCGCAGCGTCTCGAGCACCACCGCCGGGAGCGGCTCCTCGACCACCGCGTAGCCGCGGACCAGGTGCGGGTGAGTCAGGGTCGTGACGATCTCGCCCTCCCGGAGCACCGCGTCGCGTACCCGCTGCTCGCCGGCGCGCTCGGGACGCAGCACCTTGACGACGCACCGGGCGTCGCGGGCCTCGTCGTAGGCGTCCCAGGTCTCCATCCGACGGCCGCGGGCGAGCAGCCGCAGGCCGCGGTAGCCCGCAGGCAGGACGGCGCTCACCAAGCACCTGCCGGGACGGGCGCCAGCTCGACGACGCGGTCGACGTGCTCGAGCACCTGCGGGTCGTGGGTCAGGACGACGACCGTCCGCCCGCTGGCCACGACCGCGCTCATCAGCCGGTCGGCGGAGGCGCGGTCCAGCCCGGTCGTCGGCTCGTCGAGCACCAGGACCCGGCCGCCGTGCAGCAGGGCCCGGGCCAGGGCGAGCCGCTGGCGCTGTCCGCCCGAGAGCCAGCGACCGCGCTGGCCGACGCGGGCGTCGTACCCGTCGGGGAGCCGGCTGACGAACTCGTGGGCGTCGGCGGCGCGCGCGGCCCGCTCGACCTCCTCGCGCGTGGCGCCGGGCCGGGCGAAGGCGATGGTGTCGTGGATGCTGGCGTCCAGCAGCAGCTGCTCCTGGGACAGCACCGTGACGGCGGCGCGCACCGACGTCGTGGTGTGCTCGGCGACGTCGTGCCCGTCGAGGCGTACGACGCCCGCGTCCGGCTCCAGCTGGCGGGCCAGCAGCCGGGCGACGGTCGACTTGCCGACCCCGCTCGGCCCGACCAGGGCCACCCGCTCGCCGGCGGCGACGTGGAGATCGAACTCGGTCAGCGCCGGTCCGCTCGCGCCCGGGTAGGTGATGGAGACGGCGTCCAGCGCGACCGCGCCGGCCCCGCCCGGCAGCGCGATGGCCCCCGGTCGGTCCCGGTGACCGGGCTCGTCGAGCAGCTCGACCACGCGCTCGACGCCGGCCGTGGCCGAGAAGAGCGAGGGGAGCAGGTCGCTGAGCTCGCGCACCGGTCGGTAGCACTGCATGAGCAGGGTCAGGAACGCGAGCAGCCCGCCGAGCGTGAGGCGGTCGGTCGACAGCGCCCACACGCCGAGGGTGATGACCAGGAGCATGCCGAGCAGCTCGGCCAGGTCGACCAGAGGGAGGAAGAGGCCCCGGACCCGGCTGCCGGCGAGCTCCGCGTCGGCGATGGCGAGGTTCTGGCGGTGGTAGGCCGCGACCGCCTCGTCCTCGCGCCCGAACGCCTGCACCATCGACGCGTTGCCGAGGCTCTCCTCGGTGATGCTGGTCAGCGATCCCCCGCGTCGCCGACGCTCGCGGGAGACGTCACGCGTGAAGGCCGCGAAGCGGGTCGAGACCCACCAGAACGCCGGGATGACGAGCAGAGACGCCAGGGTGAGCTGCCACTGCAGCCAGAAGAGCGCGCCGAGGAAGAGCACCAGGCGGACGAGGGCCCCGAGCCCGGTCGCGAGCTGGCCGACCATGAAGCTCTCGACGGCGGACACGTCGGAGGTGAGCCGCGCGAGGACGTCGCCGAGACGGCGCCGGTCCTGGACCGCGGCGGGCTGGGAGAGGACCTGGGCGAAGAGGTCGCGGCGCAGGCCGACCAGGAACCTCTGCGAGATCCAGGTGGCGAGGTAGTCGTCGGCGGCGGAGACGACGCCGCTCGCGAGGTTGAGTGCGAGGTAGAGCAGGACCAGCAGGACCAGCGGCGAGAAGTCGGCCGGCACCAGCACGTCGTCCACGAGGCGCTGGAAGAGCAGCACCTCGACGACCTCGATGGCCGGCGCGGCGGCAAGCAGTGCCAGGCCGAGGAGCAGCCAGCCGCGCAGCGGGCGCAGCCGTGGCCAGAAGCGTCGTACGACGTCGGCGATGGTCAGGGACCTCGCGGCGGCGACCAGCGGGTCGTCGTCGGGGGTGGGACGCAGGGCGGCGAGGACGCGCTGCCAGGGACGGCTCATGGGGGATCCTGTGCTCCGAGCGGGTGGGTGGCTCCGTGGACGAGCCACCCACCCGCTCCTGGGGGGAGGGTCAGCCGCGCGAGCGGCTGCGGCTGTTGCTGCGGTTGCGACGCCGGTTCCGGCGCCGGCGCCGACGCCGCCGACGGCGGTCGTCGTCGCTGCTCGAGTCGCCCCGGCGGGCCATGCGCGCCGGCTGGAGGGCGCTGAAGATGCTCGATCGAGCCATGGTCGTGCCTCCTTCGGTAGGTGTTCCGCCCCGGTTCCTCCGGGGTGGTCACCAACCTGTCCGGCCCGCGTGAGCCTGGCGTGAGGCCCGGATGAGAGGCGTCTCACGGGGACTGCGGCCCCCGGCCCGCCGCGGGCTCGGTAACGTCTCGGGCGTGCAGAACACTCCCGCCGCCCAGCGCGTCGTGGGCCTCGGCCTCGGTGCCGTCGTCCTCGGCCTCCTCATCGTGCTCGCCGTCGCCCTCCCCCAGGCGCAGGGCGACGCCGGCACGACGCCGGCCGAGCTGCCGGCGACCCTGCCGGGCGGCTGGACCGCGACCGACGAGCTCGACGTCGCCGACCTGCCCGCCGAGGCCGGCATCGACGAGGAGGCGATCCAGCGCCAGGCCGACCTCCGCGACTACGCCGAGGAGGTCTACGCCGGCGTGTACGACGACGCGCCGTCGTTCCGCAGCTACACCGACAAGACGCTGCAGAAGTACGCGCTGGTGACCGTCTTCGCCGGCGAGTCGCACGCCTTCCTGCCCGACGCGCCGCCGATCGACGCCGAGGTCGCCGGTGCGGAGCGCTCCGGCACCGACCTGGTCCGTGAGGGCGACGCGCTGTGCTCGGCCAGCTACCAGCTGGTGCAGGCGGGCCAGGACGCTGGTGAGCCGACCTCGGTCACCTGCCAGCTGCCCACCGCCGGCCGCACCATCCAGCTCGAGGCCCAGGGCGTCTCGGTCGAGGATTCCTTCACCCTGCTCGACGACATCGCCGCGGCCATCGCCTGACCCGACCTCGGTCGCCGCTCAGGAGCGGTAGACGACCACCCGGTCACCCACCCGGGCCCGGTCGAACAGCCAGGCCACGCCGTCGCGGTCCCGCACGTTCACGCAGCCGTGGGAGGCGCCGGCGTACCCGACCGCGGCGAAGTCCGGGCTGTAGTGCACGGCCTGGCCGCCGCTGAAGAACATCGCGAAGGGCATCGAGGTGTCGTAGAGCGACGACACGTGGTCGCGGCTCTTGGACCGGATGCCGAAGGTGCCCTCGCGGGTCGCGTGGCCCACCCCGCCGAAGCGGGCGTCGACCGTCAGCTGCACCCGGCCGTCGACGACCCAGCGCAGCGTGCGGCTGGTCTTGTCGACGCAGACGACCCGGCCGGTGCGGCAGCGCTGGTCCATCCGCCCGGGCGCGTTGCCCCCGACGAGGGCGGCCTGGCTGGGGGCGGAGGTCATCGCGCGCAGCTTGCGCAGGGTGGTCCGGTCGACCTTGCCGGTCGCGGGGAACCCACGCTTGGCCTGGAAGCCGCGGACCGCCTCGGTCGTGAGGTCGCCGTAGAAGCCGGTGGGGCTCCCGAAGAACCAGTCGAGCTGGGCGAGTCGGGCCTGCAGGGCGCGGACCCGGCGGTTCTTGTCCCCGGGCTCGAGGACCGCGGGCTTGGGCGCGGTCCGGGCGGAGGCGGCGTGGGCGGAGACGGGCTGGTCGGTCCGGTCGCTCGCCCGGCCGGCGTCGTACGCCGTGCTCGAGAGCAGGACCGAGAGCGTGACGACGAGCACCAGGCGGCGCACGAGCAACATGACGGTTTCCTTCGGTTCGAGGTGGTGTCCGACGTGCTGTCGGGACACGGGGAAGACGCCCGGCCGAAGCACTTGGTTGCATCCGGCTCCGAAGTTCTCGCGGCTCCGCTCTAGCCTGTGCGCGTGGCCCGTGCAGAGCTCGACAAGCAGCCGACCGACGTCCGACGCATGTTCGACGCGGTCGCCCGTCGCTACGACGTGACGAACGACGTCCTCTCGCTGGGGCAGGACCGGCGCTGGCGCAAGGCCGTCATCGCCGCCGTCGACCCGCAGCCGGGGGAGCGGGTCCTCGACCTCGCCGCCGGCACCGGTACGTCGAGCCAGCCCTTCGCCGACCGCGGCGCCACGGTCGTCCCCTGCGACTTCTCGCTGGGGATGCTGCAGGTCGGCAAGGCGGCCCGCCCGCACCTGCCCTTCACCGCAGGCGACGGCACCCGCCTGCCCTTCGCCGACGACACCTTCGACGCGGTCACGATCTCCTTCGGGCTGCGCAACATCGTCGACCCGGTCGCGGGCCTGGCCGAGCTCCAGCGGGTCACCCGCCCCGGCGGCCGCCTCGTCGTCTGCGAGTTCAGCCACCCCACCTGGACCCCGTTCCGCACCGTCTACCTCGAGTACCTCATGAAGGCCCTGCCCGCGATCTCGCGCGCCGTCTCCTCCTCCCCGGACGCCTACATCTACCTCGCCGAGTCGATCCGGGCCTGGCCGGACCAGGAGGGCCTCGCCGTCCTGGTCGCCGAGGCCGGCTGGCGTCGTCCCGAGTGGCAGAACCTCTCCGGCGGCATCGTCGCCCTGCACCGCGCGACCAACTAGCACCGCCGCCGCGACCGGTGGTCGCGCCGGTCGCCCGGCCTCCACCGGTGGTTGAGCAGGTCGCGCAGCGACCGTGTCGAAACCCCCGCAGCCCGCAAGACGCCTGACGTCGCCCCTCGACGTGGGACAGGTCACGGTGCCGTTCTCCGGTGGGGGAGACGTGCTCCGCAGTCGCGGTCCCAGGACCTTCGTCCCGGTCCGGTTCGACGCCTTACCACACTCGCGGGGGCCTCTCGACCACGCGAACGCGGCGTCCTCCTCCGAGTGGGTGATCTGGGTCATGGAACGCGTTCTCGCAGGTCAGGTCCAGTGCGAATTAAGGCACGTTCGCGTTGACTAAATGCCCAGGTCAGGACCTATTTCCTGGTTCTGTCCCCCCGGCGTGCGGGCGGGGTGGGTGAGTGGCAGTATGTGCGCGACGCCACTTCGTGATTCGGTTCACAAAGGCACAAAACTGGACCGATCGCGGCGACCTGCTAGGGGAGGACCGACGGCATGGAGCTCTACACCCCGGTGCTGTTCCTGGCCGCGCTCGCGGCCCTGTTCGCGGTGGGATCCGTGGCCATGTCGGCCTTCGTCGGTCCCAAGCGCTACAACCGCGCCAAGCTCGACTCCTACGAGTGTGGAATCGAGCCGACCCCGCAGCCCGTGGGCGGCGGCCGGTTCCCGGTGAAGTACTACATCACCGCGATGCTCTTCATCGTCTTCGACATCGAGATCATCTTCCTCTACCCGTGGGCCGTGCACTTCGACGCGATGAAGTTCTTCGGCCTGGTCGAGATGGTCGTCTTCATCGCCACCGTCTTCGTCGCCTACGCCTACGTGTGGCGCCGCGGCGGCCTCGAGTGGGACTGAGCGCCGCCATGCACGCACCCTGCCCGCGTTCTCCTCGGTCGACGGCCAACCCCGGGCCGCCTCCTCCGTCGGCCTTGGCAGCGCACGCGCCGGACGACGCTCAGCAGACTGAAAGGGCACATTGAGATGGGTATCGAGGAGAAGCTCCCCAGCGGCGTGCTGCTGACGACCGTCGAGGGCGTCGCCGGCTATATGCGCAAGGCGTCGTTCTGGCCGGCCACCTTCGGCCTGGCCTGCTGCGCCATCGAGATGATGACCAGCGGCGGCCCCAAGTACGACCTTGCGCGCTTCGGCATGGAGGTCTTCCGGGCCAGCCCGCGCCAGGCCGACCTGATGATCGTCGCCGGCCGGGTCAGCCAGAAGATGGCGCCCGTCCTGCGCCAGATCTACGACCAGATGCCCGACCCGAAGTGGGTGCTCGCGATGGGCGTCTGCGCCAGCAGCGGCGGCATGTTCAACAACTACGCGATCGTCCAGGGTGTCGACCACGTCGTCCCCGTCGACATGTACCTCCCCGGCTGCCCGCCGCGGCCCGAGATGCTCATCGACGCGATCCTCAAGCTGCACGACCAGGTCCAGGCCAAGAAGCTCGGCGTCAACCGCCTCGTCGAGATCGAGGAGCGCGAGAACGCCGCGCTCCGGGCGCTGCCGACCTCGGACATGAAGGGCCTTCTCCGTTGACTGAGAACGATCACACCGACGAGACGCCTGAGAACGCCGTACCGGCCACCACCGAGCCCGAGGTCCGCACCGTCGGTGTCCGCACCGGGATGTTCGGGGCCAAGGGGTCCGGTGACACCAGCGGGTACGGCGGGCTCGTGCAGCCGGTCGTCCTGCCGGGAGCGGCCCAGCGGCCGTTCGACGGCTGGCACGAGGAGGTCGCGAGCGCGCTCGAGACGGCCCTCGGCACCGCGGGCCTCGAGCACGCGATCGAGAGCGTGGTCATCCACCGTCGCGAGATCACCTTCCACGTCCGGCGCGAGGACCTCCCGACCGTGGCGAGGACGCTGCGCGACGACCCGGCGCTGCGCTTCGAGCTGCTCTCCGGCGTGAGTGGCGTGCACTACCCGGCCGACGAGGGGCGCGAGCTGCACGCGGTCTACCACCTGCTCTCGATGACCCACAACCGCCGGATCCGGGTCGAGGTGTCGGCGCCCGACGCCGACCCGCACGTCCCCTCGATCGTCGCGACCTACCCGACGGCCGACTGGCACGAGCGCGAGACCTACGACATGTTCGGGCTGATCTTCGACGGTCACCCGGCGCTCACCCGGATCCTCATGCCCGACGACTGGCCGGGCCACCCGCAGCGCAAGGACTACCCCCTCGGGGGCATTCCCGTGGAGTACAAGGGCGGCACGGTTCCGCCGCCGGACCAGCGGAGGAGCTACAACTAGTGAGCACCACCGAAGACCTGTACGCAGGCACCAGCGAGACCACCGAGGGCCGCGTCTTCACGGTCACCGGTCAGGACTGGGACCAGATCGCCGACGGCCTCGCCGAGGAGGTCGAGGAGCGGATCGTCGTCAACATGGGTCCGCAGCACCCGTCGACCCACGGCGTGCTCCGACTCATCCTCGAGCTCGAGGGCGAGACGGTGACCGAGGCCCGGTGCGGCATCGGCTACCTGCACACCGGCATCGAGAAGAACATGGAGTTCCGCTCCTGGGTCCAGGGCGTCACGTTCTGCACCCGGATGGACTACCTCTCGCCGTTCTACAACGAGATGACCTACGTCCTCGGCGTCGAGCGGCTCCTCGACATCGAGGACCAGATCCCGGAGAAGGCCGAGGTCATGCGGGTGCTCCTCATGGAGCTCAACCGGATCTCCTCCCACCTGGTCTGCATCGCCACCGGCGGCATGGAGATCGGCGCGCTGACCGTGATGACCATCGGCTTCCGCGAGCGGGAGCTGGTGCTCGACCTGTTCGAGCTGATCACCGGTCTGCGCATGAACCACGCGTTCATCCGTCCCGGCGGCGTCGCCCAGGACCTCCCGCCGGGCGCGCTCGACGAGATCCGCGGCTTCGTGGCCCTGATGAAGAAGCGCCTCCCCGAGTACGCCGCCCTCTGCAACGCCAACCCGATCTTCAAGGCCCGGCTGGTCGACGTCGGCCACCTCGACCTCGAGGGCTGCCTGGCGCTGGGTCTCACCGGCCCGGTGCTCCGCAGCACCGGCTACCCGTGGGACCTGCGCAAGACCGAGCCGTACTCCGGCTACGAGGACTACGACTTCGAGGTCCAGACCTGGGACACCGCCGACGCGTACGGCCGGTTCCGGATCCGCCTCAACGAGATGTGGGAGTCGCTGAAGATCATCGAGCAGGCCGCCGACCGGCTGGCCGGCCTCGAGGGTGCCCCGGTCATGGTCGGCGACAAGAAGATCGCCTGGCCCAGCCAGCTGGCCATCGGCTCCGACGGCATGGGCAACTCGCTCGACCACATCCGCCACATCATGGGCGAGTCGATGGAGGCGCTGATCCACCACTTCAAGCTGGTGACCGAGGGCTTCCGGGTCCCGGCCGGCCAGGCCTACGTGCCCGTCGAGTCGCCCCGCGGCGAGCTCGGTGCCCACGTCGTCTCCGACGGCGGCACCCGCCCGTTCCGGGCGCACTTCCGCGACCCGTCGTTCACCAACCTGCAGGCCACGAGCGTGATGAGCGAGGGCGGCATGGTCGCCGACGTCATCGTCGCGATCGCGTCCATCGACCCCGTGATGGGAGGCGTCGACCGATGAGCTGCACCCCACGGAGTTCTTCGCTCCCCCGCTTCGCTCCTCCGCGAACAACTCCGCGGGGACCCCGAAAGGTTGGTGGCCAGTGACCAGCGCAATCACCGACGAGACGTACGCCGAGCTCGAGTCCATCGCGGCCCGCTACCCGCAGCCGCGCTCCGGCCTGCTGCCGATGCTGCACCTCGTGCAGTCGGCCCAGGGCCGGATCACCCCGGAGGGGATCGAGGCCTGCGCCGACATCCTCGGCATCTCCGCGGCCGAGGTCAGCGGCGTCGCGACCTTCTACACGATGTACAAGCGCAAGCCGGTCGGCGACTACCACGTCGGCGTCTGCACCAACACGCTCTGCGCGGTGATGGGCGGCGACGAGATCTTCGCCCGCCTGAAGGACCACCTCGACGTCGGCAACGACGAGACCACCACCGACGGCAAGGTCACCCTGGAGCACCTCGAGTGCAACGCGGCCTGCGACTACGCCCCGGTGATGATGGTGAACTGGGAGTTCATGGACAACCAGACGCCGCAGTCCGCGGTGGCCCTGGTCGACGACCTCCGCTCCGGCAAGGAGGTCACCTCCACCCGCGGCCCGCGCATCTGCACCTGGCGCGAGGCGGAGCGGGTCCTGGCCGGCTTCCCCGACGGCCGTGTCGACGAGGGCCCGGCCGCCGGCCCGGCCTCGCTGGTCGGCCTCGGCATCGCCCGCGAGCGCGGCTGGACCGCTCCCGACAGGGATCAGGGCGACGGCGGGCACGGCGTGCCCGAGCAGCCCGCCCAGGCGGTCGAGGGCGCTCGCGTGTCCGACGACAAGCAGGCCGAGCAGGCCGCGGTCGAGGAGAAGGCGCCGACCACCACCACGGCGGCTGAGAAGGAGGACGCGGAGTGACCAGCATCCTGACCCCGGTGCTCACCGACAACTGGGGGGACGAGCGCGCCTGGACGCTTGCGTCGTACGAGGCGCGCGGCGGCTACGACGCCCTCAAGAAGGCGCTGACCATGGCGCCCGACGAAATCATCTCCGCGGTCAAGGACTCCGGCCTGCGCGGCCGCGGCGGCGCGGGCTTCCCGACCGGCATGAAGTGGTCGTTCATCCCGCAGGACAACCCCAAGCCCAAGTACCTCGTCGTCAACGCCGACGAGTCCGAGCCGGGCACCTGCAAGGACATCCCGCTGATGATGGCCTCGCCGCACACCCTGGTCGAGGGCGTGATCATCAGCTCCTTCGCCATCCGCGGCAACAAGGCCTTCATCTACATCCGCGGCGAGGTGCTGCACGTGATCCGCCGGGTGCAGGCCGCGGTCGCCGAGGCGTACGCCGCCGGCCACCTCGGCACCAACATCCACGGTTCCGGCTACGACCTCGACATCGTGGTGCACGCCGGAGCCGGCGCCTACATCTGCGGCGAGGAGACGGCGCTGCTCGAGGGCCTCGAGGGCCGTCGCGGTCAGCCCCGCCTGCGCCCGCCGTTCCCGGCCGTCGCCGGTCTCTACGCCAGCCCGACGGTCATCAACAACGTCGAGTCGATCGCATCGGTGCCGAGCATCGTCGGCAACGGCGCGGAGTGGTTCGCCAGCATGGGCACCGAGAAGTCCAAGGGCTTCGGCATCTTCTCGCTCTCCGGCCACGTCAACCGCCCGGGGCAGTACGAAGCTCCGCTCGGCATCACCCTGCGCGAGCTGGTCGACCTGGCCGGCGGCATCCGCGCCGGCCACCAGCTGAAGTTCTGGACGCCCGGCGGCTCCAGCACCCCGCTGCTGACCGCCGAGCACCTCGACCTGCCGCTCGACTTCGAGGGGATGGCCGGCGCCGGCACCATGCTCGGCACCCGCGCCCTCCAGCTCTTCGACGAGACGGTGTGCGTCGTCCGCGCGGTGCTGCGGTGGACCGAGTTCTACAAGCACGAGTCCTGCGGCAAGTGCACGCCCTGCCGCGAGGGCACCTGGTGGCTGGTCCAGACGCTGGCCGCGCTGGAGAAGGGGCAGGGCTCCGAGTCCGACCTCGACCTGCTGCTCGACCAGTGCGACAACATCCTGGGCCGCTCGTTCTGCGCCCTCGGCGACGGCGCGACCAGCCCGATCACCAGCTCGATCAAGCACTTCCGCGACGAGTACCTCGCCCACCTCACGCACGGCGGGTGCCCCTTCGACGCGAGCCGGTCCACGGCCTGGGCCGGACAGGAGGCGATGGCATGACGGTCTCGACAGGCTCGACCAACGGGGTGGAGCGCACCGACCTGGTGTCCGTCACGATCGACGGCGTCCAGGTCAGCGTCCCGAAGGACACCCTGGTGATCCGGGCGGCCGAGCAGGCCGGCGTCCAGATCCCGCGGTTCTGCGACCACCCGCTGCTCGCACCGGTCGGCGCCTGCCGCCAGTGCCTGGTCGACATCCCCGACGCCGGCAACGGCCGCGGGTTCCCGAAGCCGCAGGCCTCCTGCACGCTGCCGGTCGCCGAGGGCATGGTCGTGAACACCCAGGCCACCAGCCCCGCGGCCGACAAGGCGCAGCAGGGAATCATGGAGTTCCTGCTGGTCAATCACCCGCTCGACTGCCCGGTCTGCGACAAGGGCGGCGAGTGCCCGCTGCAGAACCAGGCCATGTCGAACGGGCGCGGCGAGTCCCGGTTCGAGGGCGTCAAGCGCACCTACCCGAAGCCGATCAACATCTCGGCCCAGGTGCTGCTCGACCGCGAGCGCTGCGTGCTCTGCGCGCGGTGCACCCGCTTCTCCGAGCAGATCGCGGGCGACCCGTTCATCGCGCTGGTCGAGCGCGGTGCGCTCCAGCAGGTCGGGATCTACGAGAAGGAGCCGCTGCAGAGCTACTTCTCGGGCAACACGATCCAGATCTGCCCGGTCGGCGCGCTGACCTCCGCCGAGTACCGCTTCCGCTCGCGGCCTTTCGACCTGGTCTCGACCCCGTCCGTCGCCGAGCACGACGCCTGCGGCTCCGCCATCCGCGTCGACCACCGGCGCGGCAAGGTGATGCGCCGGCTGGCCGGCAACGACCCCGAGGTCAACGAGGAGTGGATCACCGACAAGGACCGCTTCGCGTTCACCTACGCGCAGCAGCCCGACCGGCTGACCTTCCCGCAGGTGCGCGGGGAGGACGGCGAGCTCCGCCCCGCGTCCTGGCCCGAGGCGTTCGCCGTCGCGGCCCGCGGCCTGCAGGCCGCGGGCGCGACCGGCGTGCTCACGGGCGGCCGGGTGACGGCCGAGGACGCCTTCGCCTACAGCACCTTCGCCCGGGTCGCCCTCGGCACCAACGACGTTGACTTCCGGGCCCGCCCGCTGTCGTCGGAGGAGGCCGAGTTCCTGGCCGCCGAGGTCGCGCTGACCCACCCCGACACCGGCTCCCCGACGTACGCCGACCTGGAGTCCGCCGCGACCGTGGTCCTGCTCGGCCTCGAGCCCGAGGACGAGGCGGGCGCGATCTTCCTGCGGCTGCGCAAGGCCCACCAGCAGCACGGCACCCGCGTCCTCGCGGTCGCGCCGTACCGCTCGCGCGGGCTGCGCAAGATGGGCGGTCAGGCGATCATCGCCGCCCCCGGCGCGGAGGCGGCGGTCATCGAGTCCCTCCTCGAGCAGGCCGAGTATGGCGTCGACAGCACCGCGGTGATCCTGGTCGGCGAGCGGCTGGCCACCTCGCCGGGTGCCCTCTCCGCCGCCGCGGCGCTGGCCCGCAAGACCGGGGCCAAGCTGGCCTGGGTGCCGCGCCGGGCCGGTGACCGCGGCGCGGTCGAGGCCGGCTGCCTGCCCACCCTGCTGCCCGGTGGTCGCCCCGTCTCCGACCCGGCCGCCCGCGTCGACGCCGCGGCCAGCTGGGGCGTCGACACCCTGCCCGAGGCCCCCGGCCGCGACGCCGACGCGATCGTGGCCGCGCTGGTCGACGGCCAGCTCGGCGGCCTGGTGATCGGCGGCGTCGACCCCGACGACACCAGCAACCCCGCCGCCACGCGCGCGGCGGTCGAGGCGGCGTCGTTCGTCGTCGCCCTCGAGCTGCGCGAGACCGACGTGACCCGGGCCGCCGACGTGGTGTTCCCGGTCGCGCCGGTCAGCGACAAGGCCGGCACGTTCATCACCTGGGAGGGTCGCCCGCGGCCCTTCGAGGCGGTCTTCAGCAACCCGGCCTCGCTGCCCGACCTGCGGATCCTGGCCGGCATCGCCGAGGAGCTGGGTCACCCGCTCGGGTTCCGCACCGTCGCCGACGTCCGCGCCCGGATGGCCGAGATGGGTCCCTGGGACGGCCAGCGGCCCGCGACCCCGTCGTACTCCTCGGGCGGCGGAGCCGCCGGTGCGATGGGCGGCGTGCGGCTCGCGAGCTGGAAGCAGATGGTCGACCTCGGCACGATGCAGGACGGCGACGAGCACCTGCGTGCCACCGCCCGGATGCCCGTGGTCCGGGTGCCGGCGGCGATCTTCGAGCAGCACGGCCAGCTGGTCACCCTCACCGGTGACCGCGGCTCGGTGACGCTGCCCGCGGTCATCAACAAGGAGCTGCCCGACGACGTGGTCTGGGTGCCGGCGAACTCGGTCGGCCGCGGCGTGCTCGCCGACCTCGCCTCGCCCGGCTCGACGGTCACCGTGAAGGGAGCGGGCGCGTGATCCTCTCGACCCTGCCGCTGGCGGCGGACGACACCAGCCTGGCCGACTTCGGCCAGGACCCCTGGTGGATCATCCTGATCAAGACCTTCCTGATCTTCCTGATCCTGGTGCTGCTCACCCTGTTCAACATCTGGTGGGAGCGCCGCGTCGTCGCCCGGATGCAGCACCGCATCGGGCCCAACGTCAACGGACCCTTCGGCCTGCTGCAGTCGCTGGCCGACGGCGTGAAGCTGGCGCTGAAGGAGGACATCATCCCGAAGGCGGCCGACAAGGCGGTCTTCCTGATCGCCCCGGTGCTGGCCGTGGTCCCCGCGTTCGTGACGTTCTCGGTGATCCCCTTCGGACCCGAGGTGACCCTGTTCGGCGAGCGCACGCCGCTGCAGCTGACCGACATGCCGGTCGCCGTGCTGTTCGTGATGGCCGTCGCCTCGATCGGCATCTACGGCATCGTGCTCGGCGGCTGGTCCAGCGGCTCGACGTACTCCCTGCTGGGTGGGCTGCGCTCCAGCGCCCAGATGATCTCCTACGAGGTCGCGATGGGCCTCGCCCTGGTCGCGGTCTTCCTGTACGCCGGCTCGATGTCGACCTCCGAGATCGTCGAGGCCCAGGACAATCTGTGGTTCGGCTTGATCCTCGCGCCGTCGTTCGTCATCTACACGATCGCCATGGTGGGCGAGACCAACCGCGCGCCGTTCGACCTCCCCGAGGCCGAGGGCGAGCTGGTCGGCGGCTTCCACACCGAGTACTCCTCGCTGAAGTTCGCCCTGTTCTTCCTGGCCGAGTACATCAACATGGCCACGGTGTCGGCGCTCGCGACGACCCTGTTCCTCGGCGGCTGGCACGCGCCGTTCTGGATCGACGAGCTGTACGCCGGGTTCAACGAGGGCTACTGGCCGGTGCTGTGGTTCTTCGGCAAGGTCCTGGCCTTCATCTTCGTCTTCATCTGGCTGCGCGGCTCGCTGCCGCGGCTGCGCTACGACCAGTTCATGGCCTTCGGGTGGAAGCGGCTGATCCCGGCCGCGCTGCTGTGGATCATCGCGGTGGCCACCATCCGCGCGATCTCCCTTGAGGGCGGCATCGACCGTCAGTACCTCCTGATCGGGATCGGGGTGCTGGTGGTGCTGTTCCTGGCCCTCTTCTTCTTCACCGACGAGGACGCCGACGGCGACGAGGAGCCCGCGGCGGCTCCGGCCGCGCCGGCGTCCGGCTCGTTCCCGGTCCCGCCCATGCCCGCCGGTGGCGCCGTCCGCGGTGCGGCCGAGCCGCTGACCTTCAGATCCAGTTCCACGGTCCCGGCCGGGGAGGAGCACTGACATGCCCACGTTGAAGGAGCAGTTCTGGGACCCGGTCGCCGGGTTCGGGGTGACCTTCCGGACGATGTTCAAGAAGGTCGTCACCGAGCAGTACCCCTTCGAGAAGCTGCCGACGGCGCCCCGCTTCCACGGTCGCCACCAGCTGAACCGCTGGCCCGACGGGCTGGAGAAGTGCATCGGCTGCGAGCTGTGCGCCTGGGCCTGCCCGGCCGACGCGATCTACGTCGAGGGCGCCCAGAACGTCGACACCGACGACGGCTCCGGCCGGTTCAGCCCGGGGGAGCGGTACGGCCGCGTCTACCAGATCAACTACCTGCGCTGCATCCTCTGCGGACTGTGCATCGAGGCCTGCCCGACCCGGGCGCTCACGATGACCAACGAGTACGAGCTGGCCGACGACAACCGCGCCGACCTGATCTACGAGAAGTCCGACCTCCTCGCCCCGCTGCTGCCGGGCATGGAGCAGCCGCCGCACCCGATGCGGCTCGGCGACGACGAGGGCGACTACTACCGCGGCGCGACCCGGGCGCCCGCGAGCGGGACCGAGGGGGCCCCGGAGTGAGCCCCGCGTTCTACGTCCTGGCGCCGATCATGGTCATCGCGGCGCTCGGCATCCTCTTCGTGCGCAAGGCCGTGCACGCGGCCCTGCTGCTCGCGGTCGTGATGATCAGCCTCGCCATCCTGTACGCCGTGCTGGAGGCGCCGTTCCTCTTCGCGGTGCAGATCATCGTCTACACCGGCGCGATCCTGATGCTGTTCCTGTTCGTGCTGATGCTGGTCGGCGTCGACGCCTCCGACTCCACGGTCGAGACGATCCGCGGCCAGCGGGTGCTCGCGGTAATCGCCGGCCTGGTGCTCGGCGTGCTGCTCCTGCTCGGTCTCTCCCAGATCGCGCTCGGGACCGTGGTCGGCCTCGAGGAGGCCAACAGCGGCGGCAACATCCAGGGGCTCGCCAACATCCTCTTCTCCCGCTACGTCTTCGCCTTCGAGGTCACCAGCGCGCTGCTCATCACCGCGGCGATGGGCGCGATGGTGCTCGCCCACCGCGAGCGGCTCACGCCCAAGGCGACCCAGGCCAGCCTGGCCGCCCAGCGGGTCCGCGACTACGCCGAGAAGGGCGAGCACCTCGGCCCGCTCCCGGCCCCCGGTGTCTTCGCCCGCCACAACGCGGTCGACACCCCGGCCCTGCTGCCCGACGGCACGGCCTCGGCGCTGTCGGTCTCGCGGGTGCTGGCCGCCCGCGGCACGGTCCGCTCCGCGCCGGCGCTGGCCGACGACATCGAGGAGGTCCAGCGCTCGCTGGGCGGCGTGCCCGGCGGTGCCGGCTCGGCCGCGGACACCTCCGCCGGGTCGGGCCACAACACCGAGCGGGGGACCGGCGTACCGCCGTCCCAGGTCGATGACCCGTCCGAGGAAGGGGACCGCTGATGGACGACGTGACGCCGTACATCATCCTCTCGTCGATCCTGTTCACCATCGGCTGCGTGGGCGTGCTGACCCGCCGCAACGCCATCGTGGTGTTCATGTGCGTCGAGCTGATGCTCAACGCGTGCAACCTCGCGCTGGTCGCCTTCGCCAAGCAGCACGGCAACCTCGACGGTCAGGTCGCCGCCTTCTTCGTGATGGTGGTGGCCGCGGCCGAGGTCGTCGTCGGGCTCGCGATCATCATGACCATCTTCCGCACCCGTCGCTCGGCCTCGGTCGACGACGCGAGCCTGCTGAAGTACTAGGAGTCCTCGATGTACCTCTTGTCCGACGCGGGCCACGTCCCCGTGGTCGCGCCGACCGGTGCGGACGGCATCTACTCGCTGATGTGGCTGGTCGTCGCGCTGCCGCTGCTCGGTGCCGCGGTGCTGCTGCTCGGTGGCCGGTTCACCGACCGCTGGGGCCACCTCCTCGGTACGGCGATGCCGATCGGCTCCTTCGTGATCAGCCTGCTGATGTTCGTCGACCTGCTCGGCCGCGACGAGGCGGACCGCCAGGTCGGACAGCACCTCTACGACTGGATCGACGTCGGCAGCCTGCACATCGGCATGGACCTGCTCTACGACCCGCTGTCCGCGCTGTTCCTGCTGCTGATCACCGGCGTCGGATCGCTGATCCACGTCTACTCGATCGGCTACATGGCGCACGACCCGCGCCGGCGCCGGTTCTTCGGCTACCTCAACCTGTTCGTCGCCGCGATGCTGATGCTGATCCTCGCGGAGAACTACCTCGGCCTGTTCCTCGGCTGGGAGGGCGTCGGCCTGGCGTCGTACCTGCTGATCGGCTTCTGGCAGCACAAGCCGTCGGCGGCCGCGGCGGCCAAGAAGGCCTTCGTGATGAACCGGGTCGGCGACATCGGCCTGGCGCTGGCCATCGCGCTGATGTTCGTCACCTTCGGCACCACCAGCTTCTCCGGGGTGAGCGCGCTGGCCGGCGGCGCGTCCGAGAACACCCTCACCGCGATCGGCCTGCTGCTGCTCCTCGGCGCCTGCGGCAAGTCCGCCCAGGTCCCGCTGCAGGCCTGGCTGCTCGACGCCATGGAGGGCCCGACCCCGGTCTCCGCGCTCATCCACGCGGCGACCATGGTCACCGCCGGCGTCTACCTCGTCGTCCGCTCCAACTTCATCTTCGAGCTCGCCCCGCACGCGCAGACGGTGGTGGTCATCGTCGCCACGGTCACGCTGCTGTGGGGTGCGGTCCTCGGCTGCGCGAAGGACGACATCAAGAAGGTGCTGGCCGGCTCCACGATGAGCCAGATCGGCTACATGATGCTCGGCGCGGGCCTCGGCACCGCCGGCTACGCGTTCGCGATCTTCCACCTGCTGACCCACGGCTTCTTCAAGGCCAACATGTTCCTCGGGGCCGGCTCGGTCATGCACGGCATGAACGACGACGTCGACATGCGTCGGTACGGCGCGGTGCGCCACGCGATGCCGGTCACCTTCCTGACCTTCGCGATGGGCTACCTGGCGATCATCGGGTTCCCCGGCTTCTCCGGCTTCTGGTCGAAGGACAAGATCATCGAGACCGCGCTGGCCGAGAACTGGCTGGTCGGCGTGCTCGCCCTGCTGGGCGCGGGCGTCACCGGCTTCTACATGACCCGACTGATGCTGCTGACCTTCTTCACCGAGAAGCGCTGGAAGGACGACGTCCACCCGCACGAGTCACCGGGCGTGATGACCTTCCCGCTGATCGTGCTCGCGGCCCTGTCGGTGCTGAGCGGCGTGCTGCTGCTCGGGGACTGGATCGTCGACTGGCTGAGCCCGGTCGTCGGTCACGCCGAGCACCACGAGCCGCCGATCCCGGCCCTCGCGGTGACCGGCCTCGCGGTCCTGGTCGTCGCCGTCGGCGTGGCGATCGCCTGGTTCCTGGTCGGCAAGCGCGAGGTCGCGCTGACCCCGCCCGAGGACGTCTCGTTCGTCACTCGCGCGGCCCGCCGCGACCTCTACGGCGACGACATCAACGACACCCTGGTCGTGCGTCCCGGGGGCGCGCTGACCCGCGCGCTGGTCCGGCTCGACAGCAGCGGCGTCGACGGGGTGATGGCGGGCGGACCCGCCCAGGTCGCCGGCATCGCCGGGTTCCTGCGCCGCGCGCAGAACGGCTTCGTCCGCACCTACGCCCTGTCCCTGCTCGGCGGCGTCCTGCTCGTCGTCCTGGCCCTCCTGGCGGTGAACCTCACGTGAACGAGTTCCCCTGGCTCACCGTGCTGATCGCGGTGCCCCTCGTGGGCGCCGTCGTGGCGCCGTTCCTGCCGAAGGCCAACCCGGTCCTCGCCAAGCAGTTCGGCGTCGCGGTCGCCCTGCTCACCCTCGCGGTGGGGGTCGCCGTCGCCGTCCAGTACGACGTCGACGCCGGCATGCAGATGCAGGAGCAGCACACCTGGATCGAGGCGTTCGGCGTCCACTACGCCCTCGGCGTCGACGGCCTGGGCCTGCTGCTGATCCTGCTCACGGCCCTGCTGGTGCCGATCGTGCTGGTCGCGAGCTGGCACGAGGGCGACGAGAACCCGGCCGCCTTCGTCGGCTGGACCCTCGCCCTCGAGGGCCTGTCGCTGGCGGTCTTCGCCGCCACCGACGTCTTCCTCTTCTACGTCGTCTTCGAGGCGACGCTGATCCCGGCGTACTTCCTGATCGGCGGCTTCGGCCGCGAGGGCCGCGGCGCGGCCGCGCTGAAGTTCCTGATGTTCCAGCTCGGCGGCGGCCTGGTGCTGCTCGGCTCGGTGATCGGCCTCTACGTCGTCTCCGCCGACCAGGGCAGCCCGTCGTACCTCCTGGGCGACCTGGCGCAGCTCGACATCTCGACCGAGGCCGGCCGCTGGCTGTTCGCGGGCTTCTTCATCGCGTTCGCGGTCAAGGCGCCGCTGTTCCCGGTGCACACCTGGCTGGCCGACACGACCGAGAAGGCCACCCCCGGCACCAGCGTGCTGCTGGTCTGCGTGCTCGACAAGATCGGCACCTTCGGGATGCTGCGCTTCTGCCTGGGCCTGTTCCCCGAGGCCTCGCAGTGGGCGACGCCGGTCGTGGTCGTGCTGGCCCTGATCTCGATCGTGTACGGCGCGTTCGTGGCCATCGGCCAGGACGACGTGCTGCGGCTGATCGGTCTGACCTCGCTGAGCCACTTCGGCTTCATCACCCTCGGCATCTTCGTGTTCAGCACCCAGGGCGGCACCGGCTCGATCCTCTACATGGTCAACCACGGCCTCGGCACCGCCGCGCTGTTCCTGGTCGCGGGCTACCTGATCCGCCGCCGCGGCACCACGCTGATCAGCCAGATGGGCGGTCTCGAGAAGGCCACCCCGGTGCTCGCGGGTCTCTTCCTGGTCGCCGGCCTGGCGACCCTGGGCCTGCCCGGCCTGAGCCCGTTCGTCTCCGAGTTCCTGGTCATCCTGGCCGCCTTCGACTACCGGTGGTACGTCGGCGCGGTCGCCGTCACCGGCATCGTGCTGGCCGCGATCTACGTGCTGTGGATGTACCAGCGCACGATGACCGGCCCGACGCCGCCCGAGGTCGAGGGGACCCGGGACGCCAGCGTCCGCGAGGTCGCCGCCGTGGCGCCGCTGATGGTCGCCCTGGTGCTCTTCGGCTTCTACCCCGCGCCGCTCCTCGACGTCGCCAACCCCGCGGTCGAGTCGCTGCTGTCCCACGTCGGCGTGAGCGACGACCGGCCCACGGTCGACCCCGCGGACGTGCCGCCGCACTCCTACTCTGAAGGGGAGGCTCACTGATGGACTTCACCAAGCCCACCATCGAGTACGCCGAGCTCTCGCCGCTCCTGATCGTCTTCGGCGTCGCGATCCTCGGCGTCCTGGTCGAGGCCTTCCTGCCGCGCGAGCGCCGCTACCTGTCGCAGGTCGTGCTGTCCTCCGTCGGCCTGGTGGCCGCGCTGGTCGCGACCGTCTGGGTCGGCGTCGACCTCGGCAAGGTCGGCGACGGCGCCGCCCGTGGCCTGGTGGCCGCCGAGGGCACCGTCGTGGTCGACGGCCCGAGCGTCTTCCTCTGGGGCCTGATCCTGGTCTTCGCGCTGGGCGGGGTGCTGCTCTTCGCCGAGCGCCGCCTCGAGGCCGGGGTGTCGGTCTTCGCCGGCCAGGCCGCCGCGCTGCCCGGCACCGAGGCCGAACGCCAGGCCTCGACCCGCGGGCTCGACCACACCGAGGTCTACCCGCTGCTGATGTTCGCCGTCGGCGGCATGCTGCTCTTCCCGGCGGCCGGCGACCTGCTGACCATGTTCGTCGCGCTCGAGGTGCTCTCGCTGCCCCTCTACCTGCTCACCGGCCTGGCCCGGCGCCGGCGGCTCCTCAGCCAGGAGGCCGCGCTGAAGTACTTCCTGCTCGGCGCCTTCTCCTCCGGCTTCTTCCTGTACGGCGTCGCGCTGATCTACGGCTTCGCGGGCTCGATGCAGCTGGAGCGGATCGACGCCGCCGTGCGCGCCGACGTCGGCAACCAGTCCCTGCTCTACATCGGCATCGGCATGCTCGCCGTCGGCCTGCTGTTCAAGGTCGGCGCCGTCCCGTTCCAGGCCTGGACGCCCGACGTCTATCAGGGCGCCCCGACCGCGGTCACCGCGTTCATGGCGGCCGGCACCAAGATCGCCGCCTTCGGCGCCCTGCTCCGGCTGTTCTACGTCGGCTTCGGCGCGGACCGCTGGGGCTGGCAGCCGATGCTGTGGATCATCGCGATCCTCACCATGCTGATCGGGGCCGCGCTGGCCATCGTGCAGACCGACGTCAAGCGGATGCTCGCCTACTCCTCGATCGCTCACACCGGCTTCCTGCTGACCGGGGTGCTCGGCGTGCAGAGCGCCACCGAGCTGGCCGACGGCGAGGTCACCTCGCTGCAGGCGGTGCTGTTCTACCTGACGACGTACGGCTTCGCGACGATCGGCGCCTTCGCGATCGTGACCCTGGTCCGTGACTCCGGCGGCGAGGCGACCTCGATCCAGCGGTGGGCCGGCCTGGGCCGGCGCTCGCCGCTGGTCGCCGGCGTGTTCGCGTTCTTCCTGCTGTCGCTGGCCGGCATCCCGCTGACCGCGGGCTTCGTCGGCAAGTGGGCGGTGTTCACCGTCGCCCTGTCGGCAGGGGCCTGGCCGGTCGTGCTGACGGCGATCGCGTCGAGCATCATCGCGGTCTACTTCTACGTGAGCTTCATCCGGCTGATGTTCTTCACCGAACCGGAAGGGGGCGCGGAGGGTGAGGTGGCGAGCGTGACCAGTCCGTCGATCCTGACCTCGGCCGCGATCGTCATCGCCCTCGCGGGGACCGTGGTCCTGGGCATCGTGCCCGGCCCTGTTCTCGATCTCGCGGCCCATGCGGGACAATTCATCAGGTGAGCCCACAGCACGGCAGCAACCTCGCTCTCCCGGTCACCGACCCCGCGCTCGAGGCGCGGCTGTCCGAGCGGCTGATCGAGGTCGAGAAGGCCCTGTACGGCCACGTCCAGAGCCGGTTCCCCTACGTCACCGAGGCGGCCAGCCACCTGCTCGACGCCGGCGGCAAGCGGTTCCGCCCGCTGCTGGTGCTGCTCGCCGCCGAAGCGGGGGAGCACCCGACCGCCGATGAGGTCCTGACCGCCGCGTGCGTCGTGGAGATCACCCACGTCGGCTCGCTCTACCACGACGACGTGATGGACGAGGCGGCCCTGCGCCGCGGCGCCGACTCGGCGAACGCGCGCTGGGACAACCACGTGGCGATCCTGACCGGCGACTTCCTCTTCGCCCGCTCGTCCGAGCTGACCGCGACGCTCGGCGCGGACGCCGTGCGCATCCAGGCCGAGACGTTCACCCGCCTCGTCGAGGGCCAGATCCTGGAGACGGTCAAGCCCGGACCCGGTGCGGACCCGCTGGCCCACTACCTCGACGTCGTCGCCGGCAAGACCGGTTCGCTGATCGCCACCTCGGCCCGCTACGGCGCCCGCTTCGGCGGTGCCGGGCCCGAGATCGAGGAGGCGCTGGCGGCGTACGGCGAGATCGTCGGCTCGGCCTTCCAGCTCTCCGACGACATCCTGGACATCGCCTCCGAGTCCGCCGAGTCCGGCAAGACCCCCGGCACCGACCTCCGCGAGGGCGTCCCGACCCTGCCGGTGCTGATGGCCCAGGCCTCGACCGACCCCGAGGACGCCCGGCTGCTGGAGCTGCTGGCGGCCGACCTCACCGACGACGACCGGCACGCCGAGGCGCTCGACCTGCTGCGCAAGCACCCCGCGATGGACGAGGCCCGGGCCTACGTCATCGCCCGCGCCGAGGAGGCGAAGGCGCTGCTCGTCGTACTCCCGGACGGGCCGGTGCGAACCGCGCTCGAGTCGTTCGCCGACGTCGTCGCGGTCCGCTCGGCCTGACGGGTCCGGCCTACCGCGAGCGGTAGGCCACCACGACGCTCGGCCGCGGGAAGTCGTCGGTGTGCGGCCAGGTGCTGGCCGGCGCCTCGAACGTGGCGCCGGTGATCTCACCGGGGTGCTGGACGGCGAAGAACAGCGAGCGGCCGCCGTCGGTCACCAGCGGTCCACAGGCCTCCGCGCCCCGCGGCACGGTGACGAACTGCTGGACCCGGCCGCGCTCCGCCCCCGAGACCGGGACCCGGAAGATGCCGTCGTTGGAGCCGAGCACGTTGCCGTCCGTCGAGACCCACAGGTTGCCTTGCGGGTCGAAGGTCACGTTGTCGGGACAGCTGATGGGGCTCACCCGCGACTTGTCGTAGCCGCCGAAGTAGGTCTCCTGGGCGGCCGGGTCGCCGCAGACGAGCAGCAGGTTCCAGGTGAAGGTCGTCGACGCGTGGTCGCCGCCCCGCGGGATCAGCTCCAGGACGTAGCCGTTGCGGTTCCCCGACTGCGTGACGAGCGGCTCGCCCAGCGCCGGCCGGGTCTGCGAGGAGGTGACCGGGTTGGCCTCGTCGGCCGGCTGCGCCGTGCCGCGCCCGGAGTTGTTGGTCAGCGCGGCGTACACCCGGCCGTTCACGGGGTTCGGCTCGACGTCCTCGGGCCGGTCCATCCGGGTGGGCGAGCGGCGGTCGGCGGCCAGTCGGGTGTTCAGGAGGACGTCGGCGACGCTCATCCCCGGCACGTACGACGTCGTGTCGCTGGTCAGCGGCAGCCAGGTCCCGGTCCCGTCGTACACGCCGTCGGCGGTGCCGTCGCCGGTGAGCCGGGCGACGAACAGGGTGCCGTGCTCCAGCAGCGTCTTGTTGTGGGCGCGGGCGCGCGGGCGCCCGGAGTCGTCGTACCGGTCGCGGGAGACGAACTTGTAGAGGTAGTCGCCGCGCTCGTCGTCGCCGAGGTAGGCGACCGCGCGCCCGTTGCGGGCGATCGAGATGTTGGCGCCCTCGTGCTTGAACCGCCCCAGCATCGTGTGCTTGCGCGGCGCCGAGCCGGGACTCAGCGGGTCGAGCTCGACGATCCAGCCGAACCGGTAGGCCTCGTGCGGCTCGGTCGACAGGTCGAAGCGGGGATCGACGGCCGACCAGCCGCGGCCCTCGCCGGTGATGCCGTAGCGGGCGAAGGACTCGGCGTGCTCGGCCGGGATGCCGTCGGAGGCGTCGAAGTACTGATTGACGTTCTCCTCGCCGGAGAGCACCGTCCCCCACGGGGTGGTGCCGCCGGCGCAGTTGTTCAGCGTGCCGAGGACGCGCCGGCCGGTCGGGTCCGCGGCGGTGCGCAGCCGGGGGTCGCCGGCCGCCGGCCCGGTCACCCGGAAGGCGGTGTCGATCGTGACCCGGCGGTTGTGCCGGGCCCGGGCCGGCGTGACCCGCCGCCAGGACCCGGCGACCTGACCACGCTCGACGGTCACCACGGACATGCCGTGGCTCTGCATCTCGATCCGGAGCTGGGTCTCGGCGTCGTACCGGCCGGTGGGGAACATCAGCGTGCCGGTCGTGTACTCGTGGTTGACGACGAGCAGCGCGCGGTCCCGGTCGGAGCGTCGCGGCAGCTCGACCAGGCCGACGTAGTCGTTGTTGAAGCCGAACTGCTGGGCGGCCGCCTCGGGCGTCTGGCGGTAGGCGTCGAACGCGGGGGCGCCCGGCAGCACCGGGTCGCCCCAGCGGACGACGACGTCCTGCCGGAACCCCGGGGGTACGACGACCGCGTCGCGCCGGTTCGGCGGCACCGGGGTGAAGTCGACCCGGCCGAGCCGCCCCTCGCCCCGGCGCGCGGGCCCGGCCGCAGCGGCGGGCTCGACGGCCAGCCCGCCCAGGGCGAGCACACCGGCCCCCACGCCGGCGCCCTTCAGCAGCGAGCGCCGCTGCACCACCCGGGCGACCTCGTCGCGCAGGTGGCCGTTCCCGGAGCCGTTCGGCTCCGGACGGTCGCAGGCGTTGCCGCAGCGGAAGAGGCAGGTCATCGCGTCGCGGGAGCCGTGCGGTCCGCTGGGGAGGAGGGGCAGCAGGGCAGGCTGCTGGGGAGCCGAGGTCATCAGGCAGGTCCTTCGTCCGAGTCCGAGTGGGCCTCGCACGCTAGGAGCGCCGGGTGAGCCTCGGGCGACCTGCAGGTGAACGGGAGTCAGACGGCCGTCGCGGCCGCGACGGTGAGCCGCAGCTGGCGGCGCCGGTGGTTGACCGCCTCCACGGTGAAGATCACCAGCGCCACCCAGACCAGCAGGAAGCCGGCCCACCGGCCGGGCGGCATGTCCTCGTGGAACCACAGCACGCCCAGCGCGAACTGCAGCACCGGCGCGAGGTACTGCAGCAGCCCCAGCGTGACCATCGGCACCCGCGTCGCGGCCGCCCCGAAGCAGATCAGCGGCACCGCGGTCACGAGGCCCGCCGACATCAGCAGCAGCGAGTGACCCGCGCCGTGGCCGGTGAACTCGGAGCGACCGGTCGCGACCAGGAAGACGACGTACGACGCCGCGAGCGGGGCGATCAGCGCGGTCTCCACGGTCAGGCTCTCGACCGCGCCGACGTTGGCGGTCTTCTTCGCGAGGCCGTAGGTGCCGAAGGAGAGAGCGAGCACGAGGGCGACCCACGGCGGACCGCCGTAGTCCCAGGTGAGCACGGCGACGGCCGAGGTGGCGACCCCCATCGCCGCCCACTGGAGCGGCCGCAGCCGCTCGCCGAGCAGCAGCACCCCCATCAGCACCGTCACGAGCGGGTTGATGAAGTAGCCGAGCGAGGCCTCCACGACCCGGTCGTTGGTGACCCCCCAGATGTAGGTGGCCCAGTTGACGGTGATCGTCGCGGCCGCACCCCCGAGCAGCAGGAGGGTACGACGGTCGCGGAGCAGGGCCCGTACCTGTGAGGTCCGTCGCAGCACGACGACGAGCAGGCCCATGGTCAGCGCGGACCAGACGATGCGGTGGGCGAGGATCTCGAGGGCGCCGGCCGGCTCCAGGAGCGGGAAGTAGAGCGGGAAGGCCCCCCACATGACGTAGGCCGCGACCCCCAGGGTCAATCCACGCCGCGACTCCACCACCGGAGCAGCATAGGGTCGCCACGTCGGTCACCCGCCGGGGCCCGGCGTTTGCGGCCTTGAGTGCCCGGGCAGGCTGGTCCGATGTCCACGACCGCAGATCACGAGGGGGAACCCCGTCCCATGCGCATGCACCGAATCCTGGCCGCCCTGCTCGGCCTCGCCCTGCTGGGCCTGATGCCGACGTCCCTGTCGGCGCCCGCGAGCGCGGCCGGGGTCGCGCCGGCCGTCGCCTCGGCACCGGCCGTCGCTCGGGCCGCCAAGCTGCCCCGCGAGCTCCACGACCGCAGCGCCCGCCGCGGCGACCGCTGGTTCATCAAGGGCCGGGTCACGCCCCAGGGCGGCCGCAAGGTGGTCGTCATCAAGCGCAAGGTCGGCCCGCACAAGGCGTGGCGCACCTGGAAGAAGGTCCGTGCCGACCGCCAGGGCCGCTTCCGCGTGGAGGTCGCGTTCCCGGACAGCACCCGCTCGACCTGGTTCTACAAGGGCGGCGTCAAGGCCACCGCGAAGTACCAGGCCGGGCGCACCGACAAGATCTACACGGTCTGCCGGCGCTCGAGCTGCTGAGCCGCGCTCAGACGACCGTCCAGGTGTCCCCGCTGCCGATCAGGCCGGCGAGCCGCTCGGTCGGCGTACCGGGGGCTGCCTCGGACGCCGCGGCGACCTGGGCGCGGGCCTGGTCGTCGTACGTCGGGCGGGAGACCTGGCGGAAGATGCCGATCGGCGTCTGGTTGAGGTAGCCCATCTCGGTCAGCCGGCTGATGGCGAAGGCCTGGGACGGGTCGGGGTTGAGGGCGTCGTGGACCAGCAGCGCGTCCGCGTCGACGTCCGCGGTCTCGACGATCTTGACCCCGCCCGTCTGGCTGTCGCGGATCAGGCCCTTGGTGCCCGCGGAGAACGTGATCGGCTCGCCGTGGGTCAGCGGGATGATCGCGTCGGCCTTGGTGTCGTTGTTCTTGATCGCGTCGAACGCCCCGTCGTTGAAGATCGGGCAGTTCTGGTAGATCTCGACCAGCGAGGTGCCGCGATGGGCGGCGGCCGCGGAGAGCACCGAGGTGAGGTGCTTGCGGTCGGAGTCGATGGTGCGCGCGACGAACGACGCCTCCGCACCGAGCGCGAGCGACACCGGGTTGAACGGGTGGTCGACCGAGCCCATCGGCGTCGACTTGGTGATCTTGCCGGCCTCGCTGGTGGGGGAGTACTGACCCTTGGTCAGGCCGTAGATCCGGTTGTTGAACAGCAGGATCGTCATGTTCACGTTGCGGCGCAGCGCGTGGATCAGGTGGTTGCCGCCGATGGAGAGGGCGTCGCCGTCGCCGGTGACGACCCAGACCGACAGGTCCTCGCGGGCGGTGGCGATGCCGGTCGCGATCGACGGCGCGCGCCCGTGGATCGAGTGCATGCCGTAGGTGTCGAGGTAGTACGGGAACCGGCTGGAGCAGCCGATGCCGGACACGAAGACGATGTTCTCGCGGCGCAGGCCGAGCTGGGGCAGGAAGCCCTGCACGGCCTTCAGGACGGCGTAGTCGCCGCAGCCCGGGCACCAGCGGACCTCCTGGTCGGAGGTGTACTCCTTCGCGGTCTGGGCGTCCTCGTTGGTCGGGACGTCCTCGACGCCCGAACGCAGGCCGGGGAAGGGGAGCTGCTCGGTGCTCACTCGGAGACCTCCTGAGCGGTAGTGGCGGGGGTGAGATCGGCCGTGAGGTCGACGGGGGTGCCCTCGGCGTCGGCGACCAGGGCGCCGACCGCCTCGGCCAGCTGGGCCGCCTTGATGGGCATGCCGTTGACCTGGTTGTAGCCGACGGCGTCGACGAGGTAGCGGGCCCGGATCAGCATCGAGAGCTGGCCGAGGTTCATCTCGGGGACCAGGACCTTTTCGTAGCGACGCAGGATCTCGCCCAGGTCCTTCGGGAACGGGTTGAGGTGGCGCAGGTGCACCTGGGCCACGTTGAACCCGGCCTTGCGGACCCGGCGGGCGGCGGCGCCGATGGGCCCGTACGTCGAGCCCCAGCCCAGCACGCAGACCTTGGCCGCGCCGGAGGGGTCGTCGACCTGCAGCGGCGGGATCGACTCGGCGATCCGGTCGATCTTGGCCTGGCGGGTGCGGACCATCAGGTCGTGGTTGGCCGGGTCGTAGGAGATGTTGCCGTGGCCCTCGCCCTTCTCGAGCCCGCCGATGCGGTTCTCGAGGCCGGCGGTGCCAGGCACGGCCCAGGGACGCGCGAGGGTCTCCTCGTCGCGCAGGTAGGGCCAGAACTCCGTGGACACGGTGCCATCGGGGGCGGTCTTCGTGTGGTTGTGCTCGGTGGCGAAGCGCGGCTCGATGACCGGGAGGTCGGCGACGTCGGGGATCGCCCAGGGCTCGGAGCCGTTGGCGAGGTAGCCGTCGGAGAGCAGGAACACCGGCGTGCGGTAGGTGACGGCGATCCGGGCGGCCTCGACGGCCGCGGCGAAGCAGTCGCCCGGGGACTGCGGGGCGACGATCGGGACCGGGGCCTCGCCGTTGCGGCCGAACATCGCCTGCAGCAGGTCGGCCTGCTCGGTCTTGGTCGGCAGGCCCGTCGAGGGGCCACCGCGCTGGACGTTGACCACGAGCAGCGGGAGCTCGGTCATCACGGCCAGGCCGATGGCCTCGGACTTCAGCGCCACGCCGGGCCCGGAGGTCGAGGTGACGCCGAGCGAGCCCGCGAACGACGCACCGATCGCGGCGCCGACGCCCGCGATCTCGTCCTCCGCCTGGAAGGTCGTCACGCCGAACGACTTGTGCTTGCTGAGCTCGTGGAGGATGTCGGAGGCCGGGGTGATCGGGTAGGTGCCCAGGAAGACCGGCAGGCCCGACTGCACGCCCGCGGCCACCAGCCCGTAGGCGAGCGCGAGGTTGCCGGAGATGTTCCGGTAGGTCCCGGGCTGCTGCGGGGCGGGCTTGATCTCGTACGACACCGCGAAGGACTCGGTGGTCTCGCCGAAGTTCCAGCCGGCCTTGAAGGCCGTGATGTTGGCGTCGCGGATGTCCGGCACCCGGGCGAACCGCTTGGTCAGGAACGCGGTCGTCGACTCGGTGGGCCGCCCGTACATCCAGGACAGCAGGCCCAGGGCGAACATGTTCTTGGCCCGGGCGGCGTCCTTGCGGGACAGCCCGAACTCCTTGACCGCCTCGACGGTCATGCCGGTCAGGTCGACCGCGTGCACCGCGAACTCGCCGAGGGCGCTGCCGGCGTCGCCGAGCGCATCGAGCGGGTTGGCGTCGTACCCGGCCTTGGTGAGGTTGCGGGCCGTGAAGTCGTGGGTGTCGACGATGATGATCGCGCCCTTGGGCAGGTCGGCCAGGTTGGCCTTCAGCGCCGCCGGGTTCATCGCGACCAGGACGTCGGGCGCGTCGCCCGCCGTGAGGATGTCGTGGTCGGCAAAGTGCACCTGGAACGACGAGACGCCGGGGATGGTGCCCTGGGGTGCGCGGATCTCGGCGGGGAAGTTGGGCAGCGTCATCAGGTCGTTGCCGAAGACCGCCGACTCGGAGGTGAACCGGTCGCCCGTGAGCTGCATGCCGTCACCGGAGTCACCGGCGAACCGGATGATCACCCGGTCGAGCTGCTTGACCTGCTTGCTCTGCTGACCTGTCACGGCTCGCGCCTCTTCCTCGCTGGACCACGTGCGTGCGTCTTTAACGGACGATTCCCGACCGATAACGTCCGGATCGTACCCACGTCCGGGTGAAAACTGGAACCTGTTCCAGTTTCCCTGGTGAGTGCCGACCTGTCCACGATAGAGACCCGGACCCCTCGATCCCAGCGATCTCTGATCATGGACCGCGTCCGGATCAGTGACCCCGGACACATTGCCGTCCCGCCTGGCGAGACCGACGTCTTAAGTCGAGTACTCTTCATGACATTAGTAAGAAGGCCTGTTCGCTGAGCGGGCTCGACGAAGGGTGCAGAAGGATGAAGTTCAAGCGCGCAATCACGAGTGCGTCCGCCGGACTCCTGGTGCTGGGTCTCGCCGCGTGCGGCGGCTCCGGCTCCAGTGACGCTGACACGATCAGCATCGTCGGCTTCGCGGTGCCGGAGGCGGCCAACAAGGCGATCGCCTCCGAGTTCCAGAAGACCGACGCCGGCAAGGACGTCCGGTTCAAGACGTCGTACGGCCCGTCCGGTGACCAGAGCCGCGCCGTGGTCGAGGGTCTCGACGCCGACTACGTGCACTTCTCCGTCGCCACCGACGTGACCCGCCTGGTCGACGCCGACCTGGTCGCGGACACGTGGGACGACGGCGAGAACAAGGGCGTGGTCTCCCGCTCGGTCGTGGTGTTCGGTGTCCGCGAGGGCAACCCCAAGAACATCCAGACCTGGGAAGACCTGGTGAAGCCCGGGGTCGAGATCGTGACGCCCAACCCGGCGTCCTCCGGTGCGGCGCGCTGGAACGCGCTGGCGGCGTTCGGCCAGGTGGTCTCCGGAGGCGGCTCCGAGGCCGACGCCACCGACTACATCAACAAGTTCTTCGGCAACGTGGTCTCGCTGCCCAGCAGCGGCCGTGACGCCACCACCAGCTTCCTCGGCGGGACCGGCGACGTCCTGATGGCCTACGAGAACGAGGCCATCCTCGCGGCGCAGAACGGCGAGGGCTTCGAGTACGTCATCCCCGAGACCTCGCTGCTCATCGAGAACCCGGGCGCGGTCCTCGAGGACGCCGCCCCGGTCGCCGAGGACTGGCTCGAGTTCGTGCTCAGCGACGAGGGTCAGAAGCAGTTCGCCCTCACCGGCTTCCGCCCGATCCGCGACGACGTCGACTTCGGTGGCGAGGTCGAGGGTGCCGCCGACCCGAGCGACCCGTTCCCGACCGTGCCGACCCTGCTGACCGTCGACGGGGACTTCGGCGGCTGGGCCCAGGCCGCCCCCAAGTTCTTCGGCACCGGCACCGAGGGTGAGCCCCTGGGCATCATCACCGCGGCCATCGAGGCGTCCGGCAAGGCCGAGGACGAGTGACCTCGATCGAGTTGGGCCGACCGGCGAAGATCCGCCGGTCGGCCCGGTCGACGTTGACCCCCGTGTCCGGCCTCGGGCTGGGCATCGCGATGCTGTGGTTCAGCCTGCTCGTGCTGATCCCGCTGACGGCGGTCATGGTCACGGCGGTCGACGGCGGCTGGGACACGTTCTGGGCGGCGGTGACCAACACCCAGACCGCCGCGGCGATCCGGCTGACGGTCTTCACGGCCGTCGGGGTGACGCTCGTCAACATCGTGATGGGGCCGATCATCGCGTGGGTGCTGGTCCGTGACCGGTTCCCCGGCAAGGCGGTGCTCGAGATCCTGATCGACATCCCGTTCGCGCTGCCGACGATCGTGGCCGGCCTGGTGCTGCTCTCGCTCTACGGCTCGGACAGCCCGATCGGGATCGACATCGTCAACCAGCGGCCCGCGGTGTTCGTGGCGTTCCTGTTCGTGACGCTGCCGTTCATCGTGCGCATGGTGCAGCCGGTGCTCGAGGAGCTCGACCGGGACGTCGAGGAGGCGGCCGCGTCGCTCGGCGCGAGCCGGTTCACGACGTTCCGTCGGGTGATCCTGCCGAGCCTGACCCCGGCGATCGCGGCCGGTGCGGCGCTGTCCTTCGCGCGCGGTGTCAGCGAGTACGGCTCCCTGGTGCTGCTGTCGGGCAACCTCCCCAACAAGACCGAGGTGACCTCGGTCCGGATCCTGAGCAGCATCGAGAACGACCAGCGGGCCTCGGCCGCCGCCGTGGCGGCCGTGCTGCTGGTCATCTCGCTCGTCGTGATCGTGGTGCTGGACATCATCCAGAGGCGGGTGGCGCGTCGTGGCTAGGTCCACCTTCGGGCGCAAGGGCCCGGTCGCCTACCTGCTCCGGCTGCTGGTCATCGCCTACCTGTTCTTCCTGGTGGCCTGGCCGGTCTCCCTGGTGGTGACGAACACCTTCGACGAGGGCTTCGTCAGCATCAGCGACCTGTTCGCCGATCCCGACGTCGTCACGGCCCTGCGGCTGACCCTGGTCGCGGCGGTGAGTGCCGTCGTCATCAACACCGTCTTCGGCGTCGGCATCTCGCTGCTGCTGGTGCGCTACGAGTTCCCGGGCAAGCGCGCCCTCAGCGCACTGATCGACCTGCCGCTGTCGGTCTCGCCGATCGTGGTCGGCCTGGCCCTGGTGCTGGTCTACGGCGGGCGCGAGGGCTGGCTCGGACCGACCCTCGAACGCGTCGGCATCCAGATCATCTTCTCGACGCCGGGCATCGTGATGGCGACCGCCTTCGTGGCCCTGCCCCTGGTCATCCGCGAGGTGGTCCCGGTGCTGACCGAGGTCGGCATCGAGCAGGAGCAGGCGGCCGAGAGCCTCGGGGCCAACGCCTGGCAGCGGTTCGTGCGGATCACCCTGCCGTCGGTCAAGTGGGCGATCGTCTACGGCGTCGTCCTCAGCCTGGCCCGGTCCCTCGGCGAGTTCGGGGCGGTCAAGGTCGTCTCGGGCAACGTGCTCGGCGAGACCCGGACCGCGACGCTGGTCGTGGAGGAGAAGTACCTCAACTTCGACCAGCAGGGCGCCTACGCCACCGCGTTCCTGCTCGCCATGGTCTCCGTGGCCTGCATCGTCGTCGTCTCCCTCATCCGCCCGAAGAGCCATGACTGAGTCGGCCGGGCGCACGGGCGACCCCATCACTTTCCTGGAAGGTCCTTCATGAGCATCGAAGTCGCGGGGGTGAACAAGAAGTTCGGTGACTTCGTCGCCCTCGAGAACGTCAATGTCACCATCCCCACCGGGCAGCTCACTGCCCTCCTCGGTCCGAGCGGCGGCGGCAAGTCGACGCTGCTGCGGATCATCGCCGGACTCGAGACCGCTGACAGCGGCACCATCTCGATCAACGGCAACGACGCCACCCGGCTGCCGGCGCAGAAGCGCAACGTCGGGTTCGTCTTCCAGCACTACGCCGTCTTCAAGCACATGACGGTCGCCAAGAACGTCGCCTTCGGCCTCGAGATCCGCAAGCGGCCCAAGGCCGAGGTGGCGGCGCGGGTCGACGAGCTGCTGAAGCTGGTGCACCTCGGCCAGTTCGCCCACCGCCTGCCCTCGCAGCTCTCGGGCGGCCAGCGGCAGCGGATGGCCCTGGCCCGGGCCCTCGCGGTCGAGCCGCAGGTGCTGCTGCTCGACGAGCCGTTCGGCGCGCTCGACGCGAAGGTCCGCAAGGAGCTGCGCGACTGGCTGCGGCGGCTGCACGACGAGGTGCACGTGACGACGGTCTTCGTGACCCACGACCAGGAGGAGGCCCTCGAGGTCGCCGACGAGATCGTCGTGATCAACGAGGGGCGCGTGGAGCAGGTCGGCTCGCCCGACCAGCTGTACGACGAGCCGGCCAACAACTTCGTGATGGGCTTCCTCGGCGAGGTCACGACGCTGAACGGGCGGCTGGTGCGCCCGCACGACGTCGAGGTCGCCACCTCGCCCCGCCCGGAGGCGTTGACCGGCACGGTCTCCCGCGTGCTCCGCATCGGGTTCGAGGTGCGGGCCACGGTCACCACCGAGGCGGGCGACGTCACCACCGTGATGACCCGCACCCACGCCCGCTCGCTCGGCCTCGAGCCGGGCGTGCAGGTCTGGCTGAGCGAGGCCGCCGGCGCCACCACGGTGCCGGTCGAGCCGACCACGACGGTGGGCTGAGCCCCGCCGTACCCCCTGAACGGCCACCCGCCTGAGAGGACTGCACCCCTTCTCGGGCGGGTGGTCCTCTTGAGGCGTCCGGAGCAGGTGACGTCGCGCGCTACCGCGCGACGGTCGGCGTCGCTTCGAGCGAGCCGCGTCGGCGCAGGTCGAGCGGGGACGGGCGGCGGTGCAGCCGCTCGTCGAGGAGTACGGCGGCCTGCTCGTGGCGCCCGGCGCTGACCAGGGCGAACAGCAGCGTCTCCTCCACCACCTCGCGCTGCGCGGCCGAGCCGCCGACCCGCGCGAGCACCGGCAGCACGTCCTCGATCAGGGTCGCGGCGTCGGTCCACCGGCCCTCGACCGAGGCCTCCAGCGCCTGGCAGAGGGTGGCGACCGTGCCGCGCAGCACGCCGTCCTTGGAGCGGCGGCAGTGGACGGCGAGCTCGCGGAGCCGATGCAGGTCGCCGGCGGCGGCCAGCGCGATGGCCGCGTGCAGCGCGACGAACGGCGTCTGCGGCCGGTCGAGCAGCGTCGGGTCGACCGCGTCGAGCACCGGCGCGACCGGCGGCGGTGCGCCCTCGCCCGGGAAGGCGGCCGGCCACTCGCTGGTCGTCATCCGCCAGCGCCACAGCAGGCTGGCGGAGTCGACCAGGGCCCGCACGCCGGCGACGTCGGGCGCGGCGAGCTGGGAGTAGTAGCGGCGGCGGACCGCCTCGGTGTCGCCGAGCGCCAGCTCGTGCAGCGCGGCGTGCCACGAGAAGTGCGCGCGGTGGCTGGCCGAGCGGCCGCTCTCGGCGACCCAGTGGTCGAGCCAGACCCGGCCGACCTCGTGCTGGCCGGTCTCGTAGAGGACGTGGGTCTGCGCGTGCACCGCGTGGCCGGACGACGGCTCGCAGGACAGCGCGCTCTCCGCGAGCAGGCCGGCCTCGTCGAAGAGGCCCTGGTCCTGGCGGGTGAAGGCGAGCAGGGAGATGTACCACCAGTGGTCGCCGTACGCCGGGGCGAGGCCCTCGACCAGGTCCCACGCCTCCTGCTGGACGTCGGTGACGCCGGAGAAGGCGATCGTCGGGACCGCCGCCGAGACGGCGAGGACGTCGCGCGGGTGCAGCGAGATGTGGTGCATGAGGGCGTCGGCCCCGGCCCGTCGTACGTCCTTGACCCGGAGGCCGACCACGTCGACCAGGCTGCGCTCGCGGTCGTCGCCGCGCTGACGGGCGGCCTTGCGGGCGGCGTCGAGCGAGGCGCGTACGTCGGCGTCGGCCCCGGCCTCGTGGCCGAGCATCGCGAGCGCCGCGTGGGCGAGCGCGAAGCCGGGGTCGAGCTCCGTCGCCCGGCGCAGCTGCTCCTCGGCGCCGTCCTGGAGCCGCATCAGCCGCTCGAGGCCGGCGTTGTAGGCCGCCGCGGCCTCGCTGGTGGTCGAGATCGGCAGGCCGAGCGGGTCGCGGGGACGGGCGACGGGGTGCCGGCCGCCGACCAGGCGACCGTCGGCGAGCCGGCGGGGGAGCGGGGCGACCTCGTCGAGGACCGCCCGGGCGACGGAGGCCGCCTGCAGCCGGATCTCGGGGACGGCCGTGGTCTCCCACAGCTCGCCGCGGCGCAGCGCGCCGATGGTCCACAGCGGGGCGTCGGTCTCACCGTCCGAGGCGAGCAGCCGGCCGTCGGCGGTGCGCAGGCCGAGGCCGGCGACGTCGATCGAGGCCAGGGCGGCCCCACCTCGCTCGCGCAGCAGGTCGTCGAGGACGGGGTTGCCGATCAGGCGCAGGTCGGACTGGGGGCCGGTGCAGTTGACGACCCAGCCGACCTCGCGGGTGCTGCCGTCGTCGAGGGTCACGCGCAGGCCACCGGTCGGCAGCGGCTCGGCGCCGACGACCCGGCCGCTGCCGATCGCCAGCCGGCCCTCGGCGCGCAGGCCGTCGAGCCGGACCGCGCTGGAGGGGGCCATCCGGTGCCGATAGGTGTTCCAGCGTCCGGCGTCCTCGGTCAGGAAGGTCTCGCGGTCCTCGGCGGAGAACCGGCCCCACAGCTCCTGGACCCGGAACCGCAGCCCGTCGAGCGCAGGCCGCCAGTCGCCGGTGGTGCTGCGGACCTCGGCGACGTGCCGGTCGACCGCGGCCCGCACGTCGGACAGACCGGTGCCCCAGTCGGAGATGTCGGGGATCGCGGCGAGCTGCGGCTGCGGCGCGTGCACCTGCGGGAGCCGGCCGCCGCGGGAGATCGCGTGGACGACCCGGTCGCCACGGTTGGCGTCGTCGGTGAGCGAGAAGACGACGTCGACCATGGTCAGGCCGGTGCCGACCAGCAGCACGTCGGCCGGCCCGCTGCGGTCACGTCGTACGACGTCGAGGGCGCCGCGGGCCCAGGGGTCGGCCACGAAGAAGGGGGAGGCGGTCAGCGACTCCGGCGCCCAGGCGCTGCCGGCGGCGGGCAGGCCGGACGCGAACACGGCGGCGTCCGCGACGACCTCGCCGCCGCAGCCGGTGCGCAGCGACACCCCGCTGGTGGTGCGTCGTACGCCGACGACCTGCTGGCGCACGTGCCGCAACCCCACCTCGCCGTACGACGCGCGCTGCGCCTCATCGAGGGTCTCGTCGAGGTAGCGGGCCCACTGGCGCCGGGGCGCGAAGTCGTACGGGTGGGTGCGGGCGTCGGGGTCGACGTCCTCGGCCTCGCGCTGGCGCCAGGCGGCGAAGTGGCTCGGCTCCTCGGGCAGCGCGGTCATGCCCGAGGCCGGCACGTTGAGCAGGTGCTGCTCGTCGGGGGTGCCGAAGGCGACGCCCTGGCCGCGGCGGTCGACCGGGTCGACGAGGACGATGTCGAGCCCGGTGCTGCGGCGGGCGGCGGTGCGGGTCAGGTGGAGCGCGACCAGGGTGCCGGCGGCTCCGGCCCCGACCACGGCGACGGTCGGTCCGTGCCCGCGGGGGCGTCGTCCACTGGCCATGGCTCAACCGTCCTAACACAACAAGATGACTCGACAAACTGCAGTCTAGGCGGTCCGAGGGCGTCGCGCCGAATGTCGGCGCGACGCCCCGGGTTCAGCGGTAGTTCGTGAACTGCACCGCGAAGTCGTAGTCCTGCTGCTTGACCAGCGCCTGCACGGCCTGGAGGTCGTCGCGCTTCTTCGAGGACACGCGCAGCTCGTCGCCCTGGATCTGTGCCTTGACGCCCTTGGGCCCCTCGTCGCGGATCAGCTTGGAGATCTTCTTCGCGTCCTCGGAGCTGATGCCCTCCTTGAGTGCGATGCCGATCTTGGACTGCTGGCCCGACGCCCGCGGCTCCGAGGCGTCGAGGATCTTCAGGCTCTGCTGACGCTTGATCAGCTTGTCCTTGAAGACGTCGAGTACGGCGGTCGCGCGATCGTCGGCCGACGCGGTGATCTCGATCGCCTCGTCGCCCTGCCACTCGATGGTGGCGCCGGTGCCCTTGAAGTCGAACCGGGTCGCGATCTCGCGGGCGGTCTGCCCGAGCGCGTTGTCGACCTCCTGGCGGTCGATCTTGCTGACGATGTCGAAGGACGAGTCGGCCATGGGTGCTCCTCGTGTGACGGTTTCGTGCTGCTGATGGGGCTGCGCTATTCTTTCGTCTCGTTGTCCACCGGCCAAGCCGGGACGACGACATCCCTGGCAGATTGCCCGAGCGGCCAATGGGAGCGGACTGTAAATCCGTCGGCGTAGCCTTCGAAGGTTCGAATCCTTCATCTGCCACACCAGGGAGAAGAGCCCCTGACCTGCAGCGATGCGGGTCAGGGGCTCTCGTGGTGTTGTCCGGCCCGATCCGGCCAGATCCGGGTCTCTACGGGTGTCCGCGACAAAAGCGCGACAAAGTTCCGGATGCGTGCCGAAGCTCAGGAGTCGCTGAGGCTGTCGATCAGTGCCATGGCCGCGTCCTCTCCGCCGTCGATGCAACCGGCGTAGACGTCGAGAAGGACCCGCGTGCTGTGTCCCGCCCACACCGCCACCTGCGCGGGCGGCACACCGGCGTTGAGCCAGGCGGTCAGGCATGCGTGCCGGAGGTCGTAGGGGCGGCGCCCGAGTTCGGTTAAGGACTGGGTGGGCGTCAGGGCATGCTCGCGCGCGTTGGCCCATGCGCGATAGATGCTCTTGTCCGACACGAGCGAGTGGTACGGCGGAGAGAGAGGCACCCCGGCCCTGCCCGTGCGAGAGACGAAGAGCTCGCCGTTGAACCCGCACGGGAAGTCGGCCAGGTGTGTCTTCAGGATCTCAACCAAACCTGGACGTAGCGGAACCATTCGGACCGCGGAGCGGGGGCGGTGCTTCAGGCCGCGCTGCTCGGTAGCGGACTCGCTATCTGTCCAGGCTGTTCCCGGTCGTTGTTCCGTCCGCGACAGAGTGGCGCGTCCCCACCCGTCGGCGGGTAGCTGGAGATCGTCGCGTCGGATGCTGCGGGCTTCGGCCGGGCGCATCCCGGCACACAGAAGCAGTGCGAAGTACGCGGTCAAGTGAGGCGTGTTGTCCGCGACAGCGGCCAGGAGCCGTCGACCCTGCTCGCCGCTGACGACGACTCGGGGATCGACCTGGCGATCGGTGCCGAAGCTACGTTGGCGGAGCTTCGGAAGGGGGTTGGTGTAGAGCAGCCCCACTTCGATGGCGTACTCGACGACATTGTTGAGGGTGGCGCGCTTCCGAGTCACCGTCCGTTCGGACGCCGGTGTTCCGTCGAGCTTCAGCGTTAGCGCATGCTGGAGCTTGCGAAGCACAGACGGATCCGCGATCGCCGTCGCGGGCGGTGAGGCTGACCGCAGGATCGGACTGCTGAAGGTTCGGTTGTCACCTTGGCATGCCCCATGGGTTGGTTACCCGATTGGCTGATGAGTCGAGGGCCTTCTTGGAAGGCTGCGCATCGTGCCTCGTCCCTACCCGCCGGAGTTCCGGCAGCGAGCCGTAGCGCTCGTTCGTGCCGGCAAGCAGATCAAGCAGGTCGCCTACGAGCTCGGCATCAGCGCCGGGTGCTTGCACAACTGGGTCCGCCAGGACCGCATCAACCGCGGTGAACTCGCCGGGGTCACCACGACCGAGTCCGCCGAGCTCCGGGCCGCGCGCAAGCGGATCCGGGAGCTCGAGACCGAGCTCGCCATCATCCGGCGGGCCTCGAAGTTCCTGGCGGAGGAGAAGCCGCACCCAAAAGGGTTCACCCGGTGATCGACCGCCTCGTCGACGCCGGCATCCCGGTCAAGAAGTGCTGCCGGGTCCTGGGCGTCTCCAGTCCCGGCTACTACCGCTACAAGAACCGGCCCACCTCGGCCACCCAGCTGCGCCGTGAGTGGCTGACCGGTCTGATCCGCGAGATCCACGTGGCCTCGCGCGGCACCTATGGCTACCGCCGCATCCACGCCGAGCTCACGATGGCAATGAACGTCCAGGTCAGCTCCCGGCTGATTTCGGTGCTCATGACCCAGGCGGGCATCTACGGCCTTCCCGGGCCGGCCCGGATCAAGCGGCTGCGGGGTGTCGTCACCAGCGAGGACCTCGTCAACCGGAAGTTCCACCGCCTGACCCCGAACGAGCTGTGGGTCACCGACATCACCGAACACCCCACCAGGGAAGGCAAGGTCTTCTGCGCCGCCGTCCTCGACGCCTACAGCCGCCGGATCGTGGGCTGGTCGATCGATACCCGCCAAGACAGCGCGCTGGTCATCAACGCCCTCGACATGGCCATCCGCAACCGCCGACCCGCACCAGGCGGGATCGTCCACGCCGACCACGCCGTGCAGTTCACCTCATGGGCCTTCGGCGACAAGATCCGCTCCGCCGGCCTGATGCCGTCCTTCGGGTCCGTCGGCGACGGTTTGGACAACGCAATGATGGAATCGTTCTGGTCCTCGATGCAGATCGAGCTGCTGAACCGGAAGAAGTGGAAGACCAGGGTCGAGCTGGCCAACGCGATCTTCGAGTACATCGAGATCTTCTACAACCGCCAACGACGCCACTCCAGCATCGGCTACCGGACCCCGATCGAGTACGAACTACGCTCCGAAACCACCACCGTCACCGCCTGAGACTCCAGACGCCAACGGGTAACCAAGCCGTAGGGCACGTCAAGGTGACAACCGAACCTTCAGCAGTCCCTAATAAGACGGACTAGTTTGATGTCCTCGGCGGGACGTCAACGCAGAGGGCCGGCCCCCGGTCGATGGCGACGGAAGGTGCGCGCATCCCCAGCTCCCGGGCGGGTGCTCAGCGGTGGTGTTGCCGGACAGACGAGGGGTCCGGCCGACGCGCGACCGGACCCCTCTAGCTGGGTGATACTCGTTGTTTGGTCGTTGCTGGTTGGCCTGAGCCACCTACGGGCAGAGCCGAAGGTGGCCCCGCATCGTCAGCGGACCGATGCGCGCTTGCTCGTCGCGGCCTGAGTGTCGGCGGTGGCGGCAACCTTGACCACGTAGGTGGTCTTCGCTCGGCCGTTGCGGTCACGGATCGTCAGTGCTGTACGGCCCTTGGCGTTCAGCTTGCCGCGCTTGACCAGCACGAGCTTGCCCTTCTTGACGCGGTAGACCCGAACCACAGCCCCGTTTGCCCGGTTGGCGCCGGCGGTGGTGATAAGGGCCCGGTCCCGGCCGTTGGCGAGGTTGCGCAGCTTGAGGTTGACCTTCACCTTGGCCGGCTTGTCACCGGGCGTGGTCGGCGGAGTCGGCGGGGTGGTGGCGTTGGTGTACTTGACGTCGACGAACGGGACCAGCTTGGCCTGGGTGGGTCCGTAGGCGAGGTACTTGGCGTCGTAGCCCCACCAGCCGCCCATGCTCTGTGCGGGCCGCAGGACTCCGCGGTCGATCTGGACGTTCGACAGCGACGACTTGTAGTCGATGACGATGGTGTTCTTGCCGTCGACGAGGTACTCGCTGATGTCGGTCACGGGCTTCATCCAGCTGACGCCGCCGGTGTACTGGTCGTGGCCGACCAGCGGCACCTGGGTGCCGGTGCCGTTGTCGATGGTGGCCTTGCCGATGCCGCCGACGTCACGCTTGACCTTGGTGGGGTTGGAGGAGATCTGACCGCCGACCTTGCGGCCGTTGATGGTCACCTCCATCGACTCCTCGATCTTGCCGAGGTCGAGGTAGGCGCCACTGGCGGCCTTGGCGTCCCAGTCGAAGGTCGACTCGTAGTGGCCCGTGCCGGACACGGCCTGGCCGACCTCGGGGATCTGGTCCCAGGTCTTGAGGGTGTCGAGCTCGACCGTGATCGGGGTCTTGACCGTCGAGGTCTTGTAGTTGCGGGTGGTCAGACCTGCGAGGGACTCGGTGCGGACGAGGTCGTTGGCGGTGGTGCTGGGTCGCCACGACTCGACGGTGAGGTCCCAGTCGGTGATGTCGCGTGCCGCAGGCACGTTGACGGTGTCCTGGTACTTCTTGCCGTTGCTCAGCGTGGTGCTGACGGTGCCGCTGCCCGTGGCGCGGGCGGTGACTCCGTTGGCGGTCGTGTAGGCGGTGTCGGCGTTGGTGGTCACGACGTGGAGCTTCTGCGCGCCGACCTTCTCGAACGCCAGCAGGGAGATGTCGTTGTAGTCGAGGTCGATCGGGACGATCGTCTTGCCGTCTTCCCAGCGGTAGTCGGCGAGCTCGGTGACCTTGCCGGTCCAGGAGTTGATGGCGTACGGCACGTACTGGCCGTCCATCTCGATGTCGGTCTTGATGTTGGTGCCCGGGTTGGGGGCGTTACGGACCTCGGGGCGCAGGCTCTTGGAGCGGTAGGAGCCGTCGTCGTAGTTGTAGGCGTACAGGTAGCGGTTGCCGTCCGCGTCCTGACGGGTCTGGGTCAGCAGCTGCTGGTTGGGCTCGGAGTAGCCGGCGTAGGGACGTACGCCGAGCTCTTGGAGCTTCTCCAGGACGTTGTCGTCGTAGCCGCCGGGGGCCGCGGACTCGTAGTCGATGTCGTCGTAGACGGTGGCGGTGCGGACCGTGTCGAGGGTCTTCAGCTCGTCGACGACCTTCTTCAGCGCGCCGTCCTTGCCGTCGTTGAACGGGGTGCGGGACGCGGCGTCGTCGATGATGACGACCTTCAGGCCCTGCTTGGCCAGCTGCAGGATCTTCTTCGACGCCGTGAGGTCGAGCCAGCGCTGGTAGAGAACGATGGCCTTGTAGCCGGCCTTCTCGATCGTCTTGGTGTCCTTGTTGAAGGTGACGTCGTCGTCGAACAGGAACCGTGGGCTGAAGTAGTCGTAGGTGTAGCCGTTGTCCTGCAGCTCGGTGGAGCGGTAGTTCAGGCCCTGGTGGGCCTTCTGCCAGTTCATGAGCTGGTTGTTGCTGCCGGTGCCACCGCCGTAGGCCATGCCGTGGACGAACTTCTGCTCGATGAAACCGACGTCGGAGCGGGCCTCTCCGGTCTGCATGAGCTGCTGGACCCGTCCGAGGTGGGCGTTGAGCTCGTCGTAGGTCTGGGCGGCGGGGAATCGCTGCGACATGAGCGCGAACCCGCCGCGCCCGGTCTCGTAGCCGGGCCAGTTGGTGGTGGCCGCGGGGGCGACGGCGGTTGAGGGGGTGAAGCCGAAGTCGGCGGACCAGATGTGCCAGATGGTGCGCTGGAACCCGGCGGCGAACTGCGAGTAGGCGTCCTGCAGACGCCACTGCTGAGTCGCGGCGGCACCGAAGCTCATGCCGGTGGTCTCGGAGGAGAGGACCTTGTTCTCCAGCTTCGCCGCGCCGGTCCAGTACCGGAACATGTCGACGTTGTTGTACTGGTTGCGGTTCTCGGCCTCGGGGTAGTCGACGTCCATCGACGGCTCGGACATCTCGACCGGCTGGCCGTAGGAGATCTGCGCACGGGTCTCGATGCCCACCGAGTTCAGCCACTTCTTCATCGGCTGCAGCATCCGCTCGCGGTACAGCTGCGTCAGGACGTCCTGGTAGTCGTTGATGATGCCTTGGCGGCGCTTCTCGTCACCGGCGAGCTTGTACGTGCCGGCGGTGGCGACGGAGTGGTAGGCGTTGTTCCACACGTTGCCCACGCCGCTGATGAGGAACAGGTACGGCGTGATGTCGTAGCCCTTGCGCCGCTGGAACTCCGCGGCCATGTCCTCGGCCCACCAGGTGAACCCGCCGCCGGTGCTCATCTCGAGGGAATCCATGAACAGCTGGACGTCGCCCTTGGCGATCTTCTCCCGCAGGGCCGGGTCGGCCAGGTAGTGGGTCTCCCAGAACGCCCGGAGCGCTTCGACGCCGCGGGCGTCGAAGTAGTTCGTCGCGTAGCTCGGCTCGTTGGCGGGGCTGGAGGTCTGGAACGTGCCCTGGGTCCACATCGAGAACACCCGGTAGGTGCCGTCGGCGGGCGCGGTCCAGTTCAGGTTCTGCGTCCACACGTCAGCGCCCTGAGTCACCTGGGGCTTCAGGTTGATGTAGCTGGCCGGGTCGACGTTGTTGCCGTCGGTGACCTTGTAGGCGTAGGCGGTCACGAACTTCGCGCCCGCACGCCGGGTCGTGGGTGCCGGCAGCGTCGTGAGGGCCTGGCCGGGGGCCACGGTCGCGGTGCCCAGGGTCAGGTTCTGCATGGCCTGCTGACTGGTCGGGTCAAGACCGGGCACGTTCGAGGTTGACCAGTTGGTGCCCGAGGTCAGGTAGACGCCCATGCCGAGGTCAAGGAGCTTGTTCATCATCAGGTTCCACTTGTGCGTCCACTGCTCGGTGCCGTAGCCGTAGTCAGTGTCGGCAGCGGTGGTGTCGTTCTGCATGCACAGCTCGACACCGCGGAAGCCGGCGTCGTAGAGCGCCTGGATCTCCTCCAGCAGCGTTTCGTCGGTGTGTGAGGCGTCGCCGAGCCACCAGCGAACGTCAGTGCTGAACACGCGGTCGGGGTCGACGTACTTGTCCTCGAGCTGCTTGCCGAACGGGGAAGTGGGAGCGCCGGCAGCAGCCGGCGTCGAGCTCGTCACCGCGGACTGGACGACGGGTGCCGCGATCGGCTCGGCTGCGGCCGATGAATCCAACGGCAGCCCGATGGCCATCGCGGAGAGGCCAAGCGACAGGCACAGCGTCGCTGCCCCTGCCGCTCGTGACTTGGTACGCATCTTCTACTCACTCTCGTTCGGGTGTGATCTGCCGTGCAGCACAGGGGCGGTCGGGCGACCCCCGAGGGTCGCCTAACAGAGCGTCGGAGCCGCCGCGTCCGCGACCGCTAATGGGTCAATGGGGTGCTGGCCACCGGGTCGCTCGTGAGGTCAAGCTCTTGTCGTTGCTCGCAAGGCGGTGGGCGGTAGTGACCCTTGGTCGCTGCCCGTCGCCCGGTGGCGTCCCCCAACTGCATGGCGATGAGTGACGAGCGTCACTCAGGTGAATGGACCGTTTCACAAGAGGCTCGAGCGGTTCAAGGCGTGCGGTGAAGGTCGAGCGGTATCGCTCAACAAGTCGGCGATGCCTTCTCTGACCCGACCATCGGGTGTCAGACTCCGGCCCGTCTCTGCGATCTAGATCCTCGAACTCCCTGGTCAGAGCTTGTTTTGCGCAAGGTAGTCCTCGCCATGAGATCCCGACATCAAGCCGGCCCCGCATCGATCAAAGCCATGGGGGAGGTCGGTCCGTGCGATCGTCGCCCACACCGAAAGTGACCGTCAATGTGCGACTCTTACGTCGTTTCAATCGCCGTCGAGTGCACATTCGGCAGGCCTTCGCGATCGAGGTGTCGGTCGATGTCTCGGGCGGATCGTGAAGGGTTGACCCGTTTCGGCAACCGGCCTCCGCGAGTTGAGGCCAGCGATAACTGGCGAGCCGTCTGATGACGACAGTTCACGTGCGGCGCTGCTCTATCAGGGATGTCGCCCTCGCAGCTGAGGTGTCTGTCGGGACCGTGTCCAATGTCTTGAACCGGCCCGAGCGCGTCACCGAGGTCATTCGTGAACGCGTCCAGCGGACGATGAATGAGCTCGGGTTCGTGCGCAACGAGTCAGCACGGCACCTGCGGTCAGGAGTCAGCCGCACGCTCGCGTACGTGATGCTCGATGCGTCTAACCCCTTTTTCACCGACGTCGCCCACGGAGTCGAGGGCGCGGCGGATAGCGCGTCACTGTCCTTGCTGTTGTGCAACAGCGGCAACGACGCCCAACGCGAACGCGCACATCTGACGTTGCTGCAACAGCAACGGGTACAAGGCGTCCTCATCACTCCGGTCGACCCGGATGCGGACGTGCTGCGCCAGCTCCGGCAGACGGTGCCGGTGGTTCTCGTCGATCGCAGCCGCAACGACGATGCGTTCTGCACCGTCGCGGCAGACGACGTGGTCGGTGGCCGGATCGCGATCGAGCACCTCATCGATCGCGGCCACACCCGGGTCGCGTTCATCGGCGGACCGAGCCACCTCGGTCAGATTCGCGACCGCGTCGACGGCGCACGCCTTGCCTGGGCGGTCGGCGGTCTCCCAGATCGCGACCTCCTCGTCGTCGACACGACAGCCCTCGACGTAGCGCAAGGCTTCGCCGCCGGGGAGCACCTCGCCCTGCTGCCCGCGGCCATCCGCCCGACGGCGGTCGCGTGCGCCAACGACCTGCTGGCGCTCGGACTGCTCCAGCATGCCATCGGCGCGGGAATCAGGGTGCCGCAGCAGCTGGCGATCGTCGGCTACGACGACATCGACTTCGCTAGCGCGGCGGCAGTGCCGCTGACCTCCGTGCGCCAGCCTCGACGAGAGCTCGGGCTGGCCGCCGCGGAGCTCCTCATCCGCGAGGCAGCCGGCGAAGATCACGATCACCAGCAGGTGCTGTTCACCCCTGAGCTCATCGCTCGCAGCTCGACCGTCGTGAGCGACGACCGGAGGCCCACGTGAGGGGGTTGGTCAGTCGTCGGGAGTCGGGCGTCGAGGAGGGGTCTCGACAGGTACGCGCTCGCAGCGACGTACTGCGACCGCAGTACGTCGCTGTCCCGTTCTGGGTTGACGCGGCAACGGCTCCGAACGGTTGTACTGAGGGCATGTGTCGTGCGCCTCACCACGTGCCGCGGTCGTGGGTCATGACGGCGGGTGCCTAGAGATGGTCGTCCAGCAGATCCGGTTCGTGCGCGAACGCTGGATGGTGCGGCTTCGGCCCCGGGGCGACCGGATCGCCGCTTCCTCGGCGACATCGGACGTCTTGGCCCGGGCGCTCTCCAAGCTCGGACCCGGACCGGTGGAATGGGCGGTCGAGGCCGGCGCCGAGCTGCTCGCGGAACTGCGGCGGAGCACTGCAGACTACGGAGCGCCCCCGTCCGGCCCGCGGGGCGTGGAGACCGAGCTGCTGTCCCTGCTGCTCCAGCTGTACGAGGGGCGGCCCGTCGGGAACCTGCGAGTTCCGGACGTGGTGCTAGACGACGCCCGGTCGCTGGCCCACTGCGGCGTCCCGTCCACCATTTTGGTCGAGGCGGTCTGGCGTCGGCACCGCCTCGTTCAAGAATCCATCATGGCGGCAGCAAGCGCCTACAACAGTGACATGGACGACCAGCCGGACCGGGCCGAGTGGGACGACCTCCTCCGTCTCACCCGCTACTCCGAGCAGGCGGCCCGACTGCTGCTGGCGGCCTACGACGGGGCCGACCGTTGGTCGGACGAGCGCGCAGCCCGACGGCGAGACGCAGTCAGCCGCCTCATTGACGGAGAGCCACTCAGCGCGGTCGAGGAAGACCTCATCGGCGTCCGGCTCAACGGGCACCACTTGGTCGCGACGGTGTCCGGCGCGAGCGGATCGGAGGATCCGAGTGTCACGAGGTTCACGCGAGCAGTGTCCGCGCTGCTTCCGGGCTGCTCGGTCGTATCGCTTGCACGAGCGCGGGACGTTACGGTTCCCCGAACGCACGAGACAGTGCTCTGGTGGTCGCGGAACCATCCAATCACCCATGAGGAACTGGAACTGCTCCGACGACTTGCCGTTCCAGACGGACTAGCCGTCGCTACCGGCGACCTTCATCAGGGTGCGCCAGGTGTGGCGCAGAGCTACGCCGAAGCACGCAGAGCCGCGGTGGTCGCAGCTATCTCCGAGAAGCCAGGACCAACGGTGCACGCAGACGTGCTCCTGGTCTCAGCCCTCTTGGCCGATCCCGTCGCCACCCGCGCCCTCGTAGCCCGCGAACTCGCCGGCGTCCTGGGCCGAGACACCCGGTCGGTCGAGCTTCGCCAGACTCTTCTGCTGTTTCTGCGCTCGGGAGGGAGTCGTCAGGCGGCCGCGCAGGAGCTCGGCATGGCGCCGACCTCGGTGGCCTACCGGGTCGACCGGTTCGAACGTCTCCGAGGCCGACCCCTCACCGACTCCCGTCTGGAGACCTGGCTCGCGCTCACCGTGGTCGACCTGGCGCCGTCGCTTCTTGACGAACTCAGCGGTACCGGGGGATAACGAAACCTGTCTCGTAGGCGAGTACCACCAGCTGCGAGCGGTCATGTCGCCCGACCTTGGCCATGGTGCGGTTGATATGCGTCTTGACGGTGAGCACGGTGATGCCGAGCTCGTCGGAAATCTGCTGGTTCGTCAGGCCCTCGGCGACGAGCCGCAAGACGTCGAGCTCCCGCTCGGTGAGGCCGGCCAGGTCGGGGTGCACCTCGCCAGGAATGGGGGCACCGGCGTGCCGATCGAGCAGATGCCGGGCCGCGCGCGGGGACAGCAGGCCGCCGCCCTGGTGGACGGTGCGAATTGCAGACACCAAAGCATCCGGCTCGGCGCTCTTGCCGACGAAACCGGAAGCACCACTGCGTACAGCCCTAATCACGAAGTCAGGGTCGTCGTCGAACGTAGTCAAGATCAGCACCCGAATCGAGCCCAGGTCGGCGTCCCCCGTGATCATCCGGGTTGCCTCGATGCCGTCGAGAAGTGGCATCCGGACGTCCATCACGACCACGTCCGGCCTCAGCTCGCGGCTCAGGCGGACAGCCTCGAGACCGTTCTCGGCTGTGCCCGTCACTCGTAGGTCGGACTCCTGCATGACGAGGTCGCGCATCGCCTTGCGGATCAGGCTCTGGTCGTCAACGAGGAGAATGTCGATCACCTGCCACCTCCGCCGGACGGGACCTCCGCGGTGAGGGTGAACCGTCCCTGGGCGACCACCGCCGACAACAGCCCTCCAGCACCGACGACCCGCTCGCGCATTCCCCGCAGCCCGAATCCCTCCGTGACCGACAGGGCAGAGCTCGTGGGGATATTGATCGCCTCGACGCGCGAGACTTCCGCCTGAAGCTCGACGTGGAGACGGATCTCAGCGTCGTGACGACCATGCTTGTAGACGTTGGTCAACGCCTCCTGGACGACGGAGAACACAACCGGGCTCACCGTCGGCGACGATCCCCGATCCTGAACGTCGATGGACGCGGCGAGTCCGGGCAGGAGACGCTCGAACTCGTCGACGAGCAGCCGCAGATCGGTCAACGGGTACGGCGGGTCGGGATCGTCCAGCTGACCGTCTCGCAACCCGGTGAGCAAGTCGGAGATGGAGGAGATCACCGCGCGCCCGGCCTCGCGGACGGTCACCAATGCAAGCTCGGCGTCTTCGGGTCGATCTTGGAGCGCGTGAGAGGCCACGCCGGCGTTGAGGTTCATGACGGCGATCTGGTGGGCGACGGTGTCGTGGAGGTCGCGCGCGGTGCGTAGCCGATCCTCGGCGAGAAGCTTGCGCGCGTCGGCGTCGCGCGACTCCTCGGCGGCCAAAGCCCGCTCCCGCAACGCCAACGTAGCAAGGCGACGAGAGTGCGACGCAAGCCCCAAGGTCACCGGAACCACGACGGTCACGGCCGCCACGACGACGTACACCGACGACCAGCGCCAGTCCATGTCCCACGCCATCAGGCACACCTGTGCCGCCAGCACGCCCCCGACCGCAGGAAGTGCACGGCGAGGAGCTGCGCGAGCTACCACCATGTAGACGGTGATCATCAGCCCGAGGTGGTATCCGGCACCCCCGATGGCAAGCCAGTAGGGGAGCGCATCGAGAACTGCTGTGACCGTTAGCGCTGCGAACGGGACCCGACTGGCAACCAGTACCGCCGTAGCGGTCACCAGGATAAGGCACTCGCCCCACGTGCTCGGTGGCACAAGTACGAAGGTCTCGTTCTCGACGCTGACCCAGGTCGCGGCGAGCACCAGAAAGGCCAGGCCGATGTCGAGCACGTTCGCCCACAGCGTCCGGTGACGGCCGGCGCTCGCTGACTTGTCTGCTGAGTGGCCTCCCGCTCTGCGCGTCGAGTCGCTCGCTGAGGGGGGCGTATCCATGTCGCCGAGTGCCTCCGATCCTCGGCCCGGTGCGTGTGAGGAATCCACAAACGTACCTGGAGGCTACGCGGCCGATCCTGCGTTCTTGGATTTCCTGTCGCTCGCAACAGGAGCCCGGAAAAAACTCTGTTGTCAACGTCCTTGATCGGGAGAAGTGACGGCCATCACGATGTGCCAACTAGTGAAACGTTCAAATCCAGGAGTTGATGTGCGTCCGTTCATCCCGCCCCGCTTGGCTCGTCCCACTGTCCTCGCGCTTGTAGTCGCACTCTCCCTCACTGCCTGCGGTGGCAATGACTCGTCCAGCTCCTCGCCGAGCGGGGACAGCGACGCGGCCTCGGTGACGTTCATCCCGAAGAACCTGGGCAACGCCTACTTCGACACCTCGAACGCGGGTGGCAAGAAGGCGGTCGAG
>NZ_JBBBBJ010000013.1:0-107749 GCF_037120545.1 Nocardioides sp. CCNWLW216
TCGAGGAGTACGGCCGCCACACCGGTCACGCCGACCTGCTCCGCGAGGCGATCGACGGCGTGACCGGCGAGGACCCCCCCCCCCGCGGGGCCCCCCCCCCCCCCCCCCCCGGGGGGGGCCCCCCCCCCCCGCCATTTCTGCTGACTCGGCACCGCGGGACCGATAGACGGCCCCGATCGGTGGGTACACCCCGCCTCATTGACACCGGCGCGACCGCGCCACAAGGCTGGTCGCCACCTCGCGACCGACTCACCGGACGAGGACGCGCGAACATCCTCGGGAGGGGCGCGAGATGAACCGGTACCTGAAGGACGTGGACCCGGCGGTCTGCTGGGGCTCGGCGGTGCTCATCGCCGGTTTCGTCGCCTGGGGGCTGGTCGCCCCGGACAACCTCGGCACGGTGATGGGCGAGGCCACCGGCTGGGTGGTCGGCAACTTCGGCTGGGCGTTCATCCTGATCGCGACCGGGGTGCTGCTCCTCTGCCTCTACCTCGCGCTCTCGCCGTGGGGGAAGATCAAGCTCGGGCCGGACGACTCCACTCCCGACTTCCGGACCTTCTCCTGGGTCTCGATGATGTTCGCGGCCGGGCTCGGGGCGGGGCTGCTCTTCTATGGGATCGCCGAGCCGGTGACCCACTGGGCCAACCCGCCGCACGGCCTCGCCGAGCCGGAGAGCGAGGAGGCGGCGCTGACCGCGCTGCGCTACACCTACTTCCACTGGGGCTTCAACGGCTGGGCGATGTACGCCGTCCTCGGTGGCGCGATGGCCTACTTCGCGTTCCGCAAGGACCAGCCGGTCCTGGTGAGCGCGACCTTCACGCCGATCCTCGGCCCGGACGCCCACCAGAAGCCGATCGGCCGGCTCGTCGACGCGCTGGCCATCGTCGCCACCCTCTTCGGTACGGCGACCGCGCTCGGTCTGAACGGCCTGCAGCTCAACAGCGGACTGGACTACCTGCTCGACGTACCCAAGTCGAACGGCGTGGCGGTCGCGATCATCGTGGTCGTCACGGGCCTGTTCATCCTCTCGGCGACGTCGGGGGTCGAGAAGGGCATCAACTTCCTGGCCAACCTCGGCTCGGTCGCCACGATCGTGCTGTTCCTGTTCTTCCTGGTCGTCGGCGGCTCCACGGTGCTGGTCATCAGCAACGGCATCGAGTCGATCGGCGACTACGTCATCCAGGTGATCCCGATGTCGCTGGAGACCGGCGTCGGCGACGAGAAGTGGATGGCCAACTGGACGATCTTCTACTGGGCCTGGTGGGTCTCGTGGGCGCCCTTCGTCGGCATGTTCGTCGCCCGCATCTCCCGCGGGCGGACCATCCGCGAGTTCATCGTGGGGGTGGTCGCGGCGCCGACCGGCTTCGGTTTCATCTGGTTCGCCATCGTGGGCGGCACCGGCATCGAGCTGCAGCGCAGCGGCGAGGTCGACGTGCTCGGAGCACCGCTGGAGCTGTCGCTGTTCACCGCCCTCGACGTCCTCCCGCTGCCGGTGATCAGCTCCGCGCTGTGCATCATCCTGATCGCGCTGTTCTTCATCAGCGGCGCGGACGCCGCCTCGGTCGTGATGGCCACGATGGCGTCCCGCGGGTCGATCACCCCGTCGCGGATCGTCGTGGTCGTCCTGGGCGTGCTGATGGGCGGCATCGCCTGCGCGATGCTGCTCGTGGGCGGCCTGACCGCGTTGCAGCAGGCCGCCGTCCTCGGGTCGGTGCCCTTCACCGTCGTGCTCGTCGGCGTGGCCTACTGCTGGGTCAAGGCGCTGCGCGAGGAGGGCCGCGCGACCCCGACGACGACCGAGCAGGAGCGCGAGACCACCGGGAGGAACGCATGACCGAGCGCCGCAACCCCTTCGAGGGCGTCACCGACCTGTTCAGCGAGCTGGCCCGGGTCCGCTCGACCGGCGTGCACGGAGGGCCCGAGCACGCCCTCACCCCGGCCGAGCGGACGCACGCCTCGGCGTGGGTGCCGGCCACCGACATCCTGGCCCGCGGCGAGGACCTGGTGATCCGGGTCGAGCTGGCCGGCGTCGACCCCGAGGACGTCGAGCTGAGCTTCAGCCACGGCGTCCTCACCGTGTCGGGGGCCCGCCCTCAGGACGCCTCCGAGGACGGGGTCGAGTTCCTCGTCCGCGAGCGCTTCTACGGTGCCTTCCGCCGGACCATCACGCTGCCCGAGGGCACCGACCCCGACCAGATCCACGCCGAGTTCGACGATGGGCTGGTCGAGGTCACGGTCAGCAACGGCGTCAGCCCGGCCGACAGCACCCGCATCGCCCTCACCGACAAGTCGTCGGGCAAGACCTCGCGGACCGTCGGACGCGACTAGCCGCCGGTCGAGGTGCGGAGGCGCCCCGCGCCTGGCCTCCAAAGCCCCGTGAGCCCCCATCGGCCCGGGACCACCGGCAGCTTCTCGGCTCACCGGGTTTCGAGGCTCGCTTCGCTCGCACCTCAACCAGCGTCAGGGGCGTCAGGCGTCGGCCGCGATCCGGAACCCGAGGTTGCCGGTGCTGTCGTCGGGCGACTGCACCTGCCGGGCGGAGACCCGGTAGCGACGGCAGTACGACGCATGGCACAGGTACGACCCTCCGCGGCTGACCGTCTCGGCGCACCACTCCCACACGTTGCCGGTGGTGTTGTGCAGCCCGTATCCGTTGGGCTCGTAGGCGTCGACCGGGCAGGTCCCGGACCAGCCGTCCGCGGCCGTGTCGCGGGTCGGGAAGTCGCCCTGCCACACGTTCATCCGGTGCTCCCCGCCCGGCTCCAGCTCGTCCCCCCAGGGGAACGGCCGGCCGGTCAGACCACCGCGGGCGGCGTGCTCCCACTCGACCTCGGTGGGCAGCCGGGCGCCGCGCCAGGCGGCGTACGCCTCGGCGTCGAGGCGGGAGACGTGGACGACCGGGTGGTCGGTCCGCGCCGCGACGGAGGACTGCGGGCCCTCCGGGTGCGCCCAGTCGGCGCCCTCGACCTGGCGCCACCAGGGGGCCGCCGCCACGCCGCGGGTCGGCGGGAAGTCGTCGGGCAGGAAGGGGCCGAAGACGAACGACCAGCCGTACCGCTCGGCGTCCGAGGTGTGCCCGGTCGCGGCGACGAAGGCGGCGTACTCGGCGTTGGTCACCGCGCACCGCCCGATCCGGTACGGCGCCAGCGCGGCCTCGCGCACCGGCCACTCCTCGGGGTGGTCGGGGTCGTCGCTGCCGACGAGGGTGGGGCCGCCGGGGATGAGGAGGAGGTCGTGGTTTCGAGACGGTTGCTGCGCAACCTCCTCAACCACCGGGGGCGGCGGTTGCTGCGCAACCTCCTCAACCACCGGGGGCGCCGGGCGCTGGTCGTCCGGGTCGCGGGATGGGGCGCAGCAGCTGCTCACTGGTGGACCATCACCGCGCGGGCCCGGCCGGGGTCGTCACCGGTGGGGGCGGCGACGCCGTCGAGGTCGAAGCGGACCCGGTGGATCAGTCCCTCGAACCGGTTGTGGACCGGCCGGTAGTCGTCGGTCACGGGCGTGCCGCGGTCGACGCCCACGTTGAAGGTCTCGTCGAAGGAGAAGTAGTAGGCGGTGGTGACCGGGATCGTCCCGGTCCCGACGGCGACCCCGTCGACCTCGAGCGTCACCGAGGCACCGCTTCCGGGCGGGCCGCCGTCGTACGAGAAGCGGATGACCAGGTCGTGGCGGCCCGGCGTCATCGGCGCGGTGCCGCGCACCGTGGTCAGGTCGCGGCCGGCGAAGTTGTAGGCGTAGTGCGGGATGCCCTTGACGACGTAGAGCGACCAGCCGCCGAAGCGGCCGCCCTGCGCCACCACGACCCCGTTGGTGCCGGTGTGTACCTCGAGGTCGGCGGTGATGGTGTGGGTGCGGTTCTTGACGTTGGGCGCGGCCTCCTCCGACAGCCGGCGGACCCGCGGCCCGAACGACAGCTGGGAGCGGCCGGCGTGCAGGTCGAGTCGGCCCGCGACCTCGGGGTTCTCGCGCTCGGTGACCCGGGCGTCGAGCGGCAGCACGTGGTGCTTCTCGGCCTCCTCCAGGAACACCTGCTGCAGCTCGGCCAGCCGCTCCGGGTGCTGCGCGGCCAGGTCGTGAGCCTGGCTCCAGTCGGTGTCGAGGTGGTAGAGCTCCCACACGTCGTCGTCGAACGACCTGTCGCCCGAGCCGACCATCTCCCAGGGCGTGCCGTGCCGGGTCACCGCGGCCCAGCCGTCCTGGTAGATCCCACGGTTGCCGACCATCTCGAAGTACTGCGTGCCGCGCCGGTCGGGCGCGTCGGGGTCGGCGAAGGTGTAGCGCAGGCTGGTGCCCTCGATCGGCTGCTGCTCGACGCCCCCGAAGGTCTCCGGCGCGGGCAGGTCGGCGGCCTCCAGGATGGTCGGCAGCACGTCGATGACGTGGTGCCACTGGTGGCGGATCCCGCCGCGGTCGGCGATCTCGCGGCCCCAGCGCACGATCATCCCGTCGCGGATGCCACCGAGGTGGGAGGCGACCTGCTTGGTCCAGGGGTACGGCGTGTTCATCGCCAGCGCCCAGCCCACGGGATAGATCGGGTACGTCGACGCGGACCCCAGCTCGTCGAGCCGCGCGGCCATGTCGGCCGTGTCGTCCTGGATGCCGTGGCCGACCAGGTGCTCGCGGAAGGTGCCGCGCGGGCCGCCCTCGCCCGAGGCGCCGTTGTCGCCGAGCAGGTAGAAGAACAGCGTGTCGTCGAGGACGCCCATCTCGTCGAGCGCGTCGACGAACCGGCCCACCTGCACGTCGGCGTGCTCGGCGAACCCGGCGTACGTCTCCATGAACCGGGCCGCGACCCGCTTCTCGGTCTCGTCGAGCTCGTCCCAGTGCGGCACGCCCTCGGCCCACGGCGCGAGCTCGGCGTCCTCCGGCACGATGCCGAGCTCCTGCTGGCGGGCCAGGATCTCCTCGCGCTGCGCGTCCCAGCCCTGGTCGAAGCGGCCGGCGTACTTGTCGCGCCACTCGGGGGCGACGTGGAACGGCGCGTGCGTCGCGCCGAGCGCGAGGTAGGTGAAGAAGGGGCGCTCGGGGGTGATCGCCTGCTGGTTCTCGACCCAGTCGATGGCGTGCTCGACGAGGTCCTCGGAGAGGTGGTAGCCGTCCTCGGGCATCCGGTCCGGCTCGACGGGGTGGCGACCCTGGTAGAGCTGCGGGTACCAGTGGTTCATCTCGGCGCCCATGAAGCCGTAGAAGAAGTCGAAGCCCTCCCCCATCGGCCAGCGGGTGAACGGCCCGGACGGGCTCACCTCGACCGGCGGGGTCTGGTGCCACTTGCCGAACGCCGCCGTGCAGTAGCCGTTGCCGCCGAGGATCTGGGCGATCGTCGCCGCGCTGGCCGGCCGGTAGCCGTGGTAGCCCGGCTCCGGCGTCGACATCTCCGACGTCACGCCCATCCCGACCGAGTGGTGGTTGCGGCCGGTCAGCAGCGCCTGCCGGGTCGGCGAGCACAGCGACGTCACGTGGAAGCGGCTGTAGCGCAGCCCGTCCCCGGCCAGTCGCTCGGCGGTCGGCATCTCGCAGGGGCCGCCGTACGCCGAGGAGGCGCCGTACCCCATGTCGTCGATGAGCACGATGACGACGTTGGGCGCGCCCTTCCCCGGTCGCACCGGGCCGATCGGCCGGGCCGAGGTGTCGACATCGAGCGGGAGCTGGGTGCGGTCCGGGCTGGTCATGGTGGGCTCAGCCTAGAGACCGGGCGCGGCGCTCAGTCGTTGCGGCGCACCCGGATCGTCGGACTCACGTCGCCCTTGCAGCCGGCCTTGCGAGCCACCTTGGCGAAGAACCGGCCCTCGGTGCCGGTGTTGCCGGTCGACCAGACGTAGCGGCCGCCCTGCAGGTCGGTGGTGTCGGTCGCCCACAGGTGCGGCTCGCCGGCGACCAGCTTGAAGACCTTGACCGTCCGGTCCTGGGCGCAGCGCTTCGGACGCGTGCTCCGTACGACGCCGGACATGTCGGTGCCGTCGGCGGTGATGGTGACGGTGACCTTGGCCCGGGCGGGCGCAGCCGGCGCGGCCTGTGCCGGCGCGGCCGCGGTGATGAGTCCGGCGGCGAGGACCGCCGCGGTGGTGAGGACCGAGAGCTTCATGACGCACCTTCCCGGGGCGAGTCTCGCCCCTTCGAGGCTGAGGAGCGGGCGGGGCGGCCCCCGATACATCCGCCACCTGCGGAACGACGGAGAACCCGCCGGGACCCCTCAGAGGTGGTCGGGAATGATCAGCGCATCCGGGTCCTGGCGGGGCGGGACGTGCTCGAGCACCGTCTTCACCAGCGCCACTCGGGCGGCGAGCTGCATCTTGCGCTTGAGCCGGCCGACGTCGCCGAGGGTGCCCTCGACCGCCTCGGTGACCTGGGCGTCGGTGAAGGTCGGGCGGGTGCCGATCTCGACGTCGACATCGGGCAGCGCGACGAGGGTGGCGAGCACCTGGGTGCCGAGCGAGTCGAGCAGCTGGTAGCGCTGGAACCGGGTCAGGCCTTCCCAGACCTCGTCCTTCTTGTCGGCCTTCCCGCGTGCGGCGACCAGCTTCGCCGCGCCGGTCAGCCCCTCCGTCATCTCCCGCTCGGTGAACCGCATGGGCCTATTGTCGCGGGTCGGCGATCCGGTGGCTGGAGCCTCCCCCGGGGGGCCCGGTGAGTTTCATCGGCTAGCCGATGAAACTCACGCCGGGACGATGAACCTTTGTCGTCCCGCCGGGAGGTTCATCGGCCAGCCGATGAAACTCTCCCCCCGGCCCCCTCAGCCGCTCACCTTGGCCAGCCGCAGCCAGGTGTCGACGACCGTGTCGGGGTTGAGCGACATCGACTCGATGCCGCGCTCCAGCAGCCACTCGGCGAGGTCCGGGTGGTCGGAGGGGCCCTGGCCGCAGATGCCGACGTACTTGCCGGCGTCGCGGCAGGCGGTGATGGCCAGGTCGAGCATGTGGAGTACGGCGGGGTCGCGCTCGTCGAAGCCGTCGGCGACCAGGCCGGAGTCCCGGTCGAGGCCGAGGGTCAGCTGGGTCATGTCGTTGGAGCCGATCGAGAAACCGTCGAAGTGCTCCAGGAACTGCGAGGCGATCACGGCGTTCGACGGCAGCTCGCACATCATCACGACCTGCAGGTCGTTCTCGCCGCGCTTCAGACCGTGCTCGGCCAGCAGGTCGATGACGCCACGCGCCTCCTTCAGGGTGCGCACGAACGGGATCATCACCTTGACGTTGGTCAGGCCCATCTCGTCGCGGACGTGGCGCAGCGCCTCGCACTCCATTGCGAAGCACTCGGCGAAGTCCTCCGACAGGTACCGCGAGGCGCCGCGGTAGCCGATCATCGGGTTCTCCTCGTCGGGCTCGTAGCCCTCGCCGCCGACCAGGTTGGCGTACTCGTTGGACTTGAAGTCGCTCATCCGCACGATCACCGGCTCGGGTGCGAAGGCGGCCGCGATCATCGAGATCCCCTCGGCCACGCGCTGCACGAAGAACTCGCGCGGGCCGTCGTACGCCGCGATGGTCTCCTCGATGTCGGCGCGCAGCCCGTCGTCGAGCGCGGTCGGGTCGGCGGCCAGGTCGAGCAGGGCCTTCGGGTGGATGCCGATCTGGCGGTTGATGATGAACTCCAGGCGGGCCAGGCCGACGCCCTTGTTGGGCAGCCGCGAGAAGGCGAAGGCCTGCTCGGGGGTGCCGACGTTCATCATGATCTTCACCGGTACGTCGGGCATCGAGTCGAGCTCGGTGCGCTCGACGTCGAAGTCGAGGAGGCCCTCGTAGACCAGCCCGGTGTCACCCTCGGCGCAGGAGACGGTCACCTCGCGGCCGTCGGCCAGGGTCTTGGTGGCCGAGCCGGTGCCGACCACCGCGGGGATGCCGAGCTCGCGGGCGATGATCGCCGCGTGGCAGGTCCGCCCGCCGCGGTTGGTGACGATGGCCGAGGCCCGCTTCATGATCGGCTCCCAGTCGGGGTCGGTCATGTCGGCGACCAGCACCTCGCCGGTCTCGAACTCGTGCATGTTCTCGACCGACGTCAGCACCCGGACGGCGCCCGCACCGATCTTCTGGCCGATCGCGCGGCCCTCGACGAGCACGTCGACGCCGGTCGCGGCGCCCTTCGGCATCTTGTAGCGCTCGAGGGCGCCGGTCACGCGCGACTGCACGGTCTCGGGGCGGGCCTGGAGGATGTAGAGCTGCCCGTCGACGCCGTCCTTGCCCCACTCGACGTCCATCGGCCGGCCGTAGTGCTCCTCGATCACCAGCGCGTGCCGGGCCAGCTCCTCGACCTCCGCGTCGGTCAGCGACAGCAGCCGCGAGTCGGCGGCGTCGACGTCGACGAACTCCGTCGTACGGCCGACCGCCGCGTCGTCGGTGTAGACCATCTTGGTGGCCTTGCCGCCGACGCCACGCTTGAGGATCGCCGGTCGCCCCGCGCGCAGGGCGGGCTTGTAGACGTAGAACTCGTCGGGGTTCACGGCCCCCTGGACGACGCCCTCGCCGAGGCCGTACGCCGACGTCACGAACACGGCGTCGGTGAAGCCCGACTCGGTGTCCATGGTGAACAGCACGCCCGAGGAGCCGATGTCGGAGCGGACCATCCGCTGCACGCCCGCGGACAGGCCGACGTCGGCGTGGGCGAAGCCGTGGTGGACGCGGTAGGCGATCGCCCGGTCGTTGTAGAGCGACGCGAAGACCTCCCGGATGGCCTGCAGGATCGCGTCGATCCCGCGGACGTTGAGGAAGGTCTCCTGCTGGCCCGCGAAGGAGGCGTCGGGGAGGTCCTCGGCCGTGGCGCTGGAGCGTACGGCGAACGACGGCTCGCCCTCGGTCTCGGCGGCCAGCTCGTCGTACGCGCGACGGATGTCGGCCTCGAGGTCCTCGGGGAACGGCTGCTCGACGACCGCCGTCCGGATCTCGCGACCGACCTCGGCGAGGCGTCGTACGTCGTCGGTGTCGAGGCCGTCGAGCAGGCCGGCGATCCGCTCCTTCAGCCCCGTCTCCCCGATGAAGCGGTGGAAGGCGTCCGACGTCGTCGCGAAGCCGTTGGGCACCCGGACGCCGAGGTCGGACAGCTGGGAGACCATCTCGCCGAGGGAGGCGTTCTTGCCGCCGACCTGCTCCAGGTCGGCGAGGCCGAGCTCGGAGAACCACCGGACGTTCGTGTTGGTCATGACGACTTCCCTTCGGACTGCCGGCGCCGGGACCGGGCGTCGGACTTGAGGGTCTGCAGGATCAGCGCGGAGATCTCCTCGACGGACTTCGCCGACGAGTCGATGACCGGAAGGCGGTGGGCCTTGAACAGCTCGCCCGCCCGGCGCAGCTCCCAGCGACACTGCTCGGGAGACGCGTACCGACTGTTCGGGCGACGCTCGTTGCGCACCCGGCTGAGCCGGTCGACGGTGGTGACGAGACCGAAGCAGCGCTCCAGGTAGGGCTGCACCGGCTCCGGGAGGTCGTCGGCCTCCAGGTCCTCGTCGACCAGGGGGTAGTTCGCGACGAACAGCCCGTGCTGGAGGGCGAGGTACATGCTGGTCGGGGTCTTGCCGCAGCGCGAGGGCGCCAGCAGGATCACGTCGGACTTCTCCAGCGCCCGCAGGCTCTGGCCGTCGTCGTGCTCGATGGTGAACTCGACCGCCGCCATCCGCGAGTTGTAGCGCTTGATGTCGCCGACGCCGTGCAGCCGGGCGGCCTCGCGGACCCCCTGCTGGCCGATGATCGTCTCGACCTTCGCCATGTGCATCTCGAAGAAGTCGATGAGCGGCGCGCGCGTCTGGTGCAGCTCGGCCCGGACCTCGTCGGTCGCCGCCGTGCAGAACACCAGCGGCGTGATCGGCCCGTCCATCGCCTCGTCGAGCTGCGCCACCACACGGCGGGCGTCGTCCACGGTGTGGATGAACGGGATCAGGGTCCGCTCGAACCGGGTGTCGGGGAACTGGATGAGCAGCGCGTTGCCCATCGTCTCCGCGCTGATGCCCGTGCTGTCGGACAGGAAGAACACGGGTACGACGTCCTGCTCATCGTCCATCGCGCCGTCCTCCGGGTGGGGTGTCCCGCAACCTACTCGCTGATCCCACCCAGTACCCCGGGTGTCCCGTGTCGGAGACGTCACATGGACAACGGGTCCCCCACGCCGGTCGAGGCGCGACCCCCACCGCTGGTTGAGGTGCGAGCGAAGCGAGCCCCCCACGGTGGTTGAGGTGCGAGCGAAGCGAGCCTCCACGGTGGTTGAGGTGCGAGCGAAGCGAGCCTCCACGGTGGTTGAGGTGCGAGCGAAGCGAGCCTCGAAACCCGTCTTGCCAACAGTCGGCCTCAACCCAGACCGACTCCCACCCCACCGGGTTTCGAGGCTCGGGCCTAGCGGCCCTCACACCTCAACCAGCAATCAGGGCGACGCGCACCAGCGAACCCCAGTGCCAACGCAGCCCGACCCACGCTGGTCGAGGAGCGAGCGAAGCGAGCCCCAGTGCCAACGCAGCCCGACCCACGCTGGTCGAGGAGCGAGCGGAGCGACCCCCCCACGGTGGTTGAGGTGCGAGCGAAGCGAGCCTCGAAACCCGTCTTGCCAACAGCCGGCCTCAACCCAGACCGACTCCCACCCCACCGGGTTTCGAGGCTCGGGCCTAGCGGCCCTCACACCTCAACCAGCGTCAATCAGGGCGACGCGCACCAGCGAACCCCAGTGCCAACGCAGCCCGACCCACGCTGGTCGAGGAGCGAGCGGAGCGAGCCTCGAAACCCGTCTTGCCAAGAATCGGCCCCACCCAACACCGACACCCACCCCACCGGGTTTCGAGGCTCGGGCCTGGCGGCCCTCACACCTCAACCAGCGTGGGGCCCCGCACCTCAGCCAGCGTGGGGCACCGCGGCTCGACCGGCGTGGGGCACCGCGGCTCGACCGGCGTCAGTCGGGGTGACGGGTGGCGAGACCTCCGGCGTACGACGTGCCGCCGGCGAGCTCGGGGGCGAGCGCGGCCTGAAAGGCGTGGTAGACGTCCGGCTTGCCCGGCCAGACGGTCGCGGCGGGGCGGTTCTGGGCGTCGAGCTCATGGTGCCAGGAGCCGTGCTCGTGGTCGACGAAGCAGCGGTCGACGTACCCCCACCAGGTGGTGGCGGCGTCGGCCCAGCGCTGCTCGCCGGTCGCGTCGTGGAGGGCGTGGGCGGTACTGACGGCCTCGGCGGCGACCCAGTGCATCCGCTCGCGCACGACCGGCTGCCCGGACCAGTCGGTGGTGTAGACGAACCCGTCGGCGCCGTCGGCGGCCCAGCCGTCGGCGACCGCGCGGTCGGCGAGCTCGGTGGCGGCCTGGACCAGGCCGAAGGGCAGCACCAGCCGGGCCCACTCGAGACCGTGGCCGACGGTGGCGCCGTAGGGCTGGAAGGGGTGGGCGGGCTCGTCGCGGTGATGCTCGAGCAGGGGCTGCCACTGCTCGTCGAAGTGCTCGGGGATCCGCCAGTCGTTGGCCTCGGCCCAGTCCAGGACCTGGCTGGCGATCCGGCCGGCCCGGGTGTACCAGACCGAGTCGCTCGCGAAGCCGTCCCCGGAGGTGACGTCGGCGGCGGCGAGGTAGGCCTCGACGGCGTGCATGTTGGCGTTGACGCCGCGGTAGGGGTCGAGCTCGGTCCAGGTGCGGTCCCACCGGTCCACGACCAGCCCGGCCTCGTCGTCCCAGAAGTGCAGCTCCTGGGCGGTCAGCGCCAGCGCGACCAGCTCGTCGGCCCCGGGTACGTCGGCCAGCAGCGCCGAGCAGGCGGCCAGCAGCACGAACGCGTGCCCGTAGGACTGCTTGGAGTCGTCGACGACTCCGTCCGGGCCGACCGCGGCGTACCAGCCCCGGTGCTCGTGGTCGGCCAGATGGGTGAGCAGCGAGCTGACGCCGTGCTCGGCCAGCTCGGCGAGCTCGGCCGTATCGGGGCCGCCGGGCGCCGGCTCCTCCCCCGCCAGCACGGCCAGGGAGAAGACGTGGGTCATCCGGCAGGTGATCCACAGCTCGACCGGCTTCGTCGGGTCGAGCGCGCCCGTCTCGTCGAGCCAGCCGAAGCCCTGCTCGGTCCGCGAGCCCGCGGCGAACCGGAGCAGGTCGGCCCGCTGGGCCGAGAGGTACGACGGGTCTCCGGGAGTCACCCGGCCAGGCTACGGCCCTCGCTGGTCGAGCAGCCGGGCGAGGAACGAACACGGCGTATCGAGACCAACCGCCGGAGGGGTCTCGATACGCTCGCTGGCGCTCGCTACTCGACCAACGACGGGCCGCTCGCCGGCGCTCGCGCGAGAGACCAACGAGCCCACCGGCCCTCGCTGGTCGAGCAGCCGGGCGAGGAACGAGCACGGCTATCGAGACCAACCTGCGGAGGGGTCTCGATACGCTCGCTGGCGCTCGCTACTCGACCAACGACGGGCCGCTCGCCGGCGCTCGCGAGAGAGACCAACGAGCCCACCGGCCCTCGCTGGTCGAGCAGCCGGGCCAGGAACGAACACGGCGTATCGAGACCAACCGCCGGGGGGTCTCGATACGCTCGCTGGCGCTCGCTACTCGACCAACGAAGGGCGCTCGCTGGCGCTCGCGAGAGAGACCAACGAACGGTCGGCGCTCGCTACTCGACCGACGAGCCCGCCGCCTTCGCGAGGGCGCGGTCGAGCATGGCGAGGCCGGCGCGGGCGTCCTCGGCCGAGATGGTCAGCGGCGGGACGACGTGGATCCGGTTGAAGTTCGCGAACGGCAGCAGCCCCTCGGCCTTGCACGCGGCGATGACCGCGCCCATCGCCGGCGAGGAGCCGCCGTACGGCGCGAGCGGCTCGCGGGTGGTCCGGTCGGCGACCAGGTCCAGCGCCCAGAAGACGCCGGTGCCGCGGACCTCGCCGATCCAGTCGTGCCGGCCGGCGAGCTCGGTCAGGCCGGGGCCGAAGACCTCCTCGCCGAGAGCGGCGGCGTGCTCGACGACCCGGTCCTCCTCCATCGTGGTGATGGTGGCGACGGCGGCCGCGCAGGCCAGCGGGTGGCCGGAGTAGGTGAGGCCGCCGGGGTAGGGCCGGTGGTCGAAGGTCGCCGCGATCGCCTCGTTGATGGCGACGCCGCCGAGCGGGACGTAGCCGGAGTTGACGCCCTTGGCGAAGGTCAGCAGGTCCGGGACCACCGCGTCGTGCTCGACCGCGAACCACCTGCCGGCGCGGCCGAAGCCGGCCATCACCTCGTCGGCGATCAACACGATGCCGTGTCGGTCGCAGAGCTCGCGGACGCCGGTGAGGTAGCCGGGCGGCGGGACCATGATCCCGGCGGTGCCGGGGATCGACTCGAGCAGGATCGCGGCGATCGTGCCGGGGCCCTCGAGCGCGATGACCTGCTCGAGGTGCGCCAGCGCGCGCTCGCACTCCTCGGCCTCGGTCGTGGCGTGGAAGGCGCTGCGGTAGAGGAACGGCCCGAAGAAGTGCACGACGCCGTCGGAGGCGTGGTCGTTGGGCCAGCGCCGCGGGTCGCCGGTCAGGTTGATCGCCAGCTGGGTGCCGCCGTGGTAGCTCCGATAGCGCGAGAGCACCTTGTGCCGACCGGTGTGCAGTCGCGCCATCCGGATCGCGTGCTCGTTGGCGTCGGCGCCCCCGTTGGTGAAGAAGACCTTGTCCAGGCCCTCCGGGGTGTGCGAGGCGATCAGCCGGGCCGCCTCGGAGCGGGCGTCGTTGGCCGCCACCGGCGCGATCGTGCACAGTGTCGCGGCCTGCTCCTGGATCGCCTTCACGACCCGGGGGTGCTGGTGGCCGAGGTTGGTGAACACCAGCTGCGAGGTGAAGTCGAGGTAGCGGTTGCCGTCGCCGTCCCAGAGCCACGACCCGTCGGCCTTGGTCACCACCATCGGGGTGATCTCGGCCTGGGCGGACCAGGAGTGGAAGACGTGCTTGCGGTCGAGCTCGTAGGTGCGCTGCGGGTCAGTCATTCTGGGGGAACCCCAGCTCGAGGCCGCCGGTCGGCCGGTTGGCGGGGTCGATCCAGCGGGTCGTGACGACCTTGCCCCGGGTGAAGAAGTGGACGCCCTCGGAGCCGTGGGCGTGGGTGTCGCCGAAGAGCGAGCGCTTCCAGCCGCCGAAGGAGTAGTAGGCGACCGGCACCGGGATCGGCACGTTCACCCCGATCATCCCGACCTCGACCTCGTTCTCGTAGCGCCGGGCGGCGCCGCCGTCGTTGGTGAAGATCGCCGTGCCGTTGCCGTACTGGTTGCTGTTGACCAGCGCCACGGCCTCGTCGTACGACGCCACCCGCACCACGGACAGCACCGGGCCGAAGATCTCGTCGGTGTAGATGTCCATGTCGGGCGTGACGTGGTCGAACAGCGTCGGGCCGAGCCAGAACCCGTCGGCCGCGCCGGCGGCCTGCACCTCGCGGCCGTCGATCACCAGCTTGGCGCCGGCGGCCTGGCCGGCCTCGACGTACGACGCGACCTTGTCGCGGTGGGCGCGGGTGACCAGCGGGCCCATGTCGGACTCCTGCTCGACACCCTTGGACCCGTCGCCGATGACTAGCGTGCGGGTGCGGTCGGCGATCCGGGCCACCAGCTCGTCGGCGACCGGCTCGACGGCGACCAGCACGCTGATCGCCATGCAGCGCTCGCCGGCGCTGCCGTAGCCGGCGTTGACCGCGGCATCGGCGGCCAGGTCGAGGTCGGCGTCGGGGAGCACGACCATGTGGTTCTTCGCGCCGCCGAGGGCCTGCACGCGCTTGCCGTTCCGGCTGGCCTGCTCGTAGACGTACTCGGCGATCGGGGTGGAGCCGACGAAGCTGATCGAGGCGACGTCCGGGCTCTCCAGGAGCGCGTCGACCGCGACCTTGTCGCCCTGCAGGACGTTGAAGACGCCGTCGGGCAGCCCGGCCTCCTTCCACAGCTCGGCCAGCCAGAGCGAGGCGGACGGGTCCTTCTCGCTGGGCTTGAGCACCACCGTGTTGCCGGCCGCGATGGCGACGGGGAAGAACCACATCGGGACCATCGCCGGGAAGTTGAAGGGGCTGATGATGCCCACGACGCCGAGCGGCTGGCGGGTCGAGTGCACGTCCACACCGGTGGAGGCGCTCGGGCTGTGCCCGCCCTTGAGCAGGTGGGAGATGCCGCAGGCGAACTCGACGACCTCCTGGCCGCGGGCGATCTCGCCGAGGGCGTCGGAGTGCACCTTGCCGTGCTCGGCGGTGATCAGCTCGGCCAGCTCGCCCTTGCGGGAGTTGAGCAGCTCGCGGAACGCGAACATCACCTGGGTACGGCGGGCCAGCGACGTCGCGGCCCAGCCGGGCGCGGCGGCCTTCGCGGCGGCGATGACGTGGTCGGCGTCCTCGCGGCTGGCCAGCGCGACCTGGCCGCTGACCTGGCCGGTGGCGGGATTGGTCACGTCGGCCGTCTGCGTCGAGGAGCCGGCGTACGGCGCCCCCGCGGACCAGTGGGAGATCGTCATGGGCCCCATCCTCGGGCGTCCCCGCGCGGACTGCGCCCGACGGACCGTACGATTCCCAATAGCAAACCGACGATCTGTAAGGCGACCACGATGACCGACGTCACCCTGCGCGACGTGCTCGCCATGCCGGTGCTGCGGGCGGCCGAGCCGGTGCTGCTGACCGGGGCGGACGGGCTGGACCGGCGGGTGCGGTGGGTGCACGCGACCGAGCTGCCGGACATCGCCCCACTGCTGCGCGGCGGCGACCTGGTGCTGACCACCGGCATCGCGCTGCCGGAGGCCGAGGCCGGGTTGCGCGCCTTCGCCGAGAGCCTGGCCGAGGTGTCCGCCGCGGGCCTGATGGTCGAGCTCGGGCGGCGCTGGTCGGCCGTCCCGGACACCCTGGTCGCGGCCTGCACCGAGGCCGGGCTGCCGCTGGTCTGCCTGCACCGGGTGACCCGGTTCGCGGGGATCACCCAGGCGGTCGGCGAGCGGGTGGTCGACGAGCAGCTGGCCGAGCTGCGGGAGGCCGAGCGGGTCCACGAGACGTTCACCGCGCTCAGCCTCGCCGAGGCCGACCCCGGCGAGATCCTGGCCGCCGTGCAGCGGCTGGCCGGCGCGACGGTCGTGCTGGAGAGCGAGCAGCACCAGGTGGTCGACTACCTCGCCGGACCCGGCGACCCCGGCGAGCTGCTCGACGACTGGACCGCCCGCTCGGGTCGGGTGCCGCTGGCCGGCCGCACGACCTGGGACGAGCAGCAGGGCTGGCTGCTGACCCGGCTCGGCCCGCGCGAGCGCGGCTGGGGGCGGCTCGTCGTCGTCTCCCCGCGCCCGCCCTCGCAGCGGCTGGTGGCCATCGCGGAGCGCGGGGCCGCCGCGCTGGCCCTGCACCGGCTGCACGACCGGGACCGCGACAACCTGGTGCGGCGCACCCACCACGAGCTGCTCCTCGCCCTGCAGACCGACCCCGCCGCGGCGGACGTCGTACGACGCTGCGAGCTGGCGGGCCTGCCCACGACCCGGCGCTCGTACGTCGGCCTGACCATCCGGCCGCGCCCGGACGCGTCGCGCCGGTCCTCGGCCGGCGAGGTGCTCGCCGCCGCCGTGCACGCCGCCCACGAGGCCGGCCTGCCCGCCCTGATCTGCGAGATGGACCACGACGTGCGGGTGCTGCTCGCCGTCTCCCCGACGGCGTCCGAGGCCGTTGTCGACCGGCTCGCGACCGCGCTCCTGCGGCGCCACTCCGCCGTCGTTGGCGCGGGCCGACCGGCCGCCTCGCTGGCCACCGCCGACCGGACGCTGCGCGAGTCGCGGCAGGTGGTCGACGCGGTCCGCCCCGACCGGCCCACCGACCGTCCGGTGCACCGGCTCGAGGACGTGCACCTGCGTGGCCTGCTGACCCTGCTCGCCGACGACGACCGGCTGCGGCTCTTCGTCGCCCGCGAGCTGGAGCCCCTGCGCGAGCACGACGCCGCGCACGGCACCGAGCTGGTGGCCGCCGTGCGCGCGCTGCTGCTGCACCCGGCCGGCAAGGCCCAGGCCGCGGCGAGCCTGCACCTGTCACGGCCGGCGTACTACGCGCGGCTCGCGAAGGCCGAGGCCGTCCTGGGCGAGCGGCTGGACGACCCGGACATCCGGGTGTCGCTGCACGCCGCGCTGGTGGCGGCGGAGCTCGGGGTCTAGACGGTCACGCCCTGCGCGACGCGGCCCAGCGCGCGGGCGTGCGCCTCGGCGCTGTCGATGACCGGGATCGGACTGTCGCCGGGCCCGACCAGCAGGCCAATCTCGGTGCAGGCGAGCACGACGGCCTCGGCGCCCTGGGAGGCCAGGTCGCGGATCACGTCGAGGTAGGTGCCGCGCGACGCGTCCCGGACGACGCCCTGGGTGAGCTCGTCGAAGATGACGCGGTCGACCGCGGCGCGGTCCCGCGGCCCCGGGGTGACGGTGCCGACGCCGTGCCGGGCGAGGCGCTCGCTGTAGAACGGCTCCTCCATCACCCACCGGGCGCCGAGGATGCCGACCGTGCCCCAGCCGTGCTGCCGGGCCTCGGCGGCCACGGCGTCCCCGATGTGGAGCAGCGGTACGTCGAGGGCGGCCTCGACCTGCGGGGCGACCTTGTGCATCAGGTTGGTGCAGATCGCCACGGTGGTGGCGCCGCCGGCGACGCAGCGCCGGCCGGCCTCGATGAGCAGGTCGGCTGCCCGGTCCCAGTCGCCGCGCAGCTGGCAGTCGCGGATCTCCGCGAAGTCCAGCGACTGCAGGGCGATCCGGGCCGAGGCGTGGCCGCCGCGGCTCTCGGCGACCATCTCGTTGACGATCCGGTAGTAGGTCGCCGTCGAGTGCCAGCTCATGCCGCCGATCAGGCCCAGGGTCTCCATGCTCCTATGGTCCGCCGATCCAGCGATCCCAGGTAGCCTTCCATTGCTCAGAGCATCCCTTAGGTGATCTGATGGCCGGGTGGATCCGCGCCGCGTCCTGCTCTTCCGCACCGTCGCCCGCTCCGGCTCGCTCAGCTCGGCGGCCCGCGAGCTCGGCACCACCCAGTCGGCGGTCAGCCAGCAGCTGTCGATGCTCGAGCGCGAGGTCGGGTCGGCCCTGCTGCTGCGGACCAGCCGCGGGACCCGGCTCACCGAGGCCGGCACGATCCTGCTCGGCCGGGCCAACAGCGTGGCCAACGAGCTGCACCTCGCCGGCGAGGAGCTCTCCGCCCTCACCGACCTCCGGGCCGGGCGGGTCCGGCTGGCCGCCTTCCCGTCGGCCGCCGCCACCCTGGTCCCGCACGCGGTCCAGGAGCTGCGCGCGCTGCACGCCGGGGTCGTCGTCACGCTCGTCGAGTCCGAGCCGCCCGAGGCGTGGGCTGCGATGCAGACCGGGGACGTCGACGTCGCCGTGGTGTTCGGGTACGACGGTCAGCCGCAGGAGGACGGCCGGCTGGCCCACGTCCCGCTGGGCGCGGAGCCGACGTACCTGGTGGCCGGTCCGGACGCGGGCCTGCCGCGGCAGGTGACGGCCCGCTGGCTGGCCGGGCAGGGCTGGGTGGCCGGGTGCGAGCGCTGCCGCCAGCACCTGGTCGGCTGCTGCCGCGAGGCCGGCTTCGAGCCCGAGCTCCTGCACGAGAGCGACGACTACGTCGTGGTGCAGAACCTGGTGGCCCGCGGGCTGGGTGTGACGGTGCTGCCCCAGCTGGCCCTGGCCGCCTTCCGGCACCCCGACGTCGAGGTCCGCCGCTCGGCGTTCTTCGGCGGGCGGACCATCGGCCTGGTGCACCGCCCCGGCGCCGAGGAGGTCCCGGCGATCCGGGCGCTGATGGAACGACTGCAGGCCTCGGCGGCCGAGGTGCTGCGGGGCCGGCCGACCCGGGTGGGGGCCTAGCGCCCCGGGCTCAGGCCAGACCCTCCTCCGCGAGCACCCCCTGGGCGATCCGGAACGCCGTGTTGGCGTCGGGCACACCGCAGTAGATCGCGGTCTGGAGGAACAGCTCCTTCAGCTCCTCGACGCTCAGCCCGTTGCGGAGCGCGGCCCGCACGTGCATGGCCAGCTCCTCGTGGTGGCCGCGGGCGACCAGGGCGGTGAGGGTGATCAGCGAGCGGCTGCGCCGGTCCAGGCCGGGACGGGTCCAGATCTCGCCCCAGGCGTACTCGGTGATCAGCTCCTGGAAGTCGCGCGTGAAGTCCGTGGCGTTCGCGGTGGCCCGGTCGACGTGGGCGTCGCCGAGCACCTCGCGGCGTACGGCGAGGCCGGCGTCGTACCGCTCGCCGCGCTCGGCGGGGAGCGGCTCCCCGAGAAGGTGCTGGCGCAGCAGCGCCGCGACCTGCTCGGGCGCCTCGGCCGGGGCCAGGTGGGCGACGTCGGGGAGGACGACGAGCCGGCCGTCGCGGACCCTGTCGGCGATCTCCTCGAGCAGGGCCGGTGGGGTGGCGACGTCGTGTGCACCGGCGACGGCGAGCACGGGAGCGGTGATCTCGCCGAGCCGGTCGCGCACGTCGAAGTCGGAGACCACCTGGCAGACCTGGGTGTAGCCGGTGTCGTCGGTGTCCTGCAGCGCGCCCAGCAGGACGGAACCGACCTCCGGGTGGCGGTCGAGGAACCCCGGGGCGAACCAGCGCTCGGCCGAGCCGGCCACCATCACCGGCGTGCCCGACACGCTGACCTGGCCGATCCGGCCGGCCCACATCGCGGGGTCGCCGATCTTCGCGCCGGTGCAGAGCAGGACTGCTCCGCCGACCCGGTCCGGGACGTCGAGGAGCAGCTGCAGCCCGACCGCGCCGCCGACCGAGTCACCGGCGTAGAGGAAGGTGCTGCCCGCCTTGCCGCGCTGCTCGCACACGTCGTCGACCACGGCGAGCACCCCGCGGGCGAGCTCGGCCATCGTGAACTGCTCCTCCGGCACGGCCTTGTTGTGGCCGTGCCCGGGCAGGTCCCAGGCGAGCACGTCGAACACCTCGGTCAGGCCCGCGGCGCAGGCCGTCCACAGGGTGCTCGCGGAGGTGCCGAGCGAGGGGCCGAGGACCAGCAGCGGCAGGTCGGCGCGGTGGGCGGCGCCGGTCATCCGCACCGCGGTGATGGCGGGGATCATGGGTTCTCCTTCGATCGGGCGACGACGGCGTCGATGATCGCCCCCGCCTGCCCGAGGTAGGTCGGCGCGGGGTCGTGACCCGCGGCCTGGGCCATCGTGCGCTGCTCGGCGAGCACGCCGTCGCCCGCCGCCGCCAGCGTCGCGGCCATCCGGTCGGCGTGGACGACCAGTCCGTCGAGCAGGTCGGAGGTCTGCGAGACGGCGACCAGGGTGCGCCGGACCAGGTCGCGCAGCGTCGCCCACTCGGCGTGCCAGCCGCCGTCGGCGCGGTCGTCGACCTGGCTGGCGGCCGCCAGGTGCAGGGTCGCGGCGAGCTGGGGCGTGGTCAGCGCGGCCCGCCGTACCAGGACCGAGAGGACGGGGTTGGCCTTGTTCGGCATCGTCGACGAGCCGCCGCCGGAGCCCTCGGCGAGCTCGCCGATCTCGGGACGGCCCAGCACCAGGACGTCGTTCGCGATCCGCGCGCAGGCGTCGGTGCACCCGGCGAGCGCGTCGCCGATCCGGGTCACGGTCGCGCGGGTCGTGTGCCAGGGCAGCGCATCGAGCGGCAGGTCCCGCCCGAGCTCGACCATCGCTGCGCGCGTCCCCGCGGCCCCACCGAGCTGGTCGGGGAACTCGAGGCGTCGTACGTCGTCGCGGGCGTCGAGCACGGCGGTCAGCCACTGGGCGACCCGGAAGCCGAAGGTGGTCGGGATGGCGTGCTGGGTCAGGGTGCGGGCCACCATCGGGGTGTCACGGTGATCGGTCGCGAGCGCGGCCAGCCGGGCGACCACCGCGTCCAGGTCGTGTCGCAGGTCGGCGACCGCCTGCCCGGCCATCCGCACCAGCGCCGTGTCGACGACGTCCTGGCTGGTCAGGCCCCGGTGGATCGACCGGTCTCCGGTCGACTCGCGGAGCAGCTCGACGAGCCCGATGACCGGGTTGCCGCCGAGCTCGGACTCGTTGACCAGCCACTCCAGGTGGCGCTCGGCGTCGACGTCGGACAGGTCGAGGTCGGCCCACTCGGCCTCGAGCTCGACCATCACCGCGAGGAACGACTCCGACGTGAAGTGGTCGCCGGCCCGGTCGTCGCCGGGCCAGAAGAGGTCAGCCATGCAGTCAGTCTCGCGCGTGGCGCAGGAAGACGGTCTCCCCCTCGCCCTGCAGGCGGACGTCGAAGACGAACCCGTGCCGGTCCGGGCGGGCGACCAGGGTGTCTCGGCGCTCGGCCGGCACGGACTCGAGCAGCCGGTCGGCCCCGGGGTCCGGGAGGTAGGCGCGGGTGTGGAGCTTGTCCAGCAGGCCACGCGCGAAGATCGTCAACGCGAAGAACGGCGCCGCACCGGAGGCCGTCGGACCGGGCGCGACCGTGGTGAACGAGTAGCGACCCGCGTGGTCGGTCGACGCCCGTCCCCAGCCGGTGAACGTGAAGCCGTCCCGGCGCAGCGAGCCGGTCTCACGGGAGACCGCGCCGTCGGCGTCGGGCTGCCAGAGCTCGAGCAGCGCGTCCGGCACCGGCTGGCCGGCGCCGTCGAGGACCAGCCCGGACAGCCGGACCGCGCCCGGGCTGCCCGGCGGCACCAGCTCGCTGTCGCCGTCGTACGGGAGGGCGTAGCCGAAGAACGGGCCGACCGTCTGGCCGGGGGTCGGAGTGCTCACGCGTCCTCCATCGGGGTGCGGTGCGCGCCGGTGAGCACGATGTCCCAGCGGTAGCCGGTGCTCCACTCGGGCTGCGTCACGTCGTGGTCGTACGACGCCACCAGCCGCTCCCGGGCCGCCGGGTCGACGATGGCCTGGTAGATCGGGTCCAGCGCGAACAGCGGGTCGCCCGGGAAGTACATCTGGGTGACCAGCCGCTGGGTGAACTCACTGCCGAAGACCGAGAAGTGGATGTGCGCCGGGCGCCACGCGTTGCGGTGGTTCTTCCACGGGTAGGGCCCCGGCTTGATGGTGGTGAACCGGTAGACCCCGTCGCCGTCGGTCAGGCAGCGCCCGACGCCGGTGAAGTTCGGGTCGATCGCCGCGGGGTGCTGGTCGCGCTTGTGGATGTAGCGTCCGCCCGCATTGGCCTGCCAGACCTCGACCAGCTGATGCCGCACCGGACGGCCGTCGCCGTCGAGCACCCGGCCGGTGACCACCATCCGCTCCCCCACCGGCTCGCCGGCGTGCTGGAGGGTCAGGTCGGCCTCGAGCGGGTCGACGTCGGCGTGACCGAAGGCCGGCGACCACAGCTCGATCCCCTCGGGGTCGGCGTGGTGCGGGTCCTTGGTGGGGTGCCGCAGGATGCTGCTGCGGTACGGCGGGAAGTCGAGCCGCACCCGTTCCTCGGTCGGGCCCGCGTCGTCGTACGCCCGGGAGAGGGCCGCGATCTCGGCGCTGACCTCGGCCTGGGTGGTGGCCGCGGTGTCGGAAGAGGTTGCTGTCACGTCCCGGACCGTACGACGCCACCGACCCGCGCCATCCCGTTCGCCTTCCGCTCAGCGGAAGCCCGGCGCCGTCCGGCTCCCCCGCTCCTCCGCTGGTTGAGGTGCGAGCGAAGCGAGCCTCGAAACCCCTCTTGCCACAAGACGGCCGGGACCGAGGCCGACTCCCACCCCACCAGGTTTCGAGGCTCGGGCCTGGCGGCCCTCACACCTCAACCAGCGTCGCCCGACCCCGCCGCTGGTTGAGGTGCGAGCGAAGCGAGCCTCGAAACCCGTCTTGCCACAAGACGGCCTCCACCCAGGCCGACTCCCGCCCGGCGATGATGGCCCCATGGCCGGCGACGCGTCCCGCTCCGGCGCCTCGGTCACGAGCCGGGCGCTGGCGCTCCTGGGCGCGTACGACGAGGACCACCGCCGGCTCACCCTGACCGACCTGGCCGGGCGGGCGGGGCTGCCGCTGGCCACGGCGCACCGGCTGGTCGGTGAGCTGGTCGAGTGGGGTGCGCTGGCCCGCGCGAGCGACGGGCGGTACGTCGTGGGCCGGCGGCTCTGGGACATCGGGCTGCTGGCGCCGCTGAACGCGGGACTGGTGGAGGTGGCGTCGCCGTACCTCCACGACCTGTACGGCGCCACCCTGGCCACGGTCCACCTCGCGGTGCGCGACGGAGCCGAGGTGCTCTACCTGGACCGGCTGGCCGGGCACGCGTCGGTGCCGGTGCTGAGCACCGTCGGGTCGCGGCTGCCGCTGCACGCGACCGGGGTCGGCAAGGTGCTGCTCGCGCACGCGCCGGCCGACGTGCAGGCGGCGGTGCTGAGCGACCTGACCCGCGTCACGCCGTACACGGTGACCCAGCCGGGGACGCTGCGCCGCCAGCTGGCGCGCACGGTGAGGGAGGGCTGGGCGACCACGGTCGAGGAGATGAGCCTGGGCGCCTGCTCGGTGGCGGTGCCGATCCGGCGCGGACCGGACGTGGTGGCCGCGCTGGGCATCGTCGTCCCGTCCCTGAAGAACGACCGGCCGCGGCTGGTGGCCGCCCTCCAGGTCGCCGCGCACGGCGTCGGCCGGGCGATCAGCGGACTTCCGGTGACTGGAGCACCCACCTAGGTCTCACCGCCTGTGACGACGAACACTGGCGAGCATGCGAACCCGGGTGGCGATCGTCGGCGCCGGCCCGGCAGGCCGACGCCCACTCCGACACCGCGCTGCGGCGGGTCTGGCGCTGCACGCACTTCTCCTGGCGGATGACCACCATGCTGCTGCGCTGGGTCACCAGCAGCGAGGCCGGCGCCACCGGCCTGCCGAGAACTACGCCGAGCTGCCGATCGGCTCCTGAGCCGGCGCCAGGATGCCGCCCCGGCTCGCGTCGTCGGCCGCGTTCCGGTCGCCGGCGAGCCGCCCCACCCGCTGACCCGCCCCGAGGGCAGGGTCGAGGCGCACGGGTACGGCGGCCCGCGGGGCCGACTCCTTGCTGGCCTGCCACAGGAACAGGCACATCACGGCGACCACGGCGAGCGCCATCACCGCGAGGAACACCGCCCACCAGAGCGGGCCGAAGCTGAAGCTGCCGGGGTTCATCTCGTTCATGGCTCCAGCCTGCGCCGGTCGCGGCGCGACGAGCAGGGTCGAAGGTCCGCCGTGGCCGGGACCCCGGTCAGAACCCGTCCCGCCTCCGCAGCGACCGGGGCCGGCCGTCCGGGTCGTGCAGCCAGAGGTACGCCGGGGTGGCCAGCGCCCGGGCGACCGGGCCGAGGTCGGGGGGAGCGAGCCGGCGCAGACGACCGGGCGGCCGGGGGCCGACGCGGCCGCCCTCGTGCCACGCGTCGAGGGCGGACGCGGCGGCGGCGTACGCGTGGAACATGGCGTGCGGGTCGGTTAGGTCCCCGACGTCGGTCGGTGAGCGGTCGAGGTGCTCGGCGGCCAGGGTGAGCCGCAGGTCGCGGCCGTAGGTGCCGTCCTCGTCGACCACCACCGCGGACAGCTCGGAGTCGTGGGTCCAGGAGCGGCGGTTGAAGTTGTCGGAGCCGATCGAGGTCCAGGTGTCGTCCATGACGCAGGCCTTGGCGTGCACGTAGACGGGCGTGCCGGCGTGGTTCTCGATGCCGTAGACGGCGACCCGGCCGGGCGCCGCCTCGGCCATCTGCAGCATCGCCCGGCGCCGGCCGAGCAGCTGGGGGGTCCGCCCCAGCACGCCGTCGAGGTCGGGGTGCATCGGGACCACGGCGAGCACGTGCAGCTCGGGGTGGTCGCGCAGCGCCCGGGTGAACGCGTTGCCGATGTGGTGGCCCCAGAGGTACTGGTCCTCGACGTAGACCAGCCGCCGCGCCCGGTCGAGCGCCTTGGTGTAGCCGCGGGCCACACTCCGCTCGCCACCACGGGCGAACGGGTAGTCGCGGCCGTGCCGCAGGTTGGGGTAGGTGCGCAGCAGCTGCACCGTGTGCGACCCGGCCGCGGGCGGCGGGGGCGCCTGCGGCGGCAGCGGGTCCGGCCGTACGTCGAGCCCGCGGATCTTGTCGCCGAAGAAGTAGACCGGGCTGCGGCTCAGCCGGGTCGGGTCCTCCCAGCGCTCCCGGAACACGGTCTCGACGTCGTGCACCGCGGGCCCGCTGATCGCCGCCTGGACGTCGTGCCAGGGCGGGGTGGCGCCGTACTCCTCGGCCATCGGCTGGGGCTGCGGGTCGCCGCCGTGGTCGAGGTCGTCGCGGCGCGAGTGGCACAGGTCGATCCCGCCGACGTACGCGACGTCGCGCGACGGGTCGTCGCGGTGCCGGATCACGACCAGCTTCTGGTGGTGCGAGCCGCCGGTGCGGACCCGCATGTCGAGCAGCGCCTCGGCGCCGCGCCGCTGCAGGTCGCGCCCGAGCCGGCGGTTCTGGTCCTCGGTGAAGCCGATCGCGCTCGGGTGCGAGCGCCAGACCAGCCCCCGGACGTCGACCCCGCGCTCGTCGGCCCGCGCCAGCACCTCGGCGACCTCGCTGCCGGGCTCGTCGGTCAGCCGCTCGTCGGCGTCGCCCTGCCAGTCGGTGAAGAACAGCAGGTCGCCGGCCACCGTCGCCTCGATCCGCTCGAACAGCTCGGCGAAGTACGTCGCCCCGTGCACCAGCGGCCGGACCAGGTTCCCGGCCGTCCAGGCACCCAACCGGGTCCGCGGGTTGCCGCGCTCCTCGGTGGTCAGCAGCCAGTCGCGGTCGGTCACGTCCGCCTTCGTACCCGGCCGCGTGGTCACCCGAACGGGCAGGAGCCCTCGACGCCCGTGAGACCATTCCTTACGTGTCCCTCACGCGACAGGTCGGCCGAGTCACGCTCACGGGTCTGCTCACGGTCGCGCTCGTGGCGCTGGTCAACGGCGCCATTCTCGGCTACCTCGCCCTCTCGCTCGACCGCGACCTGGAGCGCGCGACCAACGGCGCGCGGGCGGTCCGGCTCGCCCACCTGGCCATGCTCGACCAGGAGACGGGGCTGCGCGCCTACCTGCTGACCGGGCAGACCAGCGACCTGGAGCCCTACTCCGAGGGCGTCGTGGCGGCCCGCGAGCAGCTCGAGGACGCGGAGCGCTACCTCGACGGCGACGACCGGATCGCCGAGATGCTGGCGGCCCAACAACGCGCCAGCCAGCGCTGGACCGACGGCTGGGTCGACGAGGCCCTCGGCACCGGGACGGCCCTGGCCGCTCAGCCGGGCAGCCCCGCGAAGAGGGAGTTCATCGACCGCGGCAAGGCGCTCTTCGACGACTACCGCGCGGTCCACGACGAGCTCGAGACGTACGCCGACCAGCGCCGCGCCGACGCTCAGCAGCGCAAGACCACCGTCCTCGCCGTGGGCCTGGTGATCGAGGTGCTGCTGCTCGGCGGAGCGGCGTACGTCGTCGGCCGCCAGCGCCGTACGCTCCGCGCGGCCGTGGTCGAGCCGGTCGACGAGCTGCTGGTCGCGATCGGCCGGATCCGGGACGGCGACCTCGAGCCGCGCCCGCGCGGCGACGCCCCCGACGAGCTGCGCGACATCGGGACCGGCCTCGACGGCATGGCCCGGGCCCTGGTCGAGCGCGAGCGCGAGCTGGTGACCGCGCGCCAGGACGCGGAGGCGGCGAACGTCGCGAAGTCGGCGTTCCTGGCGACCATGTCCCACGAGATCCGGACCCCGATGAACGCCGTGATCGGGATGAGCGGGCTGCTGCTGGCCAGCGACCTCGACGACCGGCAGCGCGACTACGCCGAGACCGTGCAGGCCTCGGGCGACGCGCTGCTCACGATCATCAACGACGTCCTCGACTTCTCGAAGATCGAGTCAGGCGAGCTCGACCTGGAGCAGCACGCGTTCGCGCTGCGCGAGTGCGTCGAGAGCTCGCTCGACCTGGTCGCCGCGCAGGCCGCCGCCAAGGGCATCGACCTGGTCGCGCAGATCGACCCCGACGTACCCGCGGTGGTCGAGAGCGACGTGACCCGGGTCCGCCAGGTGCTGGTCAACCTGCTCAGCAACGCGGTGAAGTTCACCTCCGAGGGCGAGGTCCTGGTCCGCGTCCGGGTCGAGGACGGCTCCGACCCCGACCGCCCGGTCCTGGCCCTGGCCGTGCGCGACACCGGCATCGGCATCCCGGAGGACCGGATGCACCGGCTCTTCCGCTCCTTCAGCCAGGTCGACAGCAGCACCACCCGCGTGTACGGCGGGACCGGCCTCGGGCTGGCCATCAGCCAGCGGCTGACCGAGGCGCTGGACGGCCGGCTGGTCGTCGAGAGCGAGGTCGGCACCGGCTCGACGTTCACGATGGTCGTCCCGATGCGCCGGGCCGCCGACGGCGAGGAGGACCGCACCCGGGTCGCGCCCGCCGAGCTCCGGGGCCGGCACGCGCTGGTCGTCGACGACAACGACACCAACCGCCACATCCTGCGGGCCCAGCTGGAGGCGTGGGGCATGCACGTCGTCGACTTCGCCCACCCGGCGCAGGCGCTCACCACCATGGCCGCCACCCCCGGCGCGCTCGACCTGGGCGTGCTCGACATGCACATGCCCGAGCTGGACGGGCTGGAGCTGGCCCGCGGGCTGCGCGAGCTGCCGGCGTGGGCCGACGTACCGCTGCTGCTGCTGACCTCGCTCGGCGAGCCGGTGCGCGAGGCGGCGTCCGTCCGGCTGGTCCACCTGACCAAGCCCGTGAAGGCGGCCGCCCTGCGCGACACCGTCGCCCAGCTGCTGGGGGCCCACGACCTCCAGGCGGCCGTGGTCGAGGAGCCGGAGACGCTCGGCCGGCTGCGCATCCTGCTGGCCGAGGACAACACGGTGAACCAGAAGGTGGCCACCCTGATGCTCGAGCGGCTCGGCCAGCGCCCGGTCGTGGTCGCCAACGGCGAGGAGGCCCTCGCGGCGGTGCACGCGGCGCCGTACGACCTGGTCCTAATGGACGTGCACATGCCGGTGATGGACGGCCACGAGGCGACCCGGCGGATCCGGGCCGAGCTGCCCGCCGAGCGGCAGCCGCGGATCGTCGCGATGACGGCCGGCGCGCTCGTCGACGACGTCGACGCCAGCTTCGCGGCCGGCATGGACGACCACCTCTCCAAGCCGGTCCGCGCCCAGGAGCTGGCCGGCGCGCTGCGCCGGGTCCGGTCCACGGCGCCGGCGCCGGCCGAGCCAGCTCCCCCGCCCGCCGAGGACCTTCCCCCGGTGCTCGACCCGGACGCCCTCGACGCGCTCACCGGCCACCTGGGCCCGGACGCCGCCGCCTTCCGTCAGCGCCTCGTCGACGCCTGGGTCACCGACGCGGGACGGCAGCTGGCCGGACTCACCGCCGCCGTCGACGCAGCCGACGCCCCGGCGGCGGCCGACATCGCCCACAGCATGCGCTCCGCGAGCGCGTCCCTCGGCGCCCTGCTCGTCGCCCACCGCTTCGCCGAGCTGGAGACCGCAGCGCGGGACGGCGGCGACCCCGCGACCGTCGCCGCGCTGGCCGAGGCCGCCGCCGCCGAGGTCGAGCGGGCGCGGGACGCACTCACCCGGGGGTGAGCATCGACGATTCCGGTCCGGCCGGGCCGGCGATGGGTCACACTCGACGCGTGAGCGACCCCCGCCCGGCCCACCCGGGTCAACGGCACGACGAGGTCGCGCTCCGCCTGCGCGAACGGCTGAACGTCCGCATCGCCCTGCTCTCGACCTTCCACGACGAGCGGCACTTCTTCATCGGCGCCTCCGGCCTCCCCGACGACCTCGACCGGGCCCGCGAGATCCCGCTGGTCGAGTCGTTCTGCACCTACGTGCGCGACCACGGCGCCCAGCTGATCGTCGACGACGTCAGCCTGGAGAAGCGGGTCGCCGCCCACCCGCTCATCGCCGAGCTCGGCATCCACTCGTACGCCGGCTGGCAGATCACCGACGGCGCCGGCCGGATCATCGGCGTGCTGTCGGTGATGGACGACAAGCCCCGCACCTGGACGGCCCCCGAGCTGATCCTGCTCATGGACGAGGCGCACGCGAGTGCGGCTGCGGTGAGGGCGTCGATCGAGGAGCAGTAGCTGGGTCCGGGTCCGGGAAAACTGACGGGCTGGGTCCGGGGTCGGGGAAAAACCGACGGGCTGGGGCGGTCCGGACACCCTGTGGAATCGTGCCGAGGCGTCACTTTTTCCACCACCCGCCCGGCCACCACCCCAGCCCCCTCACCGTCCACAGGCACTGGTCCCGTCGCGGTCATCCCCAGGCCGGTCCCGCCCGGGCTCCGAGCGTCCGCGGTGCCGACGACCGTGACGGGCATGCTCACCCGCCACGACCTCGCCACCGGACCGCGGCCGCCGGGACCCGACTGGGACACCGTCGCCCGTGCGCTGCACCGTCGTACCTCCTCCGGGCTCTCCGACTTGCACGCCTGGCAGCAGGCGCTCCGCCAGACGGCCGCCTTCACCCACCTGACCAGCGCGCGCGTCCGGGGCTGGTGGCTGCCGCCGCTCCCGGACCCGCTCCCGGTCTGGGTGGCTCAGATCGAGGCCCAGCACGCGTCGCGTCGGCGCGGTCTCATCGCCTGCCGGCACCGCGCCATCCCACCCAGCGAGGTGATCGACGGTCTGCGGCTGACGACGGTCCCCGAGACCCTGGTCGCGTGCGGCCGCGACCTCGGCCTGCTCGACCTGGTCGTGCTGGTCGACTGCGCGCTGCAGCACCACCAGACGACGACCGACGAGCTGTGGACCGCGGCGCGGGAGCATCGGCGCGGCGCACCCCGCCTGCGCGAGGCGCTGGTCCTGGCGGACGGTCGGGCGGAGTCGGCCTGGGAGACGCTGCTGCGGGTCCTGCACGTCGTCTGCGACGTCCCGGTCGAGCCGCAGCAGGAGATCTGGACGCCGGACGGCCGGCACGTCGCCCGCGCCGACCTGCGCGTGCTCGGCACCCGCTTCCTGCACGAGTACGACGGCGTCGACCACCTCCCGCGCGCCCGGCAGCGCCGCGACCTCGAGCGCGGTCGCCGGATCATCGCGGCCGACCTGGAGCGCCGCGGCTACACCAGCGAGCACGTCCTGCACCAGGCCGTCGGGATCCTCCGCGACGCCGACCTCGCGCTCGGCCGCCCGCACGACCCGGGCCGGATCCAGGCCTGGCACGCCCTGCTGCGCGAGTCCCTCTTCACGCCCGCGGGCCAGGCTCGGTTCCGCAGTCGGCTCGGGTCGGCGCTCGAAAAGTGATGCGCCAGGTGTGTCCGCACGAACCCCGGACAGCTTCCGGCCCGTCAGTTTTTCCCAGACCCGAATCCCGAGACCCGCCCGCTACGGTCGGACCGTGATCCTGGAGTTCGACGGCGTGGTCTGGGAGTGGCGCGGGCCGGCGCCGTACCACTTCGTGACGGTCCCGGAGGACGAGTGCGTCGAGCTCGCGGAGGCGGCCGCCCTGGTGTCCTACGGCTGGGGGATGATCCCGGTCCGGGTCGCGGTGGGCGAGACCGAGCTGACGACGTCGCTGTGGCCGAAGGACGGCGGGTACGTCGTGCCGCTGAAGGACAAGCTGCGGAAGGCCGAGGGGATCGCCCTCGGCGACGAGGTGACCGTCCGGTTGACGGTGGACGTGCGGCCGCGCTGATCAGGCGGTGAGGCGCCAGCCCGCGACGTCGATCAGGAAGTGCGCGAGGACGAGCGCGCCGAGGTAGAACGTCGACACGGCGAGCGCCGCGCCGGCGCGGACCGGGAGCGAGGCGCTCCGCACGTGGGTGAAGGCTGTGGCCGCCGCCCAGCCCAGCGCCGCCTCGGCCGGGACGACGTACACGGCGACGCCGAGCACGCGGCGGGTGTCGCCGACCGGCTCCCAGAGACCGAGGCTCGGCGCCAGCAGCTCCGCCCCGAGGAAGACGAGCCCGGACAGCAGCGCGGCGCGGCCCGGGCGACCGCCGGCGAGGCCGACCGCGACGAACAGCGGGGCGACCCACATGGCGGCCATCGCGAGCGGGATGACGTCGTCGACGCGCGGCCCGCCCCGGTCGGGGAAGCGCAGGGTGCCGACGAGGTCGGCGAGCACCCAGTCCGGCAGCACCTGGAACACCGAGACCAGGGCCAGGAAGCCGGCCAGCGCCAGCAGGTCCGCGCGGTCGATCGCGCGGCACACCGTCAGCAGCGCGGCGACGTACGCCACGACGCAGAGCAGGACGCCCCAGCCCTGGGCGGGCGGGTCGAGCGAGAGGGCGATCGCGCCCCCGACCAGCAGCCCCGCGTGGACCCCGGCGATCGGCCCGAGTCCTCGTCGCGAGGTCAGGAGGGTCGTGGACACCGGGTCACCGTAGCGGCGAACGACCTCAGTCGAGGCAGAACTCGTTGCCCTCCGGGTCGGCCATCACCAGGAAGCCGAGCGACAGCGGTGGCTCGGGCTCGAACCGCCTCACCCGCGAGGCCCCCCGCTCGACCAGGCGGGCGGCCTCGGCCTCGAGGGCGGCCATCCGCGCGTCGCCCTCCATCCCGGGCGCGGACCGGACGTCGAGGTGCACCCGGTTCTTGGCGACCTTCTCCTCGGGCACCTGCTGGAAGAACAGCCGCGGCCCCTCCCCTGCGGGATCCTCGAGCGCCGAGCGGCTGTTGCGCTGGTCCGCCGGGACGCCGACGCGCTCGAGGAACTCGTCCCAGGCCGCCAGCGGGTCGGCCCCCTCGGGCAGCTCGACCCCCGGCGGGCCGGGGTGGACGTAGCCGAGGACGTCGCGCCAGAAGGTCGAGAGGGCGCGGGGGTCGCGGGCGTCGAAGGTGATCTGGACATGACGGCTCATGCGGTCAGCCTGGCACCGATTGCGGTCAGCGGGTGACCGCTGGACCGGACGTCATCGGGACGGAGCACCCGCTGACACCGTGTCGATGACGTCCCGGTCGGGGCCCTCAGCCGAACTGGCTGAAGACCGTCTCCGGGAGATCGAAGAGCGGCTCTCGGGTGAGCTCGGCCCGGGCCAGCGTGGTCAGGTGGGCCTCGTCGGGGCCGTCGAAGATCCGCATCGCGCGGTGCCAGCCGTAGAGCGTCGACAGCACGGTCGCGTCGCTGACGCCGGCACCGCCGTGGAGCTGGATGGCGCGATCGATGACCGACAGCACCGCCCGGGGTACGGCGACCTTGGCCGCGGCGATCAGGTGGCGCGCGGCCTTGTTGCCCTCGGCGTCGACCGTGTACGCCGCCCGGTGGCACAGCGCCCGCGCCTGCTCGAGCTCGATGCGCGACTCGGCGATCCGCTCGCGCACGGCGGACTGGTCGGCCAGCGGCCCCCCGAAGGCCGACCGGGTCTGGGCCCGCTTCACCATCATGGCCAGCGCCCGCTCGCCCGCGCCGAGGGCGCGCATCACGTGGTGGATCCGACCCGGGCCGAGCCGGGCCTGGGCGGCCGCGAACCCGCCGCCCTCCTCGCCGATCACGGCGGTGACCGGGACCCGGACGTCGGTGAACTCCACGACGCAGTGGCCGTGCTGGTCCTGGCGCCCGAAGACCGGCAGCGACCGCTGGATGTCGACGCCGGGGGTGTCGACCGGGACCACGAGCATCGACTGCTGGCGGTGGGTCGCCGCGGTCGGGTCGGTCTTGCCCATCACGATCAGCACCCGGCAGCGCGGGTCGGCCGCGCCGCTGATCCACCACTTGCGGCCGGTGACGACGTACTCGTCGCCGTCGCGGACCATCCGGGTCTCGATGTTCGTCGCGTCGGAGCTCGCCACGGCCGGCTCGGTCATCGCGAACGCCGAGCGGATCTCCCCGGCCAGCAGCGGCTCCAGCCACTGCCGCTTCTGCTCCTCGGTGCCCAGCAGGTGCAACAGCTCCATGTTGCCGGTGTCCGGCGCCTGGCAGTTGATCGCCTCCGGCGCCAGCTCGTTGGACCAGCCCGACAGCTCGGCGATCGGCGCGTACTCCAGCTGCGTCAGCCCCGACTCCGACGGCAGGAAGAGGTTCCACAGCCCGCGCTCGCGGGCCTTGGCCTTCAGCTCCTCGATCACCGGCGGCACCGTGTGGTCCCCCGGCGCGGCCGCGGCGCGGAACGCGTCGTACGACGCCTCCGCGGGGAGCACCTCCTCCCGCATGAACGCGACCATCGCGTCGTAGAGCTCCAGGGCGCGGACGGAGGGGGCCGGGTAGGCGGGGTACGAGACGGGGGTCAGCACCTCGTCACCGTAGCGGTCGGGCGACGGCCCACCGGGTCTCGATACGCTCGCTGGCGCTCGCTACTCGACCAACGACCAGCCTTCGCCGGTCGAGTGGCCCCGCAAGGAACGAGCGGGGCGCTTCTCGTTGGTCGAGTAGCCCTGCGACCAACGACCAGGGCGCTTCTCGTTGGTCGAGTGGCCCTGCGACCAACGACCAGGCCGCTTCTCGTTGGTCGAGTGGCCCTGCGACCAACGACCAGGCCGCTTCTCGTTGGTCGAGTGGCCCTGCGACCAACGACCAGGGCGCTTCTCGTTGGTCGAGTAGCCCTGCGAGGAACGAGCGGGGCGTATCGAGACCCCCCGCGGTCAGTCCTGACCGGACGTCTTCACGTAGAACATCCGCTTGTTGACGAACTCGTCCATGCCCAGCGGGCCCAGCTCGCGACCGAAACCGCTGCGCTTCACGCCGCCGAACGGGATCTCCGCGCCCTCGCCGGCGGGCGTGTTCACGTTGGCCATGCCGACGTCGAGCTGGCGGGCGAGCCGCGCGGCCCGCTCCTCGTCGGTGCTGAACACCGCACCCCCGAGGCCGTACGGCGTGTCGTTGGCGAGCGTCAGCGCCTCCTCGTCGGAGGACACGGAGTAGACGACGGCGACCGGGCCGAAGAGCTCCTCGCGGTAGGCCCGCATCTGCGGCGTGACCCCGGTCAGCACGGCCGGCGCGTAGTAGGCGCCCGCCCCGGCCTCTCCGCCGACGTGCAGCGTCGCGCCCTGCGCGACCGCGTCGTCGACGACCTCCTGGAGCCGCTCGCGGGCGGTCACCGACGACAGCGGCGGGTAGGTGTCGTCGCCGCGGTCCGGGTCGGCCGGGTCGCCGGGCCGCAGGTCGCTGGCGAGGTCGACGAGCTTGGCGACGAAGCCGTCGTACAGGTCGTCGGTGACGATGATCCGCTTGTTGGAGTTGCAGGCCTGGCCGGTGTTGTAGAGCCGGGTCTCCCAGGCCTGCTTCGCGGCGGCCTCGACGTCGTCGGCGTCCAGGACGACGTAGGGGTCCGAGCCGCCGAGCTCGAGGACGCACTTCTTCAGGTGCTGCCCGGCGAGCGCGGCGACGGTCGCGCCGGCCCGCTCCGAGCCGGTGAGCGAGACGCCCTGGACCCGCGGGTCGGCGATCACCGTCTCGACCTGGGCGAAGGTGGCGAACAGGTTGCGGTAGACGCCGTCGGGGACGCCCGCGTCGGCCAGCAGCCGCTCGACGGCCTCCGCGCAGCGCGGCACCGACTCGGCGTGCTTGAGCAGCAGGGTGTTGCCGAGCACCAGGTTGGGCGCGACGAACCGGGCCACCTGGTAGTAGGGGAAGTTCCACGGCATCACGCCGAGCAGCAGCCCGATCGGCCGCTTCTGCACGACGGCGGTGTCGCCCGAGAACGACGTGATCGGCTGGTCGGCCGCGAGCGCCGGTCCGTGCTCGGCGTAGTAGTCGAAGATCGCCTGGCAGAACTCGACCTCCTCGACCGCCTCGCCCAGCGGCTTGCCCATCTCCTCGACCGCGATCAGCGCGAGCTCGTCGGCCCGCTCGGCGAACAGGGCGCCGACCCGCTTGGCCACCGCCGCCCGCTCCTCGAGCGTGGCGGAGCGCCAGGTGGCGAAGGCCCGGGCCCCGGCTGCGAGTGCCGCCTCGACGTCCGCGTCGGAGGCGAAGTCGAAGGTGGCCAGCACCTCCCCGGTCGTCGGGCTGGTCGAGGCGTACGTCGGCTGCGCGGTCATGCTCCGAGACTAGGAGTCAACGCAACCGCGGGTCCGGTCCCACCTCGGGACGTACGTCGCCGCCCGCGCCGATCCAGCCCACCCCCGACTCGTAGCGCCGGACGACCCGGGCCGGGACGCCCGCCACGATCGCGTGATCCTCGACCGTGCCCCGCACCACCGACCCGGCCGCCACGATCACGTGGCGACCGAGGGTGGTGCCGGGCAGCACGATCGCGCCGTGCCCGATCCAGCAGCCGTCGCCGATGACGACCGGGCTGTGCTCGCCGAACTGCCGGCCGATCGGGATGTCCGGGTCCTGGTAGCCGTGGCTGGCGTCGGAGACGAACACGTCCTGCCCGCACCACACGTCGTCGCCGACGACGATCGACTCGTGCGCGGTGAGGCTGGTCCGCGCGCCGATCACGCACCGGTCGCCGATCACCAGGCCGCGCTCGGGCAGCACCGTGTCCCCGGGCGAGTAGCCCACCGACAGCGTGGCCTGCCGACCGACCAGGGTGCGCGAGCCGAGGTGGATCGAGCCGACGTTCATCAGGGTGGCCGTCGGGAACCCCAGGCAGCTGCCCGGGCCGAAGCTCCCGAACGCGTCCGCCGCGCGGGTGCCGGGGACGATCTCCCCCGCCCGATCCAGCCAGCCCCACGCCGCGTGCGTGGCGGCGCTGATCCACCTCCTGCGTCGACTCACGGCCGCAGGCTAGAGGACCGGACCGCCCCGCCGGACCACACCGGGACCCCGCACACCACCTTTACTCGCTTATCTGTAGCTTAATACTCGACAATAGCGTTGTGAGCCGAGGAGCAGCATGCCGCCATCGCCCGATCCCGCCGCCGCGGCCGGGGTCGCGCCCGTCGTGACCGCCGACGCGCTGCGGACGTTGCTGACGGGCGAGGGGTCCGGACGCGTGGTGCTCCTGGAGGTACGGCGCGAGCCGGGGCCGGCCGATGCGCGCCGTACCGGGGTGCCCGGTGCGCTCCTGGTCGGCCTGACCGCCGACCTGGTCGGCACCCCCGGGGAGGGCACCGGCTCGCTCCCGCTCCCCGGCCGCGCCCAGGTCCAGGACCGGGTCGAGCGCTGGGGCGTCGACCCCGACTCGGTGGTCGTCGTCTACACCCGCGACCAGCCCGCCCTGGCGGCGCGCGCCTGGTGGACCCTGCGGTGGGCCGGGGTGCCGGGCGTGCGCTACCTCGACGGCGGCCTCGACGCCTGGGTGGCCGCAGGCGGAGCCCTCGGGGAGCATGGCGAGCCACCCGGGTCCGGCACCCTCCGGGTCTCTCCCGGGTCGCTGCCGGTGCTCGACGACGACGGCGCGGCCGCGCTGGCCCGCTCGGGCCTGCTGCTCGACGCGCGCGAGTCGCACGCCTACGCCGGCGGGGTCACGGGCGGCCACGTCCCCGGCGCTCGCCACCTGCCCAGCGCGGCCAACCTCGACGGCCTCGGCCGGCTGCGCGACGCGGGCGCGCTGCGCACGGCGTACGACGCCGTCGGGCTGACGGAGGGCGTCGAGGTCGGCGCCTACTGCGGCGGCGGGACCAGCGCGACCCTCGACGTGCTCGCCCTGGCCACCCTCGGCGTGACGGCCGCGCTCTACCCGGGCTCGTGGTCGGCGTGGAGCTCGGACCCCTCGCGCCCCGTCGCCGCCGGTGACCGGCCGGGCTGAGCCCGCAACGACGGCAGCGCCGCGAACCCCGAGGTCCGCGGCGCTGCCGGTGGTGCGTTCGTGCCGGTGCTACCGCTTCTTCTTCACCCGCAGCACGACGGTCCTGCTCCAGGCCGCGGCGTACTCCTCGCCCGCGACGACGTAGAGCCGGATCCGGTGCCGACCGGCGGCGAGCCGGGGCAGCTTCACGGTCCCGGTGCGACCGACCTTGACCGAGCGGAGGACCTTGCTGCCGTCGTAGACCAGGACGGTGGCGGGGGCCGACAGCCGGACCTTGACCGCGCCCTTCTGGTTCGTGCGCACGGTCTTCTTCACCAGGCCGACCGAGACGCCCGGGGCCGAGCGGGCCACCTTGAGGGTGGCGGTCGCGGTGCTGCCCGCGACCGTGGCCGAGCCCGAGTAGGTCGCGGTGACCAGGTGGGTGCCGACCGGCAGCGTCGCCGGCAGGGCCACCGTGGCCGTGCCGCCCACGAGCTTCCCGGTCACCGAGCGACCCGCGGCCGCGACGGTGACGGTGCCGGTGGCGGCCGGGTCCGCGGCGACCGTGACGGTCGCCTGGGCCGCGGTGCCGTACGTCGTGGCCGTGCTGCGCAGGCTCAGCGCGGTGACCGAGGCGGCCGGACCGCTCCACGGCAGGGCCGGGGCGAAGGTGGTGTGCATGGCCGCCTGGGCCTGCTGCTCCACGGCGTAGCCCATCCCGAGGACGGTGGTGTCGGTCCAGGCCCGCCCGACGATCTGGACGTTGTTGGACTGCCCCTCGTCGTTCTTGCCGATCGGGACCATCACCGTCGGCAGGCCGACGCCCTGGGTGATGACGCCGGACGCGCGGTCGGAGCTGAAGATCGCCGACGAGGCGTCGTTGTTGCCGATGCTGGTCAGGAAGCCCGGGTAGACCACGGCGTCGACCGGCTGGCCGAAGGCGGTGTCCATCCAGGAGGCCGCGTTGACCTTGTAGGCGTCCCGACGGGCCAGCAGGTTGGTGACGCTGGTGTCGTCCATCGGGTTGTAGTTGTAGTTGCCCGAGACGTTGTAGGGCAGGTTGGCCTGGTTCTCCAGCAGCTGCTTCGCGGTCATCGGGAACGTCGCGGGACGCTCCTCGCCGATGTAGCGCTCCCAGCCCTCGGAGCCGGCGCTGCCGGAGGTCGGGAAGCCGGCGGACGGCGGGTTGGTCGGCGCGGTCGCGCCGGTGACCGCCACGAGAGTGCCGCCGGCGGCCTCGACCGCCGTACGGAACTGGGCCAGGGCCACGGCGCCGGCGTTGTCGTCGGTGATGGCCGTGGAGGCGAAGGCGCTCGGGACGTAGCCGATGACCTTGCCCTGCAGCGCGGTCGTCTTCAGCGCCGACTTCCACTCGACCGGACGCAGGTCGTTGTCCACGCGTGAGGTGAGCAGGTCGTCGGGGTTGTTGCCGGTGGTCCGGGTGGCCGTCGCGTCCAGGATCGAGGCGACGTCGGTGACCGACTTGGCGATCGGGCCGGCGTAGTCGGTGGCCCAGGTCAGCGGCATCACGCCGTTGGTGCTGGTCAGTCCGTCGGTGCCGCGGAACGTCGTCAGGCTGGCGCCGGTGGAGGGCGCGTAGAGCGAGACGCCGGTCTGGGTGCCCATCGCGGCGGCGGCCAGGTCGGCCGCGACCGCGGTGGCCGAGCCGCCGCTGGAGCCGAAGGAGGTCTTCGACGGGTAGAGGGCGTTCCAGGTCTGCTTGAAGCCGCTCTCGCTGAACGAGCCCGAGTTGGCGAACTCCGAGAGCACGGTCTTGCCGATCACGACGGCCCCGGCCTCGCGCAGCTTCGCGACCTGCCAGGCGTCCTTCTTCGGCTCCCAGTCCTTCAGGGCCAGGGTGCCGCCCGAGGTGGGCATGTCCTTGGTGTCGTAGATGTCCTTCAGCGCGATCGGGATGCCGAGCAGGTCGCCCGTGCGGCCGGCCTTCCGCGCCTGGTCGGCGGCGAGCGCCTGGGCGACCGCATCCTTCGCGACGGTGATGAACGAGTGGAAGCCGAGCGCGCCGCCGTCGTACGCCTCGATCCGGTCGAGGTAGGCCTTGGTCAGCTGGACCGACGTGACGTTGCCGGCCACCAGGTCGGCCTGGAGCTGGGCGACGGTCTTGCCGGTGACGTCGTAGGCGACGTCGGTGGTGTGCTCGACCTCGGCGTCGGCGGCCGGGACCTGGAGCGGCTCGGCACCGGCGCAGGCGGCGGCGTACGACGCGAGGTCCCAGTTCTCCAGGGTGCAGATCTCGTCGATCGTCAGGTTCGAGAAGTCCGGGGTCGCCGCGAGGGCCGCGGTGTCGGTCGCGATCTGGGTGGTGTCGCTGGTCGCGCCGACGACGACGAACTGGGCCAGGGACTCGGTGTCGCCGGGCTCGATCGTCAGCTCGCGGACGAAGCCCAGGTCGTTGGACCGGCTGCCGGTGGCGACGTACGGCGTGGTGAACGGGTCGGACTGCTGGTCGCCGAGCGCCTCGACGCCGGAGCCGACGACGACGCCGGTGGGGCGGGTGGCGCCGGGCGTGGTCGCCGAGATCCAGGTGTCCGCGGCGTCCACCACCGCGTCGCCGCTGCTGGACGCGGACACAGTCGCCTTGTTGGGGCTGGTGGCGGTGAAGCCGGACCCGAGCGAGCCGCCGAAGGAGACCTGGAGCGTCACCGGCTCGGTCGAGGAGTTGGTGAACGTGTCGAAGAAGCTGGTGGTGTTGCTGGCGGCCGCGACCCGGACCTTGCGGGTCATCAGGACATCGCCGAGCCGGACCGACTTGGTCGAGAGGTAGGACCCGGGCGCGCCGGCCGTCAGGCCGAACCCGCGCATCATCTGGTCGTTCATCCGCGGCTCCTCGCCGGCGGGGGTGTCGACGTGGACGAAGATGTTGCCGAAGCCCTCCATCCGCGAGCCGGTGACGTTGCGGATCGAGCCGGTGTCGAGGCCCGGGCGTCGCGCGTCGTTGATGAAGACGGCTGCGCCGTTGCTGGTGGTGACGCTGGTCAGCGCCTGGGCTGCGGGGGTGACGGCGAGGGTGCCGACCGCGACCGCCGCGACCGCCGGCAGGGCGATCAGGCGGGCGGTACGACGCCCGGTGGTGCGTGAGGACATGAAGGATCCAGCGCCTTTCGTGGCAGGAGAGAAGAGGCGCTGGCCTTTCTACGGTCGTCCCGTTGCGCGTAAAGATTCCTCCTATTGCGGCGATGTAACGATTCACAGCCGTTCAACACGCGGACGTTTCCCATGAACTAAGTCTAGTGGTTTAGTTTGATTACATGACGTTGCTCGCTGCCGGCCGCCGAGCCGAGCGGTCCTCCGGTCCGAACCGATCCGGGTCGAGCGGCATCGGACCCGGCGTGCACCGTGCCCCCCGAACCCCGAAGCGGACCGCTCCGCCGAGCCGGTCGTTCCGCCCCGACATCGAAGGCCTGCGCGCCCTCGCGGTCGGCTCCGTGCTGCTCAACCACGCCGGCCTGGCCTGGACGCCCGGCGGCTTCGCCGGTGTCGACGTCTTCCTGGTCATCTCCGGCTTCCTGATCACCTCGATGATGGCGCGCGAGCTGGCCGAGCACGGACGCCTGGGGCTCGCCGACTTCTGGGCCCGCCGCGCTCGGCGGCTGCTGCCGGCGAGCTCCGTCGTCCTGGTCTTCAGCGGCCTCGTCTCGCTGCTCTGGCTGCCGGCGACCAGCCGTCAGGTGTTCGGCGGCGACATCGCCGCGGCCGCCGGGTACGTCGTCAACTGGCGCCTGGCCTTCCGCGAGGTCGACTACCTCGCCGAGCAGGTCGGGCCGTCGCCGGTCCAGCACTACTGGTCGCTCGCGGTCGAGGAGCAGTTCTACGTCGTCTGGCCGATCCTCGCCGCCCTCCTGGCCGCGCTCGTCCGGCACCGGTGGCGTGCCGTGCTCCTGGTGGTGCTGGTCGTCGCCACGACCGCGTCGTTCGCCTTCACCCTCTCGTACGCCGTCGCCCAGCCCGGTCTCGCGTTCTTCGTCTCCACCACCCGGGTCTGGGAGCTCGGGGTCGGCGCGCTGCTGGCCCTGGCGCTGCCCTGGCTGCTGCGGATCCCGGCCGCCGTGCGCGGCGTCCTGGGCTGGGCCGGTGGCGCGGCCGTGGTGTCCGCGATCCTGTTGGTCGACTCGAGCACCCGCTGGCCCGGACCCGCGACCCTGCTGCCCGTGCTGGGCACCGCCGCGGCGATCCTGGCCGGTGCCGGCCGCACGGTGCCGTGGGGCGTGGGGCGGGTCCTCGGGCTGCGACCGGCGGTCTGGATCGGCGCGCTGTCGTACTCGCTCTACCTCTGGCACTGGCCGCTCCTCGTCGCCGCCGAGGGGATCTGGGGGGACCTGCGGGTCCGCCAGGCGCTGCTGGTCGTGGCCGTCTCGGTGGTGCCGGCATGGCTGTCCTACCGCTACCTCGAGACGCCCCTGCGCCACTCCCCCCGCCTGGCCCGGCCCCGGCCGGCACTGCTCGCGGGCGCGTTCGGCACCGCCGTGGCCGCGGTCGCCGGCGTGGCGCTGGTGGCGTCGTACTCGCTCGTCGACACGGCCGAGGTGGCCACCGCGGCCGAGGCTCCGGGCGCCCGCGCCCTGCAGGACCCGCGCTACGTCGACACCGACTGGGCGGCGGTCCGCCGCGTCGACCACCTGCGCCCCTCGCCGCTGGAGACCTACCGCGACCTGCCCCGCATCTACGCCGACCGCTGCGTCGCGCCGCCGCGCACCGGCAAGCTCCTCTCCTGCGAGTACGGCGATCCCGACGCCGACCGCACCGTCGTGCTGGTCGGCGACTCGAAGGCCGCCCAGTGGTTCACCCCGGTCGAGGCGATCGCCGAGCGCGAGGGCTGGCGGCTGATCGTGATCGCCAAGAACGGCTGCCTGTTCGCCGACTCCGTGCTGCTCGACCACGGCCAGCGCAACGAGAACTGCGAGGCCTGGTCGCGCGACTCCCTGTCCACGGTCGAGGAGCTCCGGCCCGACGTCGTCCTCACCGTCACGCGGCCGTCGAAGTCGCTGCCGCCGGGCGGGGAGACCAGCGCCGACTACGAGCCGGAGGCGATGGCCGACGGCCTGGTGCACCACTGGGAGCGGGTGGCCGCGACCGGCGCCCGGATCGTGCCGATCCTCGACACCCCGGTGCCGTCGAGCATGACCATCCCGGACTGCGTGCAGGAGAACCTCGACGACCTCACCGCCTGCACGGGGACGCTCGCGGACGGGGTCCCGCGCTCCGGCGCGGAGGTCCAGCGGGCGGCGGCCGAGCGGGTCCCCGGCACCCGCGTCGTCGACATGACGTCCGTGGTCTGCCCCGACGGCGTGCACTGCCCGGCGGTCATCGGCGGCGTCGTGGTCTACCGCGCCGGCACCCATCTCTCCGACAGCTTCGTCGAGTCCACCACCGAGGTGTTCGCCGCCCGGCTGGCCGAGGCGACCGACGGGCTGCTGGGGGCGCGCACCGCCACCCGCTGATCCCCGGGCGGCGGTGAGCGGTCCACCGTTCCCGCCCGGCCTTCGGTGGCGGACGCACCGCTGCCGCGGGGTGTCGGCCGCGACCCGCCACCCGGCGGTGCGTCATCCACCGATCCGGAACGACGAACGGTGCACAGCTCACCGCCGAGCCGGGGCCGCACGCCGTCAGCCCCGCAGCAGCCCCGCCAGCGACCGCCGCCGCAGCCGCCGCCACTCGACGCGGGCGACCACCAGGACGGCGCCGACGAGGACGACGACCGCGAGCACCGTCCACCACGGGAGGACCAGGTCCGGCGCCGTCGTCTGGCCGGTGATCCGCTCCAGCGACAGCGAGCCGAAGGTCGCGGCGGAGGCGCCGACGCCCAGGGCCAGCCCGGCGAGGGCGGCCACCGCGACGGGGACGACGAGCTCGGCGCCCAGGACCCGGCGCAGCTCGCGGTCCCCGAGCCCGAGCGCGCGCAGCCGGCCGAGCGACTCGCCCCGGGCCGGCGCCTCGGCGGCGGCCGCGAGCACCACCCCGAGGACGGCGAGCAGCAGGAGCAGGGCCGAGGTGGCGACGGCCAGGCGGACCAGGCCCGCGGCCAGGGGCGCGTCCCGGCGGGCGGCGAGCTCGTCGTCGTACCGGAGGACGACGCCGGCCCCCGTCGCCTCCAGCGCGTCGGCCGCTCCGGGTCCGACCGCCCACACGGTGTCGGGCCGGGCCACCGCCCCGGCGTCGGCGAAGGCGGCGGCGTCCACGACCACCACCGGGTCGACCGAGGCGTCCACCCGGGGCGCGGTCCCGACGACGTCGAGCGGGACGTTCTCGTCGTCCCAGCGCACCACCAGTCCGTCGCGCAGCCCGGCGTCGCCGCCGAGCAGCAGCGCCGGCACCCGGTCACCGCCGCCTCGGAGGCGGGCGAGCCGGGGCGCGTCCGGGAGGGCGCTCGCCGCGAGCAGCGAGGCGTACGACGACGCGTCGACCACCACCAGCCGCACCGAGTCGGCGCTGCCCCGCGACGACGCGCGCACGCCGTCCTCGACCCGCCCGGACGTCGCGGCGCGCACCCCGGGGGCGGCCGCGACCGCAGGGGAGAGGTCGGCGCCCGGGGCGGTGGTCAGCCGCGCGTCTCCCCCGACCACGAGCAGCGCGCCGGCCGCCTGCCCCTCACGCTCGGTCGCCGCCAGCGCGACGCCCACGGTCAGCTGGGCGACCGCGACCGTGGCCACCAGCAGCGGCAGCGCCCGGGCGCCGGTCTCCGCGATCCGCGCCGCGGCGAGGAACCGCACCGTCCCCGTCGTACGACGTCCGCCGCGCAGCGCCAGGCGGGCCGCCGGCGGCAGCAGCCGGAGCAGGACGACCGCGCCCGCGACCGCCCACCAGGTCGGGGCCGACGCCGCCGTCAGGTCGGCCCCGACCACGCCGCGCTGGCGCAGGGCCAGGACGGCCAGCCCGGCCGCGACCAGCATGCTCGCCTCCAGGACGAGCCGGGTCAGCCGCCGCGAGCGGGCCGCCGTACGACGGGCCGCGCGGTTGGCCGGCACCCGCCGCGCACCGGTCGCCCGCGCGGCGAGGACCGCCCCGAGGACCGGCGCCGCCCCCACGGCGATCGCGAGCACCGGGAGCGACCAGCCCCAGCCCGGGGTGCCCACCAGCAGGGCGACGGCGCCCAGCCCGACCGCGGCCCCGCCCACCGCGACCAGCAGCGACTCGACGAGCAGCTCGCCGGCGAGACCGGCCAGGGAGGCGCCGCGCTCGCGGGCCACCACGACCGGACCGGCGCGCCGTCGTACCAGGAGCTGGGCGCCGAGGGTCAGCACCAGCAGTGCGCAGGCGAGCAGCCCGAGCAGCAGGACCTGGGCCTGCCCCTGCGCGGACGCGACCTGCGCGCGCTCGTCGGCCAGCACCCGGTCGAGCAGGCTGTCCCAGGAGAGGTCGCCGCCGCCGACCCCGGCGGTGGTCTGCAGCGAGGCCACGGCCCGCTCCACGTCCCGCGAGTCGCGCCAGCGCAGCCGCTCGGGGCGCGGGGTGAAGAGGATGCGCTGCGTCAGGTCGTCGGCCGGTACGGCGAGCCGCAGGTCGGGCAGCGCCGCGGCGGAGACGAGCGCCGCCGCCGAGGTGCGCAGCACGCCCTCGGAGATCCCCTGGGACGGCTCGAGCAGCTCGGTCGACACCTGCCAGGCGTCGTCGTCGGGGTCGGACGCGACGTAGACGCCGCTGACCCGGACCAGGACCTCGCGGTGCTGCTCGTCCTCGGCCGGGAGCCGGTCGCCGGGGCCGACGTCGAGGGCGGCGGCCGCCGCCTCGGACAGCGCGACCTGCACCGGCCACGGACCCGCGTCGGCGGGCACCGCGGCGTCGGCGCGGTCCTCGCCCACGGCCGCCCGGGGCGCGTGGCCGGCGGTGTAGGTGACGGCCGGCTCGCCGGTCGGGGTGTCGACGTAGGCGAGCCGCAGGTAGCGGCCCGGTCCGGCGTCCAGCAGCTGCAGCGCGGGAGTGGTGGTCGTCGCGACGCCGGGCCGGAGCACCCGGGCCAGCCGGCCGGGCAGCGTGCCCTGCGCGTACGACGTGGCCTGGCGCAGCTCGGTCGCGGAGCCCGGGTCGCGGGTCCGCTCGCCGCGCGGGTCGTCGTACCCCTCGGGGAGGGTGGCGACCACCGCACCGCGCAGGCCGGCGTCGCGCACCGCCTCCGCGAAGGCCCGGTCGCCCGTGCGGTCGGTCAGGGGCGCGACCGCCGCGGTCAGGGCGGTGGTCAGCGCGACGACCAGGCCCATGAGGAGCAGCAGGCCGGGATCGCTGCGCACCCGGCCGCGGAGGGTGGGTCCGTGCAGCCTCATCCGTCCCCCTGACGCAGGTCGGCGAGGTCGGAGCGTCGTACCTGGCGGGCGGTGACGACCGCCGTGAGGACCAGCACGCCCACCAGGAGCCCCCCGAGGACCAGCGCCGACACCGTCCACGGCCAGGCGACGACCGCGGCGGGGACCGGCGCCGCGCCGAGGTCGGAGCGGACCAGGTCGGATCCGATCGCCAGCACCACCCCGGCGCCGGCGAGGGTCCCCGCCAGCAGCAGCGGTACGACGAGCGCCGCGTGCTCGGCCAGCAGCAGCCGCCGGGCGCCGCGCCGGGTCAGGCCGAGGGCCCGCAGTCGCAGCACCTCGGCGGTACGCCGGCGCCGGTCGGCGCCGAGCACCAGCCCGACGCCCGCGAGCAGCAGCACCGCCGCGGCCACGACGAGGGTGAGCAGCGCGGCCGGCACGGTGACCCGGAGCGGCCCCTGGGCGAGGTCGGTCGCGAGCTCCTGCCGGGTGAGCACCTCGCCCAGGTCGAGGTCCTCCAGGGCGCGGGTGGTCCCGGGGCCGGGGTCCGCCACCCACCAGCCGTCGACGACCGGCTCGAGCCGGCCGGCGCCCACGAGCGCCCGCGAGACGGTGTCGACGTCCGCCAGCACCGCCGTCCGACCGGGGGCACCGGGCACGCTGGGCACCACCCCGGCCACCCGGAACGGCAGGTCGGTCTCCCCGACGATCGCGGACAGCTCGTCGCCGACCCCCACGCCGACGGCGTCGGCCAGGTCCTGCGAGACGGCGACCGGCACCTCGTCCGGGGGCGCGAAGGCGGTCACCAGCAGGTCGGCGCCGGTGTAGGCGAGGTAGGTCAGGTCCAGCCGGGCGGTGACCCGCAGCCCGGGGACGACCTCGGCGCTGCGGACCGGAGTGTCCCGACCCAGCGCGTGCACCCGCCAGCCCGCGGTGTCCCCCGGGACGCCGAGCGCGATCTCCACGTCCGCCGTCCCCGCGGTCGGCTCGTCGACCGGCGCCCCGTCGACCTCCAGCCGTACGGCGACCAGCCGCTGGTCCGGTCCGATCGGCCCCCGCCACTCCACCGGGTGCGGCCGGCCGTCCATCGGCACGGCCGCGCCGGAGACCGACCCGCGGAAGCCCGACGCGTCCTGCAGCACCACGGTGGGCGTCACCCGCGCCCCGTCCAGCACGGTCCCCGTCATCTCCAGGCCGACGCCGTCCTCGGGGACGGGCACCCCCGCGACCGGCGGCCCGGGAGCCAGCTCGGCACCGACCGCCGACCAGGACCGCCCCGCCTCGTGACGCCCCCGCAGCAGCTCGCCGGCGTGCCGGCTGTCGACGGCCACGAGCACGGGGGGCGAGCCGGCCTCGCCGACGTACCGGCCGAGCACGACCGGGCGGTCCACCACCGCGGACACGACCGGGTCCTGGTCGGCGGTCGCCGCGATCACGGCGGCGGCGTCCGCGCTGCTCGGCGGCCCGGCGAGCGTGAGCGCGAGGTCGGTGCCGACCCGCAGTGCGGCCTGGTCGTCCTGTGACTGCGACCAGGTGCTGTGCAGGGCCAGGCCGACGGGGATCGCGGCGACGGCGGCGACGATCAAGAGCGTCGCCGTACCGGTGCGGGCCCGGAGGGCCGCCTGGTGCGCCGCCAGCGGCAGGACCAGGCCGCGGGACCGGGCCGCCCCCCGGGCCACCAGGGCCAGGAGCAGCGGGACCAGCCGGACCACGAGCACGGTCGCGACGGCCAGGCAGACGACCGGCGCCAGCAGCAGCGTGACGTCACTGCCGGTGGCGGCCCCGGCCGGCTGCGAGCGCAGCTGCCACGCGCAGACCACGGCGGCGCCGACCAGCAGCGCGTCGACGCCGAGACCCGCGACGGCGCGGCGCCGGGAGGCGGCGGTCGTCGTCGACGGATCCACCGCGGACGCGACCAGCGCCAGGGTGAGCACCAGCGCCGCCGCCAGCACGGTCACCACGAGCCCCGCCGTGACCGTGGGCGACAGGGCCAGCCCGGCCGCCTCGAGGGACGGCAGGTGGGTGAGCCGGGAGTGGGCGAGCGCGGCCGCGGGAAGGGCCGGCACCGACGCGGCGACGGCGAGCAGCAGCGCCTCCCCGAGCGCGGCGCCGACCTGCTGCCCGCGGCTCAGGCCGAGGGCGACGAGCAGGGCCCGCTCCTCGTCCCGTACGGCGGCGACCGACCGGCCCGCCAGCAGCACCGCCGCGAGCGACAGTGCGGCGCCGAGCAGCAGCACGACCACCACGGTCGCCCGCGTGGTGTCCTGCTGGGCGTGGATCCGGTCGAGGGTGCGCGGCAGGTCCGAGCCCACCCGGGTGATCCGGGCCCGGTCGCCGACCCGCGCGTCCAGCAGCGCCGACGCCCCGCCGAGCGCGGCGACGGCGTCCCGCAGGGCTCGGTCGTCGGCGAGGGCGAGGGTCGGGTGGGCGGTGACCCGGAGCCCGGAGACCGTCGAGCCGCTGGCGCGGAGCTCGTCGTCGGTGACGACGAACGGCCCGAACGCGGGTGCCGTCACCGACCCGTCGCTGAACGACGGCTCGGAGCCCGCGCCGCCCAGCGGATCGGTCTCCCAGCCGGCCCGCGAGAGCGGCCGGAAGGTGCCGACGACCCGGAGCACGACCTCGCCGTCCACGCCGCCCTGCCCGATCTCCCCGCCGAGCCGCAGCCGGTCCCCCGCCCGGAGCTCCAGGCGACTCGCGGCGAGGTCGGGCAGCACCGTCTCGCCGGCCGCGACCGGCCAGCGACCCGAGGTGAGCACCGCCCGCTGCTTCACGTCGTCCCCGGCCACGAGGTAGCCCAGCCGGTCGCCGTCGGCGAGCCGGCGCATCCGCGAGGTCGCGCTGCCGGTCACCGTCGGGTCCGTCGTGGCCAGCACCCCGGCGACCACGTCGCCGGCCTCCTCACGGGCCGCGACCAGGTCGGGGCCCGGGAGGTCGACGAGGTAGGCGGTCACGTCCACCTCGGCCGGCTCGGACCGCTGCACCTGCTCGGCGAAGGCCCGGTCCTGGGTCGGGCCCAGCAGCAGCGCGCAGGTGCCGAGCAGGGTCGCCGCCACCGCCACCAGGACGACGGCGGCGACGACCATCCGCCGCTGCACGAGGGCCCGGCGTACGACGAACCTCAGCACGTCACCCGTGCACCCGTCCGTCGGCGATGGTGAGGACCCGGTCGGCGAGCGACATCATCACCGGGTCGTGGGTCGCGACCACCGCGGTCACGCCCTCGGACTCGACCACGGCCCGGAGCAGGGCCATCACCGCGAGCCCGGTCTCGGCGTCGAGCTGGCCGGTCGGCTCGTCGGCGACCAGCAGCCGGGGCGAGCCGGCGAGCGCCCGGGCGATGGCCACCCGCTGCTGCTGGCCGCCGGAGAGCTCGGCCGGTCGCTGCCGGGCGTGCTCGCGCAGGCCGACTAGGTCGAGCAGCAGGGCCACCCGCTGCTCGCGCGCGGCCACCGCCGTCCGACGCAAGCGCAGCGGGACGCCGACGTTCTCGGCCGCCGTGAGCGCGGGCAGCAGGCCGAAGGTCTGGAAGACGTAGGACACCGTGTCGCGCCGCAGGGTGCTCAGCCCCTCGTCGTCGAGCGCGGTCACCTCGGTGCCCTCGAGGTGGACGGTCCCGGCGTCGGGTCGGTCGAGGCCGCCGAGCAGGTTGAGCAGGGTGGTCTTGCCCGAGCCGGACCGGCCGACCACGGCCACCATCTCGCCGGGGGCCACGTCGAAGGAGACGTCGCGCAGCGCGTGCACGGTGCCCGGGCCTGCGCCGTACGAGCGGGTGAGCCCGCGGACGACGACCGCGCTCACCGGCCCTCCTCGCGGTCCGAGCGGATCTCGACGTGGTCCGCGGCCAGGGCGAGCCGGACCCGGCGGGTGAGGTCGAGCGCCTCGCGGAACTCGCGCGGCACCTGGACCCGACCCGCGCGGTCCATCACGGCGTACTCCTCCGCCGCGCCGAGCGCCCCCGACCCCTCGTCACTGCGCAGCACCTCGCTGCTGGTGCGGCCGTCGCGGATCGCCACGGTCCGGGCGACCTGGTCGCTGACCGCGCGGTCGTGGGTGACCACGACGACCGTCGCCCCGAGCACCCGGTTGGCGGTGCGCAGCGCGGCGAACACCTCCTGCGCGGTCTCGCTGTCCAGCTCGCCGGTGGGCTCGTCGGCGAGCAGCACCCGCGGCCGGTTGGCCAGCGCCACCGCGATCGCCACCCGCTGCTGCTCGCCGCCCGACATCTGCCCGGGCCGCCGGTCGGCGCAGTGCGTGACCCCCAGCGTGTCCAGCAGCTCCGCGGTCCGCTCGCGCCGCTCGCTCCGTCGTACGCCGGCGATGCTCAGCGGGAGGTCGACCACCTGGGCGGCGGTCAGGTACGGCACCAGGTTGCGCACCGACTGCTGCCGCACGAACCCGACCACGTGCCGCCGGTAGCGCACCCGGTCCGCGCGGCTCATGTCCAGCAGGTCGTGCCCCGCCACCCGCGCCCGCCCGGCGGTCGGCGCGTCCACCCCGGCCAGCACCTGCAGCAGCGTCGACTTCCCTGACCCGGACGCGCCGACCAGCGCGATCATCTCGCCCTCGTGCACCAGCAGGTCGAGCCCCTGCAGGGCCTGCACCTCGACGCTCTCGGTCTGGTAGATCCGCACCAGGTTGTCGCAGACCACCAGCGCGTCGTGCCCGAACTCGGGCCCGTGGTCGGGCGCGGCCGGCAGTGCCAGACCCGGTCCCACCACGGCTCTCCCCCGCTCCTGTGACGTGCCCGGTGATGCTAGTCCCGCGGGGCGCCCCGGCGGATCCGTTCCGCGCGACGCGCCGTCGAGCGGTGCGGTGTCCACCGTTCCCGGCCGGCCGGTGGTGGACGGCTCACCGCCCCCGTGCGCTCAGCGGCAGTCCCCGCGGACTCACGAACCGTCGTACGACGCCGTCGACCGGGTCGACGTACTCCAGCTCGCTGGCGAGCAGCTGCAGCGGCCGCGTGAAGTCGTCGACGTCCACCCCCAGGTCGACCGGGTAGATCGGGTCGTCGACGATCGGGGCACCGAGGTCGCGCAGGTGCAGCCGCAGCTGGTGGGTGCGGCCGGTGCGCGGGGTGAGCCGGTAGACCGCGAGGTCGCCGCGCCGCTCCTCCAGCTCCACCAGCGTCTCGGCGTTGACCGGCGCCCCGGCCACGACCTCCGCCCGCCCGGTGCCGGGGATCGCCGCGATGTGGTCGCGGACCGTGCGCGGCTCCTCCAGCTCCGCCCGGTACGGCGCCAGTGCGCGGTAGGTCTTGCGCGCCGTCCCCTGCGCGAACATCGCCTGGTAGGCCCCGCGCCACTGCTTCCCGACCGCGCAGAGCACCAAGCCGGAGGTCACCCGGTCGAGCCGGTGCATCGGCGTCAGGTCCGGCAGACCGAGCTCGTCGCGCAGCCGGACGACGAGGCTCTGCGTCACGTGCCGGCCCCGCGGCACCGTCGACAGGAAGGCCGGCTTGTCGACCACCAGGACCCGCTCGTCGCGGTGGACGAGGGTGAGCGGACCCGGTACGACGGGCTCGTCGCGCAGGTCGCGGTGGAACCACACGAAGGTGTGCGGCCGGTAGGGGTCCGCATCCACGACGGGGCGCGCGTCGGCGTACACGAAGCGGCCGGCGGCGAGCATCGGCTCCACCTCGACGCGGGCGTCGACGTGGTCGCGCAGCCAGGCCCCCATCGTCGTCCACGGCGCGGGTCGGTCCGGGTCGCGGTGCGGCGTGCACACCCAGGCCGCGCTCAGCCCGTGCCGGAGCGGCAGCGGGGAGCGGGGCGGCACGGCGCGATCCTACGGAGCGGCGTCGATCCGGCTCCGGAGCAGCGCCCCCATCCGCGCCACCGCCGAGCCGGCCGCGTCCGAGAGCTCGGCGAAGCGCCAGAAGCCGTGCGGCATCCCCGGCTCCTCGCTGAGATCGACCGGCACCCCGGCGGCGCGGAGCCGACGCCCGAGCTCGCGGCCCTCGTCGCGCAGCGGGTCCCGCCCCGCGACGACGAGCACCGTCGGCGGGAGCACGCCGAGGTCGGGCGAGAGCAGCGGCGCGAACCGCACGTCGTCGCGCTGAGCCGGATCGGCGAGGTACTGCTCGGTGCACCACTCCAACCGCTCCGACGTCAGCCCGTAGGCGTCGGCGAGCTCGCTCCGCGAGGGGTACGACGGGTCGCCGTGCACCAGCGGGTTCACCAGCAGCTGGGCGACCGGCGCCGCGGTCGTCCCCGCCAGCGCGAGCGCCGCCCCGAGCGCGAGGTTCGCTCCCGCGCTCGGACCCGCGACCGCGACCCGGTCGGCGAGCTCGTCGGCCGCCCAGCGGACGGCGGCCAGGGCGTCGTCGTACGCCGCGGGGAAGCGGTGGGCGGGGGCCAGCCGGTAGTCGACCGCGAGCACGCTGCGCCCGGTGTCGCGGCAGAGCATCCGCGCGTGGGCGTCGTGGCTGTCCAACCCGCCGCTGACGAACCCGCCCCCGTGCAGGAAGACCACGACGCAGTCGTCGCGCTCCCCGCCGTACAGGCGCACCGGGACGCCGGCGCCCGGCACCGTCAGGTCCCGCACGGACCGCACCTTCGGCCCCGGCGGCTCCGCTACCGCCCCACCGCGGGCGAGTACGGCGATCTGCGGGTCGAGGTGAGGGTCGTTCACCTCGCCAACGTAGGTCCGTGAGATGGCGTCACGCCCGCGTCGGACGTTGCCATCTCCGCATCGTGCGATGCCCCCGGACCACGCATGGTCGGCCAGGTCGGCTCACCCGAGCCGGCGCCACGTCCAGTCCGACCGACCGACACGGACGGACTTCGTGACCCGGCCACCGTTCGCCGCCGTGGGACGGAGGATCCGCTGGAACCGTCCCTCCCCCGTCGTGCGCTTGACGAGGAGGAGGCCGAGGTAGGGCCGGTGCCGGGCACCGTTCGCCGACGAGCAGCCGCCCGCCCGCAACCCGGTGACACCGCGGTAGCCGCTCGCCTTCAGGACCACGTCCGTCGCCTTCGCGCCGTCGTTCGTCACGACGTGGAGCGCGCCGGCCCGGTCGGTGTAGTAGATCCGCGACTCACCGAACTCCTCGCCGCGCGCGGTCATCGCGGTCGCGCCGCTGATCGTGACCGGCAGGACCGTCCTCCTGACGAACTTGCTGCCCGTGAACCTCGCGCGCCGCAGCGCCCGGTCGGCGCCCACCCAGAAGACGTTGCCGTTGTCGAACGTGATCAGCCGGCTCGGGTACCCGCGTCCGACCACCTTCAGGACGCGCACGCTCAGGCTCCCGCCCTCGTTCCACTCGGTCGCGACGAGCCGGATCTTGCCGTCCGTCGCCGCGACCAGCTGCTCGGTCTCCTCGTGCCCCGGCCAGCCGTTGTAGCTCACGAGCGTCCACGAGATCGGTCGCCAGCCCACCGGCCCGGCCGTCGTCTTGGACACCTCGACCCGGTCGTTCACCACACGGCGGAAGGTGATCCGCCCGTCCTGGGTGTGCCCGAAGGCCTCCATCGTGCACCGGAACCCGCCTGCGGCCGACGAGGCCGCCGCCGGGCCCGGCGAGACCGAGCCCATGCTGAGCACCGCCGACACGACGGTCACGAGGACCAGGGCCAGGACCCGAGAGCGCTTCATCACCGGGTCAAGGTAGGGGACGCTCGCCGGCCGTGCAGGGGGTTCGGGAAACTCGGGTACGCCGGGCGCACCTCCTGCGACCAGCCGTTCACGCCGGCATGGCCCGGATGCTTCCGACGGGTCCACCACGGGCCTCCACCCCGGATGCGTCGCAGGTGCAGGAGGACTCCGGGATCACGGTCTGGTTCGGGCCCCGACGGCAGAGGGGCTCGACCCTGACGTCACCTCTCCTCTCGCGGGGGGGGAACCTTCACGCGTCCTGCAGGCGCAGGCGGGCGCACGTGATGAGGGCCGCAAGGTCGAGTCCGAAGGTCGGGCCGGCGGCCTGCGCGTACTCCTGGAGATGCCCGGCCGCTCGTTCGACGAGCCTGGAAGCTCCCACCGCGTTCCCGCGCGCGTGGTGGGTCAGGCCCACGCACAGCTGGGCCAGACCTTGCCACAGCTCGCGCTCCTCCTCCGGGCATGACTTCCACCTGACTTCGAGGGCCTCGTGCGCCGCGAACGGACGCCCCTCCTCGAGCAGGCTGCGGGCGTAGCCCAGCGTCTCCCGCGGTGGGAGCGGCGCTTCGGAGATGGGCTCGACGCCGGCCGCGCCGTACGGCAGCGGTCGTCCCAGCGCGTCACGAGGACGTGCCTGCTGCGCGCGTCCCTGCCCGTCGCGGTCGCGTTCATCGACCACGTCGACACCTCGCCTCGCCTGCGATCACGCACCTCCATGCACGAGGCCCGCGCATCCTGGTGCCGTCTCGGGCACCCGCGAACGGTGCAGCTGTGAGCATCAGCCCCTCCTGGGCGGGACGTCGAACGTTGACGATCGGGCTGGGCCAGTCTTGGTCGGACGAGCGTCGCCAGCAAGCGGACCCGAGAGGAAGGGGTACCCGACCGGCGCCGATGACCTCCGCGGCTGGGCTCGTGAGGGACGAAACCAGGAACCGGATCTGCGCCATCCGCGGCCCCCTCGTGTCGGCGGCCGTGCAGTCGGGCCTGCTGCGGTTGACCGGGTCACCGTGGCACCGGTTTCGAGTGGACGGGTGCGGGACACCAGGCCCCTGCACATCTCGACCAGGGGAGCATCGATGTCTCGTCGATCCGCGTGGTCCGTCGCATCCGCATGCCGCTTCGTCGCGCTCGGTCTGTGCATGCTGGTCCTCGGGTGGCGCGAGTCCGCGACTCGCTCGATCGCCGCGCGGCGCAGGCGCGACTTCTTCGACCCCCTCCCCGAGAGCCGTCCCGTGGTCGCAGGGCGAACCCGCGTCACGACCTGCCCGCGGCATCGACCGTCAACCGGTAGGAATCCGGCGCCCAACGCCGCACGATCTCGTCTGCCCGGCCTTCACGTCCCTCGCTTCCGGTCGCGACCTGCAAGGTGCAGGTGCGCCCGCTCCGGGGCGTCGTCGGACCGATGACCTCGAATCCGTCACGCACGAAAAGACGCTTGACCAGGAGCGCGGGGCCGTAGAAGAGCCGGTAGGTCAGAACGCGCGCATCCAGAGGTGAGGTCACCTCGTGCTCGTACCCAGATCTGCCGGAGGTAGGGCACATCGACCTCTCAGCGGTTCGTGCAGCAGACCCACAGGATCGATGCTGAGAAGGCCAGCGCTGGGCGACTGGTCGTCGGCGACCGCGGCGGGCACACCCCGCGCACTGCTGCGAGGGACGCGGGCGCACGCCGTACGCCCGCGCTCCTCGCGGCTACTGAACTGCTGGTCGGCGCACGCGGACCACACGCGAGACCTTGGTGACCGCGACATAGCCGGCCTTCGTGACGGTCACTCGAACCGACAGGCGGTGGCCGCGGTCGACGCGCCTCACGCGGTAGCCGGTCGCCTTCGCGCCGCGCACGACCTTGCCGTCACGGAGCCACTGGTAGACCACCGTGACCGGGGCCGGGCCCCAGCGACGGACGACGGCGACGAGCGTGCGACCTGGGGCCGCGCGACCCTTCACCTGCACCGTGCCGGCGGTCAGGCGACCGGGCGCCACGATGGCAGTCGGCGCCGAGGTCCGTCGGGTGCTGGCGTAGCCGGCGCGTGAGCCGGTCACCGTGACCGAGAGCCGTCGGCCGGCGTCGGCCGGGACGATCCGGTACGAGCCCCCGGTGGCGCCGGCGATCGGCCTCCCTGCGCGCAGCCACTGGTACGTCACCGAGGTCGGGGCCGGGCTCCAGGCACCGAGCACCGCGGTGAGGCTGGAGCCCACCCGCGCCGACCCGGCGATGGCGGGTGCCGGGCCGGAGAGGGCCTGGAGGCCGGCGAATGCCTGCTCGCCACTGGCCTGGTTGCCGAGTCGGTCGGCGACGCGCCACCCGAGTGTGCCCGCGTCGTCCCCGAGGACCACCGGACCGGTGTAGTACTCCCAGGTGTCGCCGTCCAGGCTGTATTCGACGGATGCGACTCCCGAGCCGGTGTCGTTGCTGGCGATCGTGGCGGTGCGGGCGACCGGGTCGATGCTCGCCTGCGCGGTGGGCGGAGTGTCGTCGACGAGCAGTCCGGGCTGCGCGGTGGCGGCCTTGACGGCGTCTAGCTCGCCACGGGTGATGGGCAGGATGGTGCCGTGGCGCTTCTTGAGTGCGCCGAAGTTGACGCTGCTCTTGGCGTTGACCCACGGCGGGGCGTTCGTGGCGGCGACATCGGTGGTCCGGAAGGGGAAGTAGCCGCTGCCGTTCCAGTACTCATCGGCCAGCAGGCCCCACAGTCGCTGGTCGGGTGCGTTGCGGTCGTCGTCGTTGTACTCGAAGAACTCGGGCCCCTCCAGACGGGCGCCGGAGAAGTTCGGGTCGCCGAAGATCGACGACAGGGTGCCGACGAGCGACCACTGGTCGTCACTGACGTACGCCGGTGCCGTGGCGGAGGTGGTGGTGGCGTAGAGGTTCTTCGACTTCTCGATGGTGATCTGGCCGTCACCGGAGGCGCGGTAGTACCAGTCGCCGATCTTGATGACCGTGGTGTCGATGATCGAGTGGTCGCGGTCGATCCACTTGACGGGGTCGGAGAACGTCTCGAAGTCGCGGGTCGTGGCGTAGTAGACGTTCACCCAGTCACCGAGCGTGTTCGTGTCCTGGGACTTGGTGGCCCAGTAGACGAGGTACTGCTTCTTCACCGGGTCCCAGATCGCCTCGGGCGCCCATGCCATGCCGGCGCCGGGGATCTGGGAGGCGACGTCGACCAGCTCCGGCTCGCCCCAGTTGACCAGGTCGGTCGACTTCCAGACGGCCAGCTTGAGGCTGCCGGTGTCGGTGGCGCCCGCGTTGCCCCATCCGCCGCGCAGGTGGATGTTGAGGTCGGTGGCGATGAGGTAGAAGGTGTCGCCCTCGGGTGAGCGGACCAGGTAGGGGTCGCGCACCCCGCGGTCGCCTTCGTCGTTGCGCAGCACCGGGTTCCCGTTGGTGCGCGTGTCGGTCCAGGTGTCGCCGTCCTCACTGGTGGCGAAGTAGATCTGCTCGTCCTGGGGGGTCTGCTCCACGCCGGTGAAGTGCGCGAAGAGGTAGTCCGTGGTCTCGGGCGCGGGCGCGGCGGCGCGGACGACGGCGCTGAAGGTGCGGGTGAGGGTGCCGACGGTGGCGGTCAGCGTGACGACCTGATCCTGGCCGGGGCGGGTCACCACGCCGGGCGCGGCCTCGCCGAGGGCGGTCGGCGAGATGACCGACGGCGCCGACGACGTCCAGGTGATGGGCAGGTCGTGCGCGCCGGTGGTGGGCAACGCGAGGCTGGAGCGGACGTCTTGCAGACCGGGCAGCACGATGCCGTCGAGGGCGTCGCGGGCCATCTGCTCGGCGGTGAGCGGTGCGGTGATGGTGACCGCGACCTGCTTCGTACGGGGCTCGCCGTCGATGGTGACCTGCGCGATCAGGATGCCGGTCGTGGCCGGCGAACCCGGGGCCGGGCGGGTCACCGTGGCGGTGCGGCCGTCCGCGTCGATCGAGACCGCGGGGGTCTGCGACGTCCAGGAGACGACGCCTTCGGCGCCGGGCAGCACGTAGCTGGAGTCCTCGATGGTGAGTTCGTCCGGCACCTTCGCGAGGGCCTGGACTGCGTTGAGCTGCGCGACCTGGGTCTCGGTGAGGGCCTGGTCGCGGACCTCGACGTTGTCGATGAGGCCGTCGAAGTACTCGTCGCTCGCCGTCCAGTCGGCCTTGCCGATCTGCAGGACGCCGCCGGAAGCGCCGAGGATGGTGCTGAGTGCCTTGCCCGTCGTGTTGGTGGCCTTGAGGTCGCCGTCCACGTAGAGGCGGGCGGCGGGGCCGTCGAGCACCAGGTCGACGTGCTTCCATCCCGGAGTCAGGGCGCCCGCGCTCAGGTTGCCGCTGCTGTCGCGCGCACCGACGTTGTCGTAGCGCTCGACCACGAGGCTGGTGGCCTTGTCGAGGACGCCGACGTAGTGCTCCTGCTGATAGACGTTCGTCTGGTTGCTGCGCTGCGCGATCAGGGCCCAGCCGGCATTGGCGCTGCTGTCGGTGGGGTTGCGGTCGTAGCTGATGGTGATGTCATCCAGCCCGGCCAGCAGCGGCGTGCCGTCGTCCTTGGTGACGTCGAGCCAGTTGCCGCGCGTGATCTTGACGGCCGTGGTGCCGTCCTGACCCTCCACCAGGCTGAGCGAGCCCAGCACCGTGGCCTTCGCCCCGGCACCGACGAGGCCAGTGGCCGCGTCATCGAAGTTGAAGCTGGCGATCAGGGAGGGGTCGGGCTCGACCGCTTCGGCCGGGCCGCCCAGCCCCGCCAGACCGGTACTCGTCAGGCCAGAGGCGGCCAACGCCGCAATCAGGCCCAGCGCCGTCGACCGCCGTCGGCGGGTCGTAGGAGAAGTCATCTGCGTCCTCTAGCGATACATCGTGACGATCGTCACGTCCATTGTTAGCGCTAACATTAGGTCGCATCGTCCCTGATGGATAGAGCACTTGTCGGCCGTGTCGATACGCCCGCGATGCCACCGCGGTTCGCGCGGGGCGACTCCCGCTCTCACCGCCACTTCCAGGAGCGTGCCCCCGCCCGAGCGGTCGCTCGGTCCCGCCGCTCTGAGCACACCCCCACTCGGGGGCGCCTGCGGCTAGTGCGAACGCGCACGTCAGAGCGGTGTCGACAAGCTGACAGGACCTGGAACGCCTCGACTCGGCACCGTTGGCCCGGAACGCCAACAGCCCCCGCCTGCGTTTCCGCAGGACGGGGGCTGTTGACGTGGAGCCGCCTGTCAGAATCGAACTGACGACCTAGTCATTACGAGTGACTCGCTCTACCGACTGAGCTAAGGCGGCGTGTTGCCCGCCACTAGGTGGCGGACAACCCGGGGAAGTATACGGAGAGCGGTCGGCCTCGCGAAAATCCGCGATCAGGCGGCGACGACGGCGGCCTCGCGGACCTCCGCCTGGGTGCCGGCGTTGCGGCCGGTGAGCAGCGTCTGCTCGGAGCCGCACCAGCAGGTGAACGCGGCGATGATGCCGTGATCGGTGTTCACGAGCGAGGTCACCTGGCTCGGGAAGATCAGCTGGCGCTGGGTGCACGACGTGCAGTGGTGGGCGAACATCGAGGGACCTCCTTCAGGGGTCAGGGTGGGTACACGACAATTGTCGGGCCGCTGCTCTCATAGGGGTAGCCTCACTTGCCTGCAGAACCCATAGGCTTTCCCTATGCTTTCGTTGCACCAGCTGACCTGCTTCCTCGCGACCTACGAGCACCGGTCGCTGACCCGGGCCGCCGAGGAGCTCGGCTACTCGCAGCCGAGCGTCTCCGAGCAGATCCGCACCCTCGAGAAGTCGCTCGGCGTCCAGCTCTTCCGGCGGGTCGGCCGCGGCGTCATCCCCACGACCGTCGCCGACACCTTGCGCCCGCACGCCGAGCGGACGCTGGCCGCGGCGGACGAGACCCGGCGCGCAGTGCAGTCGGTGAAGGCGTTCGAGACCGGGACCATCCGGTTCGGGATGTTCGGCATCGCCCGCCTGTACGCCGGCGCCGGGCTGATCGCCGACGTACTCGCTCGGTATCCCGGCGTCCGGGTCGAGCTGGTCGGCCAGAACTCGACCGAGGTCGCCGAGGACCTGCGGCGTGGCCGGCTGGAGGCGGCGATGCTCGCCCTCTCGACGGTGGGCAGCGAGGGGCTGACCCTCACCCCGGTCGCCCGCGAGGAGCTGGTCTACGTCAGCGCCGATCCCGCCCACGTGGCCGCGCCGGTCACGGCGCACCGGCTCTCCCTCGCCTCGCTGGTGATGGCGGAGACCACCTTCCGCTCGGTCGACTCGACCCGGCACACCCTGCGTCAGATGCTGCACGAGACCGGCCGCAATCCGCAGACCCGGATCGAGGTCGAGGACATCGAGACCGCCGTCGAGCTGGTCGGGATGGGCTACGCCGACACCGTCATCCCGCTCGGCGCCGCGCGCCAGCTGATCCCCCGCCTCGCCCCCGGCGCGACGTGGGCGTCCCTGCGGCCGCGGCAGTACGACACCTTCGCCGTCGTGCACCGCAAGGACGCGGTCCTCTCCCCCGCCGCCCGGCTGATGATCGAGCTGGCCACCCGCCGCATCCAGGCGATCGCCGAGCCGGTCTGAGACGCCAGGCTGCGAGGGACCCCGGTTCGGTCCCGACACGCTCCGTCGCGACCTCGGCCCTCGTTCCTCGGGCCGCGTCGATCAACAGCTGAGCCCGTCCTCCGGCACCGTGCCGTCGACCAGGAAGTCCTCGACCGCGTCGTCGACGCACGGGTTGTCGGAGCCGTAGCCGGTGTGGCCGTCGCCGTCGCGGCTCACCAGCACGCCCGACTCGAGCTGCTCGGCCAGCGCCACCGACCACTCGTACGGCGTCGCCGGGTCCCGGGTCGTGCCGACGACGACGATCGGCGCGGCCCCTTCGGCCCGGATCGTCGGGGGTGGCTCGGCCGTGCGCGGCTCGAAGCCGAGGCAGCCGACCTGGCTCCAGACGAACTGGGGCGCCAGGGTCGGGGCCGCCTCCTCGAAGGCCGGCAGCTGGTCGAGCACCCGGTCGACCGGGGTGGTGGCCGGGTCGTCGAGGCAGTTGATCGGGACGATCGCCTCGACGCTGTTGTTGAGGAAGCTGCCGTCAGGTCCCCGCGACGCGTAGGCGTCGGCCAGCAGGGCCAGCACCGACCCGTCGCCGTCGAAAGCCGACTCCAGCCCGCGGTCCAGCAGCGTCCAGTAGTCGCGGACGTAGAGCGGGGTGATGATCCCGGTGAAGGCCAGCCCCTCGGTGAGCTCGCGGTCGCCGCCGGCGGGCAGCGGCTCCTCGTCGACCGTCCGGAGGAAGGACGCGATCCGGGCCAGACCCTCGTCGAGGGAACGACCCAGGAAGCAGTCGCCGCCGTCGACGCAGTCGGTGACGTAGGAGCGCAGCGCGGTCTCGAACCCGCCGGCCTGGGCCAGCGACTGCTCGAGGGCGGAGAGGGTTGGGTCGACCGCCCCGTCGAGGACCAGCCGGCCGGCCCGGTCGGGGAAGAGCTCGGCGTACGTCGCCCCGAGGAAGGTGCCGTACGACGCCCCCAGGTAGAGCAGCTCCGGCTCGCCCAGGGCCGCACGCAGCACGTCCATGTCGCGAGCCGCCTCGACGGTCGAGACATGGGCCGCCAGCTCGCCCGACAGCTCGGAGCAGCCGCGGGTCATGGCGGTGACGTCGGCGGCCGTCGCCTCGATCTCGGCCTGGTCGTCCGGCGACGGGTCGGCCGCGAGGTAGGCCTCCAGGTCGTCGTCGGACAGGCAGTCGACCGGGGCGCTCTGGCCGGTGCCGCGGGGGTCGAAGCCCACGATGTCGAAGCCCTCGGCCAGCCGCTCGCCGAACTGGCCGCTGGCGGCGTAGTCGGTGCCGGGCGCGCCCGGGCCGCCCGGGTTGACCACCAGCGAGCCGACCCGGCCGTCGGGGTCGCCCGCCGGCACCCGCAGCAGCGCGAGGTCGATCGTCTCGCCCGTCGGCCGGTCGTAGTCGAGCGGCACGGTCAGGGTGGCGCACTCGTACTGCTCGCGGCAGACGTCCCAGCTCAGCTGCTGGGAGTAGTACGGCGCCAGCGCCGGCTCGGGGGCGCCGGTGGCGCCGGCGGGCGGTGGCGTGGGCGGGTTGGCCCGGGCCGGACCGTCGCTGCGCCCGGCGCCACCACCACCGCCGTCGTCGGAGGCCAGGGTGGAGATCGCCGCCCCCAGCGCACCGAGGACCAGCAGGGCGACCAGCACCAGCACCACGACCCGGACCGCGCGCGGCCCCATCATCCGTGCACGCTGTCCGGCGACTGCAGGGCCACCATCATCGACTCCAGGGCGAGGGCGGGCGGCACGTTGAACTCCAGCATCTGCTCGCGGGCCTCGAAGATCCAGCCGATCCGGCGCAGGTTGAGCTCGGGCGACGCACTGGCGGCGACCTTCTCGACGTCGGCGCGGATCTCGGCGTTGACCAGCTCGCCCGGCGCCCCGGTCGCGAGGGCGACCGCGTCGCGATAGACCGAGACCAGGTCCATCAGGCTGCGGTCGACGACATCGAGATGGCGGCGCTTGGCCCGCGACTTCTGCTCCTTCAGCAGGGTCGCCAGGGCCGGCGCGTACTCCCGCGGACGACGGCCGCGCTCGACCACGCCGTACGCCGAGTCGAGGTCGACCTTCTCGCGGGCGTCGAGGTCGCCGGTCACGACGTCGGCCTCCTCCTTGGTGACCTCGGCGAGCCGCTGGGCGGCCTTCATGCACCGCCCGAGGCTGGTCAGCCCGGCCGGGATCGAGACGACGTCGCGGCGGCGGTTGCGGGTCGCCTCGTCGCGCGCCAGCGCCCGGGCCCGACCGATGTGGCCCTGGCTGGCGCGGGCGGCGTACGACGCCAGCGCGTCCGGGACGTCGTCGACCCGGGTCAGGAAGGCCGCGACGTCGGCGGCGGTCGGCGTGGTGAGCGTGACGAGCCGGCAGCGGGAGCGGATCGTCGGCAGCACGTCCTCGACGGTCGGGGTGCAGAGCATCCACACGGTGCGCTCGGCCGGCTCCTCGATGGCCTTGAGCAGGGCGTTGACCGCCCGCTCGGTGAGCCGGTCGGCGTCCTCGACGATGATGATCTGCCAGCCCCGGCCGACCGGCGAGAGGGCCGACGCCCGGACCAGGTCGCGGATGAAGTCGACCCCGAGCGAGAGGCCCTCGGTGCTGACCCGCTTGACGTCGGCGTGGGACCCGGCGAGCACGGTGTGGCAGGCGTGGCAGACCCCGCAGCCGGCCTCGGCCTCGGTGCACTGGAGCGCGGCCGCGAAGGCGACGGCGGCGTTGGAGCGCCCCGACCCGGGAGGTCCGGTGAACAGCCAGGCGTGGCTCATGCCGTGACCGGCGGCGGCCTCGCGCAGGGCCACGGCGGCGCGGTGCTGGCCGACCAGGTCGTCCCAGACGGTCACGGCGCCACCGCCCGGTCGAGCAGCGGGCGGACCCGGTCGAGCACCTGGCCGGCGATCTCGTCGACCGGCAGCCGGGCGTCGACCACGAGGTAGTGGTCGGGGGCGGCGGCGGCCATCCGCTGGAAGGCCGTGCGCACTCGCTGATGGAACTCCAGGGACTCGCCCTCGATCCGGTCGCGCCCCTCGAACCGACCCAGCCCGGCGTCGGGCTCCAGGTCGAGGACCACGGTGAGGTGGGGCCGCAGGTCACCGGTCGCCCAGCGCATGACCTGCTCGACCTCAGCGACGTCGAGCGCGCGCCCGGCCCCCTGGTAGGCCAACGCCGAGTCGACGTAGCGGTCGGTGACGACCACCTCGCCCCGCTCGAGCGCCGGGCGGACGACGGTGTCGACGTGCTCGGCCTTGTCGGCGGCGTAGAGGAGCGACTCGGTCCGGTCGGACAGCTCGCCGGTCTCGGGGCTGAGCACGATCTCGCGCAGCGTCCGCCCGACCGGGGTGTCCCCGGGCTCGAAGGTCAGCAGCACCGTGTGGCCGCCCGCCTCCAGGGCCTCGCGCAGCCGCCGCGACTGGGTGGACTTGCCCGACCCCTCGCCGCCCTCGAAGCACACGAAGACGCCGGTGTCGGCGTACACCCCGGAGCTGCTCACGCAGAGAACCTACGGGGGGCCGCCGACACCGACCAAGACGGGTCGCCTCAGAGGGAGAGCTCGTTCCAGTCCATCTCGGCGACGGTGGTGGCGTTGCACCGCAGCCGGGGGCTGGCCAGCACCAGGTCGGTGTTCGGGGCGTCGGCCACCATCACCTCACCGAACCCGTAGCGCTGCCCGGTCAGATCGAGGCTCACCCGGACGGCCGGGCCCACGGGGGTCGAGAACGACACCTGGGACTGGGCCGGTCCGCCGTACCCTCCGAGGCCGCCGTTCTGGCGGGCCGTGGCTGCCAGCCCGGAACGCTGGCTGTCCAGGAACCCGGTCCAGAACTCGAGCGAGGTGCAGAGCCCGTTGGTCTTGACCGCCAGGCCGCCGTTGCCCTGGGGGAGCTGGATGCTGTTCGGGAAGGCGCGGCCGCCGATCCTCGCCACCCGCCGTATCTCCACCGCGCCGCCGCCCACGAGGAAGGGCACGTCGACCAGGTTCAGCCACTGGTAGACCGCCAGCGAGTCAGCCGCGGTCGTGCCACCGCCGGCCCGCTTGACCCGGAACGACGTCGTCCCGCCCCGGGTCAGCGCGACCTTGACGGCGTACTTCCCCTTCTTGTTGGTCCGCGCCGTGGCGACCTTCTGCCACGAACCGTCGGCGTAGAGCCGCTCGACGGTGACCTTGACCTTCTTGCCCTTCCGAGCCAACTTCGCGGTGCCCGCGAGGGTGACCTTCCTCCCCACCTCGGAGGAGGCCGGCAGGTCCTTCAGCGTCACCTTCGCGGCACGGTGGGCAGGGGCGGCGGCGTGGGCCGACGTCATGGCGAGACCGGGGAGCAGCACCGCGAGCGAGGCCGCGGCGGCGAGGGAACGGAAGCGCATGGACCGACGCTAGTCACCGGGTACGGCGGCCGCTGGCGAATCCTGGAGACCGTGACAACCTGACGGCGTGGGTCGGAGTTCTGGGGGGTGTGACAAGACGGAGCCACCAGTGATCAGCAGGGCCGACCAGCGCTCGTTCGAGACCTTCGTGCACGACGCGTCCGACCGACTGCTGCGCACGGCGTACCTCCTGACCGGGGACCGCGGCCACGCCGAGGACCTCGTGCAGACCGCCCTGCTGCGGACCGCCCGCCGATGGTCCACCGCCCGGCGCGACCCGGCGGCGTACGCCCGCCGGGTCGTGGTCAATCTCGCCAAGGACCGGTGGCGCGACCTGCGCCGTCGACCCGGCGAGGCGCCCCTCGAGGTCGATGTGGCCGTCCCGGTGACTGACGGGGTCGCCGACCGCGACCGCCTCCTGCGCGCGGCCCGGCAGCTGCCGGCCGGGCAGCGGGCGGTGCTGGTGCTGCGGTACTTCGACGACCTCGGCGTCGCCGACACCGCGGCGGCCCTCGGCTGCTCCGAGGGGACCGTCAAGTCGCAGACCGCCCGCGCGCTGGACCGCCTCCGGTCCGTGCTCGCCCCGACCAAGGAGAACGCCGATGCTGACCGACGCTGACCTCACCCGCGACCTGCGGGTCGCCTTCCACGACGCCGCTGCCGACCTGACGTACGACGGCCCGGTGCCGACCGTGCGCGCGACCCCGCTGTGGGGCCGGATCGGCATGGTCACGCTGCCCGCCGCGGCCGCCGTCGCCGCCGCGGCCGTCGTGGTCGGCGGCTCGGCCCCCGATGCCCCCACCCCGCCACCCTCGGCCGCGCCGTCCGCCCCTCCCTCGACCGCCCCATCCTCCGCCGGGGAGGTCGTGACCGAGGAGTTCCAGGTGATGGGGATGACCCTGTCGTACGAGCGCGGCCTCAGCGAGCAGCCGATCAGCTTCACGCTGGCCTCGCCGGCATCGGTGCCCGAGGGCGCGAGCGAGGTCGACTTCCCGGAGATGGACCCGGCCCGGGCCTGGGTCACCACCGACGGGTCGGGCGAGGCGGTGCTCTACCTGAAGGCGCCCACCCGCAACGAGGGCCGGCTGATGTCACTCACCGCTCCCGGTGCGGGACTCAGCGAGCAGGACATGGTCGATCTCCTGAAGGGCGTCGGCTGACGCCCTCCGGCGCCGGCGAGAGTTTCATCGGCTGGCCGACAAAACTCACGCCGGGACGACAAAGCTTCATCGTCCCGGCAGGAGCTTCATCGGCCAGCCGATGAAACTCTCCCGAGGCCGCTGCGGCGGCCCCGGCCACCGCGGCCCGGTCTAGCTCTTCTTGGCCGCGGCCTTCTTGGTCGTCTTCTTGGCGGTCGTCTTCTTGGCCGCGGCCTTCTTGGCGGTCGTCTTCTTGGCCGGCGCCTTCTTCGCGCCCTTCTTGGCCGCCTTCTTGGCCGGACCCTTCGCGCGCCGCTCCTCGAGCAGCTCGGCCGCACGCTCGATGGTGATCGACTCGACGCTGTCCTCCTTGCGGAGGGTGGCGTTGTACTCGCCGTCGGTGACGTACTCGCCGAACCGGCCGGCCTTCACGACCACCGGCTGCCCGGAGACCGGGTCGTTGCCGAGCTCCTTCAACGGCGCGGCGGCCGCGGCCCGGCCGCGCTGCTTGGGCTGGGCGTAGATGCGCAGCGCCTCGTCGAGACCGATCGTCAGCAGCTGGTCCTCGGAGGTGAGGGAGCGCGAGTCGGTGCCCTTCTTCAGGTAGGGCCCGTAGCGCCCGTTCTGGGCCGTGATCTCCTCGCCGTCCTCGCCGGCGCCGACCACACGGGGCAGCGACAGCAGCTTGACGGCGTCCTCGAGCGAGACCGTGTCGAGGGTCATCGACTTGAAGAGCGAGCCGGTGCGCGGCTTGGCCGACTTCGGCGCGTCGTCGGGCAGCACCTCGGTGACGTAGGGCCCGAACCGGCCGTTCTTGGCGACCACGTGCAGCCCGCTCTCGGGGTGCACGCCGAGCTCGATCTCCTCGCCCGCCGGGTTGGCGAACAGCTCGGTCGCCTTCTCCAGGGTCAGCTCGTCGGGCGGCAGGTCGTCGGGGACGTTGGCGCGCTTGCCGATCGGGTTGCCCTCGTCGTCCGGGCCCTCGAGGTAGGGCCCGTAGCGGCCGACCCGCAGGTTGATGCCGGAGTCGGGACCGCCGACCGGGAAGGTCGCCAGCTCGCGGGCATCGATGTCGCCCAGCTCGTCGACCAGCTTCTTGAGGCCCTCGACGTCGCCGGAGCCGAAGTAGAACTCCGCCAGCTCCTCCGCGCGGGTCTTGCGACCGGCCGCGATCTCGTCGAGCACGTCCTCCATCTGCGCGGTGAACTCATAGGAGATCTGCCGCGGGAAGTGCTCCTCGAGCAGCCGGGTGACCGAGAAGGCCAGCCAGGCCGGCACCAGCGCGGTGCCCTTCTTGTAGACGTAGCCGCGGTTGAGGATCGTCCCGATGATCGAGGCGTACGTCGAGGGCCGCCCGATCTCGCGCTCCTCGAGCTCCTTGATCAGCGTGGCCTCGGTGTAGCGCGCCGGCGGCTTGGTCTCGTGGCCGTTCGCGGCCACCGAGGCGGCGGAGACGGCGTCGCCCTGGGTGAGGTTCGGCAGCCGGGTCTGGGCGTCGTCCTTGGCGGCGTCGTCGTCGGTGCCCTCGACGTAGGCCTTCAGGAAGCCGTGGAAGGTGATGACGCGACCGCTGGCCGAGAACACGACGTCCTCGCCGGTGGCCGCGGCGCCGCCGAGGCGGATGGTGACCGAGTTGCCGACGGCGTCCTTCATCTGGGACGCGACCGTGCGCATCCAGATCAGCTCGTAGAGCCGGAACTGGTCACCGGTCAGGCCGGTCTGCGCCGGGGTGCGGAAGGTGTCGCCGGCGGGCCGGATCGCCTCGTGCGCCTCCTGAGCGTTCTTGACCTTCGAGGCGTAGACGCGGGGGCTGTCGGGGACGTACTCGGCGCCGTACAGCTCGCGGACCTGCGCCCGGGCCGCGCCGACGGCGCTGTCCGACAGCGTCGTCGAGTCCGTACGCATGTAGGTGATGAAGCCGTTCTCGTAGAGCCGCTGCGCGACCGACATCGCCACCGACGCGCTCATCCCGAGCTTGCGGCCGGCCTCCTGCTGCAGGGTGGTCGTGCGGAACGGCGCGTACGGCGAACGCCGGTAGGGCTTCGACTCCACCGAGCGGACGTCGTACGTCGTGTCCTGCAGCGCGGAGGCCAGCGCCTCGGCGCGGGTGCGGTCGAGGTGGACGACGTTCGCGCTGCCCTTCAGCTGCCCGTCCTGGCCGAAGTCGGAGCCGCGGGCGACCCGCACGTCGTCGACGGAGTGCAGCTTGGCCGGGAACATCCGCTGCTCGTGCTTGCTGCCGGCGTCGAAGGTGCCCTCGAGGTCCCAGTACGACGCGACGCGGAAGGCCATCCGCTCGCGCTCCTTGTCGACGACCAGCCGGGTCGCGACCGACTGGACGCGACCGGCGGACAGGCCGGACATGACCTTCTTCCACAGCACCGGGCTGACCTCGTAGCCGTAGAGGCGGTCGAGGATCCGGCGCGCCTCCTGGGCCTCGACGAGGTCGTCGTTGATCTGGCGCGGGTTCTCGACGGCGGCCAGGATCGCCGGCTTGGTGATCTCGTGGAAGACCATCCGGTGGACCGGGACGCCCTTCTTGGGCTTCAGCTCGTCGAGGAGGTGCCAGGCGATCGCCTCGCCCTCGCGGTCCTCATCGGTGGCGAGGTAGAGCTCGTCGGCGTCCTTGAGCAGGGTCTTGAGCTTGGCGATGTGGGCCTTCTTGTCGCGCGGCACCACGTAGTAGGGCTCGAAGCCGTGGTCGACGTCGACCGCCAGCCGACCCCACGGCTTGTCCTTGATCTTGGCCGGGGTGTCCGCCGCGCTCTGCGGGAGGTCCCGGATGTGGCCGATGGAGGACTCGACGACGTACCCCTGACCGAGGTACCCGCCGATCGTGCGGGCCTTCGCCGGGGACTCGACGATCACCAACTTGTGTGCCACTGCTGCTCTTTCCTCGAACGTCCTGGATCCCCACGAGGGGGCTCACGGCCAGTCACGGTAGCGCGTGCCGGCGACGGAGCATGCCGCGAGACCGTTCGACGACTGGTCTAGTCCTCCCTGGGCAACTCCTCCAGGATGGGCTCGCGGGCCCGAAGGTGTCGCCAGCATGGGTCAGTCCGTGCCACGACCGAGGAGACCCCCTCCATGCCTTCCCCCCGCCGCTCCCTCCGCGCCCTGGTGCTCCTGCTGGCCACCGTGCTCGCCGTCCCTCTGACCTCCCTCGTCGGCGTCGCACCCGCCCACGCCGTCCCCGGCGCCGCGAGCGGCTCGGTGTCCGACAGCCTCGGCGACGCGCTGAACGGCGTCACCGTGACCGCGCTGGCGGCGCCGGCGTTCACCACCAGCGCCGGCCAGACCACCACCGCGGGCGGCGGCGCCTACACGCTGCCGCTGGCCGAGGGCAGCTACCGGCTGCAGTTCGCCAAGACGGGCTACACCACCGCCCTGTACGGCGGCAGCGAGGAGCCGCTGCAGGTCGACGTGGACGACGAGGGCCAGCTCTCGGTCGACGGCGAGCCGCTCGAGGGCAACGAGCTCGAGGAGGTCCAGCTCTCCAGCACCCAGACCTACTCCGTCACGGGCGTCGTCCAGAACGCGGGCAGCACTCCGCTCACGGGGATCCACGTCGCGGCGTACCACCCGGGCGACGAGGAGGACGCGGTCGCGACGGCGACCACCAACGGCAGCGGCGCCTACACCCTGACCCTGTCCCCCGGCGTCTACCACGTCCGCTACACCGACCCCGGCAGCACCTACGTCCCCGCCTGGTACGACGGCACCGGCACCGAGCCGGACGACGTCACCGTCACCGGCAACCGCACGCTCACGACGGTCCGGCTCGCCACCCCGCCCGCCGACGCCGAGTTCCCCATCGCCGGTGCGGTCGTGGACGCCAACGGCGACCCGGTCAGCGGCGTCGACGTCAGCGTCACCCCGATCGGCGGCAGCACCGACTCCGGCACCGGCACCACGGCCCCCGAGGGCGACGACGCCGGTCGCTACACCGTCTCGGTGAAGCCCGGCACCTACCGGGTCGCCTTCGCCAAGACCGGCTGGGTCTCGACCCGGTACGGCGGCCAGACCACGCCTGCGACCGTCACCGTCGGCCCAACCGGCGCCCTCTCCGCCAGCGCCGGCGAGCCGCTGGTCGCCAACCAGCTCAACGACGTCCTCCTGGTGAGCAACCCGTACGCCGTGACCGGCCTGGTCCAGGTCTCCGGCGACACCACCCCGATCGCCGACATCACCGTCCGCGCCTTCCCGACCGGCTCGACCGACGCCGGCGACGTGGTCGACACCGACACCACCGACAGCACCGGCTCCTACACGCTGAACCTGCCCGTCGGCACCTACGACCTCGAGTACGTCGACGACGTCCCGACGCCCACGACGTACTCCTCCACCTCGCTGGTCGAGGTGCAGGTCGGCCAGGGCGGCGCCCTGAAGGTCGGCGGCACGGCGGTCGACGCGCTCGACCCGGTCAAGCTCTCGCTCTCCAGCGCCGACACCACCCACCCCGTGCTCGGCTCGGTGATCGACGTCAACGGCGCCGAGATCGACGGCCTCTCCGTCAGCGCCGTACCCCAGGGTGCCGGCACCGGAGACGTCGACGAGAGCGGCGACGACGGCGCGGCCGGCGCGCACGGCCGCTACCGGCTGCAGCTGAAGCCGGGCAGCTACGAGATCCACGTCGCCGGCGGGGCCGACTGGGAGAACGCGACGTACCAGGGCGGCGGGGACGCCACCGCCGTCGTCACCGTCGCCGCCAACGGCACGATCTCGGTCAACGCGACCCCGATCGCCGGCCGCGACCTCGGCGAGACCGAGGTCGCCGGCAAGACCGAGTACGCGCTGAGCGGCACCGTCACCGACGGCACCACCGGCCTGCCCGGCATCACCGTCAAGGCCTACCGCGAGGGTGACCTGACCACCGCGGTCGCCAGCACCACCAGCACCGGCGCGACCGGCGCCTGGTCGCTCAGCGGCGTCGACGGCCTGGTCGTCGGCACCTACGTCGTCGAGTTCTCCGGCGCCTCGGGCGCCAACACCTACGACAAGGCCTGGTACGGCGGCGCCACCGCCACCCCGGTCGAGATCGCCCAGGGCGGCGTGGCCAAGGTCGCCGGTGTCCCGGTGGCCGAGAACAGGCTGGGCGCGATCACCGTGTCCCGCTCCTCCGCCGACACCCCGCACCCGGTGACCGGTGAGGTCACCGACGCCAACGACGACCCGCTCGACGGCGTCACCGTCACCGCCAAGCCCCAGACCGGCACGCCGTCCGGCAACCAGGTCGCCGTCCAGACTGGCGCCGACGGCGAGCTCGGCGACCACGGTCGCTACCGGCTGCTGCTCAAGCCCGGCACCTACCGCGTCACCTACACCCGTTCGGGGTTCACCGACGCGACCTACCCCGGCGGTGACCAGACCCCGGTCGACGTGAAGGTCAACCTCGACGGCACCGTCCTGATCGGGACCACCCCGTCCCCCGAGGCCGAGCTGGCCCCGGTCGAGCTGGCCGACGCCACCGGCGACGCGGTCCTCTCCGGGCGCGTCGTGTCCGGCGGGGCCGGCGTCAACGGCATCACCGTCGAGGTCTTCCCGTACGGCGACGTTTCCGGCACCCCGGTCGCCACGACGACGACCGCGACCAACGCCGGCACGCTCGGTGCCTGGTCGGTCAACACCCTGAAGATCGGCACCTACACGGTCCGGTTCACCGACAAGGTGGCGGACGCGAACACCTACATCCAGACCTTCCTCGGCGGCAGCGAGCTCGGGACGGCAGCGCCGGTCAAGGTCGGCCAGGGCAACGCGGTCACGGTCGCCACCGTCCCCGCCCCCGGCGGGACCGTGGGCGAGACCGAGATGGCCAAGGAGGGCACGGACACGACGTACCCGGTCGTGGGCGAGCTGCTCGACGAGGCCGGCGACCCGATCGACGGCGCGACCGTCACCGCGACGCCGCAGAACGGATCCGGCACCCTCGCCAGCGCCGTCACCGGCGCGGACGGCGAGCTCGGCGACCACGGTCGCTACCGGCTGCTGCTGAAGGTCGGCACCTACCGCCTCACCTTCGCCAAGACCGGGTTCACGACGGCCGTCTACCCCGGCGCCGGCGAGCCCGAGGTCCTGGTGACCGTCGCCTCGGGCGGCATCGTCACCCCGGCCACCCTGGAGTCGATGACCCTCGCCGACGCCGTCGGTGACGCCACCATCAGCGGCCGCGTCGTGACCGGGTCCACGCCCACCGGAGTCGCCGGCATCGTGGCCGAGGTCTTCCCCGCGGGCGACCTCGCCCCGGAGAGCCGGGTCGGCTTCTCCGCCGCGACCACCGCCAGCGGTGCCTGGTCGGTCTCCGGCCTGAGGATCGGCGAGTACACGGTCCGGTTCACCGACAACGGTGCGGCCGCTCCGGCCTACGTCCAGACCTACTACGGCGGCGCGACGCTCGCGGAGTCCACCCCGGTCAAGGTCGGCCAGGGCAACGCCGTCTCCGTCAACGACGTCCCGAAGGCGGGCGGCGCGCTCGGCGACACCACCCTCAGCGTGGCGACCGCCGACACGACGTACCCGCTCTCGGGCGACGTCGCGGACGCCAACGGCGACCCGCTCAGCGGCGTCAGCGTCTCGGTCGAGGTCGTCACCCCCGGCGCCGCCGTCACCCCGGTCCTCACCGACGACGAGGGCGCGTACGCGCTGGCCCTGCGGGCCGGCACGTACCGGATCAAGTTCACCCGCACCGGCTTCGCCACGGCGTACCTGCTCAACGGCGACGGCGCGACCGCCCAGGTCGTGGTCGCCGTCGGAGGCGCGGTCAGCATCGTCGGGGGCGACCCCGTCCCCGGTGGAGCGCTGGAGGGCGTGACGCTGCGCGGCACGACCACCTACGACCTGACCGGTCGGGTGCTCGGCGCCGGCAACCCGCTCGCCGGCATCACCGTGCGGGCGAGGAACACGGACACCGAGGTGCCGGCGATCGCCACGACCACGGCGGCCAACGGCACCTTCACCCTGAAGCTGCCCGTCGGGACCTACACGATCGAGTACGTCGGCCGCGCCGTCGGCGGCACCACCTGGGACGGCACCTTCTACGGCGGCACGACCACGCCGACCTCGATCAAGGTGGCGAACGACGGCACCCTCTCCGAGGTGGACGGTGAGGTCCTGACCTCGGGCCTCGAGGACGTCGTGCTGGCGAAGTCGACCGGCGTCTACGCGATCCGTGGCACGGTGAGCGACCAGACCGGGGAGCCGCTGGCCGGTGCGGTGGTCCGGGCCTTCAAGGCCGGGACCGGCACCCAGGCCGGGGTCGGCACCTCGGACGCCGAGGGGGCCTTCACCATCAACGTCCCGGTCGGCCGCTACAACCTGCGCTACGAGAAGGCCGGCAAGGCCACGACGTGGCTGCTGAACGCCGACGCCGACACCCCGACGTACGCCGTCGTGACGGTCGCCGCGGGCGGCGCCATCACCGCACCGGGCGTGGGGATCGAGGCCGGTGTCCTGGAGGACGTGCAGCTGCTGCTCCCGGCCCCGCGGATGGTCGCGGCACCGAAGGTGAGCGGCAAGGTACTGGTCGGCAGGACCATCACCACGAGCCTCGGCACCTGGAGCCCGGACTTCCGGTCCACCCCCGGGTGGCAGGACTACGTCACCATCGAGTGGTTCATCGACGGCCGGCCCGCCGACGACTACAGCGACGGCGACCTCTTCGAGAAGTTCGCGATCCCGGCCGTCGCCGGCGGGCGCACGGTCAGCTACCGGATCACCATCGAGGACCCGAACCCCGACGGCGCGACCCGGGCCCCGATCGTCTTCACGAGCAAGGGGATCAAGGTCCCGAAGGCCAAGCCCAAGCTGGTCGCCACCTACAAGGGCGGCAAGCTCACCGTCGTCGTCAAGGTCCCGGGCCTGAAGCGGCCGCTGGGCTCGATCGTGGTCAAGGACGGCAAGAAGAAGGTCGGCGCGACCACGCTGAAGGCCAAGAACAAGGGCAAGGTCGTCGTCAAGCTGAAGAAGCTCAAGAAGGGCAAGCGGAAGCTGACGATCACCTACAGCGGCGACGCCAACGTCGCGCCGGTGAAGGCGACGGTGAAGATCAAGGTCTGATCCTTCAGGCCTGTGGAGGAGCTCCACGCGTCAGGGGCGGGTCGTGCCACGGTGGCACGGCCCGCCCCTGCCCTTTCCCCCTGCTCCTTCTCGGAGGCTCCCGTGCACGACTGGTACGACGACCGCTACGACCCCTACCCCTCCCCCTACGCCGAGCCGCCGATCGACCTCGCCGACCGCGTCACCCACCTGGTCTACGTCGGCGGCCGGCTCGTCGAGACCCGCCACGAGCACGCCCGCGACACCGCGTGGGAGCAGTACGTCGAGCGACCGGCCCCGCCGCCCCCGCCGCCCGAGCCGCCCCAGCACGTGCGCGTCCTCGACTGGCTGACCTACCTCTGCGGCGGAGCGGCCGCCGTGGATGCGCTGGACGCCGAACCCCTGGGCGACGAGACGACCGACCTCCCCACGGACTTCCCGGACGAGAGGTCGCGGCAGTGGGTCGAGACCACCGCCACGCTCCTCGACGTCGTGGCCGACCGGTGGTTCGACCCCGAGACGTCCGTCGCGCTCCGGCACGCGCTGCTCGCCCTGTGGGTCGAGGACCCGACCCGGGTCACGCGGCCCAAGTCCGCCGCGCACCTGGCCGGTGGCCTGGTCTGGGCGGTCGGCAAGGCCAACGGTCTCTTCCAGCCCACCGGTCCACGCCGGATCGGCACCGTGCAGGACACGCTGGGTCTGAGCGGCGGCCTGTCGACCGCGGGCAACGAGGTCGCCGCGGCGCTGCGCGGCTTCCGCGGCCAACCGTGGAGCGGTCGGCCCGCCGGCGTGCCCGACCTGCTGCCGCTCGGACGCGCCGACGTCCTGCTGGGCGCGACCCGCGAGCAGCTGGTCCGGCTGCGCGACCGCGCCCGAGCGGCCGCCGACTAGTCGTCCTAGGCCGGCTCGAGGAAGCCCTGGGCGACCAGCTCGCGCACGGCCGGGAGGTAGGTCGCCCGGGTCTCCTCGGCGTCGCGCTCGAGCAGCTGGGCGACCGCGTCGAGGATCTGGCCGACGGCGAGCTCGCCGTCGCACGCACCGACCAGCGCCGCCTCCACGGTGTCGGCCTGACGGGCCCGGCGCAGCCCGCGCTGCTGGCGCAGCACGACCGCCTCGGGGTCCTCGGCGCCGGGGGCGCCGACGGTCTCCTGACGGACGTCGTTGCGCACGACCAGCCGCGAGTCGGGTCCGACCCCGTCGGCCAGGGCGTCCACGGCGTCGCCCCAGGCGCCCAGCGCGGGCGCGATCGGCTGCTCGACGTCGTACGGCCAGTCGAGGAGCTCGCGAGCCGGAGCCCCGGTGTCGGATCCGGAGCGCTTGCGGAGGTTGACCCAGCCGAAGCCGACCGCCTCGATGCCCTGCTCGTCGAACCAGGACAGCCAGGTGTCGTAGCGGTGCGCGTAGTCGGGTCCCCCGTGGTGGCCCGCGTCCTTGAGCCAGAGCTCGACGTACCGGGCCGGGTCGACGACTTCGCGCTGCACCACGAGCGCGTCGCAGTCGTCGGCCAGCCAGCCGGTGAGCCGCTCGTCCCACGGCCGGTCGCGGTCGATGACCCAGTTGGCCAGCACCTGGCACCAGCCACCGGGCGTGAGGTGGTCCGGGGCGGCCCGCACGATGTCCTCGACCACCCGGTCGCCGGGCAGCCCGGAGTCGCGGTAGACCAGGCGCTCCCCCGTCGCCGGCGAGATCACGAACGGCGGGTTGGTGGCGATCAGGTCGTACCGCTCACCCCGCACCGGCTCGAAGAACGACCCGTCGCGCACCTCGACCTTCTCGGCGACGTCGTTGAGCGCGGTGTTGAACCGGGTGACCCACAGGGCGCGCGGGTTGACGTCGGTCGCCACGACCGAGGTGCTGTGCGCGGCCAGGTGCAGCGCCTGCACGCCGCAGCCGGTGCCGAGGTCGAGGGCCCGGGCGACCGGGTCGCGCAGCGTCAGCTGGGCCAGCGACGTCGACGCCGGGCTGATGCCCAGCACGTGCTCGGGCCCGACCCGCTGCGGTCCGCCGTCCAGCCCGGGGGTCAGGTCGCTGACCACCCAGAGATCGAGCCCCTCCGTCGCGTACGGGCGTACGTCGAGCCGCGCGGCCACCTCGCCGATCGACTGCTCGAGGATCCCCTCGACGGCCAGCCGGTCGACCAGCCCCGGGAGCGCGGCCTCGGCCTGGCTCGCGGACACCGGTCGCTGCAGCAGGAACAGCCGCACCAGCGTCTCCAGCGGCGACCCGCCCGCGGTCCGTCGTACCCCGGGACGGGTCTCGTTGCGCGCAAGCGCGTCGTGGGCCAGCGGGCCCAGGAGCTCGGCGACCGCGTCGTAGGTGAAGGACGCCGCGGTCAGCGCGTCGCGGAGCCGATGGGGCAGGTCGCTGGAGGTCACCCGCACAGCCTAGGAGCCGGTCCGTGCGGCCCGACTATCCGGGAAACCCGGCGGACAGGGGCCCGGCCGACTTAAGGTCCTCCGGAACAGAAGAGAGGTCCCATGTCTCCGGCCGCTGGCGCGCGCACGCGCACTGCCACCACCCTCGTCGCCCTCGCAGCCCTGCTGCTCGGCACCCTCGTCGCCGTCCTGGGCACGCACACCCCCGCGGACGCGGCGGACCCGCCCGCGCCGGGTGGGTCCGAGCGGCGCTACGCCCCCGGCATCGACCCCACGCTCCCCGCCGACGCGACCGTCCGCGGCACGGTGCTCGGCCCCGACGGTCAGTTGCGCGACTACGTGCTCGTCGAGGCCTTCTCCGTGCTCGACCCCGGCGGTGAGCCGGTGGCCAGCGACCTCACCTACGAGGTCGGCGACCTCGCCTCGCACGGCGCCTACACGCTGCACGTCCCGGCCGGCGACTACCTCGTCCGCTTCTCCTCGCCCGACGGGGTGGCGCCCGCCCTCGAACCCGCCTACTACGGCAACGGCGCCGGTACGACGGTCACCGTCGCGCCCGCGCAGGACCTGCTCCTGGACCCCGTCGCACTGGAGCGCGACCGGGGCGTGCCGGTCACCGGACGGGTGCTGGACCAGGACGGACGTCCGATGGGAGGCATCCGGGTCAGCCTGGTCCGACCGGTGAGCGACCTGGAGTACTCGGTGCGGTCCCAGGTCTGGACCGACGACGACGGCGCCTTCACCTTTCCGGTCGTCGACCGCGGCCGGACCTTCACGATCTCGGTCTACGGGGCCTACGACATCGACGAGACGCGCCTCGGCCTGCCGACGACCTGGTTGGGCGGCGCACCCAGCATCATCGATGCCGAGACCTTCACCCTCGGCTCTCGTTCCCCCGGGCGTAGCGTCGGTGATCTCGTGCTCCGTCCGGGCACGCCGGTGACCGGGACGATCACGCTGCGGGACACCTACGCCCAGGGCGTCGACGTCGCCCTCGTCCATCTCAACGCCGAGGGCGATCGCGGCTGGGTCGTGGCCTGGGCCTGGCTTCCCAACGGTGTCCGGCGCTACCGCTTCTCGGCTCTCCCCGGCCGCTACACCCTCGCCGCCATTCCCGCCGACGGACCCGATGAGGGTGAGACCTTCTTCCTCGGTGACACCACCGACCTCGGGGAGGCACAGAGCTTCCTCGTCGGGGACCAGGCGTACGACGCGGGGTCGATCCCAGTCGGACCGGGAGCCACCCAGGTCACGTTCCAGCTGTTCGACCGCGACGGCGGGCCGGCCGACGGCGACCAACTGTGGGCCGGCTTGGTCGATCGCGACGGCACGGTGCTCAGCCGAGCGACCGGTCTCGGCGGCGGGCGCTACCAGGCCAAGGTCCGGTGGAACACCGAGTTCACCGTCTACGTCTACGACCAGGTCCGGAAGGAACGCCGCTATCTGGGCGGCGGCACCGTACGCCGCGAGGCTCGGTTCCTGTCGGCCTCCCCCGAGTCCGCGACGCTCGACGTCGGCGTGATCTCGTTCCAGCTGCCGGCGCCCACCGCCGCGACTCCGACTGTCCGCGGCACAGCACGCGCGGGCCAGCGCCTCGCCGTCGACGTCCCGACGTGGTCGACCAGCGAGGTCAGGTCGGCCTTCCAGTGGCGGCGCGACGACGTCCCGATCGACGGCGCCGTCGATGCGTCGTACCAGCTGACGAGCGCCGACGTCGGGCACGTCGTGTCGGTACGGATCACCGGATCGGCCTCGGGTCGAGCACCGGGGGTCGTGACGTCACCGGGTCTGCTCGTCGGCGCAGGAGAGGCACCTACGGCCACGACCCCGGCGCCGACGGGGACCGCGCGCAACGGGCACGTCCTCACCGCGCCCTCACCGGACTGGTCGCTTCCTGAGGTGAGCTCGACCTACCAGTGGCTGCGAGACGGTCAGCCAATCCGCGGCGCCACGTCCGACTCCTACCTGCTGCGGACCCCGGACGTCGGCCACCGGATCTCCGTGCGCATCACCGGACACCGGCCGGGGCACGAGACCGGCACCGTCACCTCGGCGGCTGTGCCCGTCGGGCTGGGCGACCCGCCGCCGGTCCTCCAGCGGGGCTTCATCAGGGGGTCGTCCGACCCGGATGGCGGGATCGTGCGCCTGAGCCCCACGATCTGGCCAGCGGACGTCACCTCGACCCTGCAGTGGTACGCCGACGGTCGCCGCGTGCCCGGCGCCACAAGCACCACCCTGCGGCTCAGCCCTCGACTCGCCCGGACCACCCTGACGGTCGTCTCGACCGCGACCCGGGTCGGCTCCGTCTCGGCGACCAGCACCAGCTACTCGTTCCGGGTCGGGTTCGCTGCGCCGCGCATCCGACTGACCGCGCGAGGCAGCAAGGTGACCCTGCGGGTGAGCGCACCGGGCGGCCTGCCCACGACCGGGCGCGTCGTCATTCACCACGACCGGCGGATCGTCGCGCGCACCATGCTCACCGCTCGGCAGCACGGCGTGACGACCATCGACCTGGCCCGGCTTGGTCGTGGCCGGCACACCGTCCGGGTGAGCTACGGCGGCAACGACCTCGTCGGAGGCACCGGTGGAAGACCGCTGAAGGTCGACATCGAGTAGCCGCAGACGCAGAACGGCCCGCCCGGATCGCTCCGGGCGGGCCGTTCGTCGTACGTCGTCGGCTAGAACTGCGCCGTCGGCGTGGGGTCGACCTGGGTCGTCGGCGGCCCCGCGGGCGGGGCCGGCGGCACGTCGTCACCGAGGGTGACCTCGCGCTGCTTGGAGACGTAGACCGCGACCGCGATGATCGCCACCGCCACCAGGGCGATGAGGATGCGGACGATGTCGTTCTGGTCGTCGCCGACGCTCAGCGACACGACGGCGCTGGCGATGAGCAGCGACACCAGGTTCATCACCTTGATCAGCGGGTTGATGGCCGGGCCGGCGGTGTCCTTGAACGGGTCGCCGACGGTGTCGCCGATGACGGTCGCCTCGTGAGCGGGCGAGCCCTTGCCGCCGTGGTTGCCGTCCTCCACGAGCTTCTTCGCGTTGTCCCAGGCCCCACCGGCGTTGGCGAGGAAGACCGCCATCAGGGTGCCGGTGCCGATCGCGCCGGCCAGGAAGCCGGCCAGCGCCGTGACGCCGAGGCCGAAGCCGACGGCGATCGGGGCGAGCACCGCCAGGATGCCGGGCGTGATCAGCTCGCGCAGCGAGTCGCGGGTGACGATGTCGACGACCTTGCCGTACTCCGGCCGGCCGGTGCCCTCCATGATGCCCGGGATCTCGCGGAACTGGCGTCGCACCTCGTAGACGACGGCGCCGGCGGCCCGCGCCACGGCGTTGATGGCCAGGCCCGAGAAGAGGAACACCACGGCCGCGCCGAGCAGGACGCCCACGATGACCGCGGGGTTGAAGACGCTGAAGTCGAGCAGGTAGAACTCGTCGTCCGCCACGTTGGCGTCGGCGAGCGACTCGGCGACCGCGGTGGCGTAGGAGCCGAAGAGCGCCGTCGCGGCGAGCACGGCCGTCGCGATCGCGATCCCCTTGGTGATCGCCTTGGTGGTGTTGCCGACCGCGTCGAGTTCGGTGAGGATCTGCGCGCCGGCGGGGCTGACGTCGCCGGACATCTCGGCGATGCCCTGGGCGTTGTCGGAGACCGGGCCGAAGGTGTCCATGGCGACGATGACGCCCACGGTGGTCAACAGACCGCAGCCGGCGAGCGCGACGGCGAACAGCGAGACCGTGAGCGCGGCGCCGCCGAGCAGGTAGGCGCCGAAGACGGCGGCCCCGATCACCAGGGTCGTGTAGACCGCGGACTCGAAGCCGACCGACAGGCCCGAGAGGATGACCGTCGCCGCGCCCGTGAGCGAGGTCTTGCCGACGTCCTTGACCGGCTTGTACTCGGTGCCGGTGTAGTAGCCGGTCAGGGCCAGGATGCCCGCAGACATCACGATGCCGATGACCACGGCGGAGGCGGCGATGAAGCGCGGATCCCCGTCGGCGTTGACCAGGTCCGCGGAGATGTTGTCGAAGTCCGCGAAGCTGCCCGGGAGATAGACGTAGGACAGCACGACGCTGGCGACGGCCGCGATGCCGGAGGAGAGGTAGAAGGATCGGTTGATGGTCTTCAGGCCGTTCTCGCCGGCCTTCGGGGTCGTCAGGTAGACGCCCGCGACCGCGGTCAGGGCACCGATCGCCGGGATCAGCAGCGGGAAGACCAGACCGGCGTCGCCGAAGGCCTGCGAGCCGAGGATCAGGGCCGCGACCAGCGTGACGGCGTACGACTCGAAGAGGTCGGCGGCCATGCCCGCACAGTCGCCCACGTTGTCGCCCACATTGTCGGCGATGGTGGCCGCGTTGCGCGGGTCGTCCTCAGGGATGTTGTTCTCGACCTTGCCGACCAGGTCGGCACCGACGTCGGCGGCCTTGGTGAAGATCCCACCGCCGACCCGCATGAACATCGCGAGCAGCGCGGCACCGAAGCCGAAGCCCTCGAGCACGTCGGGCGCCTCGTCCTGGAAGAACAGCACGACCAGGCTGGCGCCGAGCAGGCCGAGGCCGACGGTGAGCATGCCGACCATGGCCCCGGTCCGCAGGCCGATCCGCATGGCCGGCTCGCGTCCGGTGGTCTCGGCCGCGGCCGCGACCCGGAGGTTGGCGCGCACGGCGAGGTTCATGCCGAGGTAGCCGACGGCTGCGGAGAATCCCGCCCCGACGATGAAGAACACGGACCGGAAGATCCGGACCACGGCGTCGTCGGCCGGCAGCACCAGGAGCGCGAAGAACGCGATCCCCGCGAAGATCGCGAGGGTCCGGAACTGTCGCGTCAGGTACGCGTTCGCTCCTTCCTGCACGGCCTGGGCGATGGCCTTCATGTTGTCGGTGCCTTCACCGGCAGCAAGCACTTCCTGGCGGAACATCGCCGCCATCGCCAGCGCGCCGAGCGCGATGAGGGCGACGACGATGACCAGGACGAGGTTGCCGCCGGAGACTTCCACGACAGCGGGAGCGATCCCCGTCATGTGTTTCCTCCTGCAGTAGCTGGGTGGCGTGACTCAGGTCAGAACGAGCCGGAGTCTACGCAGATGAGACCTGCGTCACGCACGTTCGTGTGACCTGGACCACACGGCGAGTCGTCGGCGGCACCTCCCGGCACGACGTCCGGGTACGACGAACGCCCCGACGTCCGCGGTGGACGACGGGGCGTGCTGGCTGAACGGGTCAGCTGCTGGCGAGGGCGGCGTCGGCGGAGTCGTGGATCACGAACACCTTCGCGAGGCCGGTGATGCGGAAGATCTTGAGCAGGCGGTCCTGGGTGCAGACGAGGTGGAGCGAGCCGTCGTGGGCGCGCACCTTCTTCAGTCCACCGACCAGCACACCGAGGCCGGTGGAGTCGAGGAACTCGACGGCCTCCATGTCGATCACGATGTCGTAGACGCCGGCTGCGACGAGCTCGGTGATCTTGTCGCGCAGCTTGGGCGCGGTGTAGACGTCGATCTCGCCGCCGACGGCAACGATGGTCTTCCCATCGACGTCGCGCGTTGCAAGAGTGAGGTCCACGTGTACTCCCCTGGAGGATATTTCCGACCGGCACCTGGGTGGCGGAACGACACGCGCCCGACACCCGGCCTGGACAATGAAACCATGCCGAACGCTCGCGCGCACAAAGAAGTAAACAGTGCGGGACGACGGACGGCCAGGTGAACCCCTCCGGGCGGCACCGGTGTCGGTGCCCTTTGCCAGGATCGGGAGCGTGACGACGACGGCCACCACCCCCCGCAGCAGGACCCTCCTGCCCGGCCTCGTCGAGCGTCTCGCTGCCGTGCCGGGCCGCGAGGACCGGCTCACCCACGTCGAGGTGCTGCCGGCCCGGACCGGCGTGCGGGCCGACTGGCCGGAGTGGGCCGCCGCCGACGTGGTCGAGGCGTTCCGTCGCCGCGGCATCACCAGCCCCTGGCGTCACCAGGCGGTGGCCGCCGACGCGGCGCACGCGGGTCAGCACGTCGTCCTCGCGACCGGCACCGCCTCCGGCAAGTCGCTCGCCTACCAACTGCCCGCGCTCTCCCGGGTCCGCTCCGCGCGGGGTGCCCGCGGCCAGCGCGGCGCCACGGTGCTCTACGTCGCGCCGACCAAGGCCCTGGCCCAGGACCAGCTGACCTCGCTCACCGGGCTCGGCCTCGACGTGCGGGTGGCCACCCACGACGGCGACAGCCCGCGCGACCAGCGCGACTGGACGCGCGACCACGCCGAGTACGTCCTGACCAACCCCGACATGCTCCACCGATCGCTGCTGCCCGGCCACGCGCGCTGGGCGGCGTTCTTCGGCTCGTTGAGCTACGTCGTGGTCGACGAGTGCCACCACTACCGCGGCGTCTTCGGCGCCCACGTCTCCCACGTGCTGCGACGACTGCGGCGGGTCTGCGCGTCGTACGGCGCGCACCCGACGTTCGTGCTCGCCTCCGCGACCGTCGCCGAGCCGGAGGTGGCGGCCGGCCGACTCACCGGCCTCGACGTGCTGGCCGTGACCGGCGACGACTCCCCGCGCGGCCAGGTCTCGCTGGCCCTGTGGGAGCCGCCCTTCACCGCCCACACCGGCGAGAACGGCGCCCCGGTCCGCCGGGCCGCCTCCTCCGAGACCGCCGACCTGCTGGCCGACCTGGTCCTCGCCCAGGTCCGCACCCTCGCCTTCGTCCGCTCCCGTCGCGGCGTCGAGCACGTCGCCCTGACGACCGCCGAGCTGCTCGCCGAGGTGGACCCGTCCCTCCCCGGTCGGGTCGCGGCCTACCGCGGCGGCTACCTGCCCGAGGAGCGGCGGGCCATCGAGGCGGCGCTGCGCCGCGGCGACCTGCTCGGGCTGGCCGCCACCAACGCCCTCGAGCTCGGCATCGACGTCGCCGGCCTCGACGCCGTGCTGATGGCCGGATTCCCGGGGACCCGGGCCGCCCTGTGGCAGCAGCTCGGCCGGGCCGGCCGCGACGGCCAGGACGCGCTCGGGGTGCTCATCGCGCGCGACGACCCGCTCGACACCTACCTCGTCCACCACCCCGAGGCGCTGCTCGGGCAGCCGGTCGAGGCCACCGTCTTCGACCCCGGCAACCCCTACGTCCTCGGCCCGCACCTCTGCGCCGCCGCCCAGGAGCTCCCGCTCACCGAGGCCGACCTTCCGCTCTTCGGTCCGGGCGCCCGCGAGGTCCTCGACGGACTGACGGAGGCCGGGCTGCTGCGCCGCCGCCCGCACGGCTGGTTCTGGACCGACCGTCGCCGCGCGGCCGACCTGGCCGACATCCGCTCCGCCGGCGGCGCGCCCGTCCAGCTGGTCGAGGCCGGCACCGGCCGGGTGATCGGCACCGTCGACGCCTCCAGCGCCCACTCGACCGCGCACGCCGGCGCGGTCTACGTCCACCGCGGTGAGACCTGGCTGGTCGACTCGCTCGACCTCGACGAGCACGTGGCCGAGATCCGCCGGGCCGATCCCGACTACTCCACGTCGGCGCGCGAGGTCACCGAGATCACCGTGGTCGGCGAGCGCGAGCACCGTGACTGGGGCGGCTGCCGGCTCTCGTTCGGCGACGTCGACGTCAGCCATCAGGTGGTGTCGTTCCTGAAGCGGCGCCAGCCCAGCGGCGAGGTGGTCGCCGAGGAGCCGCTCGACCTGCCGGTCCGCACGCTTCGCACTGCCTCGGTCTGGTGGACCGTGCCCGGTCACGTGCTCGCCGAGTCCGGGCTCGCGGCGAGCGACCTGCCCGGCTCCGCCCACGCGGCCGAGCACTGCTCGATCGGCCTGCTGCCGCTCTTCGCGACCTGCGACCGCTGGGACATCGGCGGCGTCTCGACCGCGCTCCACCCCGACACCGGGATGCTGACCGTCTTCGTCTACGACGGCCACCCCGGCGGCGCGGGCTTCGCCGAGCGGGGGTTCCGGGCCGCCCGGTCCTGGCTCTCGGCGACCCGTGAGGCGATCGCCTCCTGCACCTGTCTGGAGGGCTGCCCCTCCTGCATCCAGTCGCCCAAGTGCGGCAACCAGAACAACCCTCTCGACAAGGCCGGCGCGACCGCCCTCCTCGACGTCCTGCTCCAGGGCGCTCCGCCGGACCTCACGGAGCAGTAGCCTCAGCGCATGCTGCTTCTGGGTCTCATCCTCATCGGCGCCGGCGCGCTGGTCATCGTCGCCACGGTCTTCACCGCCGAGATCGACGGACGACACCTCGAGGTCCTGGGCGTGACGTTGAGCCCGCTGGCCCTCTTCCTGCTCGGTGTCGGCGCCGGTCTGGCCGTCCTGTGGGGCTTCGGCATCCTGAAGTACGGCACCAAGCGCTCGCTGCGCCAGCGCCGGGAGTCGAAGAAGCTCGAGGAGCTGTCGGAGAAGCTCGAGATCGCCGACCGCGAGCGGCACCGCGACAACGACGACGCCGACCACGACCGCAGCTGATCCACCCCGCACCGATCTGACCGCTCACGCCGGCCCGGCCCGGGCCTCGGCCTCCGGGTCGGTCGCGAGCACCCGCCACCGCGGACCGTCGACGCGCAGGCCGACCGTGGCCTCGAACCCGTCGACGGCACACCGGGTGATCTCCGCCCCGTTGGCGCCGGCCACCCGGTCCGCGGCCGCGCAGCCGTCGCCACCCTCGGCCAGTGCGGTGGCGGCCGCCAGCGCCGCCAGGTCGGCCGCCGACTGCGCCGACCGGTGGGCCACGACCAGGGCCGCCACCGCGCCGAGCGCCGCGCCGAGGAGCAGCAGCACCCCGAGGAACGCCAGCGCCGGCACGGTGGCCGAGCCCCGCTCGTCGCGAGCGTCGCTCACGGCCCCTCCTCCTCGGCGGCGGCGACCGCCTCGGCCCGGACGGTGACCCCCGGCAGGAACCCGAAGAGCCCGCCCGGGCCGTGCACCTCCCCCGACGCGACCACCCGCACCTCGTCGCCGGAGCGACTCAAGGTGACCGTGGCTCCGGCCGGCGCCACCCGGCGTCCCCGGGCCACCGCCTCGCCCTCGGCGTCGCCCCGGGCCGCGGCCCGGGCGGTCTCCCGCGCGGCGTCGACGACCCGGACCTGAGCCGCCCCCACCGCGAGGAGCCAGACCAGGCCGATGGTGACCGCGACCAGGATCGGCAGGGTCATCGCCAGCTCGGCCGTCGCCGCCCCGCGGTCGGTACGTCGGGGGCGGCGGGTCATCCGATGCCCAGCAGGCCAAGCACGTGGTCGAACAGGGTCTGCAGCAGCTGGTCGCCGAAGCCGCCGGTCAGCATCTTGTAGAGCAGGCCCGCCAAGCCCGCTCCAGCCGCGGTGCCGACGGCGTACTCGGCGGTGGTGATCCCGCGCTCGTCGCGGATCGGGTGGACGGGCCGGGCGGGGGACGTGTGGTCGTCGTGCATGAGGTCTCCTCCTCGTCGTGGCCACGGGGGTGCGGCCGGTGGACCGAGCCTGCGGCGCGGACCGGGTACGGCGCCGCCCTCGTCGTCAGCCCTGTGGAACGTCGTGCCGGAGCAACACCGGTGGACGGTTCGTGGCCCGCCGCTCACAGCCCGACCGTCCCGAGGAGCCCAGCGACGAGCGGCACGATGCCGATCAGCACGAAGGCCGGCAGCAGGCAGAGCCCCAGCGGGAGCGCGGCCTTGACGCCGACCGCGCGAGCACGGTCCTCGACCTCGGCGCGAGCGGTCGCGGCGAGCTCGTCGGCCAGCCTCTCGACCGAGCGGACCACCGGCGCTCCGGTGACCTGGGCCCGCGCCAGCGCACGGCCGAGCGGGCCCAGGGCGTCGTCGGCCGCCAGCTGCTCCCAGACCCGCACCGGGTCGGCGCCGAGCGCGAGCCGCGCCGCCACCGGCGCCAGCCGGTCGGCCGCCGCTCCCGGCAGCGCGGCGCACACCACGCCCACCGCCTCGCCGGTCGCCGCGCCCGACCGGAGCGCCGACGCAAGCAACCCGACGACGTGGGGCAGGTCGGCGCGGGTCTGCTCCCGTCGCCGGCGGACCTCCGCGGGCTCGGCCCGACCGATCACCACCCAGACCCCCACGCCGGCGACCGCGCCGGCGACGGGCCCCGCCGGACCACCCACGAAGACGGCGCCGGCCAGCCCGGCGAGCAGGCACCAGAGCGGGCGGTAGCGCAGCATCCAGTCGCGACCGGTGTCCCCGGCCGGCTGCGGGACGGCCGGACCGTCCCGCAACCGGGGGCGCGCCGGGACCAGCAGGGCCACGGCCAGTGCGGCGGCGAGGGCGGACAGCGTGGCCAGTGCCACGGTCCCCGGCACCGTGCTCACCCGACCCGGTCGACGTCGCGGGCGAGCGCCTCGATCCAGGCCAGCCCGGCGACCCCGAAGCCGAGTCCTCCCGCGAGGCAGGCCAGGCCGACCGGCTCGCCGAGCAGGAAGCCGAGCGGGTCGCCGCCGGCGCCCGAGCCCATCAGCAGCGCGACCACCGGGAGGCCGGCGACCAACCGCGCCGTGGACCGGGCCGAGGCCAGTTCGCCGCGCACGACACGTCGGGTCGCCTGGCCCGCCCGCAGCCGCTCGGCGACCCGGTCGACGGCCTCGGCCAGGCCCTGGCCGGTGCGGTGCGAGACCTGCCAGGCCGCCGCGAGGTGGCGGAGGTCGCCCGCGCCGGGCCGGCCCGCCACCTCGCGCCAGGCGTCGGGGACGTCGGCGCCCACCGTGAAGGCCCGGGCCACCGGATCGAGCTCGGGCCAGCCTGCGGCGGCCCGCGAGAGCGCGGGGCCGGGCGGCTGACCGACCCCCAGGTCGCCGGCCAGCTGCTCGCAGGTCTCCAGCACCCGGACCGCCGTACGCTCCGCCGCCAGCCGCGCCCGGCGCTGGCGCCACAGCGCCGCGCCCGCGAACCACGCCGCGCTGGCGACGACCGCGAGGGCCAGCACCGGCGGTGAGGCACCGGCCACCAGCACCACCGCCGGCAGTACGCCGAGCGGCAGCAGGGTGCGGACGCCCGGTCGTCGGTCAGGCGGGCGCGGGAGCCGGGCCGGACGACCGACCAGCAGCCCGGCCGCGAGCGCGGCCGCGAGGACGGCGACGGCCGTCACGACGCGTCCGCCAGGGCCCGCTCGAGCCGGGCCGCCGCCGGGCCCGTCACCTCGCGTCCGTCGGCCTCGAACCGCACGGCGGTCTCCATCCGCACCAGCCCGCTCTCGGCCCGAGCCGGGACCGCGACCTCCCGCAGCCGACGGGTGCCGTCCCGGTCGCGGACCAGGTGGAGGACTAGGTCGACGCCGGACGCCAGCTGACTGTGGGCGGCGTGGCGCCCGAGCCCGGCGGCCAGGGCCAGCGCCTCCACCCGAGCGGGTACGTCGGCCGCGGAGTTGGCGTGCAGGGTGCCGCAGCCGCCCTCGTGGCCGGTGTTGAGCGCCGCCAGCAGGTCGACGACCTCGCCGCCCCGTACCTCGCCGACCACCAGCCGGTCGGGCCGCATCCGCAGCGCCTGGCGGACCAGCGTGCGGACGTCGATCGCACCGGCTCCCTCGATGTTGGGCGGGCGACCCTCCAGGCCGACCACGTGCGGGTGGTCGGGCCGCAGCTCTGAGGCGTCCTCGACGACGACCAGCCGCTCCTCGTCCGGGACGGTCGCCAGCAGCGCGGCGAGCAGGGTGGTCTTGCCGCTGCCGGTGCCGCCGCTGACGAGGAACGCGAGCCGCGCGGCCACCACGGCGGCCAGCAGCCGGGCCGCTCCGGGACCGAGCATCCTGGCGCCGACCAGCCCGGTCACCGTGAATTGGCGCGCGCTGGGCACACGGAGGGAGAGGACCGTGCCGGGCCGGGCCACCGGAGCCAGGACGGCGTGGAAGCGGGTGCCGTCGGCGAGCCGGACGTCGGCGTACGGCGAGGCGTCGTCGAGTCGTCGCCCGGCGGTGGCGGCCAGCCGCTGGGCCAGCCGTCGGACCGCCTCGTCGTCGGGGAAACGTACGTCGGTCGCCTCCAGCCCGTCGCCCCGGTCGACGTGGACCGCGCCCGGACCGTTGACCAGCACGTCGGTCACGCCGGGCAGCCGGAGCAGCGGCTCCAGCGGCCCCGCGCCCAGGACGTCGCGCCGCAGCGCGTCGTGGACGGCCAGGACGGTCGCGTCGCCCACCGGCCGGCCGGCGCGCCGCAGGGCCTCGGCCACCCGGTGCGGCGTCAGGTCACCGGCCCGGCTGACCAGGTCGTCGCGGACCGCCTCGAGGACGCCGGCCGGCAGGTCGGCCGTCACGCGGCGGCCCGGGTCAGGGCCATCCGGTCCAGGACCGCGCCGGCGCTCCGGCCCAGCGGCCCGCGCCAGGACCGCACCGGGCCGAGCCCGAGGTCGATCGCCTCGTCGAGCCCGCGCTGGTGGCCCATCTGGGTGAGCACGGGGACGCCGGTCGCCCGCGCCACCTCCGCGGCGTCGAGGCCGCTGCCGCGGACCACCAGCCGGACCGCGCCCCGGTCGGGCAGCCGCCCGCAGACCCGGCCTGCCGAGGCCACCCCCGCCACGGTCGGCGCGACCAGCACGAGCACCAGGTCGCAGCGGGCCGCGACCTCGTCGATCACCGGGTCGGCGACCCGGGGCAGGTCGACGACGACCGTGTCGTGGCCGCGCTGGGCCGCCGAGAGGGCCTCGCGCACCGCGAACGCCTGGAGCGTGCCACGGGAGCCGGCGTGCCAGGTCAGCGCCCCGACGCCGTCGCGGCGCGGCAGCGCCTCGCGCAGGGAGCGGGCGCTGAGCCGCCCGGTCGTCTGGCAGAGCGCGTCCCAGCGGATGCCGTCGCGCGACTCCACCCCGAGCACCCGGTCGATGCCGGGGCCGAGCGGGTCGGTGTCGACGACGACCGCGGGACCGCCGCGGCCCGCCACCTGGCCGAGCGCGCAGGCGAAGGTGGTCGCCCCCGCCCCGCCGGACCCGCCGGTGACCCCGATCGTCAGGCCCCGGGCCGGCCGGTCGTCGCCGAGGTCGGTGAGGACCTCCACCAGCCAGGCGTCGGAGCGCGGCAGGTCCGTGACGCTCTCGGCGCCGACCTCGAGGGCCAGCCGGAACAGGCCGTCCGGAGAGGTGCCCCAGGACATCAGGTGCAGGCCGCTGCGGCGGGGCGGGCCGAGGCGGGCCATCTCCAGGGCCAGGTCGGCCCCGAGCAGCACGAGCGGAGCGGCGGTCCAGGCGCGCAGCGCGGCGCCGACGTCGGAGGCGACCTCCGGGGTGACGCCGGCGGCCGCGGCCAGCCGGAGCAGCTCGTCGAGGAGGGTGTCGTCGCGGGTGACGAAGAGGGGTGGGTTCATGGCGAGGACGTTCCCCGCCCACACCGACCGGTCATGCCGGTCCCGGGTGGGCCTGGGGACGACGCCTGCGGGAGCGCCACCTGTGCACGGTTCGTGGCCCGCTCCGTGCCCCGGGTCTCTACGATGAGGGCATGACCGCCCCGGTGCCGAAGCCCACCGCCGCGTTCTTCGACCTCGACAAGACGATCATCGCCAAGTCGAGCACCCTGGCGTTCAGCAAGCCGTTCCAGGCCGGCGGACTGATCTCCCGGCGGGCCGTGCTGCGCTCGGCGTACGCCCAGTTCGTCTACCTGGTCGGCGGCGCCGACCACGACCAGATGGAGAAGATGCGGCAGTTCATGTCGCAGCTCTGCGCCGGCTGGGACGTCGCCACCGTGCGCGAGATCGTCGCCGACACCCTCCACAACATCGTCGACCCCCTCGTGTACGACGAGGCCGTCTCGCTCATCGAGGAGCACCACGCGGCGGGTCGCGACGTCGTCGTCGTGTCCGCGAGCGGGGTCGAGGTGGTGGAGCCGATCGCCGAGATGCTCGGCGCCGACCTGGTCATCGCGACCCGGATGGAGATCGCCGACGGCAAGTACACCGGCGAGATCGCCTACTACGCCTACGCCGAGGAGAAGGCCCGCGCGGTCAGCGAGCTCGCGGAGCGCCGCGGCTACGACCTCGCGCAGTCCTACGCCTACAGCGACTCGGTCACCGACGTCCCGATGCTCGCGGCCGTCGGTCACGCCTTCGCGGTCAACCCCGACCGCGACCTGCGGCGCGCCGCCCAGGACCGCGGCTGGCCGGTCCTCGTCTTCACCCGGCCCGTGACGCTGCGCAGCCGGGTCCTCCCGCCGCGACCGGCGCTGGCCGCGCTGGCCGTCGGCGGGGTCGTCGCCGTCGGCGGCGTCATCTGGGCCAACGCCCGCAAGCACCGCCGCTAGCGGCGAAGAGGCAGGAACCTTCCACCTGCCGCCACCCCCGCAGGCGCGCCTAGCGTCCCCGTATGGAGACGATCGACGCCCCGGGTGAGCAGGGTCCGCAGGTCGGCCTGCGCCTCGTCACGACGTACGACGACACGACGCGTCGCGTCGACCTCGCACTGCGCGGGAGTCGCGGTCTGCTGGTCGAGGACGGCGTCGCGACCCCGTTCCCGGTCGAGCAGCTGTGGCCGGTGGTCCGCGACCTGCTGCCGCCGCTCGAGCACCTGCGCGCCGACCCGCCGTCGACGCGGCACCGCCCCGGCGGCCCGCCCGGTCCGAGCTTCGTCGAGGACTGCCGCGCGTCGGTGGTGCTGGCGACGGTGGCCGGCGGCGCGGAGTCCGAGCACGTCAGCGTCCGCACCTGGCTCGCGACCGGCACCGAGCTCTGGTCGGTCACGCCGGGCGCGTCCGGCAACGACGTCCGGCAGGCCCAGCCCGGCAGCCTCGCCGAGCTCCTCGTCTGGGACGTCACCGCCGCGATGGAGGCCCTGGTCCGGGCCCTAGAGGCGGCGTCGTGACCACCCTCGGGATGGACACCGACGCCGCCCGCCACGCCAGCAACGACCTGCAGGGCGGCGCCGACCAGATCACCGGCCTGGCCCAGCGCCTGGACGGGCTGCTGATGCAGCTGGAGTGGAACGGCCCCGACGCCGAGCGGGTCCGGGCCAGCTGGCAGGAGCAGGAGCGCCGCCAGCTCGACTCCACCGCCGAGCACCTCACCTCGCTCGTCACGCTGATCCGCCAGGAGGCCGACGCCCAGGACCAGGCGTCCGGCCAGGCGTCCGGCCAGGCGTCCGGCCAGGCCTCCGGTGGTACGACGGGCGGCGGCGTCGACGGCACCCTCGAGCAGGAGCAGGCCGGCGGCGGGATCACCGGCTGGCTCGGCGCCCACCTCGGCGCGTTCTTCCAGGGCGTCGGCCGCACCCTCGACGGCGCCGGCGACCTGGTGGGCAAGCTCGGCGACGTCCTGTCCGGCGAGGACGTCCCGGTCGCCGCGATCGCGGCCAGCGCCCTGACCACCGTCGGCTCGGCCGCGGGCGCGATCTACAACGGCCTCACCGGCGAGGACCAGGGCTGGTTCAAGGAGGGCCCGGGCCTGGCCGGCACCCCGACCGCCGTACCGACCGACCCGACGCAGGCCAGCCAGTTCCAGCCCGCACTCACCACCCCCACCGACCTGCCGTCGCTGATGCAGGGCGTCTCCGACGGCTACCAGGTCGGCGAGGGGCCGGGCAGCACCGGCGACGTGCGGATCACCCGCGTCGACAACGGCGGCACCCCGGCGTACGTCGTCGCGATCCCCGGCACCGAGAACTGGTCCCCGGCCGGCGGCGGCCAGCCCCGCGACCTCACGGCAAACCTCTCCCTGGTGGCGGGCAGCCCGTCGGCGGCGAGCGAGTCGGTCGAGCAGGCGATGCAGGCGGCGAACATCCCGGCCGGCTCCCAGGTGCTGCTCGTCGGCCACAGCCAGGGCGGCATCATCGCCGCCAACCTGGCCAGCGACCCCGCGTTCGTGGAGCGGTACGGCGTCACCAACGTGCTCACGTACGGCGCCCCGATCGACCACGTCGCCGTCGCGCCGGGGGTCGGCGTGCTGCAGGTCCAGCACGGCGCGGACGTCGTACCCCGCCTCGACCTGGGGGGCGTCGGCACCTCCCACCCGCAGGCGCCGACGGTGACCCTGGACAGCCCCGGCGGCTTCTGGCAGCCGGGCGTGAACCACAGCTACACCGAGTACGCCCAGTCGGTCCGCGACGAGCTCGGGGCCGACACCGACGCGGGCCGTATCCTCCGGGAGTACCAGGCCACGCTCGCGCCGTTCCTGGTCGGTCCCGGGGGCTCGGCGAGCGCGGTGGACGTCCCGGTGAGCAGAGGAGACTGACGTGTCGGCGCTGTCGCGGCTCTTCGGCACCCGCCCCGACGCGGCGACCGTCGCGGAGCGGCTGGCCGCGGCCGTCAGCGCGGTCCCGGGGGTCGGCGCCCACGACGTCTCCTACAACCACCAGCAGTACGCCGGCGGCGCCGTCAGCGGCACCGTCGACGTGCCCGACAGCGAGACGTTCGTGGTGGTGCTGCGGGCCGTGACGAGCACGCTGGTCGGTCAGCTGGGCAAGGACGCGGACCGGGTGACGGTCTACCTCGCGGGCCGCACGCCGGACGGCGACAGCGTCGTCCCGGGCGACCTGGGGTTCTCCCAGCCACCACTGGGACGCGAGCTGGTCCGCCGCTTCTCGGGCTGAGGCCTCCCCCTCCGACGGACGAAAGTCAAGGGTTGAACCCCCGGGTCGAGGGGCGTAGACAAGGACTCACACAACTCCAGAGACGTACACGTGAGCCGGGGTACCCACGCGGCGACCTACCCTTCCTACAGGGTGCTCGCCAACCGGATCTGCCGGTGGCAGCAATTGGAATGTGCACGCTTGGTAGCCCACGGTCTCTCGTGTCAGCGGTGGCGTCCGAGTCGGTCTCGACTCGGGCGCCACCTGCATCTCGAGGACTACTCCGCGGCCCGCCTCAGCGGGCTGGCCTCCGCGGCCGCGGCGTACGCCTCGGCGGCGTAGAGCAGCCATGCGTGCACGCCCGCCTGGGTGGCGCCGGCGTACCCGCGCAGGTTGGACTCGTACGCCGGCCGCAGCGCCAGGTGCGCCGCCTCGGGCACGATCAACGACTTCTCGTCGACCCCGCGGGTCACGAGCACCAGCCGCTCGGCGGCGCGGGCGATGATCCCGTTGTGGGAGGCGAACGGCGCCGTCGTCGCGAGGCCCGCGTGCACGACCGCGGCGACGACCAGCGCCGGCACCTCGGTGGGAGCGGTCAGCATCCCGGCCAGGTCGCGCAGCCGGCCGGCGGACTCCGCGTCCCGGGGCCGCCCGAGCCGCTCGGGCTCCACCGAGCCGGACGCGGCCACGGCGTGCAGCCGGGCCAGCGCCTGCAGCGGGGCGGTCCGCAGGGTCGGCACCAGGCCGAGCAGCTGCGTCGAGAGGCGCACCGCGTCGCGCGCGACGTCGTCGCCCCGGCCCTCGCGCACCTCGGCGAGCGACGAGGCCGACCCCTCCAGGACGGCGCTCGCGTGGGCGCCGCGGAGCAGCGACTCGGCCGTCGTCTCCGGAGAGGTACGCCGGAGCCCGCGATCACGCAGCACCACGTCGATGCCGTCGCGGGCGGCGGCGTACGCGCTCGGGACGCCCTCCAGGGACACCAGCCACGCAAGGGGATCGGCGGTCACGGACGGGAGGCTACCCGCGCGTTAGCCTGGACCGGATGAGTGACCTCCACGCCCGTTCCTTCGGCGCCGTGGCCGACGCCTACGACCGCGGCCGGCCGTCGTACCCGCGCGACGCCGCGGCGTGGCTGGTCGGCGAGCAGCCGACCACCGTCCTGGAGCTGGGCGCCGGCACCGGCAAGCTCACCGGGCAGCTCGTCGACCTCGGCCACGACGTGCACGCCACCGATCCCGACGAGGCGATGCTGGCGATCCTGCGCCGCGACCTGCCCGACGTGCGCACCACCGTCGGCGGCGCGGAGGAGATCGCCGCCCCCGACGCGTCGTACGACGTGGTGGTGAGCGCGCAGGCCTTCCACTGGTTCGACCTCGACCGGGCGCTGCCCGAGATCGCGCGCGTCCTGAAGCCCGGCGGCCGGCTGGCGCTGGTGTGGAACGAGCGCGACGAGCGGATCCCGTGGGTGAAGAAGCTCGGCCGAATCATCGGCACCCAGGACGGGGCGACCGACCCGACGGAGCCGGTGTCGACCTGCGGGCACTTCGGCTTCGTCGAGGATGCGGCCTTCAAGCACTGGCAGGGCGTCGACCGCGAGTCGATCATCGACCTGGTCCGCTCGCGCTCGAACGTCGCGGTGCTCGACGAGGAGGCGCGGGCCGCCAAGCTCGAGGAGGTTCGCGCGTTCTACGCCGACTACGGCCGCGGCATGGACGGGATGCAGCTCCCCTACGTCGTGCGCTGCTTCCGCTCGGTCGTGGCCGACCGGATCGTGCGGCACGCGCCCGTGGTCGAGGAGCCGGTGTCCTCCGACGACGCGACCCCGATGGAGACCACCTCGGACGGCACCGACACCGACATGCTGCTCATCGACTTCCGCTGAGGGGGCACTCCCTGGGGGCGAACACGTCGCTCCACGCTCGGTATCGCCGGGATCAGGCGACGTTCGCCCCCGGGGAGTGCCCCGCTCCGATCCGACGCAGGCAGGCTCGCACCCAGTCCGGCTCGTGCATGACCTGCCACCAGGTGAACCGGAGCACCGTCCACCCGGCGACGACCAGGTCGGTGTAGCGGCGGCAGTCGCTCTGGAACGCGTCCTTCCCCGCGTGGAACTCCCAGGAGTCGGCCTCCAGGACCAGCCGACGCTCGCGGTCGACCAGGTCGGGTCGCACCGTGCGGTCACCGAGGTCGATCTCCCCCTGCGGCAGCACGTCGAGCCCGGCCTCGACCGCGAGACCACGCAGCACGGACTCGAACGTGTTGGCGGCCAACGGCGACGCGAGCTCGGCGACCCGGACCGCCCGGGCGGCGCCCTTGCCCCGCACGGCCCGAGCAGCGCGGACGACGAGCTCGTGGTCCACCCCCGCGCGCAGGGCGGAGTCGGCCACGGCGAGCGCCTCCGGGAAGGCGCAGCGCCGGGCGCAGTCGACGACGGTGCGCACCGGCGAGGTCACGAACCCGGACTCCTCGGACAGGTCCGCCCAGAGGACCTGGGCGCGGCGCTCTGCGGGCACCTGCCGGTTCCGCGGCACCGTGACCCACGGCGACGACGGCGCGTGCGGGATCTCCCAGCCATGCAGCTGCGCGGCGCTCAGGTGCGAGGCCATGCCGCGCAGCTCGACCGCGCGTCGCAGCGCCCGGTCCGCGTCGGAGGTGCGGTAGCGCCCGCGTCCCACGCGGACGATGTCGCCGCGTTCCTCAGCGAGACGGACCCGCTTGGGCGAGGTCAGCCGGACCAGTACGGCGGTCGTCGCCACGCCGCCCAGCTCGGCCATCGCCTCCAGGACCTCCATCCGTCCACCCTCACGCGGATCCGCGGCCGACGCGCGCCACTCTCCACAGGGCGGTGATCGCGGTCACCCGTCGGCGATGATGTCGCCATGGGTCGGGCCTGGCGTCGTACGCACCTCGGGAGCGAGTCGGACCGCGCCACCTTCCGGACGCTGCACACCGCCTCGCTGGCCAGTCCGGCGCTGCGGGAGGGACTGACCACCTCCAGCGCGGAGCGCTCGATCCGGCACCTGCGCGCGCTGCTCGGCACCCCCGCGCTGGCGCTGACCGACACGGCGGGGCCGCTGGCCTGGGACGGCGGCGGCCAGCAGCACCACGAGCGTCGTACGGCGGCGCTGGCGGTCGCGACCATCGAGGCCGGCGGGACCCGCAGCTTCGACCGGAGCGAGGTGGGCTGCGAGGTCGGCGGCTGCCCGATCCGGACGGCGATCGCCAGCCCGCTGGTGGTCGACGAGCGGGTGGTGGGGACGCTGCAGGCGTTCGCGCCCTCCCCGACGGCCGGACTGGCGCGGGCCACCGACGAGGTCGCCGGCTGGGTGTCGGGGCAGCTGGAGCTCGCCGAGCTGGACGCGAGCCGGACCCGGCTGATGGAGGCCGAGGTCCGCGCCCTGCGGGCGCAGATCAGCCCGCACTTCATCTACAACTCGCTCGGGGCGATCGCCAGCTTCGTGAGGACCGACCCCGACCGGGCCCGCGAGCTGCTGCTGGAGTTCGCCGACTTCACCCGCTACTCGTTCCGCCGGCACGGCGAGTACACGACGCTGGCCGAGGAGCTGCGGTCCATCGAGCGCTACCTGCTGCTCGAGGAGGCGCGTTTCGGTGACCGGCTGCGGGTCACCCTGAACGTGGCGCCGGAGGTGCTGCCGGTGGTCGTGCCGTTCCTGTGCATCCAGCCGCTCGTCGAGAACGCCGTGCGCCACGGGCTGGAGGCGCGCGGCGAGGGCGGGCACATCCGGATCAGCGCGCGCGACCAGGGCCAGGAGGCGGTGATCGAGGTGGAGGACGACGGGATCGGCGAGGACCCCGAGCGGGTACGACGGGCGCTGGCCGGCGACGCCTCGCTCGACTCGGTCGGCCTCGGCAACGTCGACGCCCGGCTGCGCAACGCCTACGGCGACGAGCACGGGCTGGTCGTCGAGACCGCGCCCGGAGCGGGCACGCGGGTGGTCGTGCGGGTGCCGAAGTTCGCGCCGGGGGTGAGCGTGTGAGAGTCCTGGTCGTCGACGACGAGAGGCCGGCCCTGGACGAGCTGGCCTACCTGCTCGGGCAGGACCCCCGGGTGGCCGCGGTGCTGACCTGCGACAGCGCGACCGAGACGCTACGGGTGCTGCAGGAGACCGAGGTGGACGCGCTGTTCCTCGACGTGCAGATGCCGGGGCTGAGCGGACTCGAGCTGGCCCAGGTGCTGGCCCGCTTCAAGGAACCGCCGCCGATCGTCTTCGTGACCGCCCACGAGGAGCACGCGGTCGAGGCGTTCGAGCTGCGGGCGGTCGACTACGTCCTGAAGCCGGTGCGCGCCGACCGGCTCGCCGAGGCCGTACGACGGATCGCCGACGGCGCCTCCGACCGCGGCCCGGCCGGCGACCTGCAGGTGCCGGTCGAGCTGGGCGGGGTGACCCGGTTCGTGGCCCGGTCGACGATCTCGCACGTCGAGGCGCAGGGCGACTACGCGCGGCTGCACACCGCCGACGGGTCCCACCTGGTCCGCGTCCCGCTCTCGCAGCTGGAGGAGGAGTGGGCGCCGGCCGGGTTCGTCCGGATCCACCGCTCGCTGCTGGTCTCGCTGGCCCACGTCGACGAGGTGCGGATGGACGCGGGGCGGTGCACGGTGGTGGTCGCGGAGACCGAGCTCCAGGTCAGCCGGCGGCACACCCGGCAGCTGCGGGACCTGCTGCTGAAGCGGGCCGGGTCGTGACCGAGCGGGTGCGGGTGACCGGACCGCCGCGCCGTCGTACCGCTGATGCGACCGCGCGCTCGTCGCGCGCGCGCGACATCGACACCGACACCCGACTCGGCGAGATCTACCTGGGCTCGCTGCTGCGCGCGCAGCTCGGCCTGGCCGCGCGGGTGCTCGGGGTGCTGGCGGTGACGGTCGGGTCGTGGCCGCTGGTCTTCCACGTCTGGCCCGGCCTGGCGGCGGTGGAGGTGGCCGGGGTGCCGGTCGCCTGGCTGGTGCTGGGGGTGCTGGTCTACCCGTTGCTGGTCGGCCTGGGCTGGTGGTACGTCCGCCGCGCGGAGCGCAACGAGCGGGCCTTCGTCGATCTCATGGACACCCGACCGTGAGTCCGGCCCCGGGGATCGTCGCGATCGTGCTGGTCACCCTGGCCACGCTGGCGATCGGCACCTGGGGCCTGCGGTTCTCGCGGACGACCAGCGACTTCTTCGTCGCGTCGCGCTCGGTCAACCCGCGGCTCAACGCGAGCGCGATCGGCGGCGAGTACCTCTCCGCCGCGTCCTTCCTCGGCGTCGCCGGGCTGGTGCTGACCTTCGGCGCGGACATGCTCTGGTACCCGATCGGCTGGACCGCGGGCTACCTGGTGCTGCTGGTCCTGGTCGCGGCCCCGCTGCGCCGCTCGGGCGCCTACACGCTGCCCGACTTCGCCGAGGCCCGGCTCGGCTCGCGCGGGGTACGGGCGGTCTGCTCGGTGCTGGTCGTGGCCATCGGCTGGCTCTACCTGCTGCCGCAGTTCCAGGGCGCCGGGCTGACCCTGCGCTCGGCCGTCGGTGCGCCCGTGTGGGTCGGCCCGGTGATCGTCGGGCTGGTGGTGCTGGTCAACGTGACCTCGGGCGGGATGCGCTCGATCACCTTCGTGCAGGCCTTCCAGTACTGGCTGAAGCTCACCGCCCTGCTGCTGCCGCTGATGGTGCTGCTGGTCGTCTGGGCCGGCGACGGCACCCCGCCCGCGGCGCGCGAGGTCGCCGGCTGGTCGGTGCCGCTCGCCGACGGGGGCGGGCAGGGGCTCTACCTCACCTACTCGCTGATCGTCGCCACGTTCCTCGGCACCATGGGCCTGCCGCACGTGGTGGTCCGCTTCTACACCAACCCCGACGGGCGTGCGGCCCGCCGTACGACGCTGGTGGTGCTGGCGCTGCTGGGCGCCTTCTACCTCCTGCCCCCGGCGTACGGCGCCCTCGGGCGGGTCTACGCGCCGGAGCTGGCCTCGTCCGGGCGGTCCGACGTCCTGGTGCTGGAGCTGCCGCGGCTCGTCGTGCCGGGACCACTCGGGGAGGTGCTGACCGGACTGGTGACCGCCGGCGCGTTCGCCGCCTTCCTCTCGACCTCGTCGGGCCTGGCCATCGCGGTCTCCGGGGTGCTCACGCAGGACGTCACCCAGCGCCGGCTGCGCGGCATCACGGCGTTCCGGGTGGCGGCGGTGGTCGCCGTGCTCGTCCCCGTCCTGGTCGCGCTCGCGGTGCCGAACGTGGGCGTCGCCCGGGCCGTCGGGCTGGCCTTCGCGGTCGCGGCCTCGACCTTCTGCCCGCTGCTGCTGCTCGGCATCTGGTGGTCCCGGCTGACCGCGGTCGGCGCGGTGGCCGGGCTGGTGGCGGGCGGGGTCGGCTCCGGCGCGGCGGTGGCCTGGACGCTGGCCCCGGCGTCCGCCTCCGGGTGGGTCGGGGTGCTGCTCGAGCAGCCGGCGGCCTGGTCGGTGCCGCTGGCCTTCGCGACCATGGTCGGCGTCAGCCTGCTCACTCCCGGCCGGATCCCTCCGCACACCCGCCGGCTGATGGTGCGCCTGCACACGCCCGAGGCGGTCGAGCTCGACCGGGGCTAGCGCTGGTTGAGGCCTCGAAACCCCCGCAGCCCGACCAGCGGCAGGCTCAGGCGCTCGCCCGGACCTCCAGCAGCGCCGTCGCGCGGGCGACGACCAGGTCCACGACCAGCGGGTGCGGGCCGATGACGTCGGCGACGACGGACGCACCCACCGACTCCCGGCGGGCGCGCGCGGCGAAGAACCCCTCCGCCAGCAGGTACGGCGAGACCGCGTCCCCGGGCCGGACCACCTCGGCGGGGCGGAGACCCTCGCCGGTGAGCGTGGCCAGTCGCACCGGGCCGCCCCAGGCACCGGCGAGCAGGTCGCGGGCGCGGACCAGGTCACGCATCGCCAGCGGATCGGTCGATCCGGCGGCCACCATCGTGACCGGCTGACCGGCCCGGGCACCGGCGGCCAGCAGCCGGACGACCTGGGCGGAGGCGAGCAGCGGGTCGGGGCCGAGCGGTCGGGCGCCCCCGAGGTCCTCGCGCACGTGGTAGCCGGTGGACAGCAGCAGCGGGACGACGAGCGACGGCTCGTCCGGCAGCGAGGCGAAGATCGGCTCGCAGAGCTCGACGTACGACGCCACCGCGGGGAGCCCGAGCCGTTCGCCGGCCGCGGCGGTGAGCGAGCGCGCGACCTCGTTGCCGGTCGCGTGCCGGGTGCCGTGGGCGACGGTCACGAGCCTCACGAGTCGTCCACCGCCAGCCGGTAGCCGCGCTTGACGACGGTCTGCACGGCCTTGGTGCCGAGCGCCGCGCGGAGACGGGCCACCGCCATCTCGACCGCGTGCTCGGAGCCGGCGGTGCCGCTGGGCAGCATGGCCAGCAGGGCGCGGCGGGAGACGACGTTGCCGGGGTTGGCGACGAGGGCGTGCAGCACGGCGGTCGGGGCGGGAGAGAGCTTGACCTCGAGTCCGTCGAGCAGCACGTCGTCGCCGTGGAGGAGCAGCAGCGCCCCGCCCTGCAGGCTGACCGACAGCCCCTCACGGCGCGAGGGCAGCTCGACCTCGAGCTGCTTGACCATCGCGGCCAGCCGGGACCGCTCGGGGAAGATCGTCGGCACGCCCCACAGCTCGAAGGCGGCCGCGGTGACGGGCCCGACGCAGGAGGCGATCACGTCGGCCTGGAAGGCGGTGATCACGTCGTCGCGCCGGCCGACCGGGCCGGCGGCGTCCATCAGCGCGGCGACGGCCGGCGCGGAGGTGAAGGTGACCGCGTCCAGCCGGCGGTCGGCGATCAGCTCGATCATCCGGAACATCGGCTCCGGGTCCTCGGCGCCCGCGACCCGGTAGACGGTCACGACCGTGACGTCGGCCCCGCGCCGGCGCAGCGCGTGGGCGACCATGGACAGCGACTGGCCGTGCTCCTGCACGACGATCCGCAGGCCGGTGAGGTCGCGGCCGCGCAGGTGCTCCAGGACGTCCTCGAAGCACTCCGACTCCGGCGCCCACATCTCCCGCAGCCCGCGGCGGCGCAGCGCGCCGACCGACTTCGGGCCGCGCGCCAGGATCTCGGCCGAGGACAGGGCGGCGACGAGCGGGTCGGCCAGGCCCCACCCGTCCGCGGCGAGGAACCAGGTCCTCATCCCGATGCCGGTGGTCGCGAGGAACATGTCGACCGGGCGGGCCAGCACCTCCTCGGTCGCCGCGCGCAGCGAGGCGTCGTCGACCTGGTTGGGGTCCTGCGAGAGCGCCGGCGCCCACTCGACGGTGGCGCCCCGGCGCTCGAACAGGGCGATCTGCTCCTCCACCTTGCGCGCGGCGGTGACGCCCACGCGGAAGCCGCTGAGGGGCAGGTCAGTCATGCGATTCCCTCCTGCCCCCCACGGAGACCACGCCGTCGGCGACCAGGACGTCGTACGTCGGAACCCGGACCGCCGCGTCGTCGAGGCACTGTCCGGTGCGCAGGTCGAACCCCTGCTTGTAGATCGGCGACGCCACGAACGGGATCTCGCCCCGGGTCCCGACGATGCCACGGGCCAGCACCGAGGCCCGTGAGAAGGGATCGTAGTTGGAGATCGCGAGGACCTCGTCGTCGTAGGTCCGGAAGACCGCGACCGCCTCGCCGTCGACCAGGGCCGCGACCCCGCCCTCGACCTCGATCTGGTCGAGCCGGCAGACCGTGGTGAAGGTGGTCATCGCGGCGCTCCCACCGGGATCGTCGAGCCGAGCGAGACCGGGCCGTCGCTGTCGGCCGGGGCGATCTGGTCGCGCTCGGCGCGGAAGGAGATGTTCGGGTCCGGGGTGTCGGGGGCGTTGACGAACGACACGAACCGGGCGAGCTTCTCCGGGTCCTCGATCGTCTCCTTCCACTCGTCGAAGTAGGAGTCGACGTGGCGGGCCATCGCCGCCTCCAGCTCCGAGCCGAGCCCGAGCGCGTCGTCGACGACGACCTCCTTGACCCGGTCCAGGCCGCCGTCGAGGGAATCGACCCAGGGGGCGGTGCGCTGGAGCCGGTCGGCGGTGCGGATGTAGTACATGAGGAACCGGTCGAGGTAGCGGACCAGCGTCTCGGTGTCGAGGTCTCCGGCCAGCAGCCGGGCGTGGGCGGGGGTGGCACCGCCGTTGCCGCCGACGTACAGGTTCCAGCCTTTCTCGGTGGCGATCACGCCGAAGTCCTTGGACCGGGCCTCCGCGCACTCCCGGGCGCAGCCGCTGACGCCGCCCTTGAGCTTGTGGGGCGAGCGCAGGCCGCGGTAGCGCAGCTCCAGGTCGATGGCCAGCTGGACGGAGTCCTGGACGCCGTACCGGCACCAGGTCGACCCGACGCACGACTTCACGGTCCGCAGCGACTTGCCGTAGGCGTGGCCGGACTCGAAGCCGGCGTCGACCAGCCGCCGCCAGATCTCGGGCAGCTGCTCCATCCGGGCCCCGAAGAGGTCGATCCGCTGGCCGCCGGTGATCTTCGTGTAGAGCCCGTAGTCGCGGGCCACCTCGCCGATCACGATCAGCTTGTCGGGGGTGATCTCGCCGCCGGGGATGCGCGGCACCACCGAGTAGGTGCCGTTGCGCTGGATGTTGGCGAGGTAGGCGTCGTTGGTGTCCTGCAGGGTGCGGTTGCCCTCGGCGAGGACGTGCCCGTTGAGCTGGCTGGCCAGGATCGACGCGATCGCCGGCTTGCAGACGTCGCAGCCGCGGCCGGTGCCGTGCGCCTCGACGACCTGGTCGAAGCGGGTGTGCCCGTGCACCGCGACGACGTCGAAGAGCTCCTGCCGGGTGAGCGCGAAGTGCTCGCAGAGGCTCTTGTCGACGACCTGCCCGACCGAGGTGAAGTAGTCCTCGATGATCTTCTTGACCTGCACCTTGCAGGACCCGCAGGTCGAGCCCGCCCGGGTGGTCTCCCCCGCCGCGGCCGCCGCGACGATGTCGCCCTTGGTCACGTCGTTGCACGAGCACACCTGGGCCTCGTCGGGCAGCGTCACCCCGGCGCCCGACCCGCTCGTGACCGGGAGGATCAGCTCCTCCGGGTTGGCCGGCAGCTCGATGCCGCTGGCGACCATCGGCCGCAGCACGCCGTACGCCGAGGCGTCGCCGACCAGGATCCCGCCGAGCAGCTGCTTGCCGTCGTCGGAGACCACCAGCTTCTTGTAGACCCCCGCGACCGCGTCGGCGTAGACCAGCTCGAGCGCGCCCGGCATGGTGGCGAACGCGTCGCCGAAGCTGGCCACGTCGACGCCCATCAGCTTCAGCTTGGTGGACATGTCGGCGCCGGTGAACGAGCCCGGCCCGCCGAGGAGCGCGTCGACCACCACCTCGGCCATCGCGTAGCCCGGGGCGACCAGGCCGTACATCCGGCCGGCGGGCGCCGCGCACTCCCCGATCGCCCACACGTGCGGGTCGGAGGTCCGGCACTGCCCGTCGACCAGGACGCCGCCGCGCTCGGCCAGGTCGAGGCCGGCGGTCCGGGCGAGTGCGTCGCGCGGACGGATGCCGGCGGAGAAGACCACCACGTCAACGGGAAACTCGGTCCCTGAGGAGGCGAGTGACGAGCCGTCTCGAAGGGCGGCCGCCTCCTTCAGGGCCAGCCCGGCCGCGCGGCCGTCCCGCTCGACGACGGCGGAGGTCATCGCCCCGGTGTGCACCGAGAGGCCCAGCTTCTCGATGTGCCGGGTCAGGACGGCGCCGCCGGCGTCGTCGACCTGCACGGCCATCAGCCGCGGCGCCATCTCGACCACGTGGGTCTCCAGCCCGAGCTGGGCGAGCGCGTTGGCCGCCTCCAGCCCGAGCAGCCCGCCGCCGATCACGGCCCCGACCGTCGCCGTCGCGGCGGCCTCGCGGATCGCCTCCAGGTCCTCGATGGTCCGGTAGACGAAGCAGCCCGGCAGGTCGTGGCCCGGGATCGGCGGCACGAACGGGGCGGCGCCGGTGGCCAGCACCAGCTCGTCGTAGGCGAGCACCTCGCCGCTGCTCAGCAGCGCGGTGCGCGTCTCGGGGTCGAAGCCCTCCACGGTGGTGTCGAGCAGGAGCCGGACCCGCGGGTCGTCGTACGCGCCCTCGGGGAGGAACGACAGCTCGTCGGCCCCGCGCTCGAAGAAGGAGGTCAAGGCGACCCGGTCGTACGCCGGCCGCGGCTCCTCACCCACCACGACGAGGTCGTGGGTCTCGGTCAGGCCGCGCTCGATCGCGGCCTGCACGAACCGGTGGCCGACCATCCCGTGGCCGACGACGACCAGCTTCTTCCTCAGGTGCGGGCTCATGCGTGTGCTCCTTCCGTGACGAGCTGCTCGACCGCGGCGGCACAGCCGCCGCAGCCGGTGGTGGCGCGGGTGGTGGTGCGGACGTCGTCGTACGACGAGCAGGCGCGGATCCGGCCCGCGGTGACGCCCGCGCAGGAGCAGACCTCGGCGTCGTCGGGCAGCCGCTGCGGGACCTCCGCCGTCGCCCGGTCGGGCATCAGCAGCAGGCCGGGCTCGCGGGCGCCGAGGACGGTCTGCCGGTCGTAGTGCTGGGTGATCAGGCCGATCCGGGACAGGTCGCCGACCAGGGTGCCGGCGACGATCCGGCCGTCGCGGACCACCAGCCGCCGGTGCGAGCCGACGATCGGGTTGGTCACCTCGACCACCTCGCCCGCGGCGGTCTGAGGGTCGCCGAGCACGGCCACGTCGAGGCCGGTCGCGCGCAGCCGGGCGACCGAGCGGGTGCCGGTGTAGACGACCTCCTCGCCCGCGAGGTGCCGGGCGAGCAGCCCGGCCTGCTCCCAGGCGGGCGGGACGAAGCCCGTCGTACGGCCGCGGTGCTGGGCGCAGTCGCCGATCGCGAAGACGCGCTCGTCGTCGGTGCGGAGCCGGTCGTCGACCACGATCCCGCGCCGGACCTCCAGCCCCGCGCGGCGCGCGAGCGCGGTGCTCGGCCGGCCGCCGGCGGTGAGCACCACGAGGTCGGCGTCGAGCGTATAGCCGTTGTCGAGGACCAACCCGTCCTCGGCGAGCCGGACGGCGCGCGCGCCGGTGTAAACCGTCGCGCCCAGCCGCCGGAGGTCGCGGGCCAGGATCCCCCCGGCCTTCTCGTCGACCTGGCTGCGGAGCAGGTGCTCGCCGCCCTCGACGACCTCGACCGCCAGCCCGCGCACCCCCAGCGCGCGGGCGACCTGCAGGCCGAGCAGCCCGCCGCCGACGACCACCGCGGTCCGCGCGCCGGCCGTGACCGCCCGGTCCAGCCGGGCGCAGTCGTCGAGGCTGCGGAACGCGTGCACCCGCTCGTGCAGCCGCCCGTCGACCCGGACCAGCCCGCGGATCGGCGGCAGCGTGGGGATGCTCCCGGTGGCGAGCACCAGGGCGTCGTACGGCACCCGGCTGCGGTCGGCCAGCTCGACCTCGCGCTCCTCGCGGTGGATCTCGACCGCCCGGGTCCCCAGCCGCAGGTCGACCTCCGGGCGCAGGCCGAGCCCGATCGCGCCGACGTCGTGGGTGCCCTCCAGGACCGCCGAGAGCAGGATCCGGTTGTACGGCGGGTGCGCCTCGTCGCCGAGCAGCGTCACCTCACCGCCCCGCGCGACCAGGTCGTCCGCCAGCCGCGCCGCCGCCATCCCGGCCCCCACCACCACGGTCCTCATGCGGGTCCCCCGCCGCTGGTTGAGGTGCGAGCGAAGCGAGCCTCGACACCCGGTGACCCGAGAGTCGGCCCCGATCCAGGTCGCTGGTGGGATGCGGGGGTCTCGATACGCTCGCTGGCGCTCGCTACTCGACCAACGACAGCACCCTCGCTGGCGCTCGCTACTCGACCAACGACAGCACGCTCGCTGGCGCTCGCTGCTCGACCAGCGACAACACCCTCGTTGCTCGCTACTCGACCAACGACAACACCCTCGCTGGTCGAGTAGCCGTCGCGAGGGACGAGCGACGGCGTATCGAGACCCACCGCCGCCGCGCACACCTTGAACTCCGGCATCCGCGAGGACGGGTCGAGCGCGTCGTTGGTGAGCCGGTTCGCACCGACCCAGTGGAACGGCACGAAGATCGTGTCCGGCCGGATCGTGTCGACGATCCGCGCGGGCGCACGCAGCGACCCGCGCCGGGTGGTCACCACGACCGGCTCCCCGTCGCGGGCGCCGATCCGGGCGGCGAGCATCGGGTGCAGCTCGACGAAGGGGCCGTCGTCGGGGAGGTCGCGGACCCGGCGGGTCTGGGCGCCGGACTGGTACTGCGCCAGCACCCGGCCGGTCGTCAGGTGCACGGGGTAGTCGGCGTCGGGCTGCTCGGCCGCGCCGGCGTGCTCGACGTCGACGAAGCGGGCCCGGCCGTCGGGGGTGGCAAACGAGTCCGCGAACATCCGCGGGGTGCCGGGGTGGTCCACGGCGGGGCACGGCCAGAAGACCCCGTCCTCGGCGCGGATCCGGTCGTAGGTGATGCCCGCGTAGTCCGCGCGCCCGCCGGCCGAGGCGAGCCGCAGCTCGGCGAACGCCTCCTCGGGGTCGGTCGGGAAGGCGGCCGTCGATCCCAGCCGCGACGCCAGGCCGGCGTACACGTCGAGGTCGCTGCGGACGCCGTCGGGCGGGGTCACGGCGCGCTCGCGCAGGATCACCCGGCCCTCGAGGTTGGTCATGGTGCCGCTCTCCTCGGCCCATTGGGTCACCGGCAGCACGACGTCGGCCATCGCGGCGGTCTCGCTGAGCACGATGTCGGCGACCACCAGCAGGTCGAGCGCGGCGAGCCGCCCGGTGACGCGGGTGGCGTTCGGCGCGGAGACCACGATGTTGGAGCCGAACACCAGCAGCGCCCGCGAGCCGGTGCCCAGCGACTCCAGCAGCTCGTACGCCGACAGCCCCTTGCCCGGGATCGACGCCGGGTCGACGCCCCACACCCGCGCGACGTGCTCGCGCGCGGCCGGGTCGTCGATCATCCGGTAGCCGGGCAGCTGGTCGGACTTCTGCCCGTGCTCGCGGCCGCCCTGGCCGTTGCCCTGCCCGGTCAGGCAGCCGTAGCCGGCGTGCGCCTTCCCCGGCATCCCCAGCGCCAGCGCCACGTTCAGCCAGCCGAGCACGGTCGCCGTGCCCTGACTGTGCTGCTCGGCGCCGCGGGCGGTCAGCACCGTGACCGTCCCGGCGCCGGCGAGCAGGTCGGCCAGCGCGCGCAGCTCCCCCGCCGACACCCCGGTCACCCGCTCGACCCGCTCCGGCCACCAGGCCGCAGCGGTACGACGGACCGCGGCGAAACCGGTCGTGCGCGACGCGACGTACTCCTCGTCGACCGCGCCGGCGGCGTCGAGCAGGTGCAGGACACCCAGGGCCAGCGCCAGGTCGGTGCCGGGCACCGGCTGGAGGACCGTGTCGGCCCGGGCCGCGGTCGCCGTACGGCGGGGGTCGATCACCACGACGTGCCCGCCGCGCTCGCGGAGCCGGTCGAGGTGTCGCGCAGCCGGCGGCATGGTCTCGGCCAGGTTGGAGCCGACCAGCACCAGCACGTCGGTCTGCTCGATGTCGGCCAGCGGGAACGGCAGCCCGCGGTCGATCCCGAGGGCCTGGTTGGCGGCCGACGCGGCCGAGGACATGCACCAGCGCCCGTTGTAGTCGATCCGGCTGGTCCGCAGCGCGACCCGGGCGAGCTTGCCGAGCAGGTAGGCCTTCTCGTTGGTCAGCCCGCCGCCCCCGAAGACGGCGACCGTGTCGGGGCCGTGCGCCTCCTGCAGCGTCCGGAGGCGGGTGGCCACGACATCGAGCGCCTCGTCCCACGACGCCGCCCGCAGCTCGCCGGTCGCACGATCGCGCAGCAGCGGCGTGGTCAGCCGCTCGCGGTGGCCGCGGAGCCCGGTGGCCGTCCAGCCCTTGCGGCACAGCGCGCCCTCGTTGACCGGGAAGTCGCGCGCCCGGACTTCCAGGGCGCGGCTCCTGCTGGAACCTGCTTGCCCTGAGGAGGCGAGAGACGAGCCGTCTCGAAGGGTCATGCCGCACTGCAGGGAGCAGTAGGGGCAGTGGGTGTCGGTCAAGGCCGGTCAGATCCCGGCGTTGGCGAGGCTGGTCGCCGCCTTGGCCGGTGCCGGCTTGCGGAGGAAGACCGCCCAGGTCACGACCGCGCAGACGACGTAGAAGGCGGTGAAGACCACGAACGCGCCCTTGGTCGCCTCCATCGGCTGGTCGACCCACGGCGAGCTGAAGGCGATCGGGATCAGGAACCCGCCGACCGCGCCCACCGCGCCGATGACGCCGATGGCGGCCGAGGCCTTCTTGGTGCCGGCGTGCAGCGCGGCGCCGCGCTCCGGGGTGCCGGGCGTCGTGGCCCGCTCGGCCTGGGTCCGGAAGATCGCCGGGATCATCTTGTACGTCGACCCGTTGCCGATGCCGGTGCTCGCGAAGACGCAGAGGAAGAACGCGAGGAACCAGGGGAACCAGGACTGGTTGTCGTCGGCGATCGCCGGGCTCTGGCCGGGGTTCGGCGTGAGCTGCGTCAGCGTCCAGAGGACGGCGAGCGTCGAGACGATCATCCCCGCGAAGGCGCCGAGGGTGACGCGGGCGCCGCCGTACTTGTCGGCGAGCCAGCCGCCGAACGGCCGGGTCGCGGAGCCGACCAGCGCGCCGAGGAAGGCGAAGTAGGCGAAGTAGATGCCGGTGCCGAGCGGCGCCGGGTCCGGCACCCAGAAGTTGAGCTTGATCAGCAGGGGCATCGCGGCGGAGTAGCCGATGAACGACCCGAACGTGCCGATGTAGAGGAACGCCATCACCCAGGTCTGCTTCTCCTTCACGACCGCCAGCTGCTCGCGCGGCCTCGACTGCGCGGAGGTGAGGTTGTCCATGAAGAGGTACGCCGCCAGGGTCGCCGCGACCGCGAGGCCGGCGTACACGTAGGCCGCCCGCTCCAGGCTGATCCCGCCCTCGGCCGCCTTGACCAGCCCGAAGATGCCCGCGCCGCCGATGATCACCGGCAGGAAGAGCTGGATCAGCGCGACGCCCAGGTTGCCGCCGGCAGCGTTCAGTCCGAGCGCCGCCCCCTTCTTGTCACTCGGGTAGAAGAAGTTGATGTTGGCCATCGAGCTGGCGAAGTTGCCGCCGCCGAGGCCCGCGGTCGCCGCGATCAGGCAGAACAGCCAGTACGGCGTACCCGGGTTCTGCACCGCCACCGCGAAGCCCAGCGTCGGGATCAGCAGCAGCGCCGCGCTGGCCATCGTCCAGTTCCGGCCGCCGAACCTCGGCACCGCGAACGTGTACGGCAGCCGCAGCAGCGACCCGACCAGGTTGGGCAGCGCCACCAGCAGGAAGAGCTGCTGCGGCGAGTAGCTGAAGCCCATCGACACCAGGAAGGCCGAGCTGACGCTCCAGATCAGCCAGACCGAGAAGCCCAGGTGCTCCGCGAAGATCGACCAGACCAGGTTGCGCCGGGCCACCCGCTTGCCCGTGCTCTCCCAGAACTCCGGCTCCTCCGGCCGCCAGTCGTCGATCCAACGCCCGGTACGGCGGGCGGCGGGCACGGTCTCGGCGGCCGCGCGGCTCTCGGTCATCGTCATGTCGCTGCTCCTGATGGGGTGAGGTGCCTCCACCCTCGACAGCCGCCGTAACACCGGCGACATGACGCCGTACCGATGTCGTCAACTTCTCCTCACAACCTCACGCCCCTCACGACCTCACGGCGGCGACCCCGCTGGTCGAGGCGCGAAGGCCGCCAGGCCCGACCCGTCCCCCGCTGGTTGAGGTGCGAAGGCCGCCAGCCCTGAGCCGTCCCCCGCTGGTCGAGGCGCGAAGGCCGCCAGGCCCGACCCGTCCCCCGCTGGTTGAGGTGCGAAGGCCGCCAGCCCTG